>NZ_JAZHOF010000012.1:0-175437 GCF_037855135.1 Microbaculum marinum
GTCTTGCCATGGTCAACATGACCAATCGTCCCGATGTTGCAGTGCGGCTTCGTCCGCTCAAACTTCGCTTTGGCCATCGCCCAGAATTCCTGTCTGCCTTGTCGCCCGCACTCGAACGTCCGCCCGGGCCTCGTTTCGTTTCATCGCCGCCGGCGGTCTGTTGCCGACATTTCGCCCCGTTCGATCACACCGCAACGTGGAGCGGGTGAAGGGAATCGAACCCTCATCGTCAGCTTGGAAGGCTGCTGCTCTACCATTGAGCTACACCCGCGTAAAACCTCACTGGTCCAATGCAATGGTGGAGGGGGTTGGATTCGAACCAACGTAGGCTAAGCCAACGGGTTTACAGCCCGTCCCCTTTAACCACTCGGGCACCCCTCCGATTTGCATTGTGATTCGAAGACACAGCAACCCGCCCGCGGCAACCGCTCGGCGCAGCGTGGGGCGCTTTATGGGAATGATCCGCAGCGTTGTCAACAGCCCCCTTCCGGAATCTCGCCGGACATGCGCGTAATCGACCCATGACCACTGACAGAAAGCCTCACCGCCACCGAAACCGCCCGGGGGGCGGCAGCCGCCCCGCGAATCGGCCCGGCCGCCGGTCCGGATCCGCCCCCGCGGCGGATGCCGACCACGTCATATATGGACTCCATCCGGTTTCTGCAGCCCTCGCCAATCCGCGGCGGGTTCGGCGCCGGCTGGTCGCCACGGCAAATGCGCTGCGGCGGCTGACCGATGCCGGCGCAGTGGTCGACGTCCCCGTTGAAGAAGCCAGCAGCAACGCGATCAGCCGCCTGGTCGGCGATGAAGCCGTGCATCAGGGCTGCGTCCTGTACTGCGATCCCCTGCCCGAGCAGCCGCTCGCGGATCTCGATCAGCCGAACCGGCTGTTGCTGCTGGACCAGGTGACCGATCCGCACAACGTCGGCGCGGTATTGCGCAGCGCCGCCGCCTTCGACATGGGCGCGGTTGTCGTGACCGCCCGGCACAGCCCACGCGAAACCGCGGTGCTGGCGAAATCGGCGGCCGGAGCCCTCGACGTCGTGCCTCTCGCCAGGGTGCGCAACCTTTCGGGGACGATCGAGGAACTGAACGGCCGCGGCTTCACCACGATCGGCCTCGATGCCTCCGCGGACTCGACGCTCGAGGCGCTTGCGCCCACAGAGCCCTACGCGCTTGTGCTCGGCGCGGAGGGAAAAGGCCTTCGCCAGAAGACCCGCGAGACCTGCAGCCACCTTGCCCGCATCGACATGCCTGGTCGAATGCCGAGCCTGAACGTGTCGAACGCCGCCGTGCTGGCGCTCTACATTGCCGACCGTCTCGCCCGCCGCCCCTGAACAGGCCCGGGTTCCGCCGGACTTGCTCCGGCGGCCAAATCGCCGGAAAGTGGGATCGCGTGGTCCGGTGCCAAGGCCAATCGGCGACATGCGCGATGAACACCGAAGTTCGGGAGAGGGTGACATGCACTTGCCTGGAATGGTTCGGGCCGCCTTGGTGGGCGGCATGATCATGCTGTCGGCGACCGGAACGGCAACGTCCGACCCCGCAGGTCCGCCGGCGACCGCGCCCGCCGATCGCAGCGACCTGGAGAATGCCTATCTCCAGTCGATCTTCCAGTCGGCGGTGAAGCGTCCCAGCTACCGCAAGCGGCTCGTCCCCATCAACGCAACCCGGCGCAAGGTGACGGTGATCACCCTGGCCCGCACGGCCGACGTTCCCGACGATTTCGAGAACCCGTTCCCGCACACGAAGGGCATGCTCAGGTTCGCTTCGCGCGACGACGACACCGCCGTTCTGGGCCACGACACCTGGATTTCGCTGCCCCGGGAAATCGGCCCCAAGTGCAAGGCGGCCGCCGATCCGCTCCTGAAACTGCACATGATCCTGGGCATGCCGCCGCAAACGGGCGGCTGGGAGATGGTCCGGTTCCGGGTCTCGCCGCAGTACATCTTCAGGCCCTGCGCCAGCGACCCTTCAATCACCACGCGCCACTGCTCCTTCGATATCCCGGCACGACCGTCCGGGCCGATCGGCCTGGAAGGCACGCAATCCTTCGTCTTCCAGCAGATCTGGTCTTCCTACACCGAAGGCTTCAAATGGCCGGGCTACCCGTTCACCGGCATGGGGTGGAGCTACAACTGGGATCCGGATGCCCGCACGCCCTACGGGATCTCGGAATATGTCGTGCGGGCGGGCTCGCCGGTCAGCAATATCAGGACCTTCACGCCGAAGGGTTTCTGCGCGGCCTCCTGACGCAAATCCGTCGGATGCGACCCGAGGAGCGGCGCTGCCCTCACCCCGGAAAGTCGGGCTACCGGTAGCCACCCGCCTTCTGGTTCGCGCCGTAATAGTAGCGGTATTGCGGCACCGGCGGATAGTAGACGAAGCGCTGCGGCGGCACGACGAAATACGGCGGCGGCGCGTAGACCGCGTCGCGGTACTGGTACCAGTGCCGCCAGTTCGGGCCGACATAGATGTAGCCCCCGGCCGGCGCGTACCAGCGATAATAGGAGACGGGATAGCGGTAGGCACTGGTGTCGCGGACGTACCAGTAGCCGGTCGGATGGTACTGGTAGCCATAGGCGAACGGGAACAGCGCGCCGAGCGCCAGACCGGCGACGCCTGCCGCCACCACGCCGCCGTCGGCTCTTGCCGTTTGCACAGGCCCCGCGGCGGCGCCGACCGCCAGCACCGCCACGGCCGTTGTGAGGATGCGTTTCATGGGATTGCCACTCCTGTCGCAATTCTCCGCCCCGCGGGACAATCATCCTACACGGATGCGGGTTACGGAAAGCCGAATTCGCAAAGCCCGGGCGATTTTGCCGACGCGGGCAGTCGACAGGAGTCCGGCGATCGGTCTATTGTCCGCCCGCCCGACGAGGGCGCGCAGCCGTAAACGAACGGCTTCTGTCCGCAGGCCGGCTTAGCTCAGCTGGTAGAGCAACGGTTTTGTAAACCGTGGGTCGGGGGTTCGAGTCCCTCAGCCGGCACCAAGGCCCCAATCGCTGCAATCGCCAATTTTGCATTTTCTCCGCCAATCCACCGGGTGGCGGCGGTAGCAAAAAGGGGCCACCGGACCCGGTCAGATCCAGCGCTTCCTGCGCTTGAAGGACTTGAGGTTCTTGAACGAGTGGCGCTCGGCGTCGCTTCCCTGGCCGAGGTAGAACTCCCGCACGTCCTCGTTGCTGGTCAGCTCTTCCGCCGGCCCGTCCAGCACGATCTTGCCCTGCTCCATGATATAGCCGTAGTGCGCGGTGCGCAGCGCCATCTGCGCGTTCTGCTCGACCAGCAGGACGGTCAGGCCGAGCTCGGCGTTGAGGCGCCTGATGATCCGGAACACCTCGCCGACGAGCAGCGGCGACAGGCCCATCGACGGCTCGTCGAGCAGCATCAGCGAGGGCTTGGCCATCAGACCCCTGCTGATCGCCAGCATCTGCTGTTCGCCGCCGGAGAGATAGCCGGCAAGGCCGGTGCGTTCCCGCAGGCGGGGGAAGTATTCGTAGACCTTGTCGATGTCGGCGGCGATCTGTCCCCTGTCGGTTCGCGTGAAGGCGCCGAGCTTGAGGTTCTCGAGCACGGTCATGTCGGCGATGATGCGCCGGCCCTCCATCACCTGGAAGATGCCGCGCCGCACGATGTTGTCCGGCTGGAGATCGTTGATGCGGTGGCCGCCGAAGACGACGCTGCCGCGCGTGATCCTGCCGTCCTCCGACTTCAGCAGGCCGGAGATGCTCTTCAGCGTCGTCGACTTGCCGGCGCCGTTTGGGCCGAGCAGCGCGACGATCTTGCCCTTCGGAACGCTCAGGCTCAGGCCGCGAAGCACCAGTATGACGTCGTTGTAGACGACCTCGATGCCGCTCACGTCGAGCAGGTTGTCGTCTGCCGGTTCCGCTTGCGCTGCCGCGTTCACATCGTCCTCCCGTCGACGGAAGCGCCGGCCGACCCCGACGCGGGGACCGGCCGGCGTCTGCTGCCCGTGCTCAGTGGCCGTGCCAGTCGTCGCGGCGCGGAAGCTCGACGGTGGCGATCTTGTCCATCTTCACCGCCCCGCTCTCGATCGCCTTGTTCAGGTCGTTGTCGGGCTGGCCGGTCACGTGGATCTGGTACAGCGAGACCTCCGCGGTCGGCCGGTGATCCGTATCGGTCCAGGTCATCGGCTTGCACACCCCGTCGGTCCCTTCCGGGAACCAGTCGGCCTGGGCGTACATCGCCTTGCGGACGTTCTCGCCGTCGATGCCGCCATTCTCGTCGGCCCACTTCAGCGCGTCGCGGACGAACAGCGCCGAGCAGATGCCGGCAAGGTAGTGCACCGGGCGATACTGCTCGCCGGAGCTGTCAGAAACCTTGGCGACCTCCTTCATGACCGCAAGCCCGGGCGCCTCGTCGGTCCAGACGGCGGCGGTGCGGACGGGAATGACGACGCCATCGGCAGCCGTGCCGGCGGCCTTGGCGGCCGCTTCGTCCATGCCCCAGACGTTCGACAGGAACTGCACGTCGGTGCCGACCGTCTCGCAGGCCTTCAGCAGCGACACGCTGGAGTTGGTGGTGTTGGCGATGAAGGCGTAGTCGGCGCCCGATTCCTTCAGCGACAGGCACTGGGCGGTGAAGTCCGCCGGCGCCAGCGAGAACTGGATGGCCGGCAGCACCTCGAAGCCGAGTTCCTTGGCGTACTCCTCGGCCGCCGCCTTGGGCGAGTTCGAATAGGGATGGTTGGCGCCCATGTGGACGTATTTCGGCGTGCCTTCGCCGCCCTTGGCCTTCCAGTCATCCGCCGCCCACTTCACCAGCGCGCGGGCCGCGTCGGAGTACGAGGGGCCGTAGAAGAAGTTGTAGGGTGCCGCCCGTTCCGCCTTATCCCCGACAGGGTCCGTCAAGGTCGCCGCGTAGGATCCGGAGAAGTACGGCACCTTGTCCTTGGTCACGAAGGTGATCAGGGCCTCGGTGTCGGCGGTTCCCCAGCCCATGATTGCCGCCACCTTGTCGCGCTGCGCCCACTTCTTGTAGGCGGCGATGGCGCGGGGGACCTGATAGGAGTAGTCGATCGTTTCGATGTCGACCTTCTTGCCGTTGATGCCGCCGTTCTCGTTGATGTATTCGAAGGTATCCGCGACGCCCTGGCCGTAGGGCATGCCGACATCGGAGGTCGCCCCGGAATAGTCCGCCAGATGACCGATCGAGATTGTTTCCTGGGCAAGAGCGGGGCTCGCCAGAATGTATCCCCCGGCAAGCACCACAGCAGTCCATTTAAGTATGCTCATCGTTCACTCCCTAGTTTTCACCTGTTTTCGCGTTTGTATTTTCAGTAAGAGAAAGGATAGAGCTTCCAGTAGGCCTTGATTTGCCGCCACCGGTGCGCCAGCCCGTCCGGTTCGAGGATGAGGAACAGGACGATCACCAGGCCGATCGCCATCTCGCGCAGAAAGGCGGTACCCTCGTTGAGGTGCAGCGTGGTGTCGATCCAGCTGCCGTCGAGGGCGGCCGTCAGCCACTCCATGACCTGCGGCAGCAGCACCATGAAGGCGGTGCCGAGGATCGAACCGGACACCGACCCCAGCCCGCCGATGATGATCATCGCCAGGAACTGGATGGAGAACAGGATGTCGAAGCCTTCGATCGAGACGTAGCCGAGATAGTGGGCGTAGAGGGCGCCGCCGAGCCCGGCATAGAAGGAGGAGATGCCGAAGGCGAGCGTGCGGTAGTACCGCAGGTTGATGCCCATCATCTCCGCGGACAGGTAGTGGTCGCGCACCGCCACGAAGGCGCGCCCGTCGCGGGTGCGCAGCAGGTTGGTCACCAGAAGCAGCGAGAGCACGAAGAAGACCGCCAGGACGTAGAAGAACTTCTCGTCGGTGTCGGCGACCCAGCCGAAGATCGTTATCGGCTCGGCGATGCTGCCCGACACGCCGCCGGAGAACCAGTGCGCCCGAGCGAAGAAGTCCTGCAGGATGAACTGGGCGGCCAGCGTCGCGATCGCCAGGTACAGGCCCTTCAGCCGCGCCGCCGGCAGACCGAAGACGAGACCGACCAGCGCCGTGGCGAGCGCCGCCAGCGGGATCGAGAAGATGACGGGAATCCCGAGCCGGTTGTTCAGGCAAGCCGAGGCGAAGGCGCCGAAGCCGAAGAACACCGCGTGGCCGATCGAGATCTGCCCGGTGAAGCCGACCAGCAGGTTGAGGCCGAGCGCCGCAATGCCGAGATAGCCGATCTGGATGAGCAGGTTCAGGGCGTAACTTCCCGCAAACAGCGGCACGAGCGCCAGCACGATCAGCGACAGCACCGCCGCGTAGCGGGTGTTGCGCGTGCGGAAGATCTGGGTGTCGAGCCGATAGCTCTGAACGAACTCGCCGCTGGGGCGCAGCATTGCAGTCATCGGCCTTACAGTCTCTCGATGTCGCGGGTGCCGAACAGGCCGTAGGGCTTGACCATGAGGATGATGATCAGCACGTAGAACGGCACGATCTCGTGCAGGTTGCCCCAGTTCAGGAACTGCCGGTCGACGTAGTGGGCGAGGTTTTCCAGGATGCCGATCACGAGCCCGCCGATCACGCCGCCGACGATGGAGTCGAGGCCGCCGAGGATGACGGCGGGGAAGACCTTGATGCCGTAGAGCGACAGCCCGGCCGACACCCCGTTGACGACGCCGATGACGACGCCGGCGACGGCGGAGACGGCCGCCGAGATCGCCCAGGACAGGGCGAAGACCTGGCGCACCGAAATGCCGAGCGACTGGGCGACCTGCTGATCGAACGACGTCGCCCGCATCGCGAGGCCCATCCGGCTGTATTTGAAGAAGTAGGCGAAGCCGGCCATGATCACGGCGCTGGCGAGCGTCGAGGCCGCGTACTCGGTCTGCACCTGCAGGCCGAGCACTTCGATCGTCCCCTTGCTGAACACCGGCGGGAACGGCTGCGCCGAGACGCCGAAGATCCACTTCATCAGCGCCTGCAGGAAGATCGACAGGCCGATCGTCGCCATGATCACCGAGATGATCGGCTCGCCGATCATCGGACGCAGCACCACGACCTGGATGAGAATCCCGAGCACGACCATGAACGCGAGGGTGATCGGAAAGGCGAAGTAGAACGGCAGTTGGTACTTCACCACGAAGAACCAGCAGACCCAGGCGCCGACCAGCAGCAGTTCGCCCTGCGCGAAGTTCACGACATGGGAGGCCTTGTAGATCAGCACGAAGCACATCGCGACGACGCCATAGAGCGCACCGACCATGACGCCGTTGACCATGAGCTGCAGGAAGAGATGGCCGTCCATGTGATGTCCTTTCTCGGCTAAGCGGCCTGCTCGCCGGAGGCGCCGGTCATTCCGGTTTCCACCGTCTCGACCTTCAGACGCGTGCGGATGCGCTGGTTGGTGCCGTCCTGGAACGTGATCACGGTGTCGATGTCGATGGCGGGCTCGCCGGCGTAGATCGCCGAGATGATCTGCCCGTACTTCTCCTCGATGACGCTGCGCCGCACCTTGCGGGTGCGCGTCAGCTCGCCATCGTCGGCGTCGAGCTCCTTGTAGAGGAGCACGAACTTGGCGATCCGCTGATTGGGCTGGAGCGTCGCGTTGATCCGCTCCACCTCGTCCCGGATCAGGCGATAGACCGCCGGATTGGCGGAGAGGTCGGAGTAGGTTGTGAAGGGGATCTGCTTTCGCTCCGCCCACTTGGAGACGATCGAATACCGGATGCAGATCAGCGCCGAAATATATTCGCGGCCCTTGCCGAGGGTCACCGCCTCGGCGACGTAGGAGCTGAACTTCAGCTTGTTTTCCAGGAACTGCGGCGAGTAGCGGTCGCCCGAGGCCATCACCGCGAGATCGGCCATCCGGTCGATGACCACCAGGTGCTGCTTGTCGTCGAAGTAGCCGGCGTCGCCGGTGTGGACCCAGCCGTCCCGCATCGTCTCGGCGGTGCTCTTCTCGTTCTTGAAGTAGCCGGCGAAGCGGTTCGGGTGGCGCGTCACGATCTCGCCGACCCCCTGCCGGTCCGGCGCCTCGATCCTGACCTCGATCGCCGGGTCGATGACCACGCCGACAGTGTCGAAATCGACGTCGTTCTCGCGATGAAGCATGTAGGTGCCCATCAGCTCCGTCTGGCCGTAGACCTGGCGCAGCGGCACGCCGAGGGCGTGGAAGAAGCGAAAGGTGTCGGGGCCAAGCGCCGCGCCGCCGGTTCCCGCGGACCGCAGGCGCGAGAACCCCAGCCGGTCGCGCAGCGCCCGGAAGGCCAGGAAGTCGGCAAGCCACGACCGTCTGTTGCGCGCCGCGGCCTTCTCGTTGATCGACAGCGCCAGCGCGAACATCCGGCGCTTGAACCAGGAGGCGTCCATCATCCTGGCCCGGATGTCGGCGGCGATGCCCTCCCACACCCGCGGCGCCATCAGCAGGAAGGTCGGCCCGATTTCCCGCAGGTCCGCCATCAGCGTCTCCGGCTCCTCGGGGAAGCTGACCGGCATGCGGCACAGCAGCGCCTTGCCGAACACGTGCACCTGCTCGACGATCCACGGCATCGGCAGCACCGAGACGTACTGGTCGTCGGGCCCCTTCGGGTCGAACTGCAGGTACTTGCGCGCGTGGTCGATGATCCGCCCGGCCGGCAGCATCACCAGCTTCGGATGGGTGGTGGTGCCCGACGTGGTGCAGAGCACGGCGACGTCCTCTCCCGAGACGGAGTCGATCATCTCGTCGTAGAGCGAGGGCCGCTGCCTGGCGGTCCGGGCACCGGCCGCATCCAGCTCTTCAGCCTTCATGAGGCGCGGATCGTCGTATTTCCGCATCCCCCTCGGATCGGTGTAGACGATCGCTTTGAGGTTCGCCGCCGCCTCGCCGAGATTGAGGATCTTGTCGACCTGCTCTTCATCTTCCGCAAAGACCAGCGCGGTACCCGAATGGGTGAGCAGGTAGGCCACCTCGCTCTCCAGCGAGTCCCGGTAAAGCCCCAGACTCAGCGCGCCGACGGCGTGAACGGCGATCTCGCTGATCACCCAGTCCGGCCGGTTGTCCCCGATGATCGCGACGACGTCGCCGCGGCCGATCCCGAGGTCACGCAGTGCAAGCGCGCGCGTGCGAACCTTCTGGTCGAACTCGGCCCAGGTCATCGGATGCCAGATGCCGTAATCCTTTTCCCGCAACGCGACCTGCGAGGCGAAGGCCTTTGCGTTGTGGCGCAGCAGCTTCGGGAAGGTGTCGAGGCGGTCCCGGCCGGCCGTCGTGTCGGTCATGCCGCCCTCAAGCTTCTTCCAGTTCGTCGTCGCCGAGATAGGCGCGCTGCACGTCCGGATGGGCCATGACCTCCTCCGGCACGCCCTCGGCGATCTTCTTGCCGAAGTCCAGCACCGTGATCCGGCTGGAAATGTCGGTGACGACCGCCATGTCGTGCTCGATCATGATGATCGTGATCCCCCATTCGTCGTTGAGGTCGACGATGTAGCGGGCCATGTCCATCTTCTCCTCGAGGTTCATGCCCGCCATGGGCTCGTCGAGGAGCAGGAGCTTCGGCTTCAGCGCGACGGCGCGGGCCAGCTCGACCCGCTTGCGCAGGCCATACGGCAGGGTGCCGGCGGTGGCGTGGCGGATGTGCTGGATCTCGAGGAAATCGATGATCTCCTCGATCTCGCGCCGCTGCTCGAGCTCTTCCTTCTGGGCCCCGCCGATCCAGTAGAGCGACCCGGTCAGGAAATTGTTGCGGACGAGGTGGTGGCGGCCGACCAGGATGTTGTCGATGACGCTCATGTGGCCGAACAGCGCGAGGTTCTGGAAGGTCCGGCCGATGCCGATCGCGGCGCGCTTGTCGGTGCGCAGCCGCGTGATGTCGCGCCCGTCGAAACTGATGGTCCCGAATGTGGGGAAGTAGCGACCGGAGATGCAGTTCAGCAGAGACGTCTTGCCGGCACCATTTGGCCCGATGATCGAGTAGAGCTCGCCCTCCTCGACCCCCAGGTCGACTTCGGACAGCGCCGTGACGCCACCAAACTGGAGCGACACGTTCGACAGTTCGAGCAGCGGTGACGTCACCGCGCAGCCCCCGCCGATGCCGCCTCGAAGCCTGCACATGCCGCAACGGCACCCGTCACCGCCGAAGGTGCCGAATCGTCGTTGAGCATGTCCGGCCGGATGTCTGACCGCCGATCCATCTGCCGCGTTTCCCCTGATGTTCTTGTCCCGCGCCGCGTTGCGTCCGCAGGTTTTTAGTAGCTTGCTTAACTAGACCTACTGTCTGATGCCTTGTCAAGACGCCCGGCGCCGGTGCCGTGCAACGGACCGGGACCGGGCGCCAGTTGCCTGACGCCGCCACCGGCGTCGGGCATTGACACACGGGAAATGAAAAGTCTAGTTAAGCAAGCTACTGGATGGAGCCAGCAGCCGTCTGCGCTCGGGGCAGGTTGCCCCCGCCCGGTTCTGGCCAAAAACGACGCGACGGCATTCGCCGGCCGCGCATAAAACGGGAGTGGAAAGCGCCTTGCCGCCGTCGGACGGTACCATTCGCCTTGATGTGGCCGATCGACTCGCGGTCGTGACGCTGGATCGCAGCGACCACCGCAACGCGATCACCCTGGCGATGTGGCACGAGATCGGCCGCGTCTTCGCCGACCTGTCGGCAACCCCCCCATCACAGGTTCGCGCGATCATCCTGACCGGCGCCGGCGACCACTTTTCCACCGGAGCCGACATCGCGGAATTCGGCGCGGTGCGCAACGACGCCGGACAGGCGCGCGCCTACGAACGCGCCGTCGAGGAGGCATCCGACGCCATCTTCGGCGCGCCGCAGCCGACCATCGCCACCATTCGGGGCTACTGTCTCGGCGGCGCCTGTCATCTGGCGATGGCGTGCGATTTCAGGGTCGCGGAGCCGGGCGCCCGGATAGGCATCCCCTCGGCCAAGCTGTCGATCGTGTACGGCATCAATTCGACGCGCCGGCTGGCCGCGCTGGTCGGCATTCCCGCGGCGAAGCGGATCCTCTTCGGCGGCGCCCGGTTTGATTCCGAGGAAGGCCTGAAGCTCGGCTTCCTCGACCGGCTCGGGTCCTCGGCTGACGACGAGGCGCGCGCGCTGGCCGCCGAGTTCGCCGACAGTGCGCCCCTGTCGATCCGCGGCGCCAAGGCGATCCTCAACGGGCTCGCCATGGACGCCCTCGACATGCGGGCCGTGGAGGACCTGATCGCCCAAGCTTCCGACAGCCGCGACTACCGGGAGGCGCGCGAGGCGTTCGCCGCCAAGCGCAAGCCGGTCTTCGAGGGACGCTGATGAAGCCGGCGGCGTTCGAGTACCTGCGGCCGACGAGCCTGGACGAGGCCCTCGAGGCCCTGCACCGGCACCGCGACGACGCGAAGATTCTCGCCGGCGGCCAGAGCCTGGTGCCGCTCCTGAACTTCCGGATGCTGCGTCCGGCGATGCTGATCGACATCAACGGTCTTGAGGAACTGCAGGTCCTGCGCGTCGACGACGGCGGGGCGCTGCGCATCGGCGCCCTCACCCGCCATGTCACGCTGGAAACCTCGGCCCTGGTCAGGGAGCGCTTTCCGGTGCTCGGCGAGGCCGTTCGCCACGTCGCCCACCTCGCCATCCGCAACCGCGGCACGATCGGCGGCAGCCTCTGCCATGCCGATCCGGCGGCCGAACTGCCGATGATGATGGTCCTGCTCGACGCCCGCCTGCACACCCGCAGTACCGCCGGATCCCGGGTGCATCCGGCGGAGGAATTCTTCGAGGGCCCGCTGATGAGCGCCATCGAGGAGGACGAAATCCTGACCGGGATCGAGGTGCCGCCGCTGCCGGCCGGCGCCGGCTGGGCGTTCGAGGAGTTTTCCCAGCGCAGCGGAGACTTCGCCATCGCGGCGGTCGCTGCAATCGTCGAGCTCCGGGAGGGCACCGTGGCCGAGATGCGGCTGGCGGCGATGGGCGTCGGGCCGACGCCGCTGCGCCTGCACGCGGTCGAGGAGGCGCTGGTCGGGCAGCCGCTGACCGAGGCCGCGATCCGAGACGCGGCGGCGCACGCGCGGCAGGAAGTCGATCCCGAGACGGACCTCAAGGCCTCGGCCGACTACCGCC
The DNA here is from genome assembly GCF_037855135.1 of Microbaculum marinum. NCBI lineage: Bacteria > Pseudomonadati > Pseudomonadota > Alphaproteobacteria > Hyphomicrobiales > Tepidamorphaceae > Microbaculum > Microbaculum marinum. The sequence continues at coordinate 12,053 of NZ_JAZHOF010000012.1, forward strand.
GCCACCTCGTCGAGGCGCTCACGGAACGATGCCTCGAGGTGGCCGGGGCGCGTGCCGCCGGCACGCCTGCCGCTGCGGGCGTCGACGCATGAGCGGCCTGCGCGCCATCGAAACCACGGTGAACGGCCGGCGCTACCGGCGCAGCGTCGAGCCGCGCCTGCTGCTGTCGGACTTCCTGCGCCAGGAACTCGGCCTCACCGGCACCCATGTCGGATGCGAGCACGGCGTCTGCGGCGCCTGCACCGTGCTCGTCGACGGCCACAGCGTCCGCGCCTGCCTGATGTTCGCCATCCAGTGCGACGGCGCCGCGATCGAGACGGTCGAGGGCCTCGGCACGCCGGCGTCCCTGTCGCCGCTGCAGGAGTCCTTCCGCGCCAACCACGGACTGCAGTGCGGCTTCTGCACGCCCGGCATCCTGATGACCTGCGTCGACCTGCTGCGGAAGCACCCAACGGCGAGCCGCGAGGAAATTCGCGAAGGACTGTCGGGCAATCTCTGCCGGTGCACCGGCTATGAACACATCGTGGCGGCGGTCGAAGCACTCATCCGTCGGGAAGGAGGCCAGGAGTAATGAAGATGCATGCCCTGTCCGGCGGCCGCCTGCGGGTGCGCAAGAGCGTCTACGACGCGGACGCCGATCGCGGCGCCACGATGGAACTGCCGGTCTCGGCGTTCCTGCTGCGTCATCCGCAGGGCAACGTCCTGTTCGACGCGGGCTATCATCCGGCCGCAGCGGAGGATGCCGCCGCGCGCTGGGGCGGCATGGCGCGGATCATGGCGCCGATCGCTGCCGCCGACGACACCGTCGTCGACAATCTCCGGGACGTCGGCGTGGGGCCGGAGGACGTCGACCTCGTCATCTGCTCGCACCTGCATTCGGATCACTGCGGCTGCACCGCCTTCTTCACGCGGGCGACCCTGCTCTGCCACGCCAGCGAATTGGCCGCGGCCCGCGCGCCCGACAGCGACCGGTCCGGCTACGTCAGGGACGACTGGGACCAGCCGCTGCCGCTCCAGGAGATCGACGCCGAACATGACGTGTTCGGCGACAATCGCATCGTCGTCGTTCCCCTGCCCGGTCACACGCCGGGAACCGTCGCCGCGCATGTCGAGCTCGACAGGTCCGGCTCCTTCCTGCTGGCATCCGATGCCGTCAGCTTCCGCGACAACCTCGAGCAGGGCACCGTCCCGCGCAACACCTGGAACGTCGAGGAGGCGACGCGGTCGCTCGCTCTCGTCCGGCGGATCGCCGCCGACGGCGCGACCGTCCTCTTCGGCCATGACGACGCGCAGTGGTCGACGCTGAAGAAGGGCGCCGACGCCTATGAATGAGCACCCGCCCCTGCTCGCCGACCGCGCGGACACGGTGGCGCGCGATCGCCGCCCGCGCCGCGTCGGCAGCAGGGTCAAGCGCTTCGAGGATCCGCGCCTCCTGTCCGGTCGCGGAAGCTTCACCGACGACAAGGCGCCGCCCCATGCGCTGCACGTGGCGTTCCGGCGCAGCGACCAGTCGCACGCCCGGATCGTCGATATCGATACCGGGGCGGCGGCGGAGATGCCGGGGGTCGTGGCGGTCTTCACGGCGGAGGATCTGGGAGACATCGCGCCGGTCCGCGCCACCTCGCGGATGAAGAACTACCACGCCACCTCGCTCTTTCCCCTCGCCAGGCACAAGGTCCGCTACGTCGGCGAGCCCGTCGTCGCGGTCGTCGCCGAGAGCCGCTACTGCGCCGAGGATGCGCTGGAGCATCTCGACGTCCAATACCGGCCGCTGCCCGGCGTGGTCGATCCGGAAGCCGCCGCGGAGGGGGACGCGCCGCTTCTGCACGAGGAGGCGGGCACCAACGTGCTGGTCGAGCGCGTCTTCGCCCGCGACGACGCCGACGCGGAGATGGCGGCGGCCGCGGTGCGGGTCGGCGGTCGTTTCAGGATGCGTCGCAAGACGCCGATGGCGATCGAGGGGCGGAGCTACCTCGCCGAATACGACGGCGGCCGCAATCTGCTGACGCTGACCTCGTCGACGCAGATCCCGGGCATCATCCGCGACCTGCTGGCGGAGCTGCTCGACGTCCCCGCCCATGGGATCCGCGTGGTGGCGCCCGACGTCGGCGGGGGCTTCGGCGGCAAGGGATCGCTCTACCAGGAGGAACTTCTCGTCGCCCTGCTGGCGCGCCGGCTCGACCAGCCGGTCAGATGGACCAGCGACCGCCTCGAGGACCTGATCTCGACCAGCCAGGCGTTCGACGAGATCGTCACCGCCGAACTCGGCGTCGATGCTGAGGGACGGCTGCTCGCGCTGACCGCCGAGGTGCTGGGCGACATCGGCGCCTACTCGATCTACCCGTGGACCGGCGCGCTGGAGCCCGTCCAGGTGGCGAGCTTCCTGCCCGGCCCGTACCGGCTGCAGGCCTATCGCGGCCGCACGCGGGCGGTCTGCACCTCCAAGGCGCCGACCGGCCCGTACCGGGGCGTCGGCCGGCCGATCTCCACCTTCGTCATCGAGCGGCTGATCGACATGGCCGCCCGCCGCCTCGGCCTCGACCCGGCCGAGATGCGGCGGCGCAATCTCGTCGCCCCCGACGAATTCCCCTACCGCACGGCCTCCGGCATCGTCTGGGACCAGTCGTGCTTCACCGAGAGCCTAGAGGCAGCGCTCGACGGCGTTCGCTACGGCGAGCTTCGGGCGATGCAGGCGAAGGCCCGGGCGGAGGGCCGTCTCTACGGCATCGGCATCGCCAGCTACGCCGAACTCACCGGCATCGGCACGCGGATCTCGGCGGCGCCGGGCATGCCCATCAACACCGGCACCGAGCAGTCGACGATCCGGCTCGATTCGACCGGCTCCGTCACCGCCGCCTTCGGCGTCGCCTCGCACGGCCAGGGCCTGGAAACGACCCTCGCCCAGGTCGTCGCCGACGAACTGGGCTGCGACATCAACGACGTCCGGATCGTCCAGGGCGACAGCGCCGCGGTGGCGCACGGAACCGGGACCTACGCGAGCCGGAGCGCCGTCCTCGGCGGCGGGGCGGCGACGCTGGCCTCGCGCGACCTCAAGGCGAAGATCCTCCGCGTCGCCGCCTTCGTTCTCGACGCCCCGGTGGAGGAACTCGAGGCCTATGACGGCCAGATCTCCCGGACCGGGACGAACCGGTCGCTTTCGTTCAAGGACATCGCCAGGGCCGTCTATGTCGACGTCGGCCGCCTGCCCCCCGATCTCCGCGAGGAGATGCAGAGCACCAGGGTCTACGACCCCTTCGTCGGCACCGCCACGTCCGCCACGCACATCTGCACGCTGGAAATCGATCCGCGCACCTACAAGGTGACGCTCGACAGGTTCTTCGTCGCCGAAGACTGCGGCCGGATCATCAACCCGATGATCGTCGACGGCCAGGTGCAGGGCGCCGTCGCGCAAGGCATCGGGGCCGCCCTGTTCGAGGAGGTCGTCTACGACGGCGAGGGACAGATTCTGACGGCCAGCCTCGCCGACTACGTGGTGCCGACCGCCGCCAACGTTCCCGCCGTCGAGATCGTCCACCTGGAAGCCTCCTCACCGCAGACGCTTGGCGGGTTCCGGGGCATGGGCGAAGGCGGGACGATCGGAGCGCCGGCTGCGATTGCCAACGCTCTCGCCGACGCCCTGTCGCACCTCGACGTCGACATCAACGAGCTTCCCGTAACCCCGGAACGCCTGTTCCGGCTGATCGAAAACGCAAAGGCCGAGGAAACGTAACGATGGATTTTCAACTTGGTGGTCGCGTCGCCCTGGTGACTGGCGCGACGAGCGGCGTGGGTCGGGCGATCGCGCAGACGCTCGCCCGCGAAGGCGCGTCCGTCGCCGTCAACTACAACTCCTCGGCTGACGCGGCGAACGCCATCGTGCGGGAGATCGAGGAAGCCGGCGGCAAGGCGAAGGCCTACCGGGCCGACGTCTCCGACTGGGCCGCCGTGCAATCGGGGGTCGGCAAGATCGTCGAGGACTTCGGCTCGCTCGACATCCTGATCAACAACGCCGGCTTCGTCGAGCGCAAGGCCTTCGAGAGCACCACCCCGGAGGACTGGCAGAAGCAGATCGGCAGCTGCCTCTATGGGGCCGTCCACTGCTGCCATGCCGCCGCCCCGCATCTGAAGAAGAGCGGGCACGGACGGATCGTCGGCCTGATTGGCGACAGTTCCCGCGTCGGCGAGTCCGGATTGGCTCTCGCCGCCGCAGCGCGCGCCGGCGCCGTCGGGCTGATCAAGTCGCTGGCCCGCGAGATGGGCCGCTACGGGGTCACCGCCAACGCGATCTCGCTCGGGCTGGTGGAAACCGGGCACGGGCAGGAATGGCTCGATGCCAACCGCGAAAAGCTGGTGAAGTTCTATCCCACGCGCCGGCTCGGCAAGGCCGACGACGTGCCGCCGCTGGTGGCGCTTCTCGCCTCCGACAGCGGCAGCTGGATTACCGGCCAGACGATCAGCGTCAGCGGCGGCTACTGCATGGTCTGAACCGGATCGAACGGACGAACCGGAAAACGAACCGATGATACGAAAAGACCTGATCGCTCCCCTCCCGGAGCTGCTCCGCCGCCAGGCGGAGGCACGGCCCGACAAGGTCGCCTTCTCGGACGACAGCGGCGAGGTTTCATACCGCGACTTGTATCGGACGACCGCCAACCTGGCGGGTCATCTCGCCGAGTGGGGCATCGGCGACGGCCGCGCGGTGGCGGTCATGCTGCCGAACTCCGTGCCGTGGATCCAGGCCTGCTTCGCGGCGGTGCGGGCCGGCGCCATCGCCGTCCCGATCAACTACGACGCCCCGCTCGCCGAAGTGGCCTATCGCCTGGAAGACGCCGGCTGCCGGGTCCTGGTGACGACGGACGAGCGGTACGCGCTCGTCAGGGACACGGTGCTGGCGCTCGGGATCAGCCTGATCCTCGTCGACCGCGCCGGCCACGCTCCCGTCGGCGAGGCGCGCTTCTCCGAGCTGGCCGCCGAGGCGCCGGGCCGCGCTGCGCCCGATCCCGACCGCCTCCACGACCCGGCCTTCATCGTCTACACGTCCGGCACGACGGGACGCGCCAAGGGCGTGCTTCTGACGCTGCACGGGATTCTGTGGGTCACAGCAAGCTGCTGGGCCGTGCGGATGGGGCTGACGGAAGACGACCGGTTCCTGTCGACGGTGCCGCTGTTTCACTCCTACGCCCTGAACACCACCGTGCTGACGGTCGTCGCGCTGGGCGCATCGGCCCGGCTCTGCGAGAGGTTTTCGACGCAGGAGACGATCCGGCTTCTCGAAAGCGGCGAGTTCACATTCTTCCCGGGCGTGCCCACCCAGTATCACTATCTGCTCAACGCCACCGGCCCGGACCATCCGCCGTTTCCGAACCTGCGGATGTGCATCACCGGCGGCGCGGTCATGGCCGCTTCGGTCGTCGACGCCTTCGAGAAGCGGTTTCAGGTGCCGCTGCTTGACGGCTACGGCATCACCGAGACATCGACCTTCGTAGCGATGAACGCGCCGGCCGGCGGCCGCGTCCCGGGCTCCTGCGGCCTGCCCTTCGCCGGGCTGTGCGTGCGGATCGTCGATCCCGCGGACGGCCGCGACGTCGAGCCGGAGACGGTCGGCGAACTGATCGTGCGCGGCCCGACCATCATGCCGGGCTATCACAACAAGCCCGAGGAGACCGCCTCGGCGATCCGCGACGGCTGGTACCACACGGGAGACCTCGCCAGGTTCGATCGCGACGGCTTCATCACCATCACCGGGCGCCTCAAGGAGCTGATCATCCGCGGCGGCCAGAACATCGCCCCCGCCGAGATCGAGGAGGTCGTCGTACGGCACGAGGGCATTGCCGACTGCGCCGCGGTCGCCTGCCCGCATGCGGAGCTGGGGGAAGTGCCGGTGGTTTTCGTCGCACTCGCCCCGGATGCGGAGATCTCGGCCGAGGCGCTGATCGCCCACTGCCGCACCTACCTCTCCGCCTACAAGGTCCCGGAAGCCGTGCATGTCGTTCCCGACATCCCGCGGACCGGGTCTGGAAAGATCATGCGCTTCCAGCTGATCGAGAAACTCAAGGACATCCGCGCCGGCGGGTCGTGAGATCCGGCCGGGCCACCACCGATCCTCGCCAACACATGAGGCAATTCCAATGAGCGTTAACGGCAAGACTGTACTGATCACCGGCGCGGCGCGCGGCATCGGCCAGGAGGCGGCGCGGATCTTCGCGGCGGCCGGCGCCAATGTCGTGGCAGCCGACATCAACGACTGCTCGCAGACGGTCGAGCTTGTCGGGAAGGAGGGCGGCAAGGCGCTGGCCGTCGAGCTCGACGTCACCGACGCAGCCTCCGCTCTCGCGGCGGTCGAACAGGCGGTCGGCGAGTTCGGCCGGCTCGACGCGCTGATCAACAACGCCGCCCTCTACGGCGCTCTCAGGGGCGGCCGGTTCGACGCCATCGCGGAAGCCGACTGGGACGCCTCGATGAATGTCAACGTCAAGGGCATCTGGAACTGCTGCAAGGCCGCCGTTCCGGCGATCCGCCAGCAGGGCGGCGGCAGCATCGTCAACATTTCCTCGCTGGCCGCGACCTTCGGCATGCCGTTCAGCCTGCACTACACCACCTCCAAGGCCGCGGTCATCGGCCTGACGCGGGGCCTCGCCCGCGAGCTCGGCCGGGACAACATCCGCGTCAACGCCATCGCGCCAAGCGCCGTGCTGACGGAGGGAACCAAGGAATTCTTCGCCGACAAGACGGAAGTGGCGCTCAAGACGGTCAAGGCCGGACAGGCGCTGCAGCGCAATCTCGAAGCCGTCGACGTCACCGGCGCTATGACCTGGCTCGTGTCTGACGACAGCCGCTTCGTCACCGGACAGACCATCGCCGTCGACGGCGGCACCGTCTTCCACTGACGTCATCCGCCGGGACCACGCAGCACTCGACTCACTCCAAACGGGAATAAGCATATGAACGTCGCAGCAGAGACCCCGCCGCCCGCCCTGTCGCAGGCGACCACGGACTTCCTCTCCGCCCGGCACGGCCTGGTGATCGACGGAGAGGCGGTGGCCTCCGAGTCGGGGCAGACCATGGCCGTCATAGACCCCGCCACGGGCGAGCCGATCGCGCACGTGCCGGCTGGGACGGCCGCCGACATCGACCGCGCGGTCAGTGCCGCCCGTGCGGCCTTCGAGGGCAAGGACTGGTCGGCGCTGCGGCCGGCCGACCGCGAGCGGCTCCTGCTGCGGCTGGCTGACGAGGTCGAGGCTCAGACGGATGTGCTGGCCGAACTCGAGTGCCTCGACAACGGCAAAACGCTGGCGATGGCGAAGCGCGTCGACGTCCGCGGCGCCGTCGAGTTCTTCCGCTACATCGCCGGCTGGGCGACCAAGCTCGAGGGCTCCACGGTCGACGTCTCCTTCCCCCGCCCGCGGCAGGGCGAATATTTCGCCTTCACCCGCAAGGAGCCCGTCGGCGTCGTCGGCGCCATCATCCCGTGGAACTTCCCGCTGCTGATGGCCGCCTGGAAGATCGGCCCCGCCCTCGCCGCCGGCTGCACCGTCGTCCTCAAGCCGGCGGAAGAGACGCCGCTGACGGCGCTCTACCTTGCCAAGCTGCTGGAAAAGGTGGGCTGCCCGAAGGGCGTCGTGAACGTCGTCACGGGAACCGGCGAGGTCGCCGGTGCCGCGCTCTCAGCCCATCCGGACGTCGACAAGGTCGCCTTCACCGGCTCGACGGAGGTCGGCAAGCTGGTCGGCAAGGCCGCGATGGACAACATGACGCGGGTGTCGCTGGAGCTCGGCGGCAAGTCGCCCGTCATCGTCCTCGACGACGCCGACACCAGGTCGGCGGTCTTCGGCGCCTCCAACGCGATCTTCTTCAACCACGGCCAGGTCTGCACCGCCGGCTCCCGGCTCTACGTCCACGACAAGATCTTCGACGCCGTGGTCGAGGGCATCTGCGAGTACGCGGACAAGGTCCGGCTCGGCCCGGGACTGGACCCCGACACGCAGATGGGGCCGCTGGTCTCGCAGAAGCAGCTCGACCGGGTGACCGGCTACATCCGGAGCGGCCTCGAGGACGGCGCCAGGCTCGCCGCCGGCGGGTCGCCCGACCGGGAAAAGGGCTATTTCGTCCGTCCGACCGTTCTCGTCGATGCCGGTCCGGACACCAAGGTCGTCCGCGAGGAGATCTTCGGCCCCGTGCTGGTCGCCTCCCGCTTCTCCGACATTGATGACATCGCCCGGGTCGCGAACGACACCCCGTTCGGTCTCGCCGCCAGCATCTGGTCGCGCGATTTGAGCAACGTCCACCGGCTCGTGCCGCGGCTGAAGGTCGGGACCGTCTGGGTCAACTGCCACGGCCTCATCGACCCGGCGCTGCCCTTCGGCGGCTACAAGCAGTCCGGCATCGGGCGGGAGATGGGCCGCGCGGTGATGGACATGTACACCGAGACCAAGTCGGTGTGCATGCTGGTCTAGCCGGCGAAAGATCCGCGGCCCCGGGAGCCGCCGCCGGCGACGCTCGCCGGGCGTCCTCCCCGGGGCCGGACCTCTGACAGACGGGAATGAATCGGATGACGGCGCCACTGCTGGATGGCCTGCGGGTAGTCGAGGTGTCGGCCTTCGTGGCCGCGCCCATCGGGGGCATGACGCTTGCCCAGCTCGGGGCCGACGTCATCCGCATCGACCCGATCGGCGGCAACATCGACTACCGCCGCTGGCCGCTCGCCCCGGGCGGCCGCAGCCTCTACTGGACCGGACTGAACAAGCACAAGCGCTCCGTGGCGCTGGACCTGCGCAGCGACGCGGGGCGGGACATCGCCCGGGCGCTCATCACCGCCCCCGGCGAAGGAGGCGGCATCCTTCTCACCAACCTGCCGGCGAGCGGATGGATGGGGCACGAGGAGCTGGCGCGCGACCGCGAGGACCTGATCTCGCTGCGGCTGACCGGCAACTACGACGGGACGCCGGCCGTGGACTACACCGTCAACTGCGCCAGCGGGTTTCCGGCCGCCACCGGGTTCGGCGGGCCGCCCGTCAACCATGTGCTGCCTGCCTGGGACGTGGCGGCCGGGCTCTATCTCTCGGTCGGCCTGCTCGCTGCCGATCGCGCCCGCCGCAGGACCGGGACGGGACGCGAGATCGCCCTGTCGCTGTCCGACGTGATGCTCGCGACGGTCGCCAATCTCGGCTACGTCGCCGACGTCCAGGTCAACGGCGCGGTGCGCCAGCCCGCCGGCAACGAGGTCTACGGCGCCTTCGGCCGCGACTTCGAGACCTCCGACGGCCGGCGCGTCATGGTCGTCGCGATATCGAACCGGCAGTGGCACGCCCTGCTTCGGGCCACCGCGCTGACGGAGACGTTCGAGGCGGCGGGCAGGGCCCTCGGCCTCGATCTCGACAGCGAGGGCGGACGCTACCGCGCCCGCGACATGATCGCGGCCCTCCTGAAGCCCTGGTTCGCCGGACGGTCGCTGGCCGACGTGGGCGACGCCCTGTCGCGCGAAGGCGTGATCTGGGGTCCCTTCCAGGACTTCGGGCAGCTCGTCCGCGAGGACCCCAGATGCTCGCCCCGCAATCCGCTCTTTTCGCTGGTCGAGCAGCCGGACGTCGGGCAGATCCTGATGCCCGGCTCTCCGTTGCGCCCGCCCCCGGCCGAAGCGCTGCCGCCGAAACCCGCGCCGCGTCTGGGAGAGGACACCGAGGCCGTCCTGTCGGAGATGCTCGGACTGTCCTCTGCCGAAATCGCCCGCCTGCGCGCGCAGGGCGTGGTGGCGGGCGAACCGGCGGCGGAGCAGCAGGAGCAGGGACGAAACTCGGAAGGGACTGCCGTTCCGGCGCCCGGAGCCTCGGTGGCCGGCGCGCCATGAGGTCGCCGGGGCGCGCAGGACGCCCTCCTTGCGGCGGCGGACTGCTTCCGACATATAGACACCTCCCGATTGACGCGCCTCGCGCCCGAGGCGCGATAGCCCGCGGATGCCGATCGAGAAGAGCGAAATGGCGGAACTGCAGACCCCATCGGCGGACGGCCAATCCCGGCGCCCCCGCGCGGTGAGGAAGAAGAAGGCGGCCGAGCCCGGCGGTCATCTGGAGCGCAACTGTTCCGTCGCGCGCACCATGAACATCTTCTGCGATTCCTGGGCGTTCCTGATCATGCGGGAGGCGTTCTTCGGCGTCCGCAATTTCGACGGCTTCCGCAGCGCGCTGGAAATCCCGCGGCAGACCCTGACCAGCCGCCTTCGCCTGCTCGTCCAGGAAGGCGTCCTCAAGAAGGTCCTGATGGAGGGCTCGAGCAAGCGCTACGAGTACCGGCTGACCAAGAAGGGCTACGACATCTACCCGAGCTGCATGGCCCTGAAGCGCTACGGCGACACCTGGCTGAACGACGACGAGGCCAAGGTGCCGCTGGAATTGCGTCACACGACCTGCGGATGCGTGTGCGAGCCGGTCGTCGCCTGCTCCAGCTGCCTGGAGCCGATCTCCGCTGCGACCGTCACCTACCGGGACGGCCCGGGGGCGGGTCACGAAGCCGGCAGGCCAGGCCGCAACGCCCGGCGGGCCTACAGCAATTCCCGGTTCCTGGTCGGCCGGCCGAGTTCGGTGTCGAAGACGCTGGAGATCATCGGCGACAAGTGGAGCTTCATGGTCGTGCGCGAGGCGTTCTTCGGCGCGCGCCGCTACGAGCAGATGCAGTCCCGCCTGACCATCGCGCCGAACATTCTCACCGACCGGCTCGCCCATTTCGTCAGGCACGACGTTTTCGTCCGCCGCCAGTACAGCAGCTCGCCGCCCCGCTACGAGTACGTGCTGACCAGCAAGGGCCGCGATCTCTACGCCCCCTTCATCGCGATGTTCGCCTGGGGCGATCGCTGGCTGTCGCAGGGCAAGCCGCCGTTGATCCTGACGCACAAGACCTGCGGAAACGACTTCAACCCGGTCGTGATCTGTCCCGAGTGCAAGCAAGAGATCGACGCCGGTTCCATGCGCTACCGTCTCAACTACGATCCCGAAAGATACCACGCACCGACCAACGATCACCTGGACGACGGCTGACCCGGACGCGAGCCCGTACGGCGCCGTCCCGCAGATCCGCGTCACGGATCGCAGTCTTGTTGTCGGGGTGCACAACACTGACACAGGTGCCGTAGCTGCGGGCACTCGAACACTGAAGCGGCACCCCTACGCCTCGGACGCAGCCGCCGCTTGAGTCCGGCGCCGCCTTTCCGCCCTGCTACCCTACTGTGACGCTCCCGTCCGCCGGTTCCCGATGTAAGATATCCTGATCGGTATCGGGGGTTGCTGCAGAATGAACCTTCGCCAGATCGAAACGTTCGCGGCCGTCATGAAGTGTGGTACGGCCTCACGCGCCGCCGAAGTGCTCGGTGTCTCGCAGCCGGCCGTCAGCCGAAACATCATCGAACTCGAACGATCGGTGGGATTTCCCCTCTTCGCCCGCATCCGCAATCGGCTTGTGCCGACACCGGAAGCGCGCATCCTGTACGACGATGTCGAGGCGTCCTTTCGGGGTATCGACACGATAAGGGCATCCGCCGCGCGCATACGCGACCGGGGCGGCGGCGAGATCCGGGTGGCGTCGATGCCGACACTCGGCCATTCAATCGTCCCGACTGCGATTGCCGCATTCCTCACCCAGCATCCGGACGTGCGCGTCAGCTTGCTCGTGCTGCCTTCCCGCGATGCACGCGATCTGATTGCCTCCGGCCGGTTCGATATTGGTTTGGTTGCGGATCTGATTGACGTCAGCGGTGTCCTTCATCAGACCTTCTTGTCGCGCGATGCCCTGTGCGCGATACCGTGCGGACATCCGCTCGCGGACAGAGAGGTGATTGGGCCGAGCGACCTCGATGGGGAGCCGTTCATTGCCTACAGTCCGGAGGATCCTGCCCGGCGAAGGCTCGAGGAAGTTCTGGCAACAGTGGGGGCACTTCCCCGCATTGTCGTCCAGACGATGTCCGCCACGACGGCACTGGCGTTGGTCGCGGCTGGCGTTGGCCTGGCGCTGGTCAGTACGCATTCGATCGGGTGGTTTGATCGGACCAGGATCGTTCTGAAGCCCTTCGAACCCGGTGTGCAGGTAAGGACGCTGCTGTTGTTGCCAGCCGATCGGGCCAAGTCGCAGTTGGTTCGCGAATTCATCGACGCCTTGATGGCCGCACGCTGATCTGCGTGGCCCGACCGTCCATAAGGATTCGGTATAAACCTATTCCGTCACGTCAATTGCGCACGGCGCCCTGAGAAGTATCGTGTCGGATGTCGCGGCAAGAGCCGCCCTCTCCTGACGTAAGACGCAAGCCGATGCGCTCCCGGCGATCTGGCCGCCATCCGTGGCATGGCCACGGCGCCGGCTGTGCCGACACGGAACCGAAGAGATGAACATCAACTCGAACCATGCCGGTGCCGTTGTCGCCGCCGGCGAAGCCATGGCAGGCGAGATCGGTGTTCCGATGAACATCGCCGTGCTCGATGCCGGCGGCCACCTGAAGGCGTTCTCCCGCATGGACCGCGCTCTTCTGGGGTCGATCGACATCGCCCTGAAGAAGGCGAAGACTGCGGTGCTGTTCGGAATGAATACCGAGGACGTCGGGGAATTCTGCAAGCCCGGCGCGTCCTCTCCGGGGCTCGCCGCCACCAACGACGTCCTCGTCGTCTTCGCCGGCGGCATCCCGATCCGCGACGAGGCGGGCGGTGTCATCGGCGCCGTCGGTGTCTCTGGCGGCGCCGTCGATCAGGACCGTGTCGTGGCCGCCGCAGCCGCGGCCGCCGCAATCCCTGAATGACCGAACCTTTCATCCAGTGGAGACCAATATGAGCAAGACGATACTGATAACGGGTGCCGGCTCCGGCTTCGGCAAGGCCGCGGGCATCGGCATGGCTAAGAACGGCCACCATGTCATCGCCACGACCCAAGTCTCCTCCCAGGTCACCCCGCTTCGCGAGGAGGCGAAGGCCCTGGGGCTCGACAATCTTCGGGTAGAGCGGCTCGACCTGACCGATCCCTACGACATCGCACAGGCCCAGACGTGGGATTTCGACGTGCTGTGGAACAATGCCGGCATGGGCGAAGCCGGTCCGGTCTGGGAGATACCGGTCGATCTCGTTCGCAGGAACTACGAGGTGAACGTCTTCCTTCCGCTCGTCCTCACCCAGGGCGTCGTTCGCAAGTGGGTGCGCGATGGGACGAAGGGAAAGGTCGTCTTCACGTCATCGATGGGCGGCCTGTTCACTCCCGCCAACTGGGGCACCTATGTGTCGACGAAGCATGCGCTGGAAGCGTTCGCGGAGGCGATGCAGCAGGAACTGAGCCCTTACGGGATCAAGGTCCAGACGATCAATCCGGGCGCCTATTACACCGGCTACAACGAGACGATGGCGGACAATCCGTTCCGCTGGCTGGACGACAGCAAGCATTTCACGAAACGGGCCGACCTGCGGAAGGGGTTCGACGATTTCTTTGCCACCCCGGAGGGCAAGATGGATCCGCAGGAGATGATCGACCGGATGATCGAGATCGTGCCTGCCGAGACCGGCAAGTTCCGCAACGTGGTTCCGAAGTCGATCGAGGACATGCTCAAGGCCCATCAGCTCGCAGCGTGGGAAAACCGGATCTGAGACCATCCGGCAACGAAGGCGCAACGGGGCGCCCGCCGGCGAAGGGGAAAATCGCTATGCCCGGATTCATCGCAAGTGTGGCACTGCTGGCCGCAATCGTGATCGGAGGTTCCGCCATGGCCGAAACGGCAGAAGACATCGAAACTCGCAACGTGGCCGCCGTGGAAGCAAGCTTCAATGCGTGGGCCGACGGAACAGGAAGCCCCTACGACCTGCTCGCGGAGGATGCGACCTGGACCATCACGGGCAACTCGCTGGCCTCGAAAACGTACAACGGCCGCGAAGCCTTCATGAGTGAGGTGATCAGGCCGTTCGTCGGCCGGATGAGCGTCGGCCTCAAGCCGGTCATCCGCGAGATGTACGCCGACGGCGATACCGTCATCGTCTTCTTCGACGCAGCCGGCACCGCGCGCGACGGGCAGCCGTACGAAAATACCTACGCTTGGTTCCTCGAGTTGGACAACGGCAGGATTGTCAGGGCCTCGGCATTTTTCGACAGCATCGCTTTCAACGATCTTTGGGAGCGCGTCGCACCGGTCCAGACGAAGTGACGCCGGCAAGCCCGTTCCGAGAATGGCTCGGCTCCTTGCCCCGGGGCGGGGCGGCTTCCGGAGAAGTCGCCCCTGCCTCTTGCTGCTGCCTTGGTCGCGACGACGAGACAACTGCTCGTGTTCTCCCTTTTTATCCCGCCTTCGATATCGTGCCGTAGATCGAGCAGACGCCAACACCGCCGGCCAGACCGCTCATCAGGATGATGACCTGCTCACCGCCCTTGAAATAATACGGGCCCGCTCCGTTGGTGGCGGAAACGCTGTCGTTGATGGCCGGGATGACCGCCACGACCGACGTTTCCAGATCATCCGGGTCGGGGGAGTTGGTCAGAACGGCACCGGGCGACATGCCGGTCGTGAAGCACGAGATATTCTGCAGTTCGAGCAGCCTGTTCGCCCGAACCTTCTGGAGGAGGAAGGTGCAGACCTCCTCGGTGTTGCACAACACGCGCTTGGTCTGCCGGAACGGCCTTGAGTCTTTGGGCGCCGGCAGCGTCTGGGCGGGCTCGTAGACTTCGGCCGCCGCTCCCGCTTGTCCCGGCTGCCCCTTGAGATGACTGAACACACTGTCCGACTTGGCCTGCGCCGCACCGGCAGACGCGAGGGTGATCGCCGCCACGGCCGTGGCGGCGAGTGCGGCGCGGACGTTGAAGTTCGTATTGAAGGAAGTTGGCATTTCAAACCTCCAGGTTGATGTGACCCAATGAGGCTTCATGCCCTGCAGCGGTTTCACTCCAATGTCCCGCCACCGCAAAATGGTTTCCGGAATATTTCAGCAGCGAATCCCGAACTGACTTGCGGGCTCCCGGGTGTTGGGGATGGATTAATCCGCCGGCGGGAGGCCACGCCACGATACCGACAGAATTGAAGCGCCCAATGCTTCCCATGATGGTTAATCTGGCTTCTGCCGACACGCCGATCAGGCCCGTCCGGGTGGCGATCTGCGGTCGCACCTACAGCGTGGACACTGCGGAGAAGGCAATCGTGACTGCACAGGATGCCTGGTTGGCAGGTATCGAACCGGTAAACGATTGGATTGCTGTCGAATGCGAACTGCTCGCCGCCCTCGAACACCACGAGATCGGTGAGCTGCGCAGGGCGGTCAGCCATTTCAAGCGACTGACCAGGGGCAATTTCCGTTCCGTACGGTGACTGTGCTCGGGTCCGGACTGTCTTGCCGCGTCACGACGCGCCCTGCCGCGCGGCGAAGCTGAACATGCCGCCCCGGAAGGTCCTTGGATCTCGATTCCCGAAGCGGTCGGGGCGCCCGACTAATTGTTGCACACCAGTCGCTCCTGTGAGACATTTTTCAAGGTCATCGGATGTGGGACTGCCCCGGTTGAAGCTTCTGCTGGTTGCGCCACGCCATGAGTTGAGGAAGGGGGAGGACAGCCCTCTCAACGCGTTCGATGCCAGCATCGGCGGCTATGAGATGTCGCCGTCGACCTCTATAGCGACGGTCGCGGCGATGGTGCCGGATGGCATCGACGTCGAACTTCTGAACGAAGCCACGCAGACGCTCCCGCCCGACAGCGACGCCGACGTTATCGGCATCACCGCCAACGTGTCCCAGGCTCAGCGCGCCATCGAGATTGCCGACGCCTTCCGCGCCAGGGGAAAGACCGTGGTGGTGGGCGGCCCCCATGTCTCTCTGCTGCCGGAAATGTTTGCCGACCATTGCGACAGCATGGTGGTTGGCGAACTGGAGCCGATCGCCGAGACCTTCTTTGCCGACATGGCAGCAGGTACCCTGCAGCGCCACTATGCGGGCCGCGCTGCGGATATGCGGACATCGCCTGCCCCGCGCTGGGATCTCTATCCGCACGAACGGCTGGTGAGCGGCGTGGTGCAGTCGAGCCGGGGCTGCCCCTTCACCTGCAACTTCTGCGATGTGATCCAGTATCTGGGCAACAGGCAGCGCCACAAGGACCCGGGCCAGGTAATCGACGAAATCCAGCGCCTGTACGACCTGGGATTCTCCTCCATCCTGATCGCCGATGACAACTTCACCGCCAACCGCAAGGTGGCGAGGACCCTGTTGCAGGCGATCATCGACTGGAACGGTGCGGACGGTCGGGACCCGGTGTCGTTCCAGACCCAGATGTCGATCAACATGACCCGGCACGATGACATGCTGGCGGACTGCCACCGGGCGGGAATCCTCACCAACTTCGTCGGCATCGAAACCAGCGACCCGCTGGCGCTCGAGGAGTGCGACAAGCGCCCGAACAAGGGCTTCGACCTGATAAGCCAGTGCGAGAAGTCTGTGAGAGCGGGCATCAAGATCGAGCCGGCCTTCATCGTCGGCTTCGACAGCGACACCCTGGAGTCGTTCGAGCAGCAGTTCCGCTTCGCGATGGCGCTGCCGGCGGGGTCCGCCCGGGTCGGTCCGCTGGTCGCTCCTGTCGCGACCCCCCTCTTCGACGAAATGCGGGAACAGGGGCGGCTGCTCGAAGACCCCTCGCTCAAGTCGGGGGCGCCGCCCTATTTCACCTCCAACTTCGAGCCCGCGCAGATGACGCGCGAAGAATTGTACGTCGGCCTGCGCTGGCTGATCAGCAGGCTCTACCATCCTGACAGCTTCCTGATCCGGCTGGAGAAGATCGTACGCCTCCTGGCGCCGCCGCCATGGGCGGATCAGGGGCCCCGCCGCGGTCGCAAGCCGCGCCCGCTCGCCACCTGGCTGGCCTCGACGGTCATCCGCGAGGCCGTCAAGCTCGACCCGTCCTTCCGGGGCGTGATCGACGAGGCACTGGCTTCCGCCCGCCACCGGCCCGAAATCGGCAGTTCGGTGAGCGAAGTGGTCATTCGCTACCTGGCGATCCTCGTGAACCTGTCGAAGAACGGCATGTACGACCCTGCATGGGCCAAGATGGACGCCCCGCCCTTCGACATCGGCTTCAGCGACGACCGCATGGCGCGGCTGCAGGCCTGGCAGCCGATACGCATCCCCGAGCGGATCGCTCCCTGACAGAACGCGAGCGGAGCGTCAGGCCGGATCCTTTTCCACCAGCAGGTCCTCCACGAGCACGGCATCCAGCCCGGTTGTCATCAGCACCGCCATCGCGTCTTCCGCGGAATGAACGATGGGCTTGCCCATGATGTTGAAGCTCGTGTTCAGCACGATCGGCAGACCGGTCACGCGCTCGACTTCTTCCAGCAGCGAGGCCATCCAGGCATTGGTGCCCGCGGCGACGGTCTGCAGGCGGCCCGTGCCGTCCGCATGGACCACGGCGGGCACGCGATCCTTCACGGTGCCGCGCCACGGCAGGGTGAAGGACATGTAGGGCGACGCCTGGTCCCGAAGGAACCACTCCGCCACGCGGTCGGCGGGAACGACCGGTGCGAAGGGACGGTATGCTTCCCGCCCCTTCACCCGGCCGTTGATGCGATCCTTCATGTCGGCCGGCCGCGGATCCGCGAGGATGGACCGGTGGCCGAGTGCCCGAGGCCCAAGCTCCGCGCGGCCGCGCATGACACCGACGATCCGTCCCCTGCTCAGCAGGCCCGCCAGTACCGCGGCGCTGTTGTCTCCCGGCCTGGTGACCCGGAGCGCCCCGGCACTGGCCGCGATCTTGTCGACAGCCTGCGGCTTCGCCGCACTGCCGAGGAACGCGCTGCCGTCGCCCTGGGGCAGCGGCGCGCCCGGATTGTCCGCCTGCCAGCTCAGGAGCGCGGCCCCGACGGCGTTGCCGTCGTCCGCCGGCGCCGGCGGGACGAAGACGTTCGTGCCCGGAAAGCGCGTCGCGATCGTACCGTTATAGGAGGAGTTGAGCGCACAGCCGCCGGTCAACACCAGATCGCCGCCGCCCTGGTCGAGCACGGATGCCAGCAACCGGTCGACCAGGATCGCGTAGGCCGCCTGGCCGGATGCCGCCAGGTCCGCCGCCTTCATCACCGGCTCGTCCGGCGCCCTCGCGTGGTCGGCCACGGCGCGCCGGGCGGCATTCAAGAAGGCTTCGTCCGCAAACAGTATCCGGCCGCGGTCGACCACGATCATCCCGGCGAGCGCCTCGACGAGGGAGGGACGCGCCTCGCCGAACGCCGCCAGGCCCATCACTTTCCATTCCTCGCCGGCGCGCCAGTCGAAGCCGCACTGGCGGGTAAGCCAGGCATAGAACGTGCCCAGGCTCCCTGGTCCCCATGAGCGCCAGCTACGCTTGAGCACCCGGTCCTTCATGCGGAACAGCGACGCCGCGCCGACGTCGCCTTCGCCGTCGATGACCAGGCAGGTGGCATCGGAGAAGGGTGCGCCATGGCAGGCGGCGGCCGCATGGCACAGATGATGGTCGAACCGCCGCACCTGCGGCATCGTCTCGCTTAGGCCGAGCCGCATCAGCGACGCCCCGGCGTTTTCCTGCGCGCTGCGTTGCAGGCAGCGCAGCCACTGTCCGTCCGATGCCGGCAACAGCGCGCCGGAGACCTGGACGGGAATGTCCGCCTTCACGCCCGACCAACTCGAGGCGACGGTGAGCTGGTCCTGGCCGAAGTCGAAGCCCACCGTGGCCAGGGCGGCCTCGAGATGCGGCACATGATCGGGGGCTATTCCCCACGCCCGCTTGTCCTGCAGGAACCGTTCGCTCGCTTCGGCGAAGGCGACGCGGCCGCTTTCGTCCACCAGGGCGAGCGCCGGATCGTGTCCGGAGGTCGAGAGGCCGAGATGCCAGCGCCGCATCAGGCCTCCACGAGGCCGATGACTTCCTGCGCAAATCCCCCCAGCGCCTCATGCTCGAAGATTGACGACGGGTTCAGCTCGATGCCGAACTCGTCTTCCACCTCTCCGCAGACAAGCACCGCATCGATTGACTGCAGGCCCAGTTCCACGAGCACCGATTGCTCGGTCACCTGCTCCGGCGGGATCCCGATGCGCGCGGCAATCCTTTCCTTCAGGAACGGGAGTACCCGTGCGGATCTGTCTGCTTCTGACGTCACTTCAGCGCTCTCCTGGATGGGACGTGTCACGGCGATAATTTCCTGCATTTCAGCGACTTCAACGCAACAGACTGCGAGTAGTCGGAATAGACGTGTGCCTGCGGCTCCAGCGCCAGATCCGGATGGCGTCGGAACAACGCCGGAATCGCGAGTTTCAACGTCAGCCTGGTGAGGGCGGCGCCGACGCAGTGATGAAGTCCGCGACCGAAGGAGAGATGGCCGGAGGGCAATGCGCGATTCACCTGAGCGAGATGGATCCTCGCCGTGTCGCGTGCCGCAAACGCCATTCCATCGATCTCGACGTCGCGGCGCGCCATCCGGTAGATGAACTTCGGGCCCCCGAGCAACGACAGGATGGTCTCCATCCTGTCCGCAATCCAGGCGCTCTCGTGAACGCCCCGCCGGTCTTCCGCCGGCAGCGACAGGATCCAGTGCAACGCGTTCGACAAGGTGTGGGCCATGTTGAAGCCAGCGCCGTACAGGATGAGCGCAAGGGCCCGGCCGTCTTCCGGATCGAACTCCGGATGCCGCGCCTCGACAAGCGCCTGCAGCAGGCCCTTTGGCATTCCCTCCCCCGCCGGCGCCTCCAGCGGCACGAGAGCGATCGTCTCCGCCATCACCTCCTGCAACTCGAGGATTTCCCTGAGCGACAGCATCGGCTCCAGCAGTTTGTGGAATTCCGGGGCGAGGCGGTCGAACCTGTCGAGGTCGGTCGGGTGAAGCCCGAGCACATGCCGGTTGACCACCCTGCACAACGGCTCGGAAAAATCGCTTACCAGATCCGGCTTCGGCACTGCGGACAGGCTGACGATCGCGGCGCCGATCGTGGCGGCTACGTGCGGCTCCCAGTCGGCGATGCGGCTGCCGCCGAGCGTATGAGCGACCAGTCTGCGCGCGGTGTCGTGCCGCTCTCCGGACAAGAAGAACAGGGCGTTGCGTGCCATTCGGATGGCGACGTCGAGATCCAGCCCCCCGGAGCTCGCCAGCGCCGTGAGATGATCGACCATCTGGGGCGGACCGAACGCGTCGTCGTCGGTGACGATCCTGCGCGCGGCCGAGGCAGTTTTCACCTGCCATAGCTTGCTGCCGGCCTTCTCGTTGCGCGACCACAGATCGCAGGGAAGCGCGCTGGGGGTCTGGATGACATGGGTCCTGAGGAAGCGTACGGCCTCCCGCTCGAGCGTCAGCCTGGGGAAGGCGCCCGCGAGCGCCGGAACCGCCCGGCCGATCACGAGACGGGCCAGCGCCTCGCCCGGGCATTTATGGGCGCCGGTACCGAACGACATGATCTGCCCGGCCTTCAGCGGACACTCGCCGGTCTGCCCGGCATCCGCCGCCCGTGCCCTGATCCGATCGTTGATGGCCGGCATATGCAGGGTGACGGTCTGTCCCGCATGGACCGGGCACCCGGCCACCTCGCCGTCCCGATCCGCCACGCGGTACAGGTACAGCGTCGAAGGATAGAGGCTCAGGAGCCGTTCGAGCTGCCTCTCCCTCCACCCGTCAGTCGCGGCATCCTCCCAGAGTGCAGGCTCCCGGCTCAGCAGTCCCCACAGGGCGAAGGCCAGGCTCTCCGCCATCGTGTGGGCCGCGAATACCAGTGTGGCGATGGTGGCGACGATCGATACCCCGTCCGGCACCGGCGGCTCGTCCTCGGCGATGACCTGGGCAAGCGGCCGTGGCCGGACGTCCGGGTCGAATCCCTCCGTTGGAACGAGTGCCATGATCTCGCCGAGCGCAGCCTGCATGGAACGCATCTGACGCAGCGACAGCAGTGGCTCGGTCAGCACCCGGGTTCTCGCAACCATGTCCACAAGGTCCGTCGCCGGCCCCGGGCGGCAGCCGATCAGCCTGCCGATGATCCCGGCGAAAAGCGGGTCTGTGAAGTCGCGCACCAGGTCCGGACTCCGGCTCGCCGCCAGCCGTCCGACCTGGGCCTCGATCTCCGCGTCTATCGCGTCCGACCACTCGGAGATCGACCTTTCCCCGAAGAACTTCGCAAGGACGCGGCGGGTCTGCAGATGGCCGCTGCCGGACTGATAGATCAGCGAGCTTTGGATGACCTCCCTGAGGGTTGCGAAATCCTCGCCCGTAGCCTCCTCCAGTCTGTCGAGATGGGACCCGATATTGGCGACGCTGTAGCCGCGGTCGCGCAGGACGTCTACGGCGGCGGCCGGATCGGACACCACCACGGGAGGCGGCACGGGGATCGGCGCGCTCATGATCCGGCCGCTTTCATCGAGGTGGCGGTATCGACGCAGCCCGCACCGGCGCCCTGCCGCTCGGCCCGCCAGTCGGCGGCAATGGCCTGGCGGCGGATCTTGCCGCTGCTCGTCCGCGCCAGCCTGCCGCGCGGCAACACGCGGATCTCGTCGAGCGTGATGCCCCACTCCCCGGCGACGGCCCGGACGATCGCGTCCTTGACGCCCTCCGGATCCTCGATCACCGCCCTGCTCGATTTCCGTTCGATTATCAGCACCGCGTGCCCGCCCTGGGCGGGATCGGTCATGAACGCCGCGGCGGCCGCCGGATTGAGCGCATCGTGCTGGCTTGCGGCCAGCCACTCCAGTTCGCTCGCGGCAATCTTCCGGCCGTTTGCGATCAGGATGTCCTTGATCCGGCCCGTGATATAGAGCCACTCACCGACGATCATTCCGATGTCGCCGGTCCTGAGCCAGGTTCCGTCGCTCTCGCAGCCCGCCGCGGCGACCCCGAATGTCGCTGCGCTTTCCTCGGGAAGGTTCAGGTATCCGCGACCCGTCGATGGGCCCCGCAGCCAGATCTCGCCCCTGGCTCCCTCGGCGACGGGCAGGCGGCTGTCAGGATCGAAGATCCCGATCACCGCCCGCGTTTCGGCGCTCAGGCGGCAGGGGCAGGTGTGCTCGGCAACCTCCGGCGGTAATTCGGCCGCGCTCTCGCCGGCAGCATAGAGCGTGTATTCGGCAAGGCCGTAGCAGGCAAAGACGGCATCCGGCCGCAGCCCCGCCCTCCCGAAGCGCTTGCGGAACGCGGGCAGCAGATCTGCCGGAACGGGTTCGGCGCCGCAGAAGGCGGTCGCCCAGGAAGACAGGTCCAGTCCGTCGCAGTCGCGCTCGGACACATGGGCAAGGGCGTGGGCAAAGGCGAACGCCGGGCCACCGCTCACCGTTGCCCGCAGGTCGGAAATGGTTCGGAGCCAGAAGGCCGGGCTGCGGACCATTTCGTGCGGGCTCATCTGGGCGCTGAAGCCGCCGCGCAACAGGGGATACAGAATCCCGCCCATCAGGCCCATGTCATGGTAGTGCGGCAGCCAGTTGACGAAGCGGGTGGTCTCGCAGAGACCGAACCGGTCGCCGCATAGAGCGGCATTGGCGAGTATCTGTTCGGCGGATATCCGCACCCCCTTCGGAAGACGCGTGGAGCCGGAGGTGTACTGGACGAACACAGGCGGGTCCGGATCGGGGGACGCAGGCACCCTCGCCTCCCGGGCCGGCTGAAGGGCAGCCGCCACCGCGGCATCGGCGCCAAGCCCGACGACGGGACAGGGCAGATCCTCCCGACCAGCGTGGCTCAGGCTTTTCCCCAGGTTGTCGATCTGGCCGGCTTCGCAGAAAACGGCAGATGCGCCGCTGTCCCTGACGATATGGCGCGTGCGATCGGACTGCGACCCGGGCCTCGGTATCGCGATGGGGACCATGGTGATGTCTGCCAGCAGCCCCGCGACGAGCGAGCTCAGGAACAGCTCGCCGCAGCCATAGGCGAGCACGACCGTCTTCGGTCCCGGCCCACAGGCCTGCTCCCACACGGACAGCATCGCCCGGGCCCGCTCGATCAGGTCGGCGCCTGTGAGATGGCTGGGTTGGCTGGCGCCAAAACGGCGGACGACGGAGAAGACGGCGTCGTTCTCCTTCGCGAGAAGCCGCTGCGACAGGCAGGCCGTCAAAGACACCCTCATCAGGAGTGACACAGTCCCGTTCGCCGAAACCCCGGCGGTTTTTTAATCAGTGGCTTTGTCGCCATTCACCATCAGGTGGCGCCAAAGAGGCGCCGCACAGTTGATGCTTTGAGCGCGCCCCTTCATCGCGGCTTCCAGCCGCGCGAGATAGGCTGCGGCCCACCTGTTGTGCCATGCAGTCTTTTCCTCCCCCTCTTCGAAGTCGGGCATGCGCTGAATGTCATAGCGAATATGTCTGTCCTGCCAGTAGCTGAAGACCCAGAAGCTCGGTCTTTTAAACTCGCGCGCAAGCCGCGGAATGGTGTCGGGAATGCGGGTGGGAACGCCGAACAGTCTGCCGGTCGCGGCGCTGACCGGCATCGACGACATCATCGACAGGGAAGAATTGTCCAGGGGCAGTATGATCGTTTCACCCTGCCGCAAGGCCTGCACCAGTCGCGCTGCGGCGCCTATCCTGTCGCCGCCCAGGGACAGGTTGCGGCGATCGGGATCGCCGGCGCCGTCGAGTGTGTTGCTCACCGTTACGAACCGCAGTTTCGGAAAGTAGAGCGACATCAGGTGTTGCGTGAAAAGACCCTGATGACTGCAGGCAAGCAGCACGGGATGGCCGCCGTCCGAGAACGGGCGCAGAACATCGAAGTCCGAGGCGACCGTCAGTTGCGCGACTTCCTGCGCACTCACCAGGGGTTTCGGCACGAAGAGGCAGTTGCTGGCAGTCGACCGGAAGACCGCTTCCAGCCACTCCCTGTACGGGGTGCCGTCGGGCTCCCGCACGGTCCAGGCAATCCTCAGATTCTGGCGTATTCCCAGGGCGTCACTTGCACGTGGCTCCAGTTCCTCGAAAAGGACCCGAACCTCGTCCGCCGTCTTCGGTGGGCCCGCTTGTTCCTCCTCCCGCGCCGCCGGCAAGCCGCAGGGTGAGCCCCCTCGCCCCCGTCGTCCTCCGAACACCGCTTCCAGATCCTCGAACAACTGGGCGACCATCGGAGACTGGTCCATCCAGTCCTCCCAACGCCCTGCATATTCCCAGGCTTCGGCCGCCCGTTGCTGTCGCATCAGCAGCCTTGCATAGGATATTTCCGGGCGCTCCACCGCTAGCTCCGCGCAGCGCTCCAGCAGCCTCTCCGCCCTGTCCTGTTCGTCTCGCAGCAGATGGTCCTGGGCAAGACGCACACCCACCGAAACGCGGTGCAACCCGCCGAGCGTCAGCAGCCGCGACCTGATCTCCAGGGATTTCGCCCAGTTCCCGAGGGACAGCTCCAGTTCGGCCAACAGTTGCAGGGCAGGTACGCTGTCCGGAGCAGCCTCGAGAACGGCGCCGATGCACTTTCGCGCGGAGGTGTCATCGATCAGGAACAGGTGGCATTGGGCGATCTGCACGCTGCGTCGATTGGAGGTCTCGTCTTCGAGCCCTGCGGACCGCCACCAGTCGAGCGCGCCATCATAGTCGCGCTCCTGAAAGGCGAGGTCACCCAGTGCCAGGCGGTATTCCTCCGGCCGGCCCGTCCCCGACTCCAGTCCGGTTTCGAGGCGAGCCCGTGTCTCCTCGGCCAGGGTCTTCCACTGCGGTCCCGACAGGTTCACCGCGGACGCCGTCTCCAGCCGGGCGAGCAGCGTCGCCGGATGGGAGGGAGACAGGTCCAGATTGGCCTGACAGTGCGCCTCCCCGGTTTGCCAGTCTCCCAGCGCGCCGGCCAGCCGCGCCCGCGATATGCGCAGGCCAAGGTTCGCGGGATCGCGATCGAGCGCGTCGTCGAGCACCGCCGCTGCATCGACCTGGCGCAGCATCGCGTTGAGCACGGATGCCCTCTTCAGAAGAATGCCGGTGTTTCCGGGATCAGCCGCACATTCTAGGTCCGATACCCGAAGCGCCTCTGTGACCCTGCCGCTGGACAGCAGACTTTCGACCGACGGCGCGAAACCCTCCCGGCGCACGGACGTTCTGCCGTCGGCCCGGATCGTGCGACGGTCCAGCGTCTCGGGAGGGGCGGCCGTTCCAGCCATTCTCAGTACATCCGGGCTAGCCGCCTGCAGCCGTGGCGCACCCGCGCCGCTCAGCAGGAGAATAGACTCCCTCGCCTGCAACCCGGATTGCACCAATCAATCTTGGAGGCAGCCTTCGATCCCGAATCTGGGGACCGAAGACGTCGAAATTTTGGCGCCTCATGAACGGATCTGCAATAGGCTTGTTGAAGCCAAGCACGAAAACGGCGGCGTCGCGATGACGCCGCCGCTCGTGCTTTGCGACAGGGCCCCGGTCGGGTCGCTGTCAGTTGGTCGAGGCGGCCGCGGCAGAGCGCAGGCCGGCACCGAGCGGGCTGGCACCCGACGGCACCTCGAGGGGGGTCGTCGCCGGTCCGCTTGCCACCGCGATGTCGGCAGCCTTGAGTTGTGTGGCCTGGACGTAGTTCACGAAGTACTTGTGACTCCTGTCATTGCCGGGGCTCGCCATGACCATCGCGACGTCGCCCGTCTTGAACGTCGCATCCGCGGCGCTGCACACCTCCCTGTTGTTCAGGATGAACCTGTGGACTCCGCCTTTGCTGACCACCTTGAGCTTGTTGTAGCGCTGCTCGTTGATCCTGACATTGTCGGTGAGGCAGAGCAGGTCGTTGTCGCCGCCCGAGTCGGTGATGCCGTTGTGGCCGGCGACACGCCAGATCACCGCCTGGCCGCGCTTCCGGCGGCCCCTGTCGTCATACTTGTTGTAGGCGAACCACAGGCCGGACATGTTCTTGTCGTCGTCGATGCGCGAGTACAGGAACAATCCGCTGTTCCAGTTGGTGGCGGTGTCCTTGTCGATGCGCTTGACCTTGGCGACCACCCGGATACCGCTGGCGCAGAAGGGGCTCGTGGCGGCAAGCCAGACATTGTCGCCGCCACCATGGACGTACAGGTTGTTGCCGCGACGGCGCCAGTTGCCGAGTTCGTCTTCCCAGTCCTTGACCTGGCGATTGTTCTTGAACGTCCAGGTCTGCCTGTTCTTGGAGCGGCGCAGCACCCGATAGGCCTTGAAGACATCGATGCGGGGTTTGGTGATGCCGGCCCGCTCGACCTCCTTGCCGGTGCAGGCGAGCGCGCGCAGCACCTCATGCACCTTGGCCTTGGGCTTCGAGTGCTTCATCAACGCCCACGCGCCCGCAACGTGCGGCGTGGCCATCGACGTGCCGCTCTTGACGCCGAGCTTGTTGCGCTTGGGCACCGGCGCCTCGATGTCGCTGCCCGGCGCCATCAGGTCGACGAGCGCGCTGTGGTTCGAGAACCACGAGACCCCGTCGCTCTTCGTCGTGCTGCCCACCGCGATGGCGGAGGAAATGCATGCCGGCGAGCTGATCGCACCGTCGTAGCCGTTGTTGCCGGAGGCGATGACGACGGCCACCTTCCGGGAGACGAGATTGTCGATGACCGGCTTGATGGAGGCCGAATCGCACGGTCCGGTATAGGCGCCACCCCCGAGGCTCATGTTCACCGAGGCGATCTTGAAGCGCTTGCGGAGCTTGTAGACGCGCTCGAGCGCCTTCATCTGGTCGCTGTCGTAGCTCTTCACGCAGGTGCCGGAATCGCCGCACTGCGTCGACCCGGTGAACTTCGAGAAGACCTGGATCGGAATGAGGTCGGCCTGCTTGGCGACCCCCTTGTAGCGGTTCCTCGGCTTTCCGACCGCGATGCCGGAAACGTGCGTTCCGTGGTCGCAACCGGTGATGCTCAGACTGCAGTACTTGCCGGACCGGCCGCCCACCGCGCTGTCCTTGCCGCGCGGGCAGACGGAGGTCGAGTTCTGCACGGCGTTGGTGGTGGAGTAGCAGGCCTGCGAAACGATCTTGCGCCGGAAGGCCTGGTGGTTCAGGTCGACGCCGGTGTCGAGCACCGCGACCACCCAGCCCTTGCCGGTCTTGTTCTTGCGCTTCCACAGTTTGTTGGCCTTGATGATCGGCACGCTGTCCACCAGCGTCGGCGCCTTCGCGGTGTCCTCCGCGATCTTCACCACGCTCGGCAGGTTGAGCAGCGACCTTACGCCCGCAGCGTTCACGGTCAGGGCCAGCGCCGGTATCGTGTCGAACCGCTTGACGTTGTCTTCGCCGCCGACGCGATTGAGCACGCTGTCGGCCATGCTCGCAATCGCCACCCGCTGGTTTGCTGCCTGGAAGGACGACAGCTCGCCCTCCGGGGCGAAATCGAGATCGAAGGTGACGATGACGGGCACTTCGCCCTGGCTTTCGGCCTTCTGCACCAGATAGGCGGGATCGGTCCTGACCTTGCCGCCGTTGCCGTCGGCGACGAAGACCTGCGGCGTCGCGATCGCCGCTGCGGCCGGAGACGACGCAACGCCTGTCGCCGCAGCCACCGCCGCGGCGCAGGCCGCCGCCACCGCGACGCGCAAGCGCCTGCCCGGGGACCGGCTGCGGCCCCCTGCATCTGCAATCGTGGACATTGTGAAAAGCTCCCTGGCTGGAGGCGGTTCAGGTGAACAAAACCGCCGCCAGCGCGGCGCCCCCGGCACCCCCGTGCGACCACCTCGGAAATATCGAGCTTCGACGGCACGGAATCGAAATTCAATGGCCAATTTCTAACATATATTCGTCATTTTTCAATCAAACGCGATATTTGTCGCCAATAAGCAAAATATAATATGATATAATTGTAACGTTTCTGAACTTACAAATCTCAATAAGTCAAAATACATATCAATTTACACGGTTGATTTATATCTCAAAAGGAAATCAATATAATTCTTATGTAATAATTTTCTTCAAATGTATTCGATTGAGAAGAAAAATCTGTTCTTGACCGTGAGTCTCGGTACTGCAGGTCTATCTATTCGACGTCTGCGCACGAATCCGGTCGATCGATCGGCCGCGTTTTTCACCACTCGGGGCAACCGCTTTTCTTACGCGAAAACCGGCAGGTTTCGGGGGATCCGGGTGCCGCTCGACCTCGCCGGCAAAGCGATTCCACTTATTCCCGCACCTGATTTCGCAGGGCGCCGAGGCCGGCGCCAAGCGGCGACGCCACAAAAAAGGCGGCGCCGATCGGCGCCGCCCGAACTCTCCAGGGGCCCGAACTCTCCAGGGGCCCGAACTCTCCAGGGGATGGCCGGTCAGCAGCCGTTCTTGACCTTGCCGTAGGCCTTCAGCACGTCGATGCGCGGCTTCCCTGGTCCACGATCGCGAACCTTCTTGCCGGTGCACTCCAGCGCCTTCTCGATCTGGCTGACGCTGGCATTCTTGTGGCGCTGCTTGAGCACGGCCCAGGTGCCCGCCACATGCGGCGTAGCCATCGAGGTGCCGCTCTTGGTGCCGTAGCTGTTCTTCGGCACCGGGGCGTGGATATCCGAACCCGGCGCCATCACGTCGACCAGCTTGGACTGGTTCGAATACGGTGCGATCGTGTCGTCCTTGTCGGTGGCGCCGACGGCTATTGCCTCCGGGATGCAGGCCGGCGCGCTGATCGCGCCGGTAGCAGAATTGTTGCCCGAGGCAATCACCGTGGCGATCTTGGCGGAGCGCAAATTCTGGATGATCGGACGTAGTGGATCCGTCTTGCAGGCGCCGGTCACCGGACTGCCGCCCAGGCTCATGTTGACTGAGGCGATCTTGAACTTGTTGCGAAGCTGGAAGACTCGCTCCAGCCCGGCGATCTGGTCGCTGGTGAAGCTGAGGGCACACGGATCGCCGAAGGTGCAGAATGAACTGTTCTCGAAGCGCGTGAAGACCTGGATCGGGATCAGCTTCGCCCCCTTTGCGACACCCTTGAACCTGTTGTTCGGATTGCCGACGGCGATCCCGGCGACGTGCGTGCCGTGGTCGCAACCCTCGACGGCGAGATCGCAGTACTTGCCCGATTTCCTCTTCGTCGAGGCGCTCACGCCGCGCGGGCAGACCGACGTGGCGTTATCTACAGGGCTGTTCGTGGAAAAACAGGCTTCCGAGACGATCTTGTTCCTGAACGCCCTGTGTCCGCGGTCGACGCCGGTATCGAGGACCGCGACGGTCCAGCCCTTGCCGGTCTTGCCCTTGCGCTTCCAGACCTTGTTGGCCTTGATGATGGGAACGCTCTCGTCGAGGGTCGGCGGATGGGGAATGTCCTCGTGGATCGCGGCCACGTTGGAATCCGACAGGAGCGCCTGCAGGCCGCGCTCGTTGACGGTCATCGCCACCATCGGGACGGTTTTGAAGGTCTTCACGTTCTCTTCGCTAGGCACCCGGGCCAGGACCCGGTCCTGCAGGCTGGCGATTGCCGTGCGCTGGTTGGCGGCGGCAAACATCGAAAGCTCGGCTTCCGGCGCGAAATCGGTGCGCAGCGTCACGATGATCGGGATGGCGCCGCGCGTTTCCGCCGCGGCCAGGAGCCGGTCGGCGTCGGAACGGACCGATCCGCCCTCACCGTCGCCAACGAAGATCTCCGCGCGTGTCATCGCCCCCGCGTTTGCCGAACCGGCAACGCCGCCTGCAATCACCGCGATCGCCACTCCTAATCCGGCGAGCCCGAATCTGG
Source organism: Microbaculum marinum (assembly GCF_037855135.1). NCBI lineage: Bacteria > Pseudomonadati > Pseudomonadota > Alphaproteobacteria > Hyphomicrobiales > Tepidamorphaceae > Microbaculum > Microbaculum marinum. Next base: position 41,569 of record NZ_JAZHOF010000012.1, read on the forward strand.
CTGTTGTCCTGGCACCCGCGATCTCGCGGCCGGCCCGACCTGAATAAGACGTCATCAACTTCACCCCTGTATCGCGCGGACTGGTTCGCCGGCAGTCGCCCGCTCGGCATGCCTTGCAAACCCCGTGCTGCCGCAATTGCTCATCCGTATGGCACGGTTCTTGAAACAGTTCATGAACATAGCCATGCCGGACCGGTTGGACAACGGCAATCCGGGAACCTCCCGCAAGCGTGTTCGCGAGTTTACGGGGACGTTCGTTTCGTTTGTGTGTCCGGAACGGCCGGCAGTGACCGTGCACGCGCCGTCAGTACAGGCTGCAGAAAGGCGACGGCAAGCCTACTGCACGTCCTCCGGCACCGGGGGCGCGGGGAGCCATTGCGCCGCCCGCTGCTGCACGTCATGCAGTTCCTGGGGGCTGAGCTGCGTCTGCACGTAGCCGCGCCGGGTGATCACCAGTTCGCGCTCGTCGCCCGGCGGCAGGCCGGCTGCGGCGAGGTTCAGCCACAGATGGGCTTCGATGTAGTCCTGGCTGACCCCCTGCCCCATGAAATACAGGTAGCCCAGCAGGCCCTGCGCGTAGGGATAGCCCTGTTCGGCGGCCCTGCGGTACCAGACCACCGCCTCGCCGTAGTCCTGCGGCACGCCCTGGCCGTGATAGTAAGCAAGGCCGAGCGCCGTCTGCGCCTTCGGGTCCCCGGTCTCCGCCAGCGGCCGCCAGTGCCTGACGGCGCTGAAATAGTCGCCGCGGTCATACGCCGCGATGCCGACCTCGAAGCCGCCGGCGGCCGCCTCGCCGCTCGTCCCGAGCACCACCGCCGGCACGAGCAGTGCAATCGCCGCCGCCAGGCTCCGCAGGCGACTTCCGCTCGGCTGCTGAATGCTCATCCGTGGAATCATCGGCACGTACCCAGGTTCCGTCAACCGTTCCCGGCGATCTGCCAGGCAATCCACACTGCCCAGATCGCCGGTGCCAGAAACGCCCCGAAGGCCAGCCGCCGCGAGGCGTCCCACCTGCGCCCGCGCAGCGCGGCTGCGCCGACGAAGCCGAGCGCCCCAGCCGCCGCGACGACCACGGCGAAGGCGAAGGCCTCCCAGCCGAGCCAGGCGCCCCCCGCCGCAGCGAGCTTGACGTCGCCGAAGCCGAGCCCGTCGACACCCCGCAGCCGGTAGAATGCCTCGCGAACCGCCAGGAACGCGCCGCCGCATACGATCGCGGACAGGAGCGGTATCCCCACCGCCGCCGGCAGGCCGTATTCGGAGCGCAGCCGCAGCACGACATTCCACGCGATGCCCGTCACCAGCGCCCCGTAGACCCAGCGGTCCGGCACCCGAAGCCGCAGCGCGTCGTCGTAGGCGATGGCGGCCATCGCCGCGCACAGCACCGCGGAGCCGAAGACATGGGAAGCCGGCAGCAGCGGCGCCGCGGCCGCAGCCCCTGCAGCGGCCCCGATCGCGGCGGCGGCCAGCTGCCGGCGCGCCGACGGCGACACTCTCGCCAAACCTGCAGTCACTGGTTCGCCGAACGCTGCATGTTCCACATCCGCGACCTCAGTTCCTCGGCGACATGCTGGGCATCCTGCGCCTGACGGATCACCGTCGGCCGGATCAGCACGATCAGTTCGTTGCGGTCGGAGCGCTTCTCGGTATTGCCGAACAGGTCGCCGACGCCCTTCAGGCGATGCAGCACCGGAATGCCGGTATCGTTGCTCTCCCGGTTTTCGGCGATGAGTCCGCCCAGCATGACCGTCTGGCCGCTGGCGATCGACACGGTGCTCGAGATCCGCCGCTTGGTGAACGTCGGCGACAGCGTCGAGGCGCCCGACGACACGTCCGAAATCTCCTGCTGGATGGTCATCGAGATGACGCCGTTCTCGGCGATCCGCGGCGTCACGTTCAGGATGATGCCGGTGTCGCGGTATTCGATCTCGTTCACCGTCGGTGCATCGGGATCGATGTTCGACTGCGACTGCCGCGTGGTGACCGGCACTTCCTCGCCGACCTGGAGCGTCGCGGCCTGGTTCTCCAGGACGACGAGCGACGGCGAGGACAGGACCGAGACGTCGGTGATCTTGTCGAAGGCCGAGATGATCACGTCGGGGCTCTGTTCGCTGCCGATCACGAAGTTGAAGCCGGGCAGCTCGCGGCTGATCGTGTTGGCGACGGAATTGAAGAGGCCGACCGACCCGACATTGTCCTTCAGGCCGACGCTGCCGCTCTTGACGAAATACTGGACGCCGTAGCGCAGTTCGTCGTTCAGCCGTATCTCCGCGATCACCACGTTCACGGCGACCTGCAGCGGTGGCACGTCGATCTGCCGCAGCGCCGTCAGGATCTTCCGATAGGTCTCTCCGTCCGCGTAGATGACGATCGAATTGTTCGCGGTGTCGGCGCTGAAGCGCGGTCCGCCGGTTCCGCTCGAGGTCGGCGAACTCGCGAACAGGTCCGTTCCCCCCAGCGACGGCGGCGTCTGCGTGACGAGATCGAAGGTGTTCCCTTCAGAATTTGCGGCCTGATCGACTTCGAGGTCCTCGTCGTCCTCCGGGAACCCGTCTTCGGCGCCGGTGCCGCTTTGGAACGCCTCGAGGCCGGGCTGGACCTGTGCCCCGGGGCTCTGGGCGCTGGTGCTGACGACGGAGCCGCCGAACACGCCGCTGAGGATTTCCACCAGCAGCTTCGCATCCCGGTACTTCACCCGGTACACGTAGACGGACTGCTCGACGGCGGGGCTCACCTGATCGAGGCGCTTGACCCAGGTTCCCGCCCGTCGGATGAGGTCGTTTCGCTGCGATACCACCAGCACGGCCTTGAGGCGCGCCATCGGAATGAACTGGATGAGATTTGCGCCAGGCTGCCCGTCCTGCGTCTCGAAGATCCTCTCGAGTTCCGGGATGATCGTTTCCGCCCGCACCGACTGGACCGGATAGATCGCAACCGATTGGTCGGCCATCCAGTCCGTATCGAAGCTCAGGACCGTTTCGACGGCCGTTCGGCGTTCCGACGCCGTGCCGGCGATCAGCAGCAGGTTGCGCGACACCTCGACCTTGATCGACTCCGGCCGGGTGACGAAACCGTCGATCAGGCCCATCATCGTCTGCGCGGAGACGTGCTGCAGCGGCAGAACCGTCAGGCCGAAGCCCGCATCGGGCTGGCCGCGGCTGATGCTGAGATTGCCGACATCGGTATCGTAGACGACCCGGTAGACGGCGCCTTCCGTAACGAGAGCGGCCTCGTTGATGCGCAGCATCGACTCCAGGATCGGGATCAGGTCATCGCGGGACACCGGCCGGGCCGATGCCAGCGAGACACGGCCGGACACTTCGGGATCGATGACGTAGTTGACGCCCAGCGCATCTCCGAGAATGGCGCGCACGACGTCCTGGATCTGGGCGTTCTCGAAATTCAGCCGGTAGCTGCCGCCGCCGCCAGGAGCGGCCTCGCCCTGGCCTGCGGGATAGGTGCCGCCGACGGTGCCGCCCGTGCCGGTGCCGGGGTAGACCTGATCGTAGACCTGCCCGGTGGCGTCGACGCGCTGTATCCCGTAGCCCGTCTCGGCGCCGGGATCGGCCTGGCGCGCGTCGAGGTCGGCATTCAGGACCGAGCCGAACAGCCGCGGCCCCGACCCGCGCACGGAGAGCAGGTCCTCGGTCGTCTGGCAGGACACCGCTGACAGGCAGAGAGCGACAAGCACTAGGAGACGAGATACGAACCTCAGGTGCATTTAATCCTCTGTCACCTCCTCACCTGAGGAAGAACCCGCTGCTGGGCCTGGCAAAACTCGACACGTACTCAACCCTCTATGCCCGGCCGGATATCCGCCGACCAACAAATGGAATCGCGGACAACAGCGTTTAACGACATCGGGCGGGCTTGAAAACAAGCGCCCCGAATCGCAGACCAGATACCTGAGAAGCCCCGATGAAATGTCAGTCCGAGAACAGATGTTTGTTATTCTGGCGTTCTTGTGGCCGTCGCTTCCCCTGTCACACCGGTGAAAACACCCCGCCCTGTTTTATTGCCACGTCGTCGTCTGCGAACTATGTGTGTAGGCGGACGCAACGGACCATCTGTACTCGATCGCGATGATAGCGAACCCGGCTCTGGATGTCGACGACACCTTCGTCGCTTTCCTGAGGAATTCCAGAGAGTTTTCCGACCGTGTCGATTGGGACGCACTTGCGCGCCTCGACCCTGCGGCGCGGCAGTCCTACGCCACGCTCTGGGAAGAGGGAATCCTGACCGGCACCGATCTGGCAGATGCGATCGCCGCGTTCCACGGCCTCGAGAGGGTCCGCGTCGACGCGGTGACCGGACGGCCCGCGGTCAAGAAGGGCCTGTCCCGGCGATACCTGCGCGATGCCTGGATCTTCCCGTTCGAACAGGACGGGCAGGTCGCGCTCGCCATCGCCGATCCGGCGAACGGGGAGGCGGTCCGCGCCATGAGCCTGGCGCTCGGGCGCAAGCCGTCCCTCCACGTCGTCGCCTTCGAAGACATCGCCATGCTGTTCGAGCGCGACACCGAGCGGCCCGGCGAGATCGCCAACGACGACGAGGCCGCCGCCGCCGAATATGACGGTGAGGCGGCGAACGACGAGAACCTCGAGCGGCTGCGCGACCTTGCCCGCGGCGCCCCCGTCGTCCAGGCCGTCGATGCCATGCTCGAGGCGGCGATCGACCTGAATGCCACCGACATCCATATCGAGCCGGCTCGCGATGCGGTGCGCGTGCGGCTGCGCGTCGACGGATTCCTGCGGCCCCATCAGACCCTTCCGAGCCGGATGGCGCGCGCCATCGTCTCGCGCGTCAAGATCCTGGCCGGCCTCAACATCGCCGAACGGCGCCTGCCGCAGGACGGCCGCGCCCGGGTGAAGATCGTCAACACGGAAGCCGACCTTCGCGTGGCCACCGCGCCGACGCTGCACGGCGAAGCGGTCGTCATCCGTATCCTGGTCAAGGAATCGCGCGCGCTCGATCTCACCAAGCTCGGCATGGCGTCGCACGACCTGAAGGCGCTCGAGCAGCAGCTCGCCGAGCCTTACGGGATGATCATCGTCACCGGCCCGACCGGCAGCGGCAAGACCACCACGCTCGCCGCCGCGCTGACCTACCTGAACGACCCGCAGCGCAAGATCATGACGGTCGAGGACCCGGTCGAGTATCAGGTCCCCGGCATCCACCAGACCCAGATCAAGCCGGCCATCGACCTGACCTTCGCGAGCGCGCTGCGATCGTTCCTGCGCCATGACCCCGATATCATCATGGTCGGCGAGATGCGCGACTCCGAGACGGCCTCGATCGGCATCCAGGCGGCGCTGACCGGCCATCTGGTGCTCACGACGCTGCATACCAACAACGCCGCCGACGCGGTGGCGCGTCTGCTTGACCTGAAGGTCGAGAGCTTCCTGCTGGCGTCCGCCCTGCGCTGCGTGGTCGGGCAGCGCCTGGTGCGTCGCCTTTGCGAGCGTTGCCGCAAGCCGGCCGATCCGGACGACGCGGCCACGGAATCGCTTATCGAGCGGGGCCTCCTGAAATTGCAGGAGGGCGAGACCCTGTACCAGGCCGGCGGCTGCGACTGGTGCGGCGGCACCGGGTACCGGGGGCGCATCGCGATCTTCGAGGTCATGAAGTTCGACGCCAAGCTGCGGCACTACATCCACGACGAATCCGACACGGCGGAAATCCAGCGCGTCGCCCGGGAAGCGGGCATGACGCTGATGCTGGACGACGGACTGGCCAAGTGCCGTGCCGGACAGACCGCCGTCGCCGAGGTGCTGCGCGTCACCACCTGATCGCGCCTGCGGCTATCTCCTGCGGCCGCGCCGCCGCCGGCCCCGGTTGTCGAACGGCAGCTGATTGCCGGCTTCGTCCTCGGGCTGGAACATCTTGTAGACGCGCCGCTCGTTCTTCAGCTTCATCTCGATCGAATTGGCGTTCATCTTCGACAGCGACCACCCGTCGAACTCGTCGCCGACGCCGAGCCGGCGCACGTTGCGTTCCTTGTCGATCAGCAGCGCAAGCTGCTGTTCGTCGGTGATGACGATGCCGACCAGGCGCAGCGACGGCGGCTCCGGCGGCTTCTCCTTCTTCACCTTCGGCGCCTTGGGGGGAGCCGGCGGCGGTGGCGGCGGCGGTGGTGGCGGCGGCAGCGGCGGATGCCGCGCCGGCGTGAACAGGGGCCGCTCCCGGGTCGACGTGAAATCCTCCAGGCCCCGGTCGCCCATGATCCCGATCAGCAGTCCCGAGTTCGCATCGGTCGCGGGGGCCTCTTCCTGCTCCTGCTCCCGCTCCTGCGCCCGGTCGCGCGACTGCCGTTGTTCGCGCGCCTGCTCCTGCCGGCTGCGTTCCTGCGCCGGCGCCTGGACGGGCCAGGCAAGCATCGGCCAGGCAGCCAGGGCCGCGATCAGGGCAAGGCCCGCCGGGCCGACACGGGAGGACGTCGGACGGCTCATTCTTCGTCGGCCGCCCAGAAGCCGGAAACGACGAGCGAGATCTGCAGGGTCGGATTCTCGTCCTCGGCGTTGCCGGCGCCGCGCCCCGTGAAGGAGCGGGCCGACATCGACCGGATCATCATCATCGGCAGATGCGTCTCGATGTTGTAGAGCGCCGCCTGGAAGGCATCGATGTCGGCTTCGAACGACGCCCGCAGGTCGATGCGGTGGGCAGGGTCGGCGCCCTGCTCCACCGGCAGGATCTGGCTTTCCACGACGCGTCCGCCGGCGTCGTCGACGATCTCGTCGACGGTCCTCTGGACGGCCGCCGCCGCGATCGCCGGGGTGTCGCCGGCGAAATAGACGCTGATCTTCGTCTCCGGGCCGTCGGCGCCGCCGCTGGCGAACAGCTCTCGGGTGCGCTCGCTCAGCGTCTCGAGCTGGGCGCGCTGCTGCTCTGTGCGTTCCTCGATCGCGCCGATGGCGAGCGTCGCCCAGACGATCCAGATGATGCCGGCCAGCAGCAGCACGGCGAGCACCGCGACGGCGGCGAAGCGTCGGCTGTCGAAGGAGGCGCTCACTGGCCAGCACCCGCTGCAGCATCGACGGGGGCGTCGGCCGGCGCACCGATCTGCGCGACGATCTGGAACGTGTCGGACTTGCCGCTTTCGGCGCGCGTGGTCGGCGCGGCGAAACGGGCATCGACGAGCGCGTCCGCGTCTTCCAGCAGCGAAATGAGCGCCGGCGCCTCCCTCGATACGCCGTTGATCCTGACCGTGTTGCCCTCGACGTTCAGTTCGGTGAGGTAGGTGTTGTCGGGGATCGTGGCCGACAACTCGTCCAGCAGCACGACCATCGGCAGCGAAGACGACTTGCGCGCCGACAGCGCCCGGTACTCGTCGGAGGCGGTGGTGCGCGCCACCGCCTCGGCGATCACGGCGCGGCGACGGTCGACCGCGTCCTGGACCTCGTCGAACTCTTGCGCGGCGACGTAGGCGCGCCAGCTCTGCAGGCCGCCCAGCGCGATCAGCACGACGGCGGCGGCGGCCAGCGACAGGGAGACGGTCCGCCGCAGCGCCGACACGCGCTCCGCCTTGCCGGAATCCTGAAGATCCACCGGGCTTGCCTCGCCGACCGGATCGCCGGCGGTGCCGACGCGCTCCAGCCTGACGCCCGCCTCGGAGAACGGGCGGATCGCCTCGGCGACCGTACCGCGGGCGGTGGCGACGAGGCGGATCGGCACCTGCCCGTCACTCGCCATCCCTTCGCCGACGACGTAGTCGAAGGCGACGTTGTCGGCCGACCAGGGCGTCAGCCGCTCGATCTGGTGCCGCAGGATCGCCTCGATGTACTGCTGTCCCGCGGCCGGCAGGCCGATGTGCTTGTCGAGCACCTGATCGGGGTCGAGGCGCAGTTCGACCTGCTGGTTCTTCATCTTCTTGAGCAGGCTCGCGCCGGCGGCCGACTGCGGGTCGAGCGGGCCCAGGTCGTTCATGCCCTTGCGGCCGTGGCGCAGCACGCCGTATCCGCCGCCGGACTGGACGACGACGTAGGCGGGGCGGCCGCCACTGCGCTGGACCAGCGGCTCGGCGATCCGCGCCAGTTCCTCGATCCACCCGTTGTAGAGACCGCTTACGCTGATCATCGCCGACCGTCCGCCCGCCCGAATCCGGGCGCAAGATATCCGAGCCGTCCGCCGCGCTCCAGTTCAGCGCAGGGACCTGCCGGGCAGACGAATGGCTCGGCCCTCGTCATGACGCACCCGTGACCGGGGTCTGTTCGGGCAGCGCGAGCGCGCCGGGAATATCGCGCCAGGACAGCGTCCGATAGGGAACTTCCCTGTCGCCGGCCATGATCACCGCCTCGGCGGACTTGGCGAAGCCGTTCGTCAGCCTGGCCTCGACCCTGACGCGGTAGACCTCCGGCGCCTCGGGGGTCAGGAAGGTCCGGAACGGACGGATCTGCTGCCTGAATTCCTGCGGGCTGGCTTCCGGGTTGCGGGCCATCTCGACGATTGCGGTGGCCTGCCCGGGGGTCATCCCCGGGATCGCCATCAGCACCGGCGTGTCGGCGCTGGCGGGATCGATCAGGCCGTCCGGATTGAACACCGTCAGGTAGGGCTCCATCGCATCGGCTTCCTCTTCGGTCATGCCCGGCAGGAACCGCAGGTCGCTGACCGACTGGAACGGCGCGTTGCGCGGGCCGTAGGCCAGCCCGAGCCCCTGGTACTCGTCGCGTTCGGCGCCGCCGCCCGGCCGCGCCTTGTCGTCGGTGTCCCGCCAGTCGAGGATGCGCGCGGCGAATGTCTGCGGCGGCATCGCCCCGCCGCCGGCCAGCATGTAGACGCCGGCGAGCAGCTTCGGGTGCGCCCCGTTCAGGTCGATGCGGCCGGCCTCCGACTTCACCGACAGCCGGATCGCGCCGGTTTCGAAGGGCAGGATCTGGCCGTCGACGTCCTTGATTGTGGTCTTGCCCGCGAACAGGGCGTATCCGACCGCCGCGACGCCGGCCTCCAGCAGGCCGTTGACCTGCAGCTCGTCGGCATTGATCACCGCCTGGCCGAAGCTCGGCCTGGAGACGTGCAGCGTTGCCGAGACCAGCGCGGCGAGCAGCCCTGCGACCGTCAGCACGAGCACGGTCACATAGCCGCCATCCCGGCGCCTGTGGCTCAGAACCCGCACGGACCGGCCTCCTCGTTGATGCAGCCCGCATCTCCGTCGACGCGCAGCTGCACGATCATCGGGGGAAGCACGCGGATGCCGGTGGCGAAGTTGAGTACGTCGAGCCGGATGGCCAGCGGAAGCTGTTCCACCGACTCCCAGAACTCCAGCCACTCGAGCTGCCCCTTGTTGTCGCGGGCGTAGTAGAACTTGTAGCGCCATGGACCGTCGAGAAGGATCACCGGATCCTCCAGCTTGATGTCCTCGAAGCCGTCGGTGCCGGGCTGATAGGCGATCGAGCCGCGCATCAGCTTGGCGCCGGCCTCCTCGTTGACGGCGGTGAACATCACGATGCGGTCGCCGCCGTGTTGTCCCGGCGCCGTGCGGACGGCGCCTGCCGGCAGGATCAGACCGAGCGTCTCCGCGTCGCCGCGAAACGCCATGGCGCCGTCCTCCCGGCGCTTGCCGGGCCAGCGCGCCCGCTGCAGGACCGACAGTTCGCGCCGCACCACGGACAGGCCGGTCGACAGCCTGTCCAGCGTGTCGGAACTGGACGTCGCCTTTTCCCAGTTGCGGATCAGCAGGCCGGAGGCGACCGGGACGGCGGCCAGCACCAGCCCCGACAGGGCGAGCGCCGCCAGAGCCTCGAACAGGATGTAGCCGCCGCGCCTGTCGCGCGCCCGTCGGGCCGCCGATGCCCTGGAACAGGAACTGGTCATCGTCCCTTCCCCAGCCGCAGGGTTTCGACCTTAAGGCGCGCCCCATTCGGGATCGTAACGGCCACGCTCACGTCGTAGGGCACCCAGCCGCGGCCCTTGTAGGCCTTCTCGAGGTCGACGCGCGGCCGCACCATCGAGGCCCACTGATAGCCGTCCAGTTCGCCGCTGCGCGCGCCGGGCTGCAGGTTCTGTCCCGAGAACTCGTTGACCAGGACGGCCTCGACGACCAGCCGCGCGCCGACGATATCGGCCGACTTCTGGATGGTCTTGCGCGACATCACCACGCCGGCCGGCAGGACAGACAGGATGAACGCCATCAGCGTCACGCCGACCAGGGTTTCGAGCAGCAGGAAGCCGCCCCGGCCCCTCAGCCGGCCGGCCAGTCCGGCGCCGGCCCGCCGCAGCAGCCTGGTGGCCCTCGCATGGGTCATCATTGCATGGCCACCGCGGCCACCGGCGACACGTCTACCGCGGCGGTCAGCCAGTTGACGCTGATCCGGTAGCCGTAGGTGCCCCTGTGCAGGGTGACGGCGCCGCCGGACGCCTGACCGTCGGGATAGAAGCGGATGCCTCCGCCGCCGGGCACGACCTCCGCTTCCGACTGGACGAGGTCGATCGCCACGGTGTCGGGCACGCGGACCGCATGGCTGCGCGATCCGGAGATGGCGATGCGCCGGTCGAGATCGATCTGGCTGACGATCTCGCGTCGGCCGAGCATCGCCGCGTTGCGGTCGTCCCTGAAGATGGCGGCGATCTCGTAGGCCTTCGCCTCGAGCGCCGCGGGCCCCGGATCGCGATCGACACGGGGCAGCACGAGGCTCGCGACGAGGCCGAAAATGGCGAGCGCCACCACCATTTCGATGAGGGCGAAGCCGTCGTCCGGTCGGAAAGGTCTACTTGCTCTGTATATCCGATGCATCCCCGGAACCTCCCTTTCGGCCGTCGGAGCCGAGAGAGATGATTTCATAGGGACCGTCATCACCGGGTGCCCGGTACTCGTAGGGATTTCCCCAGGGATCGAGCGGAACGGATGTCTGGGAGAGATAGGGACCGTTCCACCTGTCCACGTTCGGCACGCGCGTCACCAGGGCATCCAGGCCCTCCGCAGTGGTGGGGTAGCGTCCCGTATCGAGATAGAACAGATCGAGTGCCGAGGTCATCGACTCGATCTGGAGTCCGGCCGATTTCGACCGGGCATCGGACAAGTATGAAAGGACCCTCGGCCCGACAAGCCCGAGAATCAGACTCAGGATGACGAGCACGACCAGAAGCTCGATGAGCGTGAACCCACCGCGCTTGTCCCGCTTCGTTTTATTCGCCCCCGTCTTCCGCCATTTGGGTTGCGATATCTTCAGCACGCTCAAACCAGTAGATCGTTGACACTTATTAGGGCGGTGATGACGGTCACGATGAGCCAGGCGATCATCAGGCTCACCATCATTAGGATAGTAGGTCCGAGTATGGATGTCAGGCGAGTGAGTGCCCTGTCAAGTCGGTCTTCGTAGAAACCGCCGATCCTCAGCGCCATGGTGTCGAGTTCGCCGGCCTCCTCGCCCACCCGAAGGATCGGAATCACGTATTGCGGCAACAGGTTGAGCCCCGCCAGCGAATCGCTGACCCGGTGCCCCTGCCGCACTTCGGCGATGAGGTGATCGACCTTCTCGGCGGCGCGCGGATCCCTGAACAGGTCCCGCACCAGCCGGAGCGAAGACGTGATGTCGACGCCGCTGCCCAGAAGTGTGCCGAGGGTCGAGCAGAAGAAGACCGTCTGCTGGTACTGCACGATCAGCCGCGACCCGGGAATGCGTCCGAGCATCCGGATCAGGAATCCGATGAAGGTCTTGTTGCGGAACAGCAGCAGCCCGCCGCCCAGTATCGAGGCGAGGACGATGCCGAGCACGTCGAGGTTGCCGCGCACGAAGCGGGACATCGCGAAGATGGTCTTCGCCGATGGATCGAGCTTGTCGGCGAAGCCGGACAGCGCCCGTTCGAACTCCGGTATCACTCCGGTCATCACGAAAATGAAGACGCCGCAGGCGGCCACGACCAGGAACGCCGGATAGGTCAGCGACGACGTGACGCGCCGGCGCAGCGCTTCGGATCGGGCGCGATCCTGGGCGATCGTCTCCAGGGTGGTCTCGAGCGTCCCGGAGGATTCGGCCACCTCGACCATCTTCACGTAGGTCGGCGGAAACACGTCGGGATGCGCCGCCAGCGATTCCGCGAAACTCTTGCCTTGCGCAATGTCGCGTTGAAGGGTGGACATGAGGTGCCGCGCCGGCGCCTTGCCACCCATCTGCGACAGCAGTTCCAGCGCCTCGTGGAGACTGACGCCGCCCTTCAGGAGCATCGACAGGTCTCGCGTGATTTCGGTGATTTCATCGCGGCCGGGCCCGGACCCGAGCAGCGATCCGAACAGTTTGAAGCCGCCCGCCTTCGAGCCGGCCCCGGCCTTGAGCTCGGTCGCCTCGATCGGCATGTGGCCAAGCGTTTCCAGGCGTCCGAAGACGTCGCCGCGGGAATCGGCGTCTATCTCCCCGGCGAGCAGTTCACCGGAGGCATCGAGGGCCTTGTAACTGAACTTCGGCATCGGGCGCGGTCTGGATCCTTGTTGCGCGCAGACACTGACCCCGTTTGGAAACGAAGTCGAGTTTTGCCACCATGCGGGCGCCATTGCCAGCCCGTGCGGGCCCGGCGGCTAATGGCCGGAGGCATATCCGCGTGTCGTAGCGCCCGGCTAGCCTGGGCCAGCCGGCGCTGCACGCGTTCAGTCTACCCTGGGAATGCGGACGCGATTGGCATTGTCGATGCTGCGCTGCACGTCGTTTGTCAGGCGCTGCTGCTGCAACTGTCTGCTCTGCAGCGTCTGCTGGCCGCGCATGATGGAGATGTCGGCCTGCGGCGTGCGGTTCACCGAGGCGTTCGGCACCACCACCGTGGTCCCGACGCGTGGCGCCTGCGTCGACTGCGCCGAAACGCCCCCTGCCGAAGCGAGAAACATCGCCGCAACGAGGACTGCCGCGGCCCCGCGCACATGGCCGCCGGCAGGCGCGGGGAAGCCCAGGTTTCGGTGGCTCAGCCAGTTTGTCATGGCACCTATCATCGCCCGTTGTCCCGGTAGCAGCCTGTCGTCGGCATCGTATCGTGGATATGGGGCTGCGCCCCCCGGTTGACCAGTTCGGTCGTCCGGCCGGATGCCGCCTACTTCCCCTCGAACCGGCCGAACACGATATCCGGCGCGCTGGTGTTGTGGCGCGAAACCACGTTCCGGCCGAGCCACAGTTCGCGCACGTCGGCGGCCGATCCGAATTCCGGCAGCGGCTCGACCGTCCAGAACGGGTCGTCGGCACTTCGCCAGCCGACCGCGGACACGTCCGCGTTTCCGGGCGCGACGTACATCGAGCGCAGGGCCGCGAACGTCTGCCGATCCAGGTCGCCCGGAAATTCCACGTCCTCCATGGCGACGTTCAGCACCGTCCCGGACTCCTCCGCCTCCTCGATGGAGATCGTCGCCCTGCCGCCGCGGTCGAATGTGAGCTCGAAGGCGCGGGCCTGCGGATCGAAGGTGACGCTGCTGATCTCCACGACCGGGCGGCGCTTCTCCTCGACCGGTCCGATCAGCACCGAGCTGCCATAGGCCGTCTGATGCAGGTGCTCCGGCGTCAGCGGCCGCAGCCGCCAGTAGCCGTCCGGGGGATAGAGCACCAGGAACTCCTCCGGCCCGCGCGGCCCCTGGCGCCAGAGCTGGATCATGTGCAGGCCGTGCTCGACGCGGTCGCCCACCCGCACCGGCACGTCCTTGGTCAGCCAGTACCGCTCGTAGACGTAGCCGATCAGCCAGATCGAGCGGTCCTCGTAGAGCGTCACCCGCCTGGTGTCGAACTCGAAGTACTGCTCGGCCTCGCGATTGCAGTTGGCATGGTCCGCCGCCGAGGAATCCGCGACGATCGTGCCGATATAGGCAGGATGCTGCGCCGTGACGGTGAACCGGTCGACGTCGCCGCCCGCCAGGGTGACGTAGACATTGTCGACCTCCGCGCACAGCGTCGGCCTGCTGCGGTTCTCGACATCGACGCCCGGTCCCTGTGCCGCCGCATGGCTGCCGGCGAAGGCGGCGACGAGGGCGGCCGCGGCTGCGGTCATTGCACGACGATGGATCAACGTGTCCCCCCTTCCGCCGGCGGTCGCGGCGATGCTTGCCGGCGCCCCGTGTGGCGACATGCCGGAATCCTGTTAGGCTGGCCGTCCTTGCGACCACAGAGCATCAGGGCGCCAACATGATCCGACGCAATTGTCCCGTGGCCGCCGGTCGTCCCGGCACCGCCCTAGCGATCTTCGCCGCGATCGCGCTGGTCGTCGCGCTGGCGGCCGCGGCGCTGCCCGGCGGGCCGGCGCACGCCCAAACCGATACCGCCGGCTCCGGCGCCGTCCTCGACAACGTCCGGGCGATCCTCAGCGACGAGAAGCGCCAGGCGCTGCCGATCGAGAACCGCCGGCTCGACCTGATCCGCTACTACGCGGCGGACGACGCCGAGCTGCTGTTCGTCGGCACCGGCCGTGCCGACCAGCTGGTCGCCCGGATGATCGACGCCGAGTACGACGGCCTCGACCCGGGCCGGTACTCGATCGAGTTCCTGGCCGATCTCGCAACGGAAATGCAGACCGCCTCGCCGGAACGGCTGGCGGAGATCGAGATCTGGTTTGCCGCCCACTTCCTGCTCTACTCCGCCGACGTCAAGGTCGGCCGGGTGCTGCCGCGCAAGGTCTATCCGGACCTCTACATGCCGCGCAAGGAGATCGACGGCGAGAATGTCCTGCGGGCGCTGGCGCGGTTCGACGACATCGAGTCCTTCATGGCGGCGTGGGAGCCGTACAACATCGAGTATTCGCGCCTTCGCAAGGCGCTGGCCAACTACCTCGACATTCGCGACCAGGGCGGCTGGGGCAACCTGCCTGGCGGCGTCGACGTCGCCGTCGGCCAGCGCGACGAGCGGCTGCCGGCGGTCCGGCTGAGGCTCGACATCGAGTACGGCTACGAGGCTCCGTCCGACGACGCCGACATCCTCGACTCCGAACTCGAGATCCGCCTGCGCGCCTTCCAGCTCCATCACGACGTGCCGGTCACCGGCCAGCTCGACAAGAGCACGCTGCTGGCGCTCAACGTCCCGGTCGAACGGCGCATCGAGCAGATCATGCTGTCGATGGAGCGGCTGCGCTGGATGCCCGAGGAAATCACCGAGCGGGTGCTGATCGCCAGCAAGGGCGACGGCCTGCTGCGGCTTCTCGACGAGGGCGGCGCGGTGCGCGAGTGGCGGATCCTGCCGAACTGTCCGCGCGACAATCTCGCCATCGTCGCCGGCCGCATGCGCACGATGGTGATCAATCCGAGCTGGGACGTTCCCTACGACTATTTCCAGACCGTGCTGTTCCCGCTCCTGCAGAAGGATCCCGCAACCGTCGCCCGGCGCGGCTTCCAGCTCCTCTACCTGGACGCGGCGATGCCGGTCGACGCCCTGCCCTGGGGGTCGCTGCCGAAGTCGTCGCTGTCGCGCGAGAAGGACAAGTTCCGCTTCCGCCTGATGCCCGGCGCCGAGAACCCGTACGGCCGGTTCGTCTACCGCCTCGACGGCGTCGACGGCGCGTACCTGTTTGACGCGCCGGCCGACGCGGCCGCCGAGATCTGCGACGTGCGCCTGTCGAAGGGAGCCATCGCCGTCGTCGACGGCCTCGACCTGATGCAGATCCTGTCGCGTCGCAAGATCGGCACGGAGGAGTATCTGGAGCGCACCCTGGAGCGCCGCGAGACCCTGATCATCCCGGATATCGATCCGTTGCCGCTGATGATCGTCTACCAGTCCGCCTGGATCGATTCGAACGGCAACGTGCGCTTTTCCAGGGACCCCTACCAGGAGGACCTGCGGCTGACCAAGGCGCTCGAGGGCAAGGAAAAGTCCTGAGCACAATCCCGGCGGTCGGCGCGAAATACGGCGGCTTTGCCGGCGCACTGCAATTTTTTACCGGACAATGTATGCATTAGGCGTTGTTTTTCGGGCATCGGGTCTGCACACTCCTCCCCTCAACAAGACACGGCAGCAGCCGTCATCGGGAGGTAGCAGATGGAAAACGGAAGACGTCACCTGGTCGCCGGAATTCTCGTCGCCGGCACAGCCGCGCTGTTCGCGCAGACCGCATCCGCCCAGCAGATCAAGCTGATGACCGGCCCGCAGGGTGGCTCGTGGTACCCGCTCGGCGGCGCCATCCAGAACATCGTCGAATCCAATGTCGACGGCGTCAGCGTCCAGGTGCTGCCCGGCGCCGGCATCGCAAACGTCAAGGGCATCGAGGGCGGCAAGGCCGACATGGGCTTCGCCAACTCCGTCTCGACGGTCGACGCCATCAACGGCAAGCCGCCGTTCGACGGGCCCGCCAAGGACACCTGCAACGTTGCAACGCTCTATCCGCAGTACTTCCAGGTGGTGGCGCTCGCCGATGCGGGGATCGAGACGCCCGCCGACGTCAAGGGCAAGGCCGCCTCGATCCAGCCCAGGGGCAACACGGCGGAAGCCATCAGCGCCCACATGCTGGAGGCCTACGGCATGACCTACGACGACCTGTCGAAGGTCAATTTCGGCTCCTACACCGATGCGGTGTCGCTGATGAAGGACGGCAACGCTCAGGTCTTCACGCTCGGGACGACCGTGCCGGCCGGCGCGATCATGGACCTCGCCAGCGCCCGCGACATCAAGATGGTGCCGATCCCCGACGACGGCCTGGCCAAGATGCAGGCGCTGAACGCCGGCTACAAGCGCGGCACGATCAAGGCCGGCAGCTATCCCGGCGTCGACGAGGACGTGCCGACCATCGTCTACGCGACGCACATCATCGCGCGCTGCTCGCTCGACGAGGACGTCGTCTACAACGTCACCAAGAACCTCGCCGAGAACATCGGCGACCTGTCCTCGATCGCCAAGGCGATGAGCGGCCTCACCGCCAGCGACATGGCAGCCGACGTCGGCGTCCCGCTGCACCCCGGCGCCGAGAAGTACTTCAAGGAACAGGGCGCCCTCTGAGGCCCGCCGGCCCGCCGCGGCTCCCGCGGCGGGCCGGATCTCCACACGCGGACGCGGGGCATCCCCTATGGACGTTAGCCGGTTCTTCACCGGACTGACCTGGACGCAGCGCGCCATCGTCGTCGTCGGCCTGGCGATGTCGTGCTTCCACCTCTACGTCGCCTTCTTCGGGCCGCCGGACGCCTACATCTTCCGCTCGACCCATCTCGGCTTCGCGATGACGCTGGCCTTCCTGATCCTGCCGGGAACCCGCAGGCGCGAGATCGAGAAGCCGGGCTGGTACGACCTCGCCCTGCTCGCCGGCGGCATCGCGGTGTGCGCATACCCGATCGTCTTCAACCAGTACATCATCAACCGCATCTACTATATCGACCCGCTCTACACGCGCGACTTCGTGTTCGGCATCGGCATGATCGTGCTGCTGCTGGAAGCGACGCGCCGGGCGGTCGGCTTCGCACTGCCGCTGACCGCTGCGGCCTTCCTCGCCTACGCCCTGCTCGGCACCGACACGAGCCTCGAGACGCTGATCGATCAGCTCTATCTCACCACCGAGGGCATCTTCGGCATTCCGCTCAGCGTCTCGGCGACCTACGTCGTGCTGTTCATCCTGTTCGGATCCCTGGTCGAACGCACCGGCACCGGCCAGCTGTTCATGGACTTCGCCATGAGCCTCACCGGCCACGCCGCCGGCGGCCCCGCCAAGGTCGCCTGCATCACGTCCGGCCTGTTCGGCTCGGTGTCGGGCAGCGCCGTCGCCAACGTGATGACGACCGGTACCTTCACGATCCCGCTGATGAAGCGGATCGGCTACCGCCCGGCCTTCGCCGGCGCGGTGGAGGCAGTCGCCTCGACAGGCGGCCAGATCATGCCGCCGATCATGGGCGCGGCGGCCTTCGTCATGGCCGAGTTCCTCGGCATCAGCTACCTCAGCGTCGCCGCCTTCGCGCTGCTGCCGGCGCTGCTCTACTACGTCGCGCTGTTCTTCGCCGTCCATTTCGAGGCCAAGCGCACCGGCATGCGCGGTCTGCCCCGCTCGGACCTGCCTCATCTCGGCACCGTACTGGCCGAACGCGGCCACCTGTTCCTGCCGCTGGTGGTGATCGTCGGCGTGCTTCTTGCCGGCTACAGCGCCCCGATGGCGGCCCTGTGTGGCATCGCCTCGGTGATCCCGACCGCGCTCCTGCGCAAGACCACCCGCGGCTATGTCCGGCTCGACAATATCGTCGACGCGCTGGTTGCGGGCGCCCGCAACACCGTGCCGGTGGCGCTGGCCTGCGCCTGCGCCGGCATCGTCATCGGCGTCATCACGCTGACCGGCCTCGGCATCGATTTCACCAGCCTGGTCACCGCCGCCTCGCAGAACAGCCTGGTGCTGGCGCTGATCCTGACCATGGTCGCCGGGATCATCCTCGGCATGGGCATGCCCACCACGCCGGCCTACATCGTCCAGGTAGCGCTCCTCGTGCCGGCGCTGGTCAAGCTCGGCATCCTGGTCGAGGCCGCCCACATGTTCGTCTTCTATTTCGCCATTCTCTCGGCGATCACGCCGCCCGTGGCGATGGCCGTCTACGCGGCGAACGGCATCTCGCGGGCCGGCCTGTGGGAATCGGGCCTTTCGGCGATCAAGCTCGGCGCAACCGGCTACATCATCCCCTTCATGTTCGTGTTCGGTCCCTCTCTGCTGCTGATCGGCGACTGGTCGAGGGTCGGCCTCACCGTGGTGTCCGCGACGACCGGCGTCATCTGCCTGGCGGGCGGCCTCACCGGCTATCTGCTGTCGACCGCGACATGGTGGCAGCGGATCCTGCTCGTCGCAGCCGCTATCACGCTGATCAAGCCCGGCGTGACCACCGATCTGCTCGGCGCCGGCTTGCTGGGCGCGGTGATCGTGGCCCAACTCCTGTTTCCCGCGCAGGACATCGCGACGGCCGAAAGGCCGGCGGCCGCCGGCAGCGATTCGCAGGGCTGAGGTCCCTTATCCCGAACCGCCCGCCGCCTCGCGCGCCGGCCTTGCCGGCTCGAGCAGCCGGAGGCGCTCCAGGTAAGTGCGGTGGGAGGCGGCGATCTCTGCCGCTGCGGCCGAACCGGCGCCACGCTGCTCGAAAACCTCCATCGACTTGCGCCGCAGCTCCTGCTGCGACTGCGGCGACATTTCCAGCAGCGTCACGCCCTGCTGTCGGGCGCGCAGGCGGGCAGCGGCTTCCTCGGCATCGAACGCGGCGCGCTGCGTGCGGCTGAACTGCGCGATGCGGTTCTCCAGCAGACGCCGCGCCGAGGGCGACAGTCGTTCCCAGGCCGCATTCGACAGCGAGAGCTCTGTTGTCGGCATCGAATGACGCGCATGCACCGCGTAGGGCGCATGCGCGTGGACGCCGTCGTCAATATTGCCGGCCAGCGACGCCCAGTCGGCCGCATCGACGGTCCCCCGGTCCAGCGCCGCCAGCGTGTCGCGACCGCCCAGCACGACCGGCCGCGCGAAGACTTTCGTCAGCAAGTCGCTGACCGGGCCGTCCGGAGCGCGTACCTTCAGGTCCGACAGGTCGGCGACGATGCTGGCGGGCCGGCGCGAGACCAGCCACTCCTCGGGCCAGTGGACGAAGCCGACGAGACGGGCGCCGTGACGGTCGTACAGCTTGCGCGCCAGTTCCAGTCCGCCGCCCTCAGCCAGCCAGCGGTCGCGCGCCTCCGGATCCGGATAGAGCGCCAGCGTGTCGCCGAGCAGCGTGAAGGCCTCGTCCCTGCCGGCGAAATAGGCCGGCGACGAGTAGTGCCCGTCGATGGCGCCCGAGGACATGGCATCGAGCGTCGCCGTAGGTCCCACCGCGCTGCGCGCCGGCAGCACGACCATGTCGATCTCGCCGCCCGATGCCGACCTCAGGTCCTCTGCAAGCCTCTCCAGCCCCGTAACCGCGATCGAGCCGGGCTCGTCCAGGGTCTGGATGCGCAGCGTCTCGGCGGCCACCGGCAGCGAAAATCCACACCAGACGGCGGCGGAAAACAGCCATGCTGCTGTGATCGGGGATATGGGAAGGACCATTCGGACTCCCGTCAGTCGAGATCCGATGGATGCCCCTGCGAGCCGCTACGGTCAACTGCCGGTGCGATCAAGCGACATGTTCACCGGCTCGTCCAACGACGAATACGAAAGGCTTATGACTTTGACGAAAAAGAAGGCGCCGCTTGCGGACCTCGCAGGTCGAAGTCAGTTCTTCGAAACCCTCAGGCCGCCCCCACGGTCGGTATCGCTTCGATGTCTGTGCCGATCGCCTGCCGTGCATCCCACAGATCGACGGCCTGCTGCATCGCGAGCCACAACTCCGGGCCGTTGCCGGCGAACTTCCCGATCCGGAGAGCCATCTCCGACGTCACAGGGCCCTTTTCGGCCAGAATACGATGAAGGTTCTGCCGGGAAACGCCCATCATCTGTGCGGCCTGCTTGACGGAAATACCGGCGGCGGGAAGCACGAACTCCCGCAACATCGCGCCAGGATGCGTCGGGCGCCGGCTCGGATCGCGATCAACCATGATAATCCTCCAGATCCACATCGACGGCATTCTCGCCGTCCCATCCAAACGTCAGGCGCCAGTTCCGCGTGACCGTCATGGCGTACCGGCCTTCCATGCGGCCTTTGAGGGCGTGAAAGCCGGCGCCCGTAAGAGCAAGTTGTTCGGGACTTTTGGCAGCGTCGACCGCATCAAGAAGGAACACTACCCTTCTTACCCACGCCGGATTGATGCCGGAGGTATCCGACTTCATCCACCGTCTCTTTAACGCCTTGTTCCGAATGCTCTTTATCATGTGTAAAATATCGTTTTACACATACTCTTGTCAAATGGCATTTCGCACGCTCGGGCGGTCGAGTCCCAGCGATCCTCTCCCAGGGACTCAACGCCCCCGCAGGGCGTTGCCGTGCCGCGCCCCGGCCAGGGCGGTGGCGACGGCCGCAGAGACCAGGAACAGGGCGAAGGCCGCGACCACGATGGAGGGACCAGCGGGTGTGTCCCAGCGCAGCGACGCCCCGAGGCCGCCGGCGACAGCCATGACGCCGATCACGGCCGCCAGCACCGCCATGCGTTCCGGTGTGCGCGAAAAGCCGCGCGCCGCGGCGGCCGGAATGATCAGCAGCGAGGTGATCAGGAGAATGCCGACGATCTTCATCGAAATCGCCACGACGACGGCGATCAGCAGCACATAGACCACCTCCATCACCGCCACGTTGACGCCTTCCGCCTTGGCAAGGTCGCGGTCGACGGTGGCCGCGACAAGCGGCCGCCAGATCGCGGCCAGCACCGCCAGCACGACCGCCGCCCCGCCGATCACCGTGTAGACGTCACTCCGGCCGACCGCCAGCACGTCGCCGAACAGGTAGCCGACGAGGTCGACCCGCACCCAGGTCATGAAGGCCAGCACCACCAGTCCGATCGACAGGGCCGCGTGCGACAGGATGCCGAGTACGGTGTCGCCGGCCACGCGGGCGATCCTGAGGAACAGCACCAGCAGCAGCGCCACGACGACGGTGATGACGAAGACGCCGGCCGTTGGCCCGACGCCGGTCAGGATGCCGAGCGCCACACCGAGCAGCGCGGCGTGCGCCGTGGTGTCGCCGAAATAGGCCATCCGCCGCCAGACGATGAAGCAGCCGAGCGGACAGGCGACCAGCGCCACGCCGATGCCGGCGACCATCGCCCGGACCAGGAAATCGTCGAGCATCGCTCAGTCCTCGTGCCCGTGATGATGGAAATGGTTGTGGGCGTCGCCGGTGACGATCTCGCCGGCGGGTCCATGCGCGTGATCGTGCGCATGCTGGTAGATCGCCAGGGTCTCCGCCGCCGTCGGGCCGAACAGCCGGGTATACTCGGGGCTGCGCGACACATCGCCCGGCGCTCCGGTACAGCAGACGTGCCCTGCCAGGCACAGCACCCGGTCGGTCTCCCGCATCACGACATGCAGGTCGTGGCTGACCAGCAGGACGCCGCAGTCGTAGCGATCCCTGAGCGAGGCGATCAGCCGGTAGAGCTCGACCTGGCCGGTGAAGTCGACGCTCTGCACCGGTTCGTCCAGCACCAGGACGTCCGGCCGGTTGAGCAGCGCCCGGGCGATCAGCACCCGCTGGAACTCGCCGCCCGACAGTTCCTGCACGGCCCGGTCGACCAGGTGGTCGCTGCCGGTCTGCGCAAGCGCCGCGACGATCTCCGCCCGGCTCGCCCGGCGCACCAGCGTCATCAGCCGGTCGACGGACAGCGGCATGGTACGGTCGACGGCCAGGCGCTGCGGCACGTAGCCCGTGCGGATGCCGGCAGCGCGGGTCACCTGGCCCGCCGACGGGCGCATGATCCCGAGCAGCGACTTGATGAGGGTGGTCTTGCCGCCGCCGTTCGGGCCGACGATCGAGACGATCTCACCGCGCCGCACGTCGAGGTCTACGCCGCGGATCAGCCATCGGCCGTCCCGCAGCACGCCCAGATCGCGGCATCCCAGCAGCGGCGCCCCCTTGGGTGACTGCGGCTGAACCGCCGGATCGCGGCTCAAAACGGTTTCGTTCAAGTCCCAGATCTCCCGAAACGTTGGGGCGCCCGGCTCGCAGCATGGCGCCCGGAATCCGAATTGACAGCAACGTTATAATGTAACAATTGTAACAGTGTAACATATCCCTGCTGATGCCGATAAGGAGCAATTCATGTCAGACGGTCTGATTCCCCCGGTGCGAAGGCGGCCCCGTGCGGCGTGGCGGCTGGCGGTTCTCCCGCTTCTGGCGCTGGCCGGCGCGGCCACGGCCAGCGCGGACGCGCCGAACGTAGTGGCGTCGATCAAGCCTGTCCATTCGCTCGTCGCCGGCGTCATGGGCGACCTCGGAACGCCTCACCTGCTGGTGGCCGGCGCCGATTCGCCCCACACCTACGCCTTCAAGCCCTCCGATGCCGACGCGCTGTCGAAGGCGGACGTGATCTTCTGGATCGGCGACGAACTCGAAGCCTTCCTGGAGCGCCCCATCGGCAACCTCTCCGACGATGCCGCCG
This sequence comes from Microbaculum marinum, assembly GCF_037855135.1. Taxonomy (NCBI): domain Bacteria; kingdom Pseudomonadati; phylum Pseudomonadota; class Alphaproteobacteria; order Hyphomicrobiales; family Tepidamorphaceae; genus Microbaculum; species Microbaculum marinum. Next base: position 64,461 of record NZ_JAZHOF010000012.1, read on the forward strand.
CCGTCGCGCTGATCGAGACGCCCGGCCTGACGCTCCTTCAGTTCGGCGCGGGACAGGACGAGCATGACGACCACGATCACGACGGCGAACACCACGCAGACGAGGGGCACCACGATCACGACGAGGACGAGGACGGGCACGGCCATCATCACGCCGGCCTCGACCCGCACGTCTGGCTGGACCCGGAGAACGCCCGCGTCATGGTCGGCGCGATAGCCGCGACGCTGGCCAAGGCCGATCCCGGGAATGCTGCGACCTACCAGGCGAACGCCGCGGCGCTCGACGAGCGGCTGGCGGCACTGCAGGCCGAAACGGCCGAGCGGCTCGCGCCCTATCACGACTCGCCCTACTACACGTTCCACGAATCCTTCGGCTATTTCGACAACCGGTTTCGCCTCGACGGACGCGGCGCAATCTCGATCAGTCCGGAACGGCAGCCGGGGGTCCAGCGTTTGAAGGACATCCGGTCCGAGATTGCGCAGGACGAGCACGTATGCCTTTTCGCAGAGCCCCAGTTCCCGCCGAAGCTGATCGACGTGATCGTGGAGGGGACCTCTGCCCATACCGGCACGATCGACCCGCTCGGTGCCGCCCTGGAACCCGGAGCGGACCTGTACTTCAGATTGATCGCCGACAATGCCGACGCTTTCGTCGGGTGTTTCCGAAAGGCGAACTAGGCGACCGGGTTCCTGTCTCGTCCCTTTTCAGGACCCGCGATCTGCGATCCAATCGGTCCGCGATCAACGGGCGCGGCCGATGAAGGATGGAATTGCGGAAGTCTCCGAACGCCTGTCCATCAGGCAGTTGCGCACGGTCGTGGCGATCGAGGCGCACGGTTCGATCCGGGTCGCCGCCGAGACGCTGAACATCACCCAGCCGACGGCGACCAAGTCGCTCAAGGAAGCCGAGAAGACCCTCGGCGTCGAACTGTTCATCCGCACCAACCGCGGTGTCCTGCCGACGGCCTACGGCACGGCGCTGTGCCGCCGCGCCAAGCTCATCCTCGCCGAGCTGCGCCACGCCGGGGAGGACATCCGCGACCTCCAGGAAGGCCTCGGCGGACGGGTCGTGGTCGGCACCCTGCTCGCCGCCTCGGCCCGGCTGCTGCCGCTCGCCATCGCCCGCGTCCGCAAGGAGCGGCCGAAGGTCTCGATCTCCGTCGTCGAGGGCACCAACGACATCCTGATGCCGTCCCTGCGCCTGGGCGACCTCGATCTGGTCGTCGGCCGGCTGCCCGAGTACCGCGGCCGCGAGGAGACCGTCCAGGAGGTGCTCTACGACGAGGAGACCTGCATGGCGGTCAGGCCCGGCCATCCGCTGCTGGCGGCGGAGGCCCTGGACCTCGCCGACACCATTCCCTGGGGCCTGATCCTGCCGCCCCAGGAGACGACGCTGCGCCGCCAGCTGGAGAAGACGCTGCGCGATTCCGGCATCGAGCTCGCCGTCAACGCGACCGAGTCGATCTCGGTCCAGACCAACCGGCAGCTGACCCTCCTGACCGACGCGATCTCGGTGTGGCCCTACCAGGTGGTCCGCCAGGACATCCTCGATGGCAAGCTCGCACGGCTTCCCGTCAACCTGCCGCAGGCGGCCCGGCCGGTCGGCCTGACCATGCGCGCCCGCCACACCCCCTCCCCCGCCGCCGCCGCCCTGATCGATGCCCTGCGCGCGGTCGGGGCCGAAATCCGCGAGGAATCGTTGGCTAACTAGATATTCTCAATTGGAATATCTGGATCGAATAATTTCATTACCAATGCATATCGACGCGTGCCAGTGTCGCCGGCACGGGCCGTCCGGCCGGCTGCGCCCGGTTGCCGCCGGACTTCCGTTGCGACGAGGGAGAGCGTCATGAACGTCCATCCGAACCTGAAGCCCTTCGATTTCAAGGGCTGGATCAGGGAGAACGAGCACTTCCTGAAGCCGCCGGTAGGCAACCGGCACCTGTTCGACAACAAGTCCAACATGGTCGTCATGATCGTCGGCGGCCCCAACCGCCGCGTCGACTTCCACGACGATCCGGTGGAGGAGTTCTTCTACCAGCTCAAGGGCGACATGATCCTGAAGATCGCCGAGGACGGCAGGATCTACGACGTGCCGATCCGCGAGGGCGAGGTGTTCATGCTGCCGGCGCACGTGCGCCACGGCCCGCAGCGCCCGCAGGAGGGCTCGATCGGCCTGGTCGTCGAGAGCCCCCGTCAGCCCGGCATGGTCGACGGCTTCGAGTGGTTCTGCTTCGAGTGCGGCGGCCTGGTCCAACGCGTCGAGGTCGAGGTCAAGGACATCGTCAAGGACCTGCCGCCGCTGTTCGAGGCGTTCTATTCTGACGAGGCGGCGCGCACCTGCCCCAACTGCGGCGCCGTGCATCCCGGCAAGACGCCTCCCCCCGGCTGGGCGGAGATATAGAGGGGTGGGTATTTCCACAGTGCGGGTGGCAACACCTCTCGACCGTCATCCCGGCCGCAACGGAGTGGAGAGCCGGGATCGGAGAGCCACCGCCCCCCGTCCGGGCTCTCCGATCCCGGATAGCGGCTTCGCCGCTTCCGGGATGACGAAAAATCCGACTGTCGCGCGGCTCGTCCCATGACCGTCGTCGACATGCACACCCATTTCTTCCCCGAATCCTGGCCGGACCTGGCGGAGCGGTTCGGGACGCCGGACTGGCCGTGGATGAAGCACCTTGGCGACGGCAAGGCGGTGGTGATGATCGGCGACGCCGAGTTCCGCCCGGTCTATTCGGCCTGCTGGGACGTCGCCTGCCGCCTCGAGGAGATGGACCGCGACGGGATCGACCACCAGATCCTCTGCGCCACCCCGGTGCTGTTCGCCTACATGCGCAAGCCCAAGGAAGCCGCCGATTGCGCGCGTATCTTCAACGAGGCGGCCCGCGACCTTGCCGCCCAGGCGCCGGACCGTCTCGCAACGCTCGCCCAGGTGCCGCTGCAGGACACCGATCTCGCCTGCCGCGAGGCCGAGCGGGCCATGGGAGACGGCCATCTCGGCATCCAGATCGGCAACCATGTCGGCGACCGCGACCTCGACGACGAAGGCCTGATCGCCTTCCTGCAGCACTGCGGCGACATCGGCGCCCCGGTGCTGGTCCATCCCTGGGACATGCTCGGCCGCGAGCGCATGTCGCAATGGATGCTGCAATGGCTGGTGGCGATGCCCGCCGAGACCCAGCTCTCGATCCTGCGGCTGATCCTGTCTGGCGCCTTCGAGCGGTTGCCGCGGTCGCTGAAGCTCTGCTTCGCCCATGGCGGCGGCAGCTTCGCCTACCTGCTCGGCCGCGCCGACAACGCCTGGCGCGAGCGCGACATCGTCCGCAAGGACTGTCCCAACCCGCCGTCGAGCTATGTAGACCGGTTCAGCGTCGATTCGGCCGTCTTCGACGAGGGAGCGCTGCGTCTGCTGGTCGACGTGATGGGCGAAGAGCGGGTAATGTTCGGCACGGACTATCCGTTTCCCTTGGGCGAGCAGCAGATGGGGTCGCTGGTCAGGGGAACGGGAAGGTTGTCGGACGAGGAGAAACGCAGGATCCTCGGCGCCAACGCAATGGAGTTCTTCGGCTGGCCGTAACGGCCGGCATTCGGGAAACGCAAGCAATAGAACCAACGAAGGGGAGCATCAGCAAATGGCATCCAGACTGACCACTGCCGCGATCGGCCTCAGCGCGGCGCTCGCCGCCACCTCGGCCCTCGCCGATCCCGTGAAGATCGGCATGATCACCACCCTGTCGGGTCCCGCCGGCTATCTCGGCGAGGACGTGCGCGACGGCTTCATGCTGGCGATGGACGAGGAAGGCGGCGACAAGCTCGGCGGCGCCGACGTCGAGTTGCTGGTGGAGGACGACGGCCTGAAGCCGGAGAATGGCCAGCAGATCGCCGACCGCATGCTGAAGCGCGACGACGTCGACATCATGACCGGCATCATCTTCTCCAACATCTCGCCGATCGTCATCCCGATGTCGCTGGGGGCCGGCAAGTTCTACATCTCGCCGAACTCCGCGCCGTCGAACTTCGCCGGCGAGAAGTGCAACGAGGACTATTTCGTCGTCTCCTGGCAGAACGACTCGCTGCACGAGGCGGCCGGCATCGCCGCCGAGAAGTCGGGCTACCGGTCGACCGTCGTGCTGGCGCCGAACTACCAGGCCGGCAAGGACGCGATCGCCGGCTTCAAGCGGCACTACACCGGCGAGATCGTCGACGAGATCTACACCCAGCTCGGCCAGACCGACTATGCCGCCGAGATCGCCAAGATCCGCGCGGCCGATCCGGAAATGGTGTTCTACTTCCTGCCGGGCGGCATGGGCATCAACTTCATGAAGCAGTACGACCAGTCCGGCATGAAGTCGGAAATCCCGCTGATCGTCTCCGCGCCGAGCCTCGAGCAGCGCGTCATGGAGGCCGTCGGCGAGGCTTCGCTCGGCGTCTCGACCTCGAGCCACTGGAACATCGACCTCGACAACGAGGCCAACAAGACCTTCGTTGCGGAGTTCCGCGAGAAATACAACCGCGAGCCGACCGTCTATGCCAGCCAGGGCTACGACACCGCCAAGCTGATCGCCAGCGCCCTGCAGGCGACCGGCGGCAACGTGCTCGACGACAAGGACGCCTTCCGGGCGGCCCTCAAGAAGGCCGACTTCGCATCGGTCCGCGGCGACTTCAGGTTCGCCAACAACAACCACCCGATCCATGACTGGTACGCGATCAAGGCCGAGAAGGGCGACGACGGCAAGCTGCAGCTCGTCACCACCGGCGTGATCGCCGAGGATCACGTCGACGCCTACCACGACCAGTGCCCGATGCAGTGAGGACCGGGGCCCTGACGCGGCTTCCGCCGCGTGCGCCGGCTGCCGCCGGCGCCCCCCTCCCCGACCCTCCCCCACAAGGGGGGAGGGAAGGGTATGCCGGAATGGCCGGAGCCAAAATTGCCAACAGGGGCTCCGCAACCCGGCGGTGCATAGTGGTCAGGAACGCATAGCCGTAGCGCTCCCTCCCCCCTCGTGGGGGAGGGTCGGGGTGGGGGCGCGAGCCGAAGGCGAGCGTTCCTTTCCAGCAATGAACCGCCACCTTTGGCCGGGGGAAATCGCATCTAGATGCTGCTCTTCGTCGAACAGTGCCTGAACGGGCTGCAGCTCGGCATCTTCCTGTTCCTGGTCGCAGCCGGCCTGACGCTGATCTTCGGCATCATGGGCGTCATCAACCTCGCCCACGGGTCGCTGTTCATGATCGGCGCCTACGTCGCGGCGACCGTCACCAACCTGACCGGCTCCTTCCTGGTCGGCCTCCTCGCCGCCCTGCCCGCAGCCGCGCTCGCCGGCGTGATCATCGAGTTCGTCGTCATCCGGCGGCTCTACGACCGCGACCACCTCGACCAGGTGCTGGCGACCTTCGGCCTGATCCTGTTCATCAACGAGGCCGTGACCATGGTCTGGGGCCGCACGCCGCTGTTCCTGGACGTGCCCGACGCGCTGAAGGGCACGATCGAGATCATCCCCGGCATCCCCTACCCGATCTACCGCATCGCCATCATCGCGGCCGGCATCCTCGTGGCGGTGCTGATGTGGCTCGTCATCACCCGCACCCGCATCGGCATGCTGATCCGCGCCGGCTCCACGAACCGCGAGATGGTCGCGGCCCTCGGCGTCGACATCTCGCTGCTCTACACGCTGCTGTTTGCCGCCGGCGCCGTCTTTGCCGGCTTTGCCGGTGCGATGGCCGGGCCGCTCGTCTCCGTCCAGGTCGGCATGGGCGAGCAGATCCTGATCCTGACCTTCGTCGTCATCGTCATCGGCGGCATCGGCTCGATCCGCGGTGCGCTGGTCGGTTCGATCCTGGTCGGCGTCGTCGACACGCTCGGCCGCGCCTTCCTTCCCGACATCCTGAAGCTGTTCATGGCGCCCGCCGACGCCGACGGGATCGGCGGCGGCCTGTCGTCGATGCTGGTCTACCTGTTGATGGCGGTGGTGCTGATCGTCCGGCCGACCGGACTGTTCCCCGCGGCCGCGGGGGCACGCTAGAGGATGCCGCGCTCTTTCGAAAGACCGTTCCTGATCGCCGGCCTGATCCTGCTGATCGCCTTCCCGTATATCGCCGAGGCGGCCGGCAACGCCTACTTCACGTCGACCGTCGCCCGCATACTGATCTTTGCGATCGCCGCGATCAGCCTCGACCTGATCCTCGGCTACGGCGGCATGGTGAGCTTCGGGCACGCCGCCTATCTCGGCGTCGGCGCCTACGTGGTGGCGATCCTGTCGTTCCATCTTTACGACGGCTCGGCCCTGTTCGGGCTGCCCGGGACCGAATACGCGCCGGTCGTCTGGCCGCTCGGGGTCGCCGTCTCGGCGGTCGCGGCGCTGCTGCTCGGTGCGCTCTGCCTGAGGACCAGCGGCATCTACTTCATCATGATCACGCTGGCCTTCGCCCAGATGCTGTTCTTCCTGTTCGTCTCGCTGCAGCGCTACGGCGGCGACGACGGCCTGTTCATGTTCGCCGGCCGCAGCGAGATGCCGTTCATCGACCTCGAGAACGATACGGTCTTCTACTACGTGTGCCTCGCCTTCCTCGTCGGCTTCTTCCTGCTGTGCCGGGCGATCGTCGCATCGCGCTTCGGCCGGGTGCTGCAGGGCATCCGCCAGAACGAGCGCCGGATGGCGGCGCTCGGATATCCCGTCTACCGCTACAAGCTCGCCGCCTTCGTCATCGCCGGCGCAGGGGCGGGACTGGCCGGCGTATTGCTGGCGAACCACACCAAGTTCGTCAGCCCCGACATGCTGCACTGGACCAAGTCGGGCGACATCCTGATCATGGTGATCCTCGGCGGCATCGGCACCCTGACCGGCCCGATCCTCGGCTCCGCGGCCTTCCTGCTGCTGGAGGAATACCTGCCCGTCATCTTCGGCGACCTGTCCATGGACCTGCTCAAGGACCACTGGCGCGTCGTCTTCGGCCCGATGCTGATCCTGATCGTCCTGTTCGCCCGGCGCGGGCTCTACGGCGTCCTGTTCCGGAAGGAGAACGGCGATGGCTGACCCCTTGCTCAGAGTCGAGGCGCTCGCCAAGTCGTTCGGCGCGCTGAAGGCGACCGACGACCTGACGCTGGAGGTCGCCGACGGCGAGATCCATGCGCTGATAGGTCCGAACGGGGCCGGCAAGACGACGCTGGTCAACCAGCTTTCGGGCGAACTGAAGCCCGACCACGGCCGGGTCCTGTTCGACGGGCACGACATCACCACCCTGCCGGTCCACGAGCGGCCGCACCTGGGCCTCGTGCGATCGTTCCAGATCACCTCGATCTTCCCGGACTTCACCGTCCTGGAGAACGTCGCGCTGTCGGCCCAGTCGCGCACCGGCCACAGCTTCCATTTCTTCGCGCCCGTCCGCCGCGATCGGGTCCTGAACCGCATCGCAGGCGAGGCGCTCGCCGCCGTCGGCATGAAGGCGGAGGCGGACAGGCCGGCCCACGCGCTCTCGCACGGCCAGCAGCGCAGGCTCGAACTTGCCATGGCGCTGGTGCTGAAGCCCCGCCTGCTGCTGCTAGACGAGCCGATGGCCGGCATGGGGCCCGACGAGAGCGCCTTCGTGGTCGACGTGCTGAGAGGGCTGCGCGGCGAGGTCACGATGCTGCTGATCGAGCACGACATGGACGCCGTCTTCGCGCTCGCCGACCGGATCACCGTACTGGTCTACGGCAGCGCCATCGCCACGGGCACGCCAGCCGAAATCCGCGAGAACCCGGCCGTGCGCGAAGCCTATCTCGGCGAGGAGGAGCCGGCGTGACGGCGTCTGCCCTTACCTCCGCAGCAAGACGCCCAGCCGGCCCCTCGAGGACCGGCCAGGCGTTACCCCCCACCCCGCCCCTCCCCCACAAGGGGGGAGGGAGTGTGTGCGGCTCGCTTGCCGGCCTGTCGCTGCGACCGAGTTCGCCGTCTGCACGGGGGCGTGCTAAGTGGAAAGCCATTCCGTACCCGCCCCCTCCCCCCTTGTGGGGGAGGGTCGGGGTGGGGGCAAGCGCCGGAGGCGGGCTCGATGCCCGCGTTCGGTGCCGCTCACGAGACGTCCGCCCATGCTGACCCTCAGCGGCGTCGAGACCTTCTACGGCCGCAGCCAGGTGCTGTTCGGGGTCGACCTGTCGGTGGAGGCCGGCCAGGTCGCCACCCTGATGGGCCGCAACGGCATGGGCAAGACCACCACCGTGCGCTCCTTGCTCGGCCTGACGCCGCCCAGAGCCGGCCGGATCACCTTCGAGGGTCGGGACGTCGCCGGCCTCGCGCCGCACCGGATCGGCCGGCTCGGAATCGGTCTCGTCCCGGAAGGGCGTCAGATCTTCCCGACGCTGACCGTGCGGGAGAATCTGCTGGCGACGTCGGCCAATCGCTCGGGCTCGGGAACGCCGTGGACCCTGGATCGCATCTACGAACTGTTCCCGCGCCTGGGAGAACGGCACGGCCAGCTCGGACGGTCGCTGTCGGGCGGCGAGCAGCAGATGCTCGCCATCGGCCGCGCCCTGATGACCAATCCCAAGCTGATCGTGCTCGACGAGGCGACGGAAGGGCTCGCCCCGCTGATCCGCGAGGAGATCTGGGGCGTCATCGCGCGGCTGAAGGCCGCCGGCCAGTCGATCCTGCTGATCGACAAGAATCTGTCGGCGCTGAAGCGGATCGCCGACCGGCACTTCATCATGGAAAAGGGCGTGGTGGTCTGGAGCGGCGATTCCGCCGCCCTCGATGCCGATCCCGACATCGCCCATCGTTATCTGGGAGTGTGAGATGCCGGACGCGGTCTACCGGGGCATGGACGCCGATACGCTCGCACGCGAATACGATGCCCGGGCCACCGTCCCCTCGATCGAACCGTTCCTGCAGCGCTATGCGTCGCTTTCGGCCGAGATGCGCGCGACCCTGCCCTGCCATCTCGACGTCTCCTACGGGCCGTCCGAGGCCGAGGCGATGGATATCTTCCCGGCCGGACCGGGAGCACCGGTCCTGGTGTTCATCCACGGCGGCTACTGGCGGCTGCTGTCCAAGGACGACTCAGCCTTCATGGCGAAAGCGTTCACCGACGAGGGTATCGCCGTTGCCGCCGTCGACTACGCGCTGGCGCCGGAGGCGAGCCTCGACGAGATCGTCCGCCAGTGCCGCTCGGCGGTGACATGGCTGTGGGCGAACGGCCGCGAATTCGGCATCGACCCGCAGCGCATCCATGTCGCAGGTTCGTCGGCGGGAGGACACCTCGTCGGCATGCTGACGACACCGGGATGGCACGAGCTTGACGGCGTGACGGAAGACATCGTCAAGGGAGCGGTGTCGGCCAGCGGGCTCTACGACCTGGAGCCCGTCCGCCTGACGACGCCCAACGAGTGGCTGCGCCTGAGCCCCGCGGATGCCGCCCGCAACAGCCCGATCCGCCACCTCCCCGCACCCGGTTCTGCCGTAGGCTGCCCGCTGATCGCGGTATGGGGCGGCAACGAGACGGCGGAGTTCAAGCGCCAGAGCCGCGACTACGCGGAGGCCTGGAAGTCCCGCGGATTCCCCTGCACCGCCTACGAAATCGGCGACCGGAACCACTTCGACATCATCCTGGATCTCGCCGACCCCAAGCGGCGACTTTTCCGCGACACGCTTGCGATGATCGCGGCGAGCTAGATCCGCGCCGCCTTGCCCAGCGGATGCAGTGCCAGGCCCGCCGCTTCGGCGCGGTCCGGTTCGACCAGATTGCGCAGGTCGATCAGCACGGGGCGGCGCATCCGCGCCCGCATGGCGGCGAAATCGAGATCCCTGAACTCGGGCCATTCGGTAAGGATTACAACGGCATCGGCGCCTTCCGCCACCTCGGCGGCCTGCTCTGCATAGCCGATCCCGTTGAGGAGCGGCCTGGCGTTTTCCATTGCCTGCGGGTCGAACGCGGTCACCCTGGCGCCGCCCTTGACGAGTTCTGAGATTATGGTCAGCGCCGGGGCCTCGCGGACATCGTCGGTCCCGCTCTTGAAGGCGATTCCCAGCACGCCGATCCGCCTGCCGTCGAGCCCGCCGACAGCATCGGCGATCTTGGTGACCATCGCGTGCTTGTGCCAGTTGTTGGAGGACAGCACCGTCTCGACGATCGATAGCGGCGATCCCGCGTCCCGGGCGGCGTTGGCAAGCGCAAGGGCATCCTTGGGAAAGCACGAACCGCCGTATCCGGGGCCGGGCTTCAGGAAGCGCGGGCCGATCCGGGCATCGAGCCCCATGCCGTGGGCCACCATCTCCACGTCCGCGCCGACCTTCTCGCACAGCCGCGCCATTTCGTTGATGAAGGCGATCTTGGTCGACAGGAACGCGTTCGAAGCATGCTTGACGAGTTCGGAGGTTTCAGGGGTGGTCACCATCAAGACCGAACCCCGGTCGATCAGCGGCCGGTACAGGCTCTCCATCAGGTCGGCCGCACGCCGATCCCTGGAGCCGACGACGATGCGCTCGGCTTCAAGAAAATCGTGGACCGCGTTGCCTTCCCGGAGGAATTCCGGGTTCGACGTGACCGCGACGTCGATCCCCTGACGTTCCAGTATCCGCGCTTCCAGTCGCCGCGCCGTGCCGACCGGAACGGTCGATTTGGTGACCAGGACGGTGAAGCCGTCGACAGCATCGAGGACCGCGTCGGCAACCGCCATGACGGCGGTCAGATCGGGATTGCCGGTCTTCGGCTCGGGTGGCGTCCCCACCGCGATGAAAACGGCTTCCGAAGCACGCACCGCAGCCGCGGTATCCGTCGTGAATGTCAGCCTGCCTGCCGCGCGTTCGGCGGTGACGAGATCTTCCAGTCCCGGCTCGAAGATCGGAATCTCGCCGGCCTCGATGGAGGCGATCTTCCCGGCATCCCGGTCCACGCACACTACGGAATGGCCGAGCCGGGCAAAGCACGCGCCGCAGACGAGACCCACGTAACCGGTACCAACGACTGCAATGCGATGGGGCATGGTGGTTCGGCGGGCAGGTGGCGTGGGCGGCTCGGTTCCGGGGGCTACCAGACTTGCCCGCCGGACGCAATCGCTCCGCGCGAACGGCCCATACCGATCCGGGCCCGGCAGCCGGGGCACTTTCGCCGGGCGGATTTCGGCGGCACGCCGCGGCTGGCGCATTTGAGGTCTTGGACGTCGCTTCCGCGCCCGCCCGAAGGCCCGGACTTGGTACTAATCCCCCGCCGGCCGTAGCGTCCGTTCGATGGCGCTCACGCCGGAAATCGGTTAAGCGGTCGCACCGGCGATGGTGGCCTACAGTCCAGGGGAACAGCAATGAAGTCCGATATCGAAATTGCTCGCGAAGCAAGGATGGACACGGTTATCGACGTCGCCGGCAAGCTCGGCGTGCCGAGCGACTCGGTCCTTCAGTACGGGCCCTACAAGGCCAAGATCTCGCTGGACTACATCAATTCGCTGGCGGACCAGCCGGACGGGAACCTCGTCCTCGTCACCGCCATGACGCCGACGCCGGCGGGAGAAGGCAAGACCACGACCACCGTGGGCCTCGGCGACGGGCTGAACCGGATCGGCAAGAAGGCGATGATCTGCCTGCGCGAGCCTTCGCTCGGCCCCTGCTTCGGCATGAAGGGCGGCGCGGCCGGCGGCGGCATGGCACAGGTGGTGCCGATGGAGGACATAAACCTCCACTTCACCGGCGACTTCCACGCGATCACATCGGCCAACAACCTGCTCGCCGCCCTCGTCGACAATCACATCTACTGGGGCAATTCCCTGGGAATCGACGTGCGCCGCGTCGCCTGGCGCCGCGTCATCGACATGAACGACCGGGCGCTGCGCGAGATCGTCTGCTCGCTCGGCGGCGTCGCCAACGGCTTCCCGCGCGAAGGGGGCTTCGACATCACGGTCGCCTCGGAGGTCATGGCCATCCTCTGCCTGGCGATGGACCTGAAGGACCTGGAGCGCCGCCTCGGCAACATCGTCGTCGGCTACACCCGCGAGCGCAAACCCGTGACCGCCAAGGAAATCGAGGCGGCCGGCGCGATGACGGTGCTGCTCAAGGATGCGCTGATGCCGAACCTTGTCCAGACCCTGGAGAACAATCCCGCCTTCGTCCACGGCGGTCCCTTCGCCAACATCGCGCACGGCTGCAATACGGTTCTCGCCACCCGCACCGCGCTGAAGCTCGCCGACTACGTGGTGACGGAGGCGGGCTTCGGTGCCGACCTCGGTGCCGAAAAGTTCTTCGACATCAAGTGCCGGAAGGCGGGGCTGAAGCCCGCTGCCGCCGTCATCGTCGCCACGATCCGCGCTCTCAAGATGCACGGCGGCGTCGCCAAGGAGGATCTCGGGAAGGAAAACGTCGAGGCGGTCAAGAAGGGCCTGGCCAATCTCGGCCGCCATATCCGCAATGTCGGCCAGTTCGGCGTGCCGGCCGTCGTCGCCATCAACGGCTTCACGTCGGACACGCAGGCCGAAGTCGACGCCGTCCAGGCCTATTGCTCGGACCTCGGGGTGGAAGCGGTGAGTTGCACCCACTGGGCGAACGGCAGCGCCGGTACCGAGGAATTGGCGCGGAAAGTCGTCGCGCTCGCCGAATCGGGGAAGTCCCAGTTCCGTCCGCTGTACGACGACGACCTGTCGCCCTGGGAGAAGGTGCGGACCGTGGCGCGTTCGATCTACGGCGCCGAGGACATCGTCGCCGACAAGTCGGTGCGCGACCAGTTCCGGCAGCTCGACGAGCAGGGCTACGGCAGGTTTCCCATCTGCATGGCAAAGACCCAGTATTCCTTCTCCACCGACCCCAGCCTGAAGGGCGCACCGAGCGGCCACGTCGTGCCTATCCGCGAGGTCAGGCTGTCTGCGGGCGCGGAGTTCCTGGTGGTGATCACCGGCGAGATCATGACGATGCCTGGCCTGCCACGGATACCGGCAGCCAATACGATTCGGCTCGACGGTGCCGGCAACGTGGAGGGCCTGTTCTAGGCCCGCCCCCTTCGTCCGGCCCGAGCGCTATCAGCCATCTTCATGTCCGCCCGCCTGGGGGCGGCCGAAAAGGAATAGCAGCCGCCCCATTTTCGGCAATATTTTCAATTGGCAACACGTTGCCGGGATGTATTTTCGCAGCGTCAACTCGGGTTTTATCCCGCAAAGGAATGGTCAATGCGAAACTACATTGTCATGGCAGCGGTAGCTGCATCACTCGGCCTTCCGCTTGCTGCCCAGGCGCAGGTCGAGGTCCGCGAAGGCAATCCCCCGGCAACCGCGACGGCGGTGCAGACGCCGTCCGAGGCGCTGCAGACCCAGCGCCGCGTCCGCGTCATCGTCACATTGGAGGACCCCGCCGAAAGCGGAGGGAATCTGAGCCCGAGGGAAATCCGGGCTCTGCAGGACGCGGTCATCGAATCGGTCTTCGATACGACCGCCAGTGCAATGGAATCCGGTTCCAACCCATATGGATTGAGCCGCCTGACCGTTGTCCCGGCGTTCGCAGTCAACGTCGACGAAGCCGAACTGCGCCGGTTGCAGTCGGACCCGCGGGTCGAGAACGTCGCCCTCGACATGGAACTGGACGCCTTTCTCACCCAGTCCACCAAGATCATCGGAATGCCTGCGGCCTGGAAGGCCCCCTATCGGGCGACCGGCGACGGCGAAACCGTCGCAATCGTGGATACGGGCGTCAACCTGAACCACAAGTTCCTCGACGATTCCCGGATCATCGGCCAGGCCTGCTTCTCGGGAGCAGGAAACCCCGCGGCCTCCTTCTGCCCGAACGGCACCACCCGGCAGACGGGCGGCAATTCCGGCAAGAACTGTCCGACGAAGTTCGCCGCCGGATGCGTACACGGCACGCACGTGGCCGGCATCGCGGCAGGGTACAACACCAACCCGAAGGACGGCGAACCGCTCGAGGGCGTGGCCTTCGACGCAAACATCGTCGCGGTCCAGGTTTTCAAGAAAACCAAGGACGATGACGGCAACGACGCCATCGACACGTCGTTCTCGGATATTTTCGTTGCGCTCGACTGGCTTTACAGGAACCGGAACAAGTTCGAAACGCCCCTGACATCCATCAACATGAGCCTTGGCGGCGGGGGACCCTTCACGACCAATTGCGACCAGGATCCCCTCGGCCGGGTCATGAAGGTCATGATCAGAAGGTTCCGCAGAGCGGATGTCGCGGTCGTCATCGCCTCCGGCAACGACGGCTTCACCGACGGTGTCGCAATGCCGGCCTGCGTGTCCAACGCGATAACCGTCGGCGCCACGACGAAGTGGACCTTCGGCCAGGAGGAACGGACCGCCTACTACTCCAACATGGGCAGGATGGTCGACGTTCTGGCCCCGGGCGGCGACGCTTTCTATCCGGTGGACACGCCCTACGTGTCGACGATCCTTTCGTCGGTGCCCGGCAACAAGTTCAAGGGTCTGCAGGGCACTTCGATGGCGGCACCGCATGTGGCCGGTGTCTTCGCGGCCATCCGCTCAGCCGACAAATGCGGCGGCAAGTCGGTCGCCGCGATCGAAAAGGCGCTGGAGAAGACCGGAAAGAAAATCACCGACGTCAACTACACGCGCCGCAGGGTGAACCTTCCGCGGGCCATGCGTCGGCTCGGCTGCAACTGACGGTCCGGGCTTCCTGTCCGGCGCTCCTGCGCTCACATGGCAGTTTGATCGCGCGGCGTCAGGCCGCGCGATTCTTTTGTGCACGTCACCGGGACTGCCGCCGTCGGCAGAACATCCCGCATGCGATGTCCGCTGAAACGAACCCCTGTGTCGCATTTGGTGGCGCCGGCCTATGATCGAAGCCGGTAGGGTAAGGTGGTGCCTCAGTCGCCCGGGCCGCAGCGGACTGGATAATGAACCCGGGCAATCCTAGTTTCGATTGGGCGAGGCCGGCGAACGGACGTCGCAGCGATGCGGCGATCTGGCTGTACGACATCGAATGACGCGAACGCAGGTCAGGCAACGATGAACGATCAGGCGACCCTTCCCAAGGACCGGACGATGCCTGGCGGTGGCGAGGGCGGCGGCAAGAGGCGGCGCGGCTATGGGCCGAAGGGTCGCGACCTCGACCCCGTCGCTCACGACCAGGTCCGGACGCTGCTCGGCGATCGGCCCAGACGGCGCGACCTGCTGATCGAGTTCCTGCACCTGATCCAGGACGAGTACGGCTGCCTTCATGCCCGCCACCTGATGGCCCTCGCCGAGGAAATGCGCTTGTCGCAGGCGGAAGTGTACGAGGTCGCCACCTTCTACGCCCATTTCGACATCGTGAAGGAAGGAGAGGCGCCACCCCCGCCCCTGACGATCAGAGTCTGCGATTCGCTGCCATGCGCGATGAAGGGCGCAGACAGTCTGAAACGGGCGCTTGAAAGCGAGATCGATCCCGCGGCTATCCGTGTCGTCCGCGCGCCCTGCATGGGCCGCTGCGACACCGCGCCGGTCTGCGAGGTCGGCCATCGCTTCGTCGACCGCGCGACGCCGGAACGCACCGCCGCGGTCATCGTGGCCGGCGACTTTCATGCGCAGGTGCCCGACTATCAGTCGCTCGAGTCCTATCGCGCCGAGGGCGGCTACGCCGAACTGCAGCGCTTTCGATCGGGCGAACTGGCATACGACGACATCGCTAGGATGGTCGCCGAAGCCGGCCTGCGCGGGCTTGGCGGCGCCGGTTTTCCCGCCGCGCGCAAATGGGAATTCGTGAGGTCAGGCGCGAAACCCCGCCTGATGTGCGTCAACGCCGATGAAGGCGAGCCGGGAACCTTCAAGGACCGCTACTACATGGAAAGCCGTCCGCACCAGTTCCTGGAGGGAATGCTGATTGCCGCCCATGCCGTCGAGGCCGATCACATCTACCTGTATCTCCGCGACGAATACCCCGCCGCCCACAAGATCCTGACGCGGGAGATCGCCGCGCTGGAGGACGGCGGCCTGGCCGCTCCCGGCTATATCGAGATGCGACGTGGCGCGGGCGCCTATATCTGCGGCGAGGAATCCGCGCTGATGGAATCGGTGGAAGGCAAGCGCGGGCTGCCCCGTCACCGCCCGCCCTACGTTGCCAGCGTCGGCGTGTTCGGTCGGCCGACGCTGGAGCACAACGTCGAGACGCTTTACTGGATACCGGCGATCCTGAAGAACGGCGCGGAATGGTTCGCTTCGCAGGGCAAGCCGGGCCATAAGGGCCCGCGGTCCTATTCGGTGTCGGGGCGGGTGAACGATCCCGGCGTCAAGCTCGCGCCATCCGGCATATCGGTGCGCGAGCTCATCGACGGGTACTGCGGCGGCATGGAGGACGGCCACCGGTTTGCAGCCTACCTGCCCGGCGGCGCCTCCGGCGGCATCCTGCCGGCCGCCATGGGCGACCTGCCACTCGATTTCGGGACACTTGAAAAGTACGGCTGCTTCGTCGGCAGCCACGCAGTGGTGATCCTGTCCGACAAGGACGACGTCAGGGACGCGGCCATCAACCTGCTGAAGTTCTTCGAGGACGAAAGCTGCGGCCAGTGTACGCCCTGCCGGATCGGCTGCGAAAAGGCGGTCAAGCTGATGGAATCCGGCCGCTTCGACGACCCGCTGCTGGAGGACTTGTGCCAGGCCATGGCGGACGCCTCCATCTGCGGCCTCGGGCAGGCCGCGCCCAACCCGATCAGATCGGTCCGGAAATTCTTCGGCGAGGAGACGACGGCATGAGCGACACCATCCGTTTCACGCTGGACGGCCGGGAGGTCGGCGCCTCGCCCGAAGAATCGATCTGGCAAGTGGCCCAGCGCTGCGGCACCGACATCCCGCACCTGTGCTACTCCCCCGAGCCCGGTTACCGGGCCGACGGCAATTGCCGCGCCTGCATGGTCGAGATCGAGGGCGAGCGCGTCCTCGCCGCGTCCTGCATCAGGAAGCCGGCAGAGGGAATGGTCGTCCACTCGGCATCGAACCGCGCCGCCAAGGCGCGCGCGATGGTCATGGAAATGCTGGTCGCGGACCAGCCGGCGAAGACCGACGCCCACGATCCGACCTCGAAGCTGTGGGCCTGGGCCGACAGGATGGGCGTTTCGGAAAGCCGCCTTCCCGCACATAGTTTCGCCGAAGTCCCGGCACCGGATCCGAGCCATCCGGCGATGCGGGTCAATCTCGACGCCTGCATTCACTGCAACCTGTGTGTGCGCGCCTGCCGCGAGGTGCAGGTCAACGACGTCATCGGCATGTCGGGCCGAGGACACACCGCCAAGATCACCTTCGACTTTGACGACCCGATGGGCCGCTCGACCTGCGTTGCGTGCGGAGAGTGCGTGCAGACCTGCCCGACAGGGGCCCTGATGGAGGCCCGGCTGCTGAACGAGGACGGTGTTCGGGTAGAGTTCGAGCAGCAGACGATCCAGTCCGGCTGCCCGTTCTGCGGCGTCGGCTGCCAGATCGACTATCACGTCGCCGACGGCGAGATCCTCTATGCCGATGGCGCCGACGGCCCGGCCAACCAGAACCGGCTCTGCGTCAAGGGCCGCTTCGGCTTCGACTACCAGTCGAGCCCCGAACGACTGACGGTGCCGCTGATCCGGCGCGACGACGCCCCGAAGGAACCGCATGCGAAGCTCGATCCCGCCAACCCGTACACCCATTTCCGCGAAGCGACCTGGGAAGAGGCGCTCGACCGCGCGGCCGGCGGCCTGAACGAGGTCCTGAAGCGTGACGGCTCGCAAGCGCTGGCCGGCTTCGGCTCGGCCAAGTGCTCCAACGAGGAGGCCTACCTGTTCCAGAAGCTGGTGCGCGCCGGCTTCGGCACCAACAACGTCGATCACTGCACCCGGCTCTGCCACGCCTCGTCGGTGGCAGCCTTGATGGAAGCGATCGGCACCGGCGCCGTCACCGCGCCCTTCAATGCCGCCAAGGACGCCGAGGTTATCATCGTCATCGGCGCCAATCCGACCGAGAACCACCCGGTCGCCGCGACCTTCATCAAGAATGCCGTCAAGCGGGGCAAGCGGCTCTACGTCGTCGACCCGCGCAGGCAGATGCTGTCACGGCACGCCACCCGTCACCTCCAGTTCAAGCCGGGATCGGACGTCGCCCTGCTCAACGCCATGATCCACACGATCATCGAGGAGCAGCTCTACGACCGGCAGTACGTCGCCGCGCGCACGCACGGCTTCGAGGAACTGGTCGAGAAGGTCCGGCAGTTCTCGCCGGAAGAGATGGAAGCGGTCTGCGGCGTTCCGGCCGACGTGATCCGGGAGGTCGCCCGGGACTACGCGCGCTCCGAGGCGTCCATCATCTTCTGGGGAATGGGTATCTCCCAGCACGTCCATGGCACCGACAACGCCCGCTGCCTGATCCAGCTCGCGCTGATCACCGGACAGGTCGGCCGGCCCGGCACTGGACTGCATCCGCTGCGCGGCCAGAACAACGTGCAGGGCGCCTCCGACGCCGGGCTGATCCCGATGGTCTATCCGGACTACCAGTCTGTCGCCAAGCAGGAGATCCGCGACCTGTTCGAGGACTTCTGGGGCACGGACCTGGATCCCAAGGCGGGCCTGACCGTGGTGGAGATCATCAACGCCATCCACGAGGGACAGATCAAGGCGATGTACGTGCTCGGCGAGAACCCGGCGATGTCGGATCCCGACCAGCACCACGCCCGCGAGGCGCTGGCACGTCTCGACCACCTCGTCGTGCAGGACATATTCCTGACCGAGACGGCCTACTACGCAGACGTGATCCTGCCGGCGACGAGCTACTACGAGAAGTGGGGCACGTTCACCAACACCAACCGGCAGGTCCAGATCGGCGAGCCGGTGGTCGCACCGCCCGGCCAGGCGCGTCCCGACTGGCAGACCGTCCAGGAGATCGCCACGCGGATGGACCTAGACTGGACCTACCAGTCGCCCGCCGAAGTCTTCACGGAGATGGCGCAGGTGATGCCGTCTCTGAAGAACATCACCTGGGACCGCGTCGTGCGCGAGCGCAGCGTCACCTATCCCTGCGATGCGCCGGACCGGCCCGGCAACGAGATCCTGTTCGCCGAGTCGTTCCCGACCGAGGATGGCCGCGCGAGGATCGTGCCGACGGACTTGCTGCCGCCTGATGAATTGCCCGACGCTGCCTATCCGATGGTCCTGACCACGGGGCGCCTGCTGGAGCATTGGCATACCGGCGCGATGACCCGGCGGGCCTCCGTTCTCGAGGACATCGAGCCGGAACCGACCGTCGCCATGCATCCCCGCCAGCTGCGTACCCTCGGCGTCGAGGCAGGCGACATGGTCAGGGTCGCCACGCGTCGCGGCGAGATCGCACTGAAGGCGCGGCGCGACCGCAATGTCCCGGAGGGGATGCTGTTCATCCCCTTCTGCTTCGAGGAGGCGGCCGCCAATATCCTGACCAATCCGCAGCTCGATCCGTTCGGCAAGATTCCCGAATTCAAGTTCTGCGCCGCGCGGATAGAACCTGCCGCTCAACCAGCCGAGGCTGCCGAGTAGTGTTCGCCACAGGTTTGGCGGAGGTTATCCGCCGACCGCCGCCCGGAACTCCGGCAGCGCCTTCAGCAGCGCCATCGTACCGTTGATGTCGAGCCGCTCGGTATTGTGCGAGGTGTAGTCGACGAGCCTGGCCACGCGCGGATCGCCTTCGGAGAAGTACGAAGCGTAGTCGAGATCGCGCCCGTCCATCCGGATCCGCCAGTAAGCATCCTGGTCGTCGGCACTTGCCAGTTCATCGGCAGTCGCAAGCGTCTCGTAGAGCTTCTCGCCGTGGCGTACGCCGATGGTGCGGATCTCGGCGTCGGCGCCAAGCAACGCGTTCAGCGCCTGGGCAAGCGTCAGAATGGTGCAGGCCGGCGCCTTCTTGATGAAGACGTCGCCGGGTTCGGCGTGGGTCAGCGCATGTTCGACCAGCGCCACCGAATCGCTCAACGGCAGCAGGAACCGGGTCATCTCGGGATTGGTGACGGTGACCGGACCGCCCGAGCGGATCTGCTCGACGAACAGCGGGATAACCGATCCGCGCGAATACATGACATTCCCGTAGCGCACGCAGGCAACGATCGTTCCCGTACCGTTGCGACGGCGGGAAGCCGCCTGGACCAGCTTCTCCATCAGCGCCTTGGACATGCCCATCGCGTTGATCGGCAGCACCGCCTTGTCGGTCGACAGACAGACGACCCGTTCGATGCCGTTCGCGATCGCCGAGTCGATCACGTTCGATGACCCCATGACATTCGTGCGCACGGCTTCCATGGGGAAGAACTCGCAGGACGGGACCTGCTTCAGGGCGGCGGCGTGGAACACCAGGTCGACGCCGGCCATCGCCCTGTCGACGCTGCCGATGTCGCGGACGTCGCCGATATAGAACGACAGCCGCGCCTCGCGCAGGCGATTGCGCATGGTGTCCTGCTTCTCCTCGTCGCGAGACAGGATGCGGATCTCGCGCGCCCCGCGCCGAAGCGCGTGCTGCACCATGACGCTGCCGAAGGATCCGGTGCCGCCGGTAATCAGGATGGTCTTGTCTTGCATGTGCCTGCCTGTGCTGCCGGATCATGTGCCACAGGCGGGGCTGCCGTGCAATTCGGGCGGCGGGAGCGTCATCTTCCGCGAATTGCCATTGCCGGAGCCACCTCAACGTTTAAGGTGCCGCCGCGAATAAGACAGGGAGCAGGTTATGCGAATTCTGGTTGTCGGGGCCGGTGCGATCGGGGGGTACTTCGGAGGGCGGCTGCTCGCGGCCGGGCGCGACGTGACGTTTCTGGTGCGTCCGCGCAGAGCCGAACTGCTGGCGCAGGGCGGCGTGGTCGTCAGGAGCCAACTGGGCGACCTCGATCTGCCCAATCCGCCCACCGTCACGGCCGACGGGATCAGGGACAGCTTCGACCTCATCATCCTGAGCTGCAAGGCGTACGATCTGGACGGCGCGATCGAGGCGATCGCCCCCGCCGTCGGCCCCGAGACGTCGATCCTGCCGCTCCTGAACGGCATGGCGCATATCGACCGACTGGTCGAGCGATTTGGTGAGAAGCCGGTCCTAGGCGGGCTGTGCGTCATCTCAACCTCGCTCGCCCAGGACGGTCACATCATTCACCACAACGACCTGCATTTCCTGGCTTTCGGCGAGCGCGACGGCAGCGTCTCCTATCGCACCGAAGCCGTCGCGGCGGAGCTGGGACTGGGCGGATTCGACGTCAAGCTCAGCACCGAGATCCTGCAGGGCATGTGGGAGAAATGGGTGTTCATCGCCAATGCCGCCGGAATCACATGCCTGATGCGCGCCGCAGCGGGCGACATCGCCGCCGCTGGCGGCAACTACCTGACGATCGCGCTGCTCGAGGAATGCAGGACGATCGCCACGCGCTCCGGGTTCCCGCCGTCGGAGGAATCGATCGAGCGGGCCCGCAAGATGTTCACCGAGGCAGGCTCGCCGCTGATGGCGTCGATGCTGCGGGATGTGGAACGCGGCGGACCGATCGAGGCCGAGCCCATCATCGGAGACCTCCTGCGCCGCGGCGGCGACCCCGAGGACTACCCCCTGCTGCGGATCGTCAACGTTCACCTGAAGGCCTATGAAGCCAGACGGGCCCGCGAAGGCTCTGCGGCAGGCTAGTCCATGCGCTGCGCGTCTTGAACCACGTTGATTGGCTGACTGTCCGGTGCGAGCCGGATAGAATGCACCGCGACTGGTTCGCTCCTGCCCGCCACGTCCAGCCACCGGACCTCGGAATGTGGAAAGCGGTCCGCCACGGCGAGGAAAGCCTTTTCGCCGACCAGAATCTCGCCGGGCGCGGCCGCGGCCTGGATCCGTGCAGCGACGTTCACCGGGTCGCCGAGAGCTGTGAAGTCGTAGTAATCCTCGCGCCCGACATTGCCGACGAACGCCGTGCCGACTTCTATGCCGATCCCGACCGGCAGCCACGGCTCGGCGGCGGCGCCATATCCAAGTTCGCGCATGATGTCCCGGGCAGCGAAAACCGCGGCGCTCTTGAAGTCAGGGCCTGCAAACCCCGGAATGAAGAAGGCCATCACTTCGTCGCCGATCAGCTTGTCGATCGTCGCGTCATGACGGACGAGAACCCCTGTCGCCGTTGCGTAGAAGCGGTTCAGCATTCCGGCGAACCGCACCGGGCCGAGTCGTTCGGCCAGCCCCGTCGACCCGCGGATGTCGGCAAACAGGATGGCGGTTTCGATCTCCGCGCCGCCCAGTGGCATCTTCTCGCAGCAGAGCTCGCATATGTTCGGATTTTTCTTCGAACGTCTGAATCCCAAGGTGCGGCACACGCGTCCCCCAAATCCGCCGAACGGATTGAGGCAAATCTTGCAGCGCGGCGTACCCGGCACGTAGCGCATGACGTGCCGCAGTGCCTTGTGGCCAGCGTGGCCCTCCTTCAGGACCTTCTGCCACGCAGCCAGCTTCGCGTCCGCTACAGCATCCGTGATCTGCATCATGACACTACCTAGCCATCTAATCATATATCACACTGCCGGAAGGCGGTCACCATCGATGCCGCGGCGGCTTGACTCCACGCCGTCCAGACCGTCCATTTCGCCCGCATGAGGAAGATCGCGGTTACCGGAGCGGACGGGCTGATCGGCTGGCACACCCATGCGTGGCTGTCGGTGCAGCCCGGGATCCTGGTCGTACCGGTTCCCAAGGCGGCCTGGGACGACACGGCAACGCTGGCAGGCATTCTGTCGGGATGCGATGCGGTCGTTCATCTTGCGGCGATGAACCGCGGCGACGAAGACACGGTCTACGAGACCAATGTACGGCTCGCCCGCACGCTCGCCGGCGCTCTTGAGCGTCAGGGACTGGCTCCTCGCGTCCTGCACGCCTCCTCGACGCAAGTCGAGCGAGACACCCCCTACGCCCGCTCGAAGCGCGCGGCAGGTGAGATCCTGGCCCGCTGGGCGGCCAGGACCGGCGCCCGGTTCACGGACATGATCCTGCCCAACGTCTTTGGCGAGGGCGGGCGTCCGTTCCACAACTCGGTGGTGTCCACCTTCTGCCATCAACTGGCGTCCGGCGGCGAACCCCGAATCGATGTCGATGCCGAGATCGAGTTCCTGCATGCGCACGAGGTCGCGCAGGGAATTGGCACGCTTCTCGCGGACCAAGGTGCGGAAGTCTGGCGACCGGAAGGGACGCGGCTCACCGTATCGGCGCTTCTCGACCGGCTGCGGACGATCGATGCCGACTACAGGGACCACTATATCCCGGATCTGCGCGAGCCGTTCGAGCGCGATCTGTTCAACACCTACCGCAGCTACCTGTTTCCCCGGCACTATCCCGTCGCCTTCACGATGCACACGGACCAGCGCGGCACGTTGATCGAGGCCATACGGGAGGGGAACGGCGGCCAGATCCACTATTCCAGCACCCATCCCGGTTTCGTCCGCGGCGAACATTTTCATTTCCGCAAGGTGGAGCGTTTCGTCATCATGGCCGGCGAAGCGGAGGTTGCCGTGCGGCGGATCTGCGGTTCGCAGGTCAACCGGTTCAGGGTGAGCGGCGAAGCGCCCGCCTATGTCGACATGCCGACGATGCATACCCACAACCTGCGCAACACCGGGTCCGGCGAACTGATCGCGATGTTCTGGACGAACGAGCTCTACGATCCCGAGGCGCCCGATACCTACAGGGTGCCGGTAGAGCCGGAGGACGCCGACCACGGCACGAAAGCGGCGGGTACGCCATGAAGGTGATGACCATCCTCGGCACCCGGCCGGAGATCATCCGCCTGTCGCGCGTCATCGCGCGGCTTGACGAGGCTTGCGACCACGTCCTCGTCCACACCGGCCAGAGCCATGACCGCGCCCTTTCCGACGTCTTCTTCGAGGATCTCGGCCTGCGTGCACCGAACCATCATCTCGGCGTCAGGGCCGACACGCTGGGCGGCCAGCTCGGCAACATCCTGAGCGGGTCGGAACGGGTCCTGAAAGAGGAGAAACCCGAGGCGCTGGTGGTGCTGGGCGACACCAATTCCGCCTTGTCGGCGATCATGGCCAAGCGGATGCGCGTTCCCGTCTACCATATGGAGGCGGGCAACCGCTGCTTCGACTGGAACGTTCCCGAGGAGACCAACCGGCGGATGATCGACCACATCGCCGATTTCAACCTGGTCTATACCGAGCACGCCCGGCGCAACCTGCTGGCCGAGGGCTTGCCGCCCCGCCGCATCGCGTTGACCGGGTCGCCGATGCGAGAGGTGCTCGAGCATTACCGCGACGACATCGAGGCCTCGGACGTGCTGGGCAGGATGGAACTGCAGCCCCGCGCCTACATCGTCGCCAGCGTCCACCGCGAGGAGACCGTCGACAATCCCGAACATCTCTCGCTCGTCGCCGAAACGCTGACAAGGCTGTCGCAGCGCTTCGACCGGCCCGTGCTCGTCTCCACGCATCCGCGTCTCCGGCGCCGCATGGAGGAAGCGGGAAATCCTGTCGTCGGCGACGGCGTGCGGTTTCATCCCCCCTTCGGCCTGCTGGACTACGTCAAGCTCCAGAAGAACGCCTTCTGCACCGTCTCGGATTCCGGCACCCTGGCCGAGGAGGCCGCCATTCTCCAGTTTCCTGCAGTGTCGCTGCGCAACGCCACAGAACGCCCGGAAGGCGTGGAAGCCGGCGCGATGCTGCTGACAGGCATCGATCCCGAGACGGTCTGCCAAGCGATCGCCTGGCAGACCGGGAGGTTTGCGGCCGGCGAGCGGCCGGCCTGTCCGCCGGACTACGAGATCGCCGACACCTCCGCACGGGTTGTAAGCCTCGTGCTCGGCACGGCGCGGCTGATGCATCGGTGGGTCGGCATCGACCCGCGCGGCGCCTGACCAGCGACCGGGGGCGGCGTTGAAGATCCTGATCATCTACCGGCACTACTGGCCCGATACCCCGCCGCTCGGATCGATGCTGAGGACGATCGCCGAGCACCTCGCCGCACGCGGCCACCGGGTCTTCGTGGTTACGGCTCAGCCGTCCTATCAAGGCCGCAAGTCCGCAGCCCTGCCGAAGCGCGAGTTCAAGGGCGGCGTCCGTATCATACGCCTGCCGCTGCCGGCCGAAACGGGCGGCATGTTCATGCGGTCGGTCAACGCCCTGCTCTTCCAGGTTTCGGCCTTCTCGTATGCGGCGCGCCACCGCTTCGATCTCGTCTGGGCCAACACGCTGCCGCCCGTCTACAGCGGCTTCAATGCCATGGTGTCGGCACGCGCATGCGGGGCGCGACTGCTCTACCACATGCAGGACGTCTATCCGGAAGTCTGGCGCCATGCTTCGCCGCGTCCGCCAGGCGCGCTCAAGCGGGCCTTGATCGGCGTCCTCGCTACCATTGATTCCTGGACCTGCCGCAGCGCGTCGGCCGTCGTCGTTCTCTCCGAGGACATGATGCGCACGGTCGCGGATCGTGGCGGCAACGGCGCCGTTGCCTTTCACGTCATCAACAATTTCGTCCAGCAGGAACTGAAATCCGACACTTCTCCGCCCAAACGGCTCGAAACGAGCGATTTCCGCCTGGTGTTCTCGGGCAATATCGGCAGGTTCCAGAACCTCCAGCTGCTGGTCGAGGCGATGGCGCTGATCGATCCTGCGGAGGGCATCTCGCTGGAATTCATCGGATCCGGCGTGATGGAGGAGACGCTGCGCGAAACGGTTCGCCAGCGGGGGCTCAAGCATGTCCACTTCAACGAGCGCCTGCCGTCGAATGAAGCGTTCCAGCTTACCCGAACCGCCGATCTCGGCGTCATTTCGCTGGTTCCCGGCATGTACCGGGTGTCCTACCCCAGCAAGCTCATGACCTACCTTGCCGCCGGTCTGCCGGTCCTCGCACTGATCGAAGCCGAAAGCGATCTCGCCCACTACCTGCGCGGCAACGATGCCGGTATCGCCGTCCTCGGCGACGCGTCGGCGGTCGCCGATGTGATCAGGAGGGCGCGCGACACGTTCTCCGGAGAAGCCGGCATCAAGGAGCGCATGGAGGCGCTGGCTGCCCGCGATTTCGGACGCGAGGCGATCCGCGAACGATGGGTGCGCCTTATAGACACTTTCGTGGCCGACTGAGGCGCCTTGCCAGAAGCGAAGGCCGGCCACGGTCAGTCAGAGTACAGCGCCTTAATCGTTCGCCGGATAATCGCAAGATCGAGCCGGAAGCTGCGCCGGTCGACGTATTCCAGATACAGCGCCACCTTCCTTGGCACGATCTCCTCGATATACGTTCTTTCGGGATCTTCGGCACGGGCGAGAATCTCTTCCTCGTGCCGGTATTCCAGGGTCGCCAGGTCGGTGATGCCCGGCCGCACGGAAACCACCTTTTCGCGGCTTTCCGCCGGATAGCGGGCGAACATCGCAGGCACTTCGGGCCGCGGTCCCACCAACGACATCTTGCCGCGCAGGATATCCCAGAGCTGCGGCAGTTCATCCAGCTTGTAGTGGCGCAGGAAGGCGCCGACCCGGGTAATGCGCGGATCGCCGCCGGCGGTGACCTGCAGCCCCGGCCCGGGACGCATCGAACGGAACTTGTGCATCCGGAACGGCACGCCTCCCCGGCCGATGCGCACCTGCGAGAAGAATACCGGCGGTCCGGAATCGATCAGGACAGCAACGGCGATTGCGGCCATGACCGGCGACAGGACGACGATGCCCGCAAAGCTCGCCGCGATGTCGAACAGCCGTTTCGTCAGGTCCCCGCGCATGACGCCTCAAACATAGCCGAGTTCAGCCATCTTTGCCTCGACGGCGGCCCGGGTGTCCCCGGTGATCGCATCGGGAAGCGCAGAGGTTCTCCCGGTCGCTTCTCTTACGCGCCCGGAGAAGACCGTCCGCGCCAGCGCGTCATCCGCAACGCCGAGAAACGACCAGACCTGCGCCAGGCTCTCCGGACCGGACGTGAGGTCTTCGTAGCGCAGCGATATCCCCCGATCCGCGGGCAACGCACCGAAAAACCGGTCGATCGAGCCGATGGCGGCAAGCCACTGGCGCGCACACACCGTTTCCAGGCTGTACAGGGCAAGATCGTCCTGAATGCCGGGGTAGCGCGCGCCCCAAACCTTGACGCCGCGCCCGTGTCGAAGCCGGCCTGCCACCGCGTTCATCCCGTACCAGGCCATATAGCCGATGTCGCGCGCATCGAAGTACCGCGCCTTGCGGGCGAGGTAGCCGAGGTCCTGCGGCGCCTTCCATGCCGCTATCGAGGACGGGATCGTGTGCCGCGGATCGCGAACGATGCGCACGTAGGTAGCGTCCGGCAGCACCCGATCGACGAAATCCGGGCGCAGGGCGTTGCCCACGGTCTTTTCGGCGATCCATCGCGCGCCCGACACGGGTGACGAACCGGCATTTCGCATTGCCAGCGCCGTCAGGCGCTCCCGGATCCGGCGGGCCGGTTCCGGTCTTGCAGCCTCGGCGGGGAAGGCGTCGTCGGGATGCGCCTCGTTGCCTGTCCGCCAGATGTGGTTGACGTCGAACGGCACCCCGGCGACGGCCGGATGTGCGGCTATCAGGTCCCTGAGCAAGGTCGTTCCGGAACGCGCGGGACCGAGGACGACGACGAAACGGGGGGCGGCGTCTGCCACGGCGACCTCAGGCTCCGGCAGCAACCTGCCGTCCGGCGGTCAGAATGTCGCGCACCGCGCCTGTCACGGCATCGATCTCTTCGTCGCGCATGGCCGGGAACAGAGGCAGGGTAACAAGACTTCTGAAGGCGTCCTCGGCGACCGGAAAATCCTCAGCTTTCAAGCCGTAGCGTTCCTTCCAATAGGTCATCTGGTGCAGTGGCGCATAGTGGACGCTCGAACCGATCCCTCGTTCCGTCAGCAGTGCGATGAAGCCATCGCGGTCGACGGGTGCGTCCGGCTCGAGCCGGACCGCAAACAGGTGCCAGGCATGCCCCCCCTGGGCGCCGCGGGCCGGCAGCCGCAGCGGCAGGTCCGAGAATGCTTCGAAATATCGCGCGGCGACCGCCTCCCGCTGGTCGCGAAACAAGTCCGCCTTCCGCAGTTGCCGCAGACCGACACCGGCGGCAAGGTCCGACAGGTTGTACTTGAAGCCCGGCGCGACGATGTCGTAGCGCCAGCCCGCCCCGGGGCGGCTGAAACGGTCGAAGGAATCCCGGTCGATGCCGTGCAACCGCATGATGCGGGCGCGCTCCGCGATCTCGCGGCGGGACGTCACGAGCATGCCGCCCTCCCCCGTCGTGATCGTCTTGTTGGCGTAGAAGCTGAATACCGCGGCGGCCGTACCGAGAGCCCCGATCAGCCTGCCATTCCAGCGCGTCGGCAGCGCGTGAGCCGCATCCTCGACGATCTCGATGCCGTTGCTCGCTGCGATCCGGCCGAGACGGTCCATGTCGCAGGACAGCCCACCGTAGTGAACCGGCATCACCGCGCGGGTTCGCCCGCTGATCGCGTCGGCGAACCTGTCTGGATCCATGCACAGCGTTTCGGGGTCGACATCGACCAGTTTCACCTCCGCGCCGAGGTATCGCACCACCTCGGCGGTTGCCGTGAACGTCAGGTCCGGCACGATCACCTCGTCGCCGGGACCAATGCCCAGCGCCTCCAGCGCCAGGTGCAAGCCGGCTGTGGCGGAATTCACCGCGATCGCTTCCACATTGCCGCCCAGAAAGTCGGCAAAACCATCTTCGAACCGGCGCGCGCGATCCCCCGTTGTCAGCCAGCCGCCGCGCAGCGTGGCGACGACCTCCTCGATCTCCTCATCGCCGATCGAAGGACGAAAGAAGGGAACCTTGATGGAATCTCTCATCGACATCGTCGGTGACGCTTTGCTATGCCTTGCTGTGGAAGCCGCCTCGGCTCAGTCGGGCACCTAACCGCCCCGCGTCTGCCCGATCAACACTTTTCCCGCCCGGTCGCCCGCCGTATAAGCGCCGTCGTCGACCTGCTGGCCAACAGCATTCCCGAAGGAACGTCCTGAACGTGCGACTTGTCTGGCGTCACCTTGTGCAGGATGTGCACGGCCTGTGCCGGATGTTTCAAACCTTCGTGTCGGCGGTGGGCGCGCGCTTTTTTTCCGATGCCGCCCTGTTCACGCTGCTCATCGCGGCGCCCGTCGTGGTGATCTATTCCAGCCGCGCCCTGCCGACGGTGCTTCTCTTCGCGCTGCTGTTCACGATGCTCTACGGCTTCGCCGTCAGCTTCGAGGGACGCGGCATGTCCGTCCGCGAGGGGACGAAATTCGCGCTCAATCCGGCGTCCTTGCCTTACTGGGCGCTCAGCGTTCTCGCCCTGATCCTGTACGCGGGCGCTTCGGCATTCTGGGCGATCGAACCGGAGTTCGCGGCGGATCAGGCGATCAAGATGCTGATCACGTTCGTCATCGTCGTGGTGTTGCTGCGCCTGATGCCACCGCTGGACGAAGACAGGTTGCGCTATACCGCACCGTTCGGAATCGCACTGGCGGCAACGATCCTGATCGTGGAACTGGGCACGTCCGGCGTTTTGCGCAGCTATTTCTATGGTGCCAATCCCGCCTACCTGAACCGTTCGGTCGTGACGGTCAGCCTGTTGATGTGGCCCGCTCTGGCAGTGACTACCGGCCGGTTTGCGACGCTCCAGAAGGTCGGCGTGCTCGCACTGGTCGTCTGTGCGGTGGCCGTCTCGAGCAGCCTCGCCTCGCTGTTCGCCATCGCCGCGGGCCTTTTCGTTCTCGCCCTTGCCTACATCAGCAACCGGCTCGCGGCGTTCGGCGTGGTCGCCGTAACGGCAGCGGCGTTCGTGGCCATGCCCATGACGGCCAAGCTGATTTCCGATCTCGCAATCGAGACCGGGGTCGACACCATGGTCGACATGAGTACGGAACGGCGCCTCGAGATCTGGGAGGCATTTTCCCGCGCCGCCCTGGAGCACCCCGTTTTCGGCTGGGGCCTCGAGGCGTCGCGCTACTTCGGCCTGAGGGAACTTCCAGGGGTCACCTGGACGATCGGTCCGGTTCATCACCCGCACAATCCCATCCTGCAGATATGGGTCGAACTGGGGGCCATCGGCGTCCTTCTCGCCGCGATCGCCATGATCGGCATCATACTGGGCATCGGCCGGATGCCCGCCGCCCGGCGCCCCTATGCCTACGGGGCGGCGGCTGCCACTCTCGCGATCTCGATGGTCAGCCACGGCGCGTGGCAAACCTGGTGGATCAGCCTCCTCATGCTGCTGGTAGCCCTCTTCAATATTCGCGAGGAGTATCCGGGCGCCCGCGGCGCCGGTGGCCGCGAAGCAGCGACTCCTGCATCGTCGGATTGATCGATCGGCTCATTTCGCCACCAGGGATTGTACGTCCGGGCCGATCGGGCATGGACAAGGCGTTACAACAAGACGGTTGGACGCCACGACCCGAGGGTGTAAGGACTACCTAAACCCATTATCGAGTCACGCAGAATCGTATGCGTTTTGCCCCGAGCCCGCTGACACCGAAACGGTTGGCCGCCTTTACCCACGACCTCGTCATGACGGTGGCGTCGATCGTGATCGGCTACTACATCCGGTTCGGTCCGGACGCCTTCACCTACAGAGCCGACGAAATTGGCATCCTGTTGGCGGCGGTGCTTCCGTTCGCTGCGATCGCCTATTGGGCGTTCGGGCTTTATGCCGGCATCTGGCGCTTCGCCTCGATTCCCGACCTGGTCAACATCGTCAAGGCGGTGACCTCCGTCACCGTGTTCCTTGTCGTGCTGGATTTCGCCTCCCGCGGGGCGATCGTCGTCCCGCGCACGATCGTTTTCACGGACTGGTTCATCCTGACCGCCCTGCTCGGCGGCCCGCGCATGCTCTACCGCGTCTACCGGGACCAGCGTTTGCTGAAGCGCGGCTACCGATCCCGTCGCGCGGCAATTCCCGTGCTCATCGCAGGATCCGGCAACGAGGCGGAGATCATCATACGGTCCCTGGAAACCAACGGATCGGAGCTGCTCAAGCCGGTCGGCATGCTGTCGACAAAGCAGGCCCATATCGGTCACCGCATCCGCAACGTACCGGTGCTCGGACATTCGTCGGACATCGAGCGCATCGTCCAGCGCCTTGCCCAGCGCGGCCAGCTGCCGCGACGCCTGATCCTGACCAACGAGGCGCTGACGAAGGAGCGTGACATCGAGACGCTCATCGTTCAGGCGCGCAAGCTTGGCCTGAGCGTCGAGCGGATCCTCCGCCCGGCCATGGACGGACCGGACGGGGACGGACGGATCAAGCTGACCCCGATCAATATCGAGGATCTGCTGGGGCGCACGACCCGCGAACTCGACTATACGATCATCCGCAAGCTGATCGACGGCCAGCGCGTTCTCGTCACGGGCGGCGGCGGCACCGTCGGCAGCGAGCTCTGCCGCCAGATCGCCGGCATGAGCTGCCGGCGGCTGCTCATCGTAGAGCACTCCGAGTTCGCGCTCTATGGCATCACCAAGGACCTGCAGCGCGATTTCCCCGGCGTGCCGGTCGAGGGGCGGCTTTGCGACGTGCGGGATCGCCGCAAGATTTCCCAGGTCATCGAGCAGTTCAAGCCGGACCTCGTATTCCACGCCGCCGCGCTCAAGCACGTCCCTATCGTAGAGCGTCACATCGCCGAGGGAATCCTCACCAACACCATCGGGACCGTCAATGTCGCCGATGCCGCCCGCAAATTCGGCGCCAAGGCGATGGTGATGATTTCGACCGACAAGGCCGTACAGCCGATTTCCGTGATGGGGGCGACGAAGCGCGCCGCGGAAAGCTACTGCGAGGTCCTGGACGCGCTGGGCCACGCCGCCGGCAATCGGGCGAACGGCAACGGCAGCCACGAGACGCGCTTCATGTCGGTGCGGTTCGGCAACGTGCTGGGCTCGAGCGGATCGGTGGTGCCGCTGTTTCAGGAGCAGCTCGAACAGGGCGGGCCGATCACGGTCACCCATCCCGACATGAAGCGCTACTTCATGACGATCAAGGAGGCGGTCAGCCTGGTGCTGATGGCCTCGGCGCTGGGTCTGAGCACGCGCAGCCGGATCTCCATATTCGTACTCGACATGGGCGAGCCGGTGCGGATTGTCGATATCGCCGAACAGATGATCCGCCTTGCCGGTTTCGAGCCAGGCCGGGACATCGCGATCGAGTTCACCGGCGTACGCGAAGGCGAAAAGCTGCACGAGGAACTGTTCGACCAGAGCGAGCCGCTGCACACCACGGAGCTGGAAGGCATTCTGTCCGCCGAACCGCGCAGCATCGTGCCCGAAGCGTATATCGAGGAAATCAAGCGGCTTCAGGCGACAACCCGCGAAAGCGATGACGCTGCCATGCTGTCGCGACTCGTGGCGCTCGTGCCGGAATATTCGCCGCAGCGACCCAACTGATCCGCCAACCGAACGAAGTCAGGAAGCCCTGGTCTGCGCCCGCAGCCAGTCGGCGTAGGCAGGATTGACCGACACGGTGTCCAGGACGATCAGCGCCGGTGTGTCGTAGGGGTGCAGATCCTGCAATGCTGTCAGCGCCCGCTCGAGGACTGCCTGCCGGGTCTTGACGATCATCACGACTTCCTCCTCGTGGGAGAGCGCGGCGTTCCACTCGTAGATCGAGATCATGCGCGGCAGGATGTTGACGCACGCCGCGAGCTTCTGCGTGACCAGTGCGCTGCCGCATCTCTCGGCATCCTCGATCGTGGCGAAAGTCGAATAGATCAGCCGTATCGGATCGTCCGTGTCGATCATGTCCGCGTCTCCCGTTGGCTTGGGCCGTCCTGACGTTATAGTGCCGGCTCCCTTCGCTCAGTGGCAAACCGATGGCCGATACCGAGAAGTCCCGCAACGCCTTCCGCTCGATCGCATTCCTGGCCAGCCCGATCGAGGAGGCCGAATCGGCATGCGGACGGCTTTCCGCTAGGTACGACGGCGTCGACCCCATGGATGCGGACGTCATCGTCGCGCTCGGCGGCGACGGCTTCATGCTGCAGATGCTGCACAGGTTCATGAACACCGGCAAGCCGATCTACGGGATGAACCGCGGCTCGGTGGGCTTCCTGATGAACGAGTACTCCGAAGACGATCTCGTCCAGCGCCTCGCGGAAGCCGAAACCACGGTCATGCATCCGCTGGTGATGAGGGCCACGGATATCTCCGGCAAGACGCACGAGGAACTGGCCATCAACGAGGTCTCCCTGCTCCGCCAGACCCACCAGGCGGCCAAGCTGCGCGTCCTGATCGACGGCAAGGTCAGACTCGCCGAACTGATCTGCGACGGCATACTGGTGGCGACGCCGGCCGGGTCGACGGCCTACAATCTGTCGGCGCACGGTCCGATCATCCCGATCAATTCGCCGCTCCTGGCGCTGACCCCGATCAGCCCGTTCCGGCCGCGCCGATGGCGCGGGGCCTTGTTGCCGGACAACGCTCAGATCGATATCGAGATTCTCGATCCGCAGAAGCGGCCCGTAAGCGCGGTCGCCGACCATCAGGAGACCCGATCCGTCGTCCACGTGCACATCGAGGAGATGGCCGCGGCCGAGGCGCTCATGATGTTCGATCCCGGCCACAATCTCGACGAGCGCATCCTCGCCGAGCAGTTCGGCTACTGATCCTACGCCGCCCTTCCCTGTGGCTCCGCGTTCTGCGAAACGTGGTAAACGGCTTGTTAATGCTGTCGCCGCTGCTTTACAGAACGACAACACACTGGGAGGGAATCGATGGGCGGTCTCTGGTACGAGGAGTTCGAACCCGGCCGGATTTTCGATCACGCCATCAGGCGAACGGTGACGGAATCCGACAACATCCTGTTCTCCTGCCTCACCCACAATACGCAGCCGCTGCACATCGACTTCGACTTCGCCGAGAAGAACTCGGAGTTCGGCAAGCCGCTGGTCAACTCGCTCTTCACCCTGGGGCTGATGATTGGCATTTCGGTGAACGACACCACGATCGGCACGACGATCGCCAATCTCGGCATGAGCGATGTGAAGTTCCCCAAGCCTGTCTTCCACGGCGACACGATCCGTGTGGAGACCGAGGTGAAATCGCGCCGCGAATCGAAGTCACGGCCGGACGCCGGCATCGTCGAGTTGGAGCATCGCGCTTACAACCAGCATGGCGATCTCGTGGGCGTCTGCACCCGGCAGGCGTTCATGCGCAAGCAGCCCGCCACTACGGCAAAGGGATAGCCAGGTGCGCTCGTTTCTGTTCGTCCCCGGAGACAGCCACAGGAAGCTCGCCAAGGCGCTCGACAGCGGCGCGGATGCCCTGATCCTCGATCTGGAGGACTCTGTTGCGGCGACGGCGAAGGCCGAAGCGCGCGCAGTGACGGCGGGCTTCCTGTCGGAAGCCGTCAAGGAATTGAATCGTCCCCGCCTGTATGTGCGCGTGAACGCCCTCGATACGGGGCTCACCGACGATGATCTCGATGCCGTGCTCGTGCATTCGCCGGACGGCATCTTCGCCCCCAAGACAGCCAACGGCGCCGATGTCATGCTGATCGACGCCAAGATCACGACGGCAGAGGCGCTCGGCGGCGTCGAGGACGGCGCCACCCGGATCATCGCAATCGCCACCGAAACCGGCGGCTCACTGTTCGGCATGGGCAGCTACGCCCGGTCCAGCGAGCGGTTGGAGGGGCTCACCTGGGGGGCCGAGGACCTTTCCGCCGACGTCGGCGCGCTGACCAACCGCGACGGCAATGGAAACTACACGGACCTCTACAGGCTGGCGCGCGCGCTATGCCTTGCCGCCGCCGCCGGTGCCGAGGTCATGGCGGTCGACACGGTCTACACCGACTTCCGCAACGACGCGGGCCTGCGGGCCGAGTGCGAGGAGGCTGTCCGCGATGGCTTCGTCGCGAAGATGGCAATCCATCCCGCGCAGGTCGCCGTGATCAACGAGGTGTTTACGCCTTCGATCAACGCCATACGCGACGCCGAAGCAGTGATGCAGGCGCTCGCCGAGGCTGGCCACGCGGGCGTCGCCAGCCTGGACGGCCAGATGATCGACCGCCCTCATCAGCGCCGTGCCGAACGCCTGCTGGCGCGGGCCCGGGCGGCGGGAAAGTCGGTCCGCGCCTGAATCAGGCGCGGACCGCGAGCCGGTCTACGCCGCCTTCGACAGTTGCAGCCGTCTGATGTCCGGCGGGGTCGCCTCCTCGACGAACTCGGCGATCGCCTGATCGAGGGGGAGAACTGCCTGGTCTCTGGTGCCGAGGCGACGAATGTTGATGGTCCCTTCCTCGGCCTCCCGCTTGCCGCAGACGACGATCGCGGGGACCTTGGCGAGCGAGTGCTCGCGGATCTTGTAGTTGATCTTCTCGTTGCGCAGATCGATGTCGGTCCTGATACCTCCCGCCTCGAGCCTGGCCCGGACCTGCTCGGCATAGTCGTCGGCGTCCGACGTGATCGTCGCCACGACCACCTGCACCGGCGACAGCCACAGCGGCAGATGGCCGGCATAGTTCTCGATCAGGATGCCGATGAACCGTTCCAGCGAGCCGAACATCGCCCGGTGCAGCATGACGGGAACGTGCTTCTCGCCGTCGGCGCCGATGTAGAAGGCGCCGAGCCGCTCCGGCAGGTTGAAGTCGACCTGCAGGGTGCCGCACTGCCAGTCGCGCCCGATGGCGTCGCGCAGCACGTACTCGAGCTTCGGACCGTAGAAGGCCCCCTCGCCCGGATTGAGCTCCCAGGCGATGCCGGCGGCCTCGCAGGCCTGCTTGAGGGCATCCTCGGCCTTGTCCCAGACCGCATCCGATCCGACACGCTTTTCCGGCCGGTCGGAAAACTTGATGGTCACGTTCTCGAAGCCGAAGTCGCGATAGATCGACAGGATCGTCGCGTTGACCGCTATGCACTCCGCGGTGATCTGCTCATCGGTGCAGAAGATATGCGCATCGTCCTGCGTGAAGTGACGGACGCGCATCAGCCCGTGCAGCGCACCGGACGGCTCGTAGCGGTGCACCTTTCCGAATTCCGCAATGCGCATAGGCAGATCACGGTAACTCTTCAACCCGTTCTTGAACACCTGCACGTGGCCGGGACAGTTCATGGGCTTGCAGCAATGCACCCGCTCATCCGGCGTCACCGTCGTGAACATGTTCTCGCCGAACTTCTCCCAGTGGCCGGACTGCTCCCACAGCGTACGCTCCATCATGTCGGGCGTGTTGACCTCGATGAAGCCGGTCTCGGCCTGGCGCCGGCGGATGTAGGCGATCAGGGCCTGGAACATCGTCCAGCCGTGGGCGTGCCAGAACACGGCGCCGGGCGCCTCCTCCTGGAAATGGAACAGGTCCATCTCGCGGCCGAGGCGGCGGTGGTCGCGCTTCTCCGCCTCCTCCAGCATCGTCAGGTAGGCCTTGAGGTCGTTGTCGTTGGCCCAGGCCGTGCCGTAGATGCGCTGGAGCATCGGATTGTTGGAATCGCCGCGCCAGTAGGCGCCCGCCAGCTTGGTCAGTTTGAAGGCGCTGCCGACCTTGCCCGTCGAGGGCCCGTGCGGACCGCGGCACAGGTCCGTCCACTCGCCCTGGCGATAGAAGCGGATTTCCTGGTCCTGCGGGATCGCATCGATCAGCTCGACCTTGTAGCGCTCGCCCTTCTCGCCGAAGTAGCGCCGCGCGTCCTCGCGGTCCCACACCGTCCTGGTGAACGGCGCGTCGCGGGCGATGATCTCGCGCATCTTCGCCTCGATCTTCGGGAAGTCGTCCGGCGTGAACGCCTCGTCGCGGGCGAAGTCGTAGTAGAAGCCGTTGTCGATCACCGGCCCGATCGTCACCTGCGTGCCCGGAAACAGCTCCTGCACGGCCTCGGCCAGCACATGGGCGGTGTCGTGGCGAATGATCTCCAGCGCGTCGGGATCGTCGCGCGTGACGATCTCGATCCTGGCATCCTTGGTGATCGGTTCCGACAGGTCCTTCAGTTCGCCATCGAGCTTGACCACCATCGCCTTCTTGGAAAGCGACCTGGAAATACCCTCGGCGATCTCGGCACCCGTGATGCCGGCATCGAACTGGCGTTTGGACTCGTCGGGAAACGTCAGCGTAATCATCTTCTTCTCCTGCTCAACTCCTGCATACCAACGCAGGTAAGCGGCTTGTTGGTTGCTCCGCCGGACGCGCTCAGTCGGCGTCGGGGCGGAGCGCGATGTGCCGGCCGCTCCAGCGACCGTAGCGCCACGGCTTATACCAGCGGCCATGCTCGGGCAAGGTGTCGGGAACGGGGTCGAAACCCGAGGCGCCCAGGGGATTGCAGCGCGAAAAACGGGCCATTCCCATCCAGAGTCCGGGCCACGGTCCGTACCGCCGAATGGCGTCCTCGGTGTATTCCGAGCAGGTTGGCAGATACCGGCACTGCCGCCCGATCAGCGCCGACAGGGTGTAGCGGTAGATGCGGATCAGCCCGATGAACAGCAGTCCGGCGGCGCGCGCGATCGGTCCGCCCTCCTCCCGGCGAAGGCTCAGGCTGCGTCTTCCTTCTGCTTGGCCAGAGCTTTCTCGACGGCCTCGACGGTTGCGTTGAAGGTCAACATGGTGGAGGCATGGCGGGCCTTGAAATCCCGCACCGGCTCGAGGACCGCGGCATCGGCGAAGCGTCCGGTGGGCGGCGGCCCGTTCTCCTTCAGCATCGCCTGCATCTCGTCGCGCGCCGTCCTCAGTTCCGGAAGCGTCGCACCGATGACATTCCGCGCCATGATCGAGGAGGACGACTGGCCGAGCGCGCAGGCCTTAACTTCGTGGGCGAAATCGGAAACCTTGTCGTCGTCCATCTTCACGTCGACGGTGACCGTGGACCCGCAGAGCTTGCTGTGGCCCTTGGCCGTTCCGTCGGGATCGTCCAGACGTCCAAGCCGGGGAATATTTCCGGCCAGCTCCAGAATGCGCTTGTTGTAGATTTCGTCCAGCATGAGCGGATCCCGAGTTCCAATTCCGCCGATCAGGTTCCAATGCAGCCCGCAAATGCAAGCTATGCGTTGGTCTGCCCGCGTCTATCCGTTCCGGTTCCTTGTCGGCCGAAACACGCACCTATATATCGAGACGAACGATTGGTGTGACAAGGCGTTTCAGGAATCATAAGGTTTTGCCTTACCATCCGGTCCGACGTACCCTGTCAATCGCAGTCGAATGAGCTTTCTGAGGATAGATTTCCACCATGTCCGACGGCCCAGGTAAGAACTCGATGGACGCGATCCTGCGCAATTTCTCGGGCGGTTCCGTCGAGACGCGCGAACGCGACCGGGGCGGGAAGCCGAGCCGCGAGCAGGTCGAGGCCGCGGTCAGAACGCTGATCGCATGGACCGGCGACGATCCCAAGCGCGAGGGCCTGATCGACACGCCGGCCCGCGTCGCCCGCGCCTTCGAGGAACTGTACGGGGGCTATTTCGAGTGCCCGATCGAGGCGCTGTCCCGGACTTTCGAGGAAGTCGGCGGCTACGACGACATCGTGCTCCTGCGCGATATTCCGTTCGTGTCCCATTGCGAGCACCACATGCTGCCGTTCACCGGCACCGCGCACGTCGCCTACTATCCGGAAGGTCGGGTGGTCGGGCTGTCGAAACTTGCCCGCGTCGTGGAAATCTATGCGCGGCGGTTGCAGACGCAGGAGAACCTGACGGCGCAGATCGCCACCACGATCGACGAGGTGCTGCAGCCGCGCGGCGTGGCGCTGCTGCTGGAGGCGGAGCATTCCTGCATGAGCCTGCGCGGGGTTCAGAAGCACGGCGTTTCGACGGTAACGACCCAGTTTACCGGGGTTTTCCAGAACGATCCGGCCGAACAGGAGCGCTTCCTGCGCCTCATCCGCAACCGCTGACGGGATGATCGATATGCGCGCTGCCGGCGCGCCTGGTCCGCTCGCATGAACGCCGCCTCACCCTTTGCGCCTCCGGCCGACAAGGCCGAACTGGAGTCGGGCAACCGGCTCTCGCCGAAGTTCGGCGCCGACGGGCTCGTCACCTGTGTTGCGACCGACGCGGCGACGGGCGAGGTGCTGATGCTCGCCCACATGAACTCCGAAGCCCTTGAAAAGTCGATAGAAACCGGCATTGCCCACTACTGGAGCCGGTCGCGCGGCGAGCTCTGGCGCAAGGGCGATACCAGCGGCACGACGCAGAGGATCGAGGAGATGCGGGTCGACTGCGACCAGGACGCGGTCTGGATCAAGGTCCGTGTGGCCGGTTCCGGGGCGAGTTGCCACACCGGGCGGCGGACCTGCTTCTACCGCACGATTCCGGTGGGCCGGCCGCTTTCGGACGCGGACATCCTGCGATTCGAGGACTGAATCCGGCGGAACTCGCACACCGTTCGCAAACGTCACATATCGTGCCGTCGCAGTGTCAGAACGGTGCCGAACACGCGCCGTCGCCCTGCCGACAACGTGCCAGGACTGTGCCATAGTCCCGCCGACCACAATCTCGACAGCCGCCGACGCTCCCACCATGGATCAGGCCACCGTTCCATCCCCTGACGACACGACGAAGCCCCGGTCGCGGCCCCGTCCGTCGATCGGCATCGCGCTCGGCGGCGGCGCGGCGCGCGGCTGGGCGCACATCGGCGTCCTCAGGACGCTCGAGGCCGCCGGCTACGTTCCCGACATCATCGCCGGCACCTCGATCGGCGCGGTGGTCGGCGGCTGCTATGCGGCGGGCAAGCTCGACGGGCTCGAAGACTTCGCCCTCACCCTCAGCCGGCGGCGCATGTTCGGGCTGATGGACTTCAACTTCGGCGGCTCCGGCCTGATCACCGGCACGAAGCTGAGCGACCTGCTGGAGCGGCAGTTCGAGGACACGCAGACGGAATCGCTGCCGAAGACGTTCTGCGCGATCGCCACCGAGCTCGGCACCGGTCACGAGATCTGGCTGTCGCAGGGCCGGCTGGTCGACGCGATGCGGGCCTCCTACGCCCTGCCCGGCGTGTTCCGGCCGGTGAAGCTCGGCGCCCGCTGGCTGATCGACGGGGCGCTGGTCAATCCGATCCCGGTATCGGTGTGCCGGGCGATGGGGGCGCGGCTGGTGATCGCGGTCAACCTGCACTCCGACGTCTTCGGGCGCGGCTCGGTGAAGCCCTACTGGAGCGACGGCGACGAGGACGAGGCCGAAGGAGCCGCGCCGCCGCGCAATGCCGGGCGGCTGCTGCGCCGGCAGATGTTCGGCCACCGCGACGGCGCGCCGGGGATATCCTCGGTGATGATAGACGCCTTCAACATCACCCAGGACCGCATCGCGCGGGCCCGCCTCGGCGGCGACCCGCCGGACGTGACGGTGTCGCCGCGCATGCGCAAGATCGGCCTGTTCGAGTTCCATCGGGCGCGCGAGGCGATCGCGCTGGGCATCGAGGCGGCCGAACGGGCGCTCGGCGACATCGGCGAGGCCGTCGACACGCTCGGCCGCGCCGAGAATGCCTGAACCGCTCGCCGTCCCGCCCGCAGGTCAGGCGGTGATGTATTCCCGCATGGCACTCGCCTCCGCCTCCGCTTCGGCGATGCGCTCCTTGACGACGTCGCCGATCGAGATGATGCCGACGAGCCGGCCGGATTCGACCACCGGCATGTGCCGGAACTTCCCGTCGGTCATGCGGCGCATCAGCATTGCGACCGAATCGTCGGGGCCGCATGTCTCGACCCGGGACGTCATGTGTTCGGATACCGGCTGATCCAGGGCCGCCGCACCCTGTCGGGCGATGGCCCGCACGAAGTCGCGCTCGGAGAAGATTCCGTCCACCCTGTCGCCGCCGTGGCTCACCACAACGGCGCCGATGCCTTTGGTTTCAAGGAGTTCACAGGCCGCGGCCATAGTGGTATCCGGTGTCGTCGTCACGACGTCTCGGCCCTTGCGGGTCAGGATGACGGCTACATTCATCTGGGCTCCTCCCGTGTTCGGCCTCTTGCACGGCGGTTGAATTGAGTATGATGCGCCCGCTG
Organism: Microbaculum marinum; assembly: GCF_037855135.1. Lineage (NCBI taxonomy): Bacteria > Pseudomonadati > Pseudomonadota > Alphaproteobacteria > Hyphomicrobiales > Tepidamorphaceae > Microbaculum > Microbaculum marinum. The sequence goes on from NZ_JAZHOF010000012.1 coordinate 105,230, forward strand.
TGCGCCGGACGCAATCGTCCGAGCGCCCAGGCTTGACCACCAACGGGGCCCCGACCGAAGCCGACCATGCTGGATGTCCTCTACAGACGACGCCTCGAGCGCGACCTGGACGCATGGCAAGAGCGCGGTCTGGTGACGCCGGAGGCCGCCGAAGAGATGCTCGCCTCCATCGGCCAGGAAGCGCGCCCCCGCACGGCGATCATCCTCGGGTTCCTCGGCGCGATCCTGATCGCCTTCAGCGCGATCGCCTTCGTGGCGGCCAACTGGGCGGACATGGCGCGTCCGTTCCGGCTCGGCCTGCTGGTCGCCGGGATGGCGGCCTGCTACGGCATCGCGGCGCTGATGTCGCTTGCCCGCCACCCATGGTTCGCGGACGCGGCGATCTTCGCGGGCTCGGCACTGTTCGGCGCATCGATCATGCTGGTGGCCCAGAGCTACCACATCTCGGGCGACTATCCCGACGCGCTGCTGATGTGGGGGGTCGGCGCCTTCATCGCGGCCCTGCTCGGCCCGTCACGCGCGTCGCTGCTGCTGGCGCTCGTCGTACTGTCCCTGTGGAGCTGGTACGAGGTCGTCGACTACGGGTGGATGGTCCACTGGCCCTACGTGGTCGCCGTCGTGCTGATCGGCGTCGTGGCGGGCGCCTGGCACTGGTCGTCGGGCATCCATCTCTCGGTGCTGGCGCTGGTCGGCTGGATCGTCGTCTCGGTGCTCAACTCCGCCTACGAGAACGACTGGTCGGCCGCCTCGTCGGTGTGCGTCGGCTGCGGCGCGGCACTGGTGTTCTTCGCGCTCGGCCGGTTTCTCTCCGCGCACGTCCACTGGACCAAGGCCTCGGCGTTCGGACCGGTCTTCGGGATCTACGGCCTGATCGGGTTCCTGGCGATGCTGATCCTGCTGCAGTTCGCAATCTTCGACAGCGGCATCCCCGACCTCGAGATCGACCGACCGCCGCTGATGGTGGCCGGCGTGCTGATTGCTCTCGCCGGACTGCTGCTCGCGATCACCCGGGCCGGCCTCCGCAGCATACTGCTCGACGGCGCCGTTCCCCTGGCGATGGGAATCGCCGCCATCGGGCTCAGCCTGGCCGCGGCGCGCAACGAGGCCTTCGCGGAGTCGCTCGGCATGCAGATCCTGCTGGGCGTGCTGGTGATGGTCGCCGGCGTCTGGACGGTCGCCTTCGGCAACAGGGTCGGCAGCCGCGCAGCCGCGACCTTCGGCCTTATCGCCTTCGCAGCGGAGGTCCTCTACCTCTACTTCGTGACGTTCGGCACGCTGCTCGACACGGCGGTGTTCTTCCTGACCGGCGGCATCCTGATGATCGCGCTGGCCGCCATCCTGGTGCGCCTGCAGCGACGGCTGACGCCCGCCGACGGAGGCGCACGCGCCGCCGGAGGGGCGCGGGCATGATGCGGCCGGGCATCCTCCTGCGGCTTCTCATCGTCCTGGTCCTGCAGACCGCCGCGCTCGGCTGGATGGTGCTCGACCGTGCCGAACTGCTGCGCAGCGGCACCGAGGTCACCCTGGCCGTCGTCCCCGTGGACCCGCGCGACCTGTTCCGCGGAGACTTCGTGCAGCTCGACTACGACATCACCACGCTGCGCCCGGGAATGATCGGCGGCGACACGGAATTCTCCGAGAACGATCACGTCTGGGTGGCGCTCGACACCAGCCTCAGCGGACCGGCCCAGCCGATCGGTATCTTCCGCCACCGGCCGCCGACGCTGCCGGAGCGGGCGGTCATACAGGGCCGGGTGCGGTCGGTCTACGAGGGCTCCTCGCCTGTCGACGACCCGGACGCCTGCCCCAGCCCCTGCCGCACGCTCAGGGTCGACTACGGCATCGAGCAGTACTTCGTCCCCGAAGGCGAAGGCCGCAACATCGAGAACCTGCGCGACGACAGCAGGGTCAACGTCGTGGTGGCGATCGGCGGCAAGGGCGAGGCGGCGATCAAGAAGCTGCTGATCGACGGGGTGGAGCGCTACGAGGAACCGCTCTTCTGATCGGGGCCATCGCCGCCCGGGCGATCGGGACCGCGCTCTTCTCCCGGCACCTGGTCTGACTGCACCTGGTCTGACTGCACCTGGTCTGGCCGCACCTGGTCTTCCGGCACCTGGTCTCCCGGCCCCTGGTCTCCCGGCCCCTGGTCTCCCGGCACCTGTTGCCATCGCGCCGAGTAGCGGGCCGTCCGCCAGTCGATGCCGGGATCATCGACAATCTGCCGGGACTTCGGGATATCGAACAGCGGAAACAGCAGGAGCCCCACCAGGAAGCCGCCGACATGGGCCTGCCAGGCGATCGCCGCGGACACGCCGGGCACGATGTCGGTCGCCCCGAAGACGTAGTTGACGGCGAACCAGACCCCCACGAAGGCGAGCACGCGGACGTCCCGGAAGGCGGCAACCAGCGACATCGCCGGCCGCCGCCAGCGGCGATCGTCGTCGCGGCCGGCGACGCCGAACATGACGTTGCGCTGGAAGGCGAACCGCGTCGCCGCGCCCATCTGCCCGGATATCGCCGCCGACGCCCCGATCATCGGCGCCACAGCACCCCAGTGGGTGATCAGGTGCAGGGCCGCGCCGCCGACCGCCGCGGCCAGCGACAGGGCGACGAACCTTGCGGCGCCGAACCGCCGCAGGACCGGCGTCCCGAAGGCGACCATCCAGGCGACGTTGACGCCGAGATGCACCCAGTCGCCGTGCAGGAAAGCGTAGCTGACGAAGGTCCAGACGTCGGCTCCGCCGCCGCCCGGCAGTTGACCGAACAGCTGCGCGCCGGCCGCATAGCGGGCCGGCACGAACCCGAACGCGAAGATCGCCCAGACGTCCGCCATCTCCGGCAGCAGCATCCGCACGATGTGGATTGCGGTGAGCAATACGGCGACCGCGACGATGGCCGCGGGGATGTTGAAGATGGGCTCGCGGCGATTCTGCACGGATGTTCCGGGACCTGGGGCTTCACACGGGCGGGGCGGCACCGCAGCACGTAACCCCGGATTTACCATTCCGGCAACCACCCGATTGGCAACGCGGTGTCAACCGGTGACACATCGTGGCCAGAGGCAGACATGCGGGACGGCTACGTGTACCGGGGCGAACGACACGGCGAGAGGCTGAAGCACACCGCCTGCCGCACGCTTTACGCCTATTGGGACCTTTTGAGGGCCGGACGGCCGGCTCCCCCGCGCGCCGATGTGGAGCCCGCCGAGATCGGCCGGATCCTGTCCGACACCTTCATCCTGGAAGTGCCGGACGCGGCGACCTTCGCCTACCGGCTGGCGGGCACCCGGGTCTGCGCCTGTTTCGGCCGCGAACTGAAGGGGGAGAACTGGCTGGCCGCATGGACGAACCGCGACCGCGAGACGCTGGCGACGCTGATGCTCAGCATCGTCCGCGACGGCGCGAGCGCGGCGATCGAATTCACCGGCACCAACGCGCACGGCCAGGCGACGCCCTTCGAGACGCTGCTGCTGCCGCTCAAGCATCGCGGCCCCGGCTACACGCGCATCCTCGGCGCCACCGTTCCGCTCGACGACCCCTACTGGCTCGGCGCCCATCCGCTGACCGACCTCGCGCTGACGCGGCTCAGGCTGATCTGGTCGCACGACGGCACCGACATGATCGGCAGCGATCCCGTCCGCGACCTCAGGCACCTGCTGCCGCTGCGCCGCCGCAAGCACCTCGCCCTGTACGACGGCGGCGTCAGCGACTGAGCCGAGGGCCGGATGCGGCGGCTGCGCCGGTATGTGGCGGCTTCGTCTGGCTTTACGCTGGGTCCCGGCGCGGAGGCCGGGACGTATGCTGAGTTTGAGGTGACGATCTCGCCATACGACAGGCTTACGCCCCGGCCCTGAGCCGGGGGCCAGCGTGACGAGCAGCCGAAGGCGCCATTTTTCTTGCTGCGGGTGACGGGTGCGGCACGCCCTCGTGGTTCGAGACGCGGGCCTTGCCCGATCCTCACCATGAGGCTTGGGGTGTGCCAAGGGGAGACGCAGGAAGAGCGGCGGCTTCGCCTGGCTTTACGCTGGGTCCCGGCGCGGAGGCCGGGACGTATGCTGAGTTCGAGGTGACGATCTCGCCATACGACAGGCTTACGCCCGGCCCTGAGTCGGGGCCTGGTAGCGGCCGTCGCCGGGGCGATGTCGGCGGCGGAAGTCGCAGCGGGCTGTGGGCTGGATACCGCGTCGGGCCCGGGTTGTAATCCGTGCTGTGGGCAAATGCTTTGCCATACGGAAGGCATACACCCCGGCCTTGAGCCGGGGTCCAGCGTAGCGAGCGGCCGAAGGCGCCATTTTTCTGGCTACGGGTGATGGTGCGGCACGCCCTCACCGTGAGGGCTTGGGAGACGGCGCGGGGAGTCCGCGGTGCCGTTTCACGGGTCGATAACCTTAGCGAGTCGTGAGTAGTTAATCGGCACTGAAGCAAACTTCACCAAATCCTTGATACAGATGCTCGAAATTCGCCGCGGCGGTTTTTTCTATCTAAAATTCTCTCTGCGACAGTCCCTCTCAACAACGAAATACAGGGACCGTCAAATGCGCATCTATATTGCAACCACGGCTTTGCTGCTCGGACTTCTCGGCACCAATGCCTCCGCCTCGCAGTTGTCGCCGACGCCGGGACAGGATTCGGCGGAAACCCGGATGTCGGAATACGCCGCGTCGCGGCCGCCGATCGGCTATGTCCAGTTCTGCAACGACAATCCGCGCGAATGCCGCTCGGGCTCGCCGATGCCGCAGCGCCTGGTGCTGACGCCGGCGCGGCTCAAGCAGCTCAACGAGGTCAACGACCTGGTCAACGAGGCGATCGCGCCGATCACCGACGAGGACCTCTACGGGGTCGCCGAGAAGTGGACCTACCCGCTCGACCGGGGCGACTGCGAGGACTACGTGCTCCTGAAGCGCCGCCTGCTGGCGGAACGCGGCTGGCCGCTGTCGTCGCTGCTGATCACGGTGGTGCGCGACACCAAGGGCGACGGCCACGCGGTGCTGACGGTCACGACGTCGGCGGGCGACCTGGTTCTCGACAATCAGGTGCCGGAAATCCACTTCTGGCGCGACACGCCCTACGATTTCCTCAAGCGGCAGTCGAAGACGGACCCGAATGCATGGGTTTCGCTGCGCTACGACGACTCGCAGTCGCAGTACTCGGTGGGCGGCACGCCGAACCGGTAGGCTGCGGGAGTCCCTGTTGCCCGGTCCGCACACACGGACCTGTCGGGGCCGGCCCTCACGGCGGGGGCCGGCTCCGGCCGTTTCAGACGGTCGTCACGTCGTGGACAGGCCCGCAGCGAAGCGCCGCGCATTGGCCGCGTAGTGCTCGGCGGAGACCTTCAGACCGGCGATCTCCTGCTCGGTCAACTGCCGCACTACCTTGGCGGGGGCGCCGATGGCGAGCGAACCGTCGGGGATCTCGCGGCCTTCCGGGACCAGCGCGTTGGCGCCGATCAGGCAGTTGCGGCCGATCCGCACGCCGTTGAGGACGGTGGCGCCCATGCCGACCAGCGAGCAGGCGCCGATCGTGCAGCCGTGCAGGATCGCCAGGTGGCCGATCGTGCAATCGGGACCGATCACCAGCGGAAAGCCCATGTCGGTGTGCAGGACGCAGTTGTCCTGCACGTTGGAGCGCTCGCCGATCTCGATCCACTCGTTGTCGCCGCGCAGCACGGCGCCGAACCAGACGCTGGCATCCTTCTTCAGCCGCACCTTGCCGATCGCGCAGGCACTGGGGGCGACCCAGTAGTCTCCGGCGCCCGGCAGGTCGGGCGCTACGCCGTCGAGTGTGTGGAGCGTCATCGCCGGTCCCCCAACTTCTTCGCCATTTCGTCACGGAGCCATCGCCGGACCGCCGGAAAGCGGCCTCAGGCGAGGTCGAAATCCAGGATCGCCATCTGGAAGTTGTAGGACAGATCCTCGTCCTCGTCGTCGCGGAAGATCACGCCGATGAACTCCTCGCCGATATAGACCTCGGCCGAATCGTCCTTCTGCGGACGCGCCTTCACCTGGATCGAGGGCAACTGGAAGGTCTTCTGGAGATAGGCTTCGAGCTTCTTGATTTCCGTGGGTTTCAAAGGTCCACCTTCTGTTAGTCATGCTTGCGGAAAAGGGCCGCCGGGCGGCCGCGCGTCCGGCACTCTTCTAGTGGCTGTCGGTCGCAAAGGGAACCGCCGCGCCTGTGGGAAACCGGCGGGCCGGCGGACGGTCAGGCGTCGCCGTCGCGTCCGTCGATCATCTGGTTCATCGACAGCGCCGGCTCCGAGCAGCCGGCCTGGCCGACGACCCGGGCGGGGACGCCTGCGACGGTGGAATGGGCCGGCACGTCCTTCAGCACCACCGAGCCGGCGGCGACGCGCGAGCACTCGCCGACCTCGATGTTGCCGAGGATCTTGGCGCCGGCGCCGATCAGCACGCCGTAGCGCACCTTGGGATGGCGGTCGCCGGTTTCCTTGCCGGTGCCGCCGAGCGTCACGCCGTGCAGGATCGACACCTCGTCCTCGATCACCGCCGTCTCGCCGACGACGAGGCCGTGGGCGTGGTCGAGAAAGATGCCGCGGCCGATGACGGCGGCGGGATTGATGTCGGCGCTGAAGGCGGCCGAGATGGTGCTCTGCAGGTAGAGCGCGAAGTCGCGGCGGCCGCTGCCCCATAGCCAGTGCGCCAGCCGGTAGCCCTGCAGGGCGTGGAAGCCCTTGAAGTAGAGCAGCGGCTCGACGTAGCGGTGGCAGGCCGGGTCGCGGTCGAAGACCGCCGAGAGGTCGGCGCGGAACGCCTCGCCGATCGCAGGGTCGGCGGCCAGCGCCTCCTCGAAGGCGTGCGCGATGAACTGGCTGCCGAGCGCCGAATGGTCGAGACGCGCCGACACCCGGCCGGCCACGGCGCCTTCCAGCGTGTCGTGGTTGAGCACGCTGTCCAGCACGAACGCGGTCAGCGCCGGCTCGCGCTCGGCGATCTCCTGGGCTTCCTCGCGGATGCGGCTCCAGATCGGATCGCAGGAGGCGATCCGCACGTCACGTTCCAGCCTGCTGGGATTGCTCGCCATGTTGGTCTCCCGTCGGGTCACCGGACAACCGGTCCGCGATGGACCGGCCTCCGCACCCTGCGGCGCCTTGCCGTCGCCGCGCACTGTGCAGTCACTCTAGCATATTTCGGGCAGCGGTCAGAAAAGGGAATAGCCGGCCTCGGCGGAACATTCGGGCCGCCGCCGCAGCCGATGAATCGCTTCGCGAGGTTCCCGGCCCAAACCGTTGCGGCGACTCATGTTTCAGGCCGCCTCGAGGCGCGACAGGAAGCCGAGGACGGCGTCGGCAAAGACGTCGTTCTTGTCGCCGGCGACCATGTGGCCGGCGCCGCTGACGTCGGCGAAGGCGGCATGCGGGACGAGCTCCAGGAACTCCCTGACATGCTCCTCCTCGACCAGTTCGCTCATCCGCCCGCGCACCAGCAGCGTCGGGATCGCGACCTGTCGGGCGGCCTCGACGAAGGGATTGACCGAGGGATCGCGGCCGCTGGAGATCGGCTTAGGACCGTCGATGAAGCGCGGATCCCAGTGCCAGCGATAGCGGCCGTCGTCGCCCAGGCGCAGGTTCTTGCGCAGGCCGTCGAGCGAGCGCGGCCGCGGCCGGTGCGGCAGGTACTCGGCGACCGCATCGGCGGCCTCCTCGAGGCTGCCGAAGCCGGCCTCCATCCGCGCTCCCATGAAATCGAGGATGCCGGCGACCCCGTTCGGGTTCATGCGCGGGGTCACGTCGACGAGCACCAGCGCGGCCATCGGCGGATCGTCCCGCTCGCCGGCGACGAGCAGCGACGACAGCCCGCCCATCGATGCGCCGATCACCACCGGCCGCATCCCGTACCGCGCCTCGACCTGCGCGTAGACCGCCGCGGCGTCGTCGGCGAAGTCGCGGAAGCTGTAGTTGCCGGGCCCGCTGCGGTCGCTGTCGCCGTGGCCGCGCTGGTCGACGGTGATGGCGCGCCAGCCGGACCTGGCCAGCCGCTCCGCGGTGCCGCCCCAGGAATGCCGGGTCTGGCCGCCGCCGTGCATCAGCACGGCAACGGGTCCGCTGCCGTGGCCGAACACGTCCGCGGCGAGGCGGTTGTTCTCGGTCCCGACGAACGCTACGGGCTCACTGTCGGCCATGTCCGCTCACGCATCTTCCTTCAGGAATTCCAGGACGGCGGCCTTGTAGGTGCGGTCGCCGACCGCCTTCATATGGTCCCTGCCCTCGATATGGAATGCCCGGGCATTCGGAATCAGATCGACCAGGTCGTCGGGAGTGCCGGCGACCGGATCGTCGGTGCCGACGGCGACCAGGATCGGCATGTGCAGCATCGCCAGGACCTCCGGGGTGATCTTCGCACGGGCCGACCTCAGGCAGGTGGCCAGCGCCTTGCGGTCGCTGCCGGTCTGCTCGGCGAAGGACCGGAAGGCGCGCCCGACGGGATCCTTGACGTCCTCGAGCGCCGGCGCCTCGAGCGCGGCGGCGATCGGCTCGGGGGATCCGACGCCGGTGACCATGCGGATGCCCAGACCGCCGAAGATCGCGCTGCGCACCCGGGCGGGATGGTTGACCGCCAGAAACGCGGTGATCCGCGCGCCCATCGAATAGCCCATCACGTCGGCCCGATCGATCGACAGGTGGTCGAGAAGCCGGCGGGCGTCCTCCGCCATCAGCGGGGCGCCGTAGTTCGACAGCCCGTACAGCTTCTCGCTCTGGCCGTGGCCGCGGTTGTCGAAGGCGACGACGCGGCGGCCGTCCTTCCGCAACGCATCGACCCAGCCGGTCGACACCCAGTTCACCTCGACATTCGAAGCGAAGCCGTGAATCAGCAGGATCGGCGGCTCGTCGGCGCTGCCTTCGTCGATATAGGCGATGTCGACGCCGTCCGACTTGAAGTGGCGCATGTCCATGGATGGGTTCCCCTATCATTCGCGAACTTCCGCTTACGCAAAGGGAAGCCCGGCCGCCATCTTAGACCCGGTCGACCGCGTTTCGGCAAGTGACACTATGAACGGGGCTGCTATGCGTCTATGGTCGCCCCGATCCGAATTGAGACACGGGACGGCACGGCATGGCGGACAATATCATTCCGCATTTCCACAACACCGGCGGCTATTCGTCGATCCGAATCGGCGCGCGCGAATTCCAGTGCATCGGCGCCCTGCCGCCCTTCGACCATCCACACGTGTTCCTGGACCTCGGGGACGAGGACGAGATCGTCTGTCCCTACTGCTCGACACACTACAAGTACGACGCGGGCCTGACGGCCGGCCAGGCCGAGCCTGTCGATAGCGTGTGGCGGGCCGACGCGGCCTGATCCGACCCCGGGGAACGCGCGGCGCATGGCCGCAGACAGACACATCGCGATAGCCGGCGGCGGGATCGCCGGCCTCATCTCCGCCCTGTCGGTCGCCGGACCGGGGATGCGCGTCACCGTCTTCGAGCAGGCGGGCCGGCTGGAAGAGGTCGGGGCCGGATTGCAGGTCTCGCCAAACGCCTGGCGGGTCCTGGAGGCCCTCGGCCTCGCCGAGACCGTCCTTCGCCTGTCGGTCGCGCCCGCGGCGATCCGCATGCGCCGCGGCAGCGACGGCCGCACCATCGCCCGCATGCCGCTCGGCGGCCAGGCCGAGCGGCGCTGGGGGGCGCCATACCGCGTCATCCATCGCGCCGACCTGCAGGACACCCTGGTTGCGGCTCTTGAGGCCAACCCGAACGCCGGGCTCCGGCTCGGCACCCGCATCGACGGCTTCAGGCTCGGCGGTGTCCTCGACGACGGCGTCCAGATATCGGTCGACGGCGACCTGGCGGGCCGCTTCGACGGGCTGGTCGGGGCCGACGGCCTGTGGTCCAGCATCCGCGCGCAGATCGCCGACGAAGGCGATCCCGTCTATTCGGGGAAGGTCGCCTGGCGCGCCACGATCGCCGCCGACCAGGTACCGCACGGGATCGATCCAGACGAGACCGGCCTGTGGCTCGGCCGCGACGCCCATCTGGTCCACTACGGCGTTCGCGCCGGCGAGGAGGTCAACGTCGTGGCGATCTTCGCCGACCACTGGAGCGAACCGGGCTGGAGCGCGCCGGGCCGCCGCGGCGACGTGATCGCGCGCTACGCCGACTGGAGCCCGCTGGCGCAGGCCGTGGTCGCCGCGCCGAAGCGGTGGGTCAAATGGGCACTCGCCGACCGGCCGCCGCTGTCGCGCTGGGGCGTCGGTCCGGTGACGCTGGCCGGGGACGCCGCCCACCCGATGCTGCCGTTCCTCGCCCAGGGGGCGGCGATGGGGATCGAGGACGGCCACGTGCTGGGCCAGGCGCTGGCCGGCGCCGACGACGTCGAGGCGGCGTTCCGCCGCTACGAGAACCGCCGCATGGCGCGCACCGCCCGCGTCCAGCGCGGCGCCCGCGCCAACGGCGACATCTACCACCTCGGGGGCATCGCCGGCCGCGCCCGCGACGCCGCCATGGGCGTCATGGGCCCGGACCGGCTGCTGGCGCGCTTCGACTGGCTGTACGGCTGGGGCCGGCCGGCGGCGGAGGACTGAGCGGGACCGGTCAGATCCAGTCGTTGCGCCGGGTTCCCGCTTTGGCGGGAATGAGCGGCGGGGGAAATGGACGCTCGCCGGACGGCCGATGCAACGTTGCGTCAAGAGCGAAGCGCGGCGGGACGCGGCACGACGGCTCCCGGATTGCGCTGCCGCTCCATCCGGGCTACGGCGCCCCCCCCCCCCGCGCTCGGATTCGGGACTCGGGCGTTCGCCCCTGCAAAGGCGTTGCTTTCGCTGCCGCTACGCGGCCCTGCCCCGGCCCTCGGCGCCCGGCGCTCCGCTTGAGCGGAGCGCGTTTCCGCCCTGCGGAAGCGTTGCTTCCGCTGCCGGCTTCGCCGGCACCGGGCTCCAACCCTCGGGCGTTCGCCCCTGCGAAAGCGTTGCTTTCGCTGCCGCTACGCGGCACCGGGGCTCACCCCCCTCTCCAACTCTCCCCCACAAGGGGGGAGAGGGTCCCTTGGAGCAGCCGCCCGTCGCAAACAGATGCATCGGTTCCTGCTACGCGGCGGAACTAGGTCGTTGTCTCCGCACTAGCGCCTTGCGCCCGCTCTCCTCCCAGGGAGAGGGTCCCTTGGAGCAGCCGCCCGTCGCAAACAGATGCGTCGGTTCCTGCTACGACGGCGGAATTAGGTCGTTGTCTCCGCACCAGCGCCTTGCACCCGCTTGTCTCGCAGGGAGAGGATCCCTTGGAGCAGCCGCCCGTCGCAAACAGATGCGTCGGTTCCTGCTACGCGGCGGAATTACGTCGTTGTCTTCGCGCCAGCGCATTGCGCCCGCTTTCCTCCCAGGGAGAGGGTCCTTGGAGCAGCCGCCCGTCGAGATTCGATAGGTCGGTTCCGGCTACGCGGTCAAACTATGCCGCTGTTTCCACAACCAGCGCCTTGCGCCCCTCTCCCCCCCTTGTGGGGGAGAGTTGGAGAGGGGGTCCGGCGCAGCCGGGCGGCTCGATGCCGGCCGGGTGCGCACCTGGTCTCTACTCGATCAGCAGGCTGTCGTCGTCGATGTCCTGGCCGCGGACCTTGCGGAACATGTGGATCAGGTCCTCGACGTCGAGGTTGCGGCGCTCGTCGCCGGCGACGTCGAGGATGACCCGGCCTTCGTGCAGCATCACGGTGCGGTCGCCCATGTCGAGGGCCTGGCGCATCGAGTGGGTGACCATGAGCGTGGTGACGCCGGTCTCGGCGACGACGCGGCGGGTCAGGTCGAGCACGAACTCGGCCATCGCCGGATCGAGCGCGGCGGTGTGCTCGTCGAGCAGCAGCACGTTGGCCTGCGCCATCGTCGCCATCACCAGCGACAGCGCCTGCCGCTGGCCGCCCGACAGCAGCGCCATCTGGTCCTCGAGCCGGCCTTCCAGGCCGAGGCCGAGTTCCTTCAGGCGGTGGCGGAACATCTCGCGGCGGGCCCGGCCGATGGCGAGGCCGAAACCGCGGCGGCTGCCGCGCGCATCGGCGAGCGCGAGATTCTCCTCGATGGTGAGGCGGCCGCAGCTTCCCGCCAGCGGATCCTGGAAGACCCGGGCGATGCGCCCTGCCCGCGCCGCGGTCGGCTGGCGGGTGACGTCGACCCCGGCGATCTCGATGCGTCCGGCCTGCGGCAGCACGTCGCCGGCGATCGCCGCCAGCAGGGTCGACTTGCCGGCCCCGTTGGAGCCGATGACGGAGACGAACTGGGACTCGCCGGCGATGAAATCGACGCCGGACAGCGCCTTCTTCTCGAGCGGCGTGCCCTTGCCGAAGACGACCTCCAGGCCTGTGACGCGGATCATGCTTCGGCCTTCCGTCCCCTGAGCCTGGGCAGGATCAGGGCGATGGCGACCAGAACCGCCGTCACCAGGTTGAGGTCGGAGGCCTGCAGCCCGACAGCATCGGCAGACAGGGCGAACTGGATCGCCAGCCGGTACAGCACGGAGCCGACGACGCAGCCGATCAGGGCGATGACGATGGTGCGCGGCCGGAACAGCGTTTCGCCGACGATCACGGCGGCCAGGCCGACGACGATGGTGCCGATGCCGGTGGTGACGTCGGCGAAGCCGTTGGTCTGGGCAAACAGCGCCCCGGCGAGGCCGACGAGGCCGTTGGCGATCGCCATGCCGACATAGATGTGGACGGCGGTCTTGACCCCCTGCGCCCGGGCCATCCTGGGATTGACGCCGGTCGCCCGCATGGCGAGGCCGAAATCGCTGCGCAGGAACCGGGCGACCAGCCAGACGACGATCGCGACGATGACCAGAACGACAAGCGGCCGGACGTAGTGGCCGGCGAGCCCGAGGCCGTAGAATGGCGACAGCACGGTGTCCTGGTTGATCAGGGCGACGTTCGGCCGGCCCATGATCCTGAGGTTGATCGAGAACAGCGCGATCATCGTCAGGATCGAGGCGAGCAGGTGCAGGATGCCGAAGCGCTGATTGAGGAACGCGGTGACAAGGCCGGCGGCCGCGCCGGCCAGGATCGAGGCGAGGCAGGCCGTCCACGGATCGATGCCGCTGGTGATGATCACCGCCGCCACCGCCGCGCCGAGCGGGAAGCTGCCGTCGACCGTCAGGTCGGGAAAATCGAGGATCCGGAACGCCAGGAACACGCCGATGCCGACCAGCGCGTAGACCAGGCCGATCTCGACGGCGCCGAGAAACGCGATTTCACTCATAGCCGGGGACTTCGCTCAGGCAGCCGGGCCGGCCGCAGCCGCGGCCGGCCCGCAACCGCGTGCTACTGGACCACCGTATTGGCGCGACCGATCACGGCCTCGGGGATGGTCACGCCCATCTTCTTGGCCGCAGCCGGATTGACGACCAGATTGGTGCCCATCGCCTGCTTGACCGGAATCGATCCCGGCTTCTCGCCCTTCAGCACCTTGACGACGATGTCGGCGGTCTGCAGGCCGATGTCGTAGTAGTTGAACCCGATCGCGGCGATCGCGCCCCGCGGCACCGAATCGGTGTCGCCGGCAAACAGCGGGATCGAGTTCTCCTCGGCCACCTTGACCGCCGCCTCGAGCGCCGAGACGACCGTGTTGTCGGTGGGGATGTAGATGACGTCGACCTCGCCGACCAGCGAGCGGGCCGCCTGCTGGACGTCGGCGGTCTTGGTGGCGACCGCCTCCTTGAGCTCGAATCCGGCCGGACCGGCGAGTTCCTTGAGCTTCTCGATCAGCGAGACCGAGTTCGGCTCGCCGGAATTGTAGATGACGCCGATGGTCTTGGCGTCCGGCGTCACTTCCTTGATCAGCGCCAGGTGATCGGCCAGCGGCGACAGGTCCGACACGCCGGTGACATTGCCGCCGGGCATCGCCGCGTCGCTCACCAGCTCGGCCCCGACCGGATCGGTCACCGCGGTGAACACCACCGGAATGTCCTTGGTCGCCGCCACCACGGCCTGGGCGGAGGGCGTCGAGATCGGCACGATGATGGTCGGGTTGTCGCCGACGAACTTGCGGGCGATCTGCGCCGCCGTCGCCGGGTTGCCCTGCGCCGTCTCGTAGACGAAGGTCAGGTTCTCGCCGACCTTGTAGCCGGCGTCCGAAAGCCCGTCGCGGATGCCGTCGCGCGCGGCATCGAGCGCGGGATGCTCGACGATCGCGGTCACCGCGACGGTGACGTCTTCCGCCATCGCCGGTGCGGCGAACAGGCCTAGTGCCGCAGCCGCGGCCAGATATGTGCGCATTCAGTCCTCCCGTTGTCGCCCGGCGGCCCCCACGCCGCCGGCGCCTACTGCAGTTGTCGAACACCGACGCGCGGCAGGAGTCAACAGCAGACGTGAGGCTCAGCCCCGCCAGAAGTCCGGGTCGAGCAGGACGATCAGGGTGAACAGCTCGAGCCGGCCGAGCAGCATCGCCGCCGACAGCACCCATTTGGCCGGATCGGGCACCGAGGCATAGTTGCCGGAGGGGCCGACGACCGGCCCGAGGCCTGGCCCGACATTGCCGATCGCCTGGGCGGCCGACGACAGCGCCGTGACGAAGTCGAGGCCGGTCGCCGCCAGCAGCAGCGTGAACAGGCCGGTGGTGCCGATATAGACGGCCAGGAATGCCAGCACCGAGGACGGCACGTCCGGGGGAAGCCGCCGGCCGCCGTAGCGCATGGTGACGACGCGGTTGGGGATGACGAGACGGCGGATGTGCGAGCGCACGATGATCGACAGCACCTCGAAGCGGTAGATCTTGATGCCGCCGGCCGTCGAGCCGCTGCAGCCGCCGACGAAGGTCAGGAGGAAGAACAGGCCGACGGCGAGCGTTCCCCACAGCGTGTAGTCGCCGTCGACGAAGCCGGTCGTGGTGACGATCGAGACGACGTTGAACATCGCCAGCCGCACACTCTCGCCGACGCCGAGGCCGGTGGTGCGCGACAGCCAGACGCCCAGCAGCAGCCCGACGACCACGACGAAGGTGACGAAGGTGCGGATCTGGCTGTCGTGCCAGAGCCCGGCCGGCGCCCCCTTGATCGCCTTGATGTAGGCGACGAAGGGCAGCGCGCCGGCCATCATGAAGACGATGGCGAACCAGTCGACACGGGCGGACTGGTAGTGGCCGAACGAACTGTCGTAGTTCGCGAAGCCGCCGGTCGAGACCGTGCTCATGGCGTGGCACATGGCGTCGAACGGCGTCATGCCGGCGAACATGTAGCAGACGGCGCAGGCGACCGTCAGGCCGACATAGATGGAGCCGATGAAGCCGACCAGATGCAGCGGCCGGGCGACGATCTTCTCGGACCGGTCGGAGCTTTCGGCGTGGAACAGCTGCATGCCGCCGACGCGCAGGAACGGCAGGATGATGATCGCCATGACGACGATGCCGATGCCGCCGATCCACTGCAGCAGCGCCCGCCACAGCAGGATGCCCGGCGGCAGCGTGTCGAGGCCGACGATCACCGTCGAGCCGGTCGTCGTGAAGCCCGACACCGCCTCGAACAGCGAATCGTCGTAGTCGAGCCCGAGGCCCAGGAACGGCAGCGCCGAGAAGGCCGACAGCGAGATCCAGACCACCGCCGTGGTCAGGAAGGCGTGGCGCACCGACAGCCGCATCGCGCCGCCGCCCCTGGTGGCCAGCGCCATCAGCGAGCCGAACGTCCAGGTGAAGATCGCCGAGACGACGAATATCTGCCAGTCCGGATTGCCGCGCACCGCATCGAACAGCGCCGGCAGCAGCATGGCGATGCCGAGGCCGGCGATCAGCAGCCCGGTCACGTGCAGCACTGGAGACAGGAACTTCACCAGACGACCCCGATGTTGCCGGAGACAAAGGCGCAGATACCGATCCAGGTCTCATGCGGTCACGCCACGGCCGGCGCCTTCCTTACATCGAAAAAGCCGCCGCGACGATTCCCTTGGCCGCGCCAGGCAGACGCACCGGACGACGGCGCCGGCGCGCCGGTGTTCGGATCCGCCGGAGGGCATCGACGGCCGGGGGCCGGAGGCGGGCCGGGCCTGCCGAGGCCTGAGAAATTCGCCGGGCAGCACGGTTGCCCTTGCGGATAGCAAATGCCACGGTGCCGCTTCGGCAAACCCCAAAAGGGCTGGCTGTGAACTGGTTCGACCGGACGATTGCTTGGCTTGAAGACCAAGAGGATCGGCGTCCCTATCAGATGCTGCTGTGCTACTTTGCCGTCCTGCTGATCCTCACCGTCTGCATCATATCCCTTGTCGGCTAGAAGTCGTTGACCCGCCAGCGGTTGTGGTGTTCGCTATACCGGCGAACGGTCCCTACCTCCCGCCACGGACCTTACCGGGCGGGGGTTCGCACGGAGGCGAGATGAACCACATCGGCGGTGGCGTCGCGCAGCTGCGGATCATCGACGAAGAACATGCCAACGCGGTGAAGCGTCTGTTCCTGTCGACCCAGAGCGGCGCAAGGAGCTTCAGCCTGAACGGTCGGACCTGGCAGTTCGACACCCACAACTGGAAAATGCTCAACGGCGAAATAGGCTCGGTCGTGCCCATCGTCCCGGTACAGGGCGAGCCTTCCCTCAAGCTCACGGCGAAGGAAGAGCACCGGATAGTGCGCGGCCAGTGGACGTGACGCGACGGTCCTGCGGCCGACCGGCGGCGACAACGTCCCTCCAAGCCGGGCTCGATGCCGCCGGTCGATGCCCCTGGGTGTCACGGCCCCTCCAACCGGGCGGACGCGTGCCTTCCCGGCCTGGAACCTTCGGTATCTGACATCCTTGCCGGGAACGCTTTGGCGATCAGCCCGATTATATGGGGAGGATCAGCCTGGAGGTTCTTGTCATGTCGGCCAACTGGATCCCGATCGGGGCTGGAGTCATGGCGCTGCTGCTGATGGCAGTGGTGGTATGGCATGCAGTGAAGACCGCACGGCGCAAGCCGAAGGAGCAGAATCCTGTCAAGAATCCCTGAGCAGGGGACGAGCGGACCGTGCAGGGGCCGCCGCCGATCCCCGCGGCCGGCGCATGACAGCGATCGGCACCTTAGGTCGGAGGCGCGGGAAACGAATGCTGCCGGCGGCAGCCGGCTCGATGTGGGTGCGGGCAAGGTTGTCCCAGCCCGGAAGGTGAGGCAGGATCACCGCATGCGGGCTCCTGCTCCCCTGCGGCCCGCACAGTCGGGTTCATCGGAGCAGCGAATGACGGCAGACCGGTTGCACGACCTCGTCGCCCTCGAGACCGCACGCACGCAGGCCTGGCTTGATCGCGACGCCGCAGCCCTTGCCGCGCTGCTCGATGACGACTTCTTGGAGATCAATTATTTCGGCCGGCTGTCGAAGGGGCAGATCCTCGACGATCTCTTTCCGCGGCTGACGCTCGTGGCGCTCGCGCCATCCGACTACGACCTGACGCCGGTCGGCCCCGACGCCGCCCTGCTCACCTACGTCTGCAGCGAGACCATCCGTATCGACGGTTCGGAAATTTCCGGAACCTTCACCGTCGCGGCGCTGTGGCGTCAGCGGGAGAACAGGTGGCGCTTGTTGTCGTGGCAGATCACACCGATCGCGGGGACAGGCGCCTGACCTGGAGCACAGCCCGCAGCAGCGGTGTCGCGGAACCGGATCCTCACCCGGCCGATCTGGGTGTCCCTCAAAATGGTGCGGACGGTGGGGCAATGTCGACGAACCGACCCGGCGATGCGTCCCTACCTGCCCGGAAAGACGGTCTTCCAGTCGTCCTTCATGCTGATCAGCAGCCACCCTTCGGCGGGCGCGGCGTCCATCGCCTTGTCGAGCCTGCCGACGGGTGAGTCGCGGTCGTAGGCGACCTCGCGCTCGGCGTCGTCGTGATGGACGATCATTCCGAGCCTGCGGCCGGAGCCACTGGTGGTCCACTCCAGCATCTGGAAGTCGCCGTCGGAATTGCCGAACGCGGCGATCGGTCGCTTGCCGATGTGTGACTGGATGCCGACCGGCTTGCCCGGACCGTCGTCGATGAAGTTCAGCTCGGCGAGCCGCATGATGACGGGTCCGGTGTCGGTCTCGACGTATTCGAGCCTGATCGACGAGCCGACGACGTTCTGGGGAGGGATGCCATAGGTCCGTTCGGTCCACGCCCGCATGAACTCGATTCCGCCGCCGGACACGATGAAGACCTCGAACTCGTTGGCCTTGAGATAGTCGATGAGCTCCAGCATCGGCTGGTAGATCATCGCCGT
Source organism: Microbaculum marinum (assembly GCF_037855135.1). Lineage (NCBI taxonomy): Bacteria > Pseudomonadati > Pseudomonadota > Alphaproteobacteria > Hyphomicrobiales > Tepidamorphaceae > Microbaculum > Microbaculum marinum. Next base: position 123,363 of record NZ_JAZHOF010000012.1, read on the forward strand.
GTAGAGCATTCCAGTCCTCGGGTTGCTCGCCGTGGCGATCCAGTCGGCGACGACCTGCTCGAATGCGTCGGTGCTCATGCCGGCGTGCGTCGCCGCCATGATCTCGGCGAGGCCCTTCTTGCCCGAGGCGACGACGGCATTCAGGTCGCCGGCGAGAACCGACCTGAACGGCTCGGCGTCCTTCCATTCCGGATGGTCGGCGGCCAGCGCCCTCACCCGGTCGAGCGCAAATGCGAGCTGCACGTATACCGGCTGCTCGCTCCACAGCGTTCCGTCATTGTCGAAGGTGGCGATCCTGTCGCCCGGCGCGACGTAGTCGGGCCCGCCCTCGGTGGCGACGGCGGCAACGAAATCGACAATCGCCTGCCTGGCGGGTCCCTCGTTCCAGGACGGCAGCGGATCGGTCTGTGCCAAGGCGAGAGGCAACCAGGCCAGCCCGCAGAACGCTCCCGCAACAATCGACGAGACCAGAGCTGATGCACGCATGAACGTTCCTCCCCGGACCCGGCCGCTGCATTCGCCGTGCCGGTCTTCGGTCGTTGGATCCCGATCGCGACCAATCCGCTGATCGCGGACGGTCCGGCTCCGCTTCTGTCGCACTGTACCGGGGCCGGTCCGACCGGCCCCGGCAGAGAGGCATCAACCGTGGCCGGGCGTTCAGTTGCTCCCGCCCATGCCGCTCTTCAGCTTTTCCTCGATACCGGAAAGGTTGAAGGAGCCCGGCGTCTGGCTCGGCGGATACTCCTGCATGGTCTGCAGGAACTGCGCCGCCAGCGCCTGTATGGGGACGAGCACGAACGGCCGCTCGAGGAACCAGTCGTTGTAGGTGTTCGAATTGTGCTGGGCCTTCTCGAACGGGTCGCGCCTGAGATTGAACAGAAGCGGCACACGCAATTCGGTGAACGGCTCGCGCCAGACCTCGAAGGCCTGTCCGCGGTTCTCCAGGAACACCACCTTCCAGTCGTCGTAGCGGGCAGCGACGATCTGGCCGTCGTCGTTGACGTACCAGAACTCGTGGCGGGGCGACTCCTCGACCTCCCCCGTGAGGTAGGGAAGCTGGTCATAGCCGTCGATGTAGTTGCGATAGTTGCGCCCGTTCAGCTCGACGCCCTGCCTGAGTTGCTGCTTGACCTCCGGGTTGCCGGCAATCGCGGCGAAGGTCGGCAGCCAGTCCTCGTGCGAGACGATGCCGTTCAGCGTTTCGCCCTCGGGGAAACGGCCCGGCCAGCGCACGAAAGCCGGCACCCGATACGCGCCTTCCCAGTTGGAATTCTTTTCGCTGCGGAACGGCGTGGTGCCGGCATCGGGCCAGGTGTTGTAGTGCGGGCCATTGTCGGTCGAATACATCACCACCGTGTTGTCGGCGATGCCCAGTTCATCGATCAGGTCGAGGAGCTGGCCGACGTGCATGTCGTGCTCGACCATGCCGTCATGATATTCATCGCCGCTCGGACCGGCGATGCCGGTATGCTCTTCCCTTACGTGAGTACGGAAGTGCATGCGGGTACCGTTCCACCAGACGAACCAGGGCGTGCCGGCTTCCGTCTGATCGATGATGAACCGGCTAGCGGCGGCCACGGTTTCGTCGTCGATCGTCTCCATCCGCGCTTTCGTCAGCGGCCCCGTGTCCTCGATATTCTGAGAACCGTCTTCGTTGAGGGTCACGTGCAGGACGCCGCGCGGGCCGAACTGCTCGAGAAAGGTCCGGCCGTTGGCGAGCACCATGTCGCCGGGATAATCACGATTCTCCGGCTCCTCCTCGGCGTTCAGGTGGTAGAGGTTGCCCAGGAACTCGTCGAAGCCGTGATTGGTCGGCAGGTGCTCGTCGCGATCGCCCTGGTGGTTCTTGCCGAACTGGCCGGTGGCATAGCCCTGGCTCTTCAGCACCGTCGCCATGGTGACGTCGGTCTCCTGCCAACCCTGCTCGGCGCCGGGCAGGCCGACCTTGGTCATCCCGCTGCGGACAGGAACGCTGCCGCCGATGAAGGCGGCGCGGCCGGCCGTGCAGCTCTGCTGGGCGTAGTAGTCGGTGAACGACAGCCCCTCGTCGGCGATGCGGTCGATGTTCGGAGTCTCGTAGCCCATCATGCCGCGATTGTTGTGGCTGATGTTCCAGGTGCCGATGTCGTCGCCCCAGATCACGAGGATATTGGGCTTCGCCGCGTTCTGGGCCGCGTCCTGGGCGCGCGCGACGGGGGGAACGAACACCCCGGCGACGATCGCGATCGCCGGGACGATCGAGAGCAAGGCCACGCGCGGGCCCGCCCTTCCGTAGCAACTGCTCCTTGCAAGTCGGGTCATCGTTTCCTCCTGCCCTTTCCGGCTTCCGTCATCACAACGACAGCATTCACTGCGAACGTCTTGCTCCCGGAGCATTGCCCTGAAGATGTTCGAGTATCTCCGTCTCCAGTTCGGCCAGGAAACTCACGTACTCCTCGACCTTCCGACTGCTTTCCCCGGCAACCCCGCGCAAGCGTCGCAGCGCGTCGGCAGCCTCCTCGTAGTCCGAGCAGATGGTCCGGAAATGCGCATCGCGGGCGCATCGCCTGCGAATCTCGAACTCCCGGCCTGGAAAGCGGGCGACAATCGAGCGGATATCCTCCATGGCACCTTGTCCCGCGGTACCTGTTGCAATCGCAGCTCGACCGGTGTTGCGCATCAAGTCCCGGCCGGACACTGCGGGCAGCGGGGACGTTTGCAGCTTTCCGGGGCGCGCGGCAGGTACGAACATGTTCGCACGCCCCTCGACGCGACCTGCACGCCCGATTCGCGCATTGGTTTTGTTAGCTGACGTTATAGTTGCTATAACAGCGTCAACCGGTCCGATGGACCCGCCAGACTCCCACGTACGCGCCGAGGGCTACCCGCCTCCCGGCTCGCTCCGAGGCCCCGAGAAACGAGGTCGCAATGGTGCAGAGTCCCAGTCTCGCCGCCCGCGAGCCGGTCACGCGGCAGCCCCCGACCGAAAACGACATCAGCGCCGAACTGGAACGCGTGCTGTCGAGCCCGCACCTGGGGGCCAGCGAGCGGCGGCGCGCCTTCCTGCGATACGTCGTCGAGGAATCCCTGGCGGGCCGGGCGGACCGGTTGAAGGGCTATTGCGTCGCGGTCGCCGTGTTCGGGCGCGACGAGACGTTCGATCCGCAGGCCGATCCGGTCGTCCGGCTTGAGGCGCGGCGGCTGCGACGCGATCTCGACAGCTACTATGTCGGCGCAGGCAGCAACGATCCGCTTCGCATCTCGATCCCCAAAGGATCCTACGTCCCGCATTTCGACTGGCTTGACGGGCCGTATCCCCACCCTGTCGACGCCGTTGCAGCGATCACCGCCGTTCCGCCGCCGGAACCGGAGACCGCGCAAGCCGTGTCGCCCGTGGAGAGCGGCACCGGCAATCGTCGCCCCTATGTGCTCGCGGGCGCGCTGCTGGCCGTGGCCGTGATCGTGGCGGCAACGGTTTGGCATTTCGCCATCGGCAGCCGGACATCGGGTCCCGAAGCCTCGCTCGGGCCGGCTGTGATCGTGCGGCCGTTCGAGCCGATGGGCGACGGCGATGAAAACCGCTACCTCGCCGCGGGCATCAGCGAAGACCTCGTCGGCAACCTGATGCGCTTCCCGAGTTTCCGGCTGTACATCCCGCCGCCTGCACTCGACAAGGCGGAGATCGCCGATTCCGGCAGGCTCGCCCGGGAGTTCGGCATCGGCTACGTGATCGACGGGAGCGTCCGCGCGGACGCGGCGACGATCCGCGTCGCGGCACAACTGCTCGACGCCCGCAGCGGGCAGGTCCTCTGGACCGGAGTCTACGACCGCCCGCTGGAGCCGGAGGCGCTGATAGGGGTGCAGAGCGACCTGGCCGAGGAGATCGCCACCGCACTCGGTCAGCCCTACGGCGTCGTCAACACCGACCTGATGGCCGGCCGGCCGGCGCCTGCCGTCTCGCACATGCAGAGCTATCTGTGCGTGCTGCGCGCCTACGCCTATCGCAGGGGGTTCACGCGCCAGGAGTTCGATCCCGTGCTGACCTGCCTCGAAGCGGCGGTGCGGCGCGATCCCGGCTTCGCCGACGCCTGGGCGATGCTGGGCTGGCTTCGCCTGGATGCCGGTCGCTACGAGTTCGCCGGCAGCGACGGCCTCAAGGAGGCATACGCCAGGGCCTATCAGGCGGCCGCGCAGGCGGTGGCGCTCGAGCCCGACAACACGCTGGCGCTGAAAGCGCTGTCGTCGATCACCCACTACATGGGCCGCTTCGAGGAGGCCGAGCGGCTGGCCCGCCGGGCCGTCGAGCTCAACCCGAACGATCCCGACGCGCTGGCCCAGCTCGGCTGGCGGCTTGCGGTCCGCGGCAGGTTCGAGGAAGGCATTCCGGTGCTCAGGCACGCGATCGAACGCACGGCCAACCCGCCCGGCTGGTATTTCCACCTCGTGGCCATCGACCTCTACCTGAACGGCAGCGCGGACGAGATGCTGCGGGTCGCGGAGCGCTCCGCAGTGAACGGCTCCGGCATCAGCCAGGCGCTGATCGCCATCGCCGCCGGCGAGACCGGCGATGCCGATACCGCGCGCCAGGCCCTCGATGCGATGGCGGCGTCCGGTCCGCTGGCCCGCGATCCCGCAGCCTACCTGCGCCGCCATGGCGCCACCCAGGAGATCGTCGCGGCGCTGATGGCCGGCCTCGACAAGGCGCGGCGGATCGCGGCGGCACACTAGCCTCGCCACAGCCGCCAGGCCGCAGGCCCGGCCGGCGCCGTGAGTGTGGTGCGGACGGCGGGACTCGAACCCGCATGGGGTTACCCCCGAGGGATTTTAAGTCCCTTGCGTCTACCAGTTCCGCCACGTCCGCGAACGTTCTGGGCGATGCGACCGGATTATCGCGGTGCGGGGCGTGCTGGCAACCCTGCGCGCCAGGCGGGGGTGCGGACGACCCGAGGGCTGGGGGTTGGCGCGTGCGGGCGATATCGGGTTAAATGACCAAGGGGAAGGATCGAGGCGAGCCAGGGGGGCGCCGGTACGTGGACGGGAGCCGTACATCATTCGGCCGTATCCGGCATCACGCAGCAACCGCCGCGGCGCTGGTGACGGTACTTGCAGTCGGCCTGCTGGCGGCCCGGGATCTGTCGGCCCAGGATGCCTGCACGGTGCTGGAGGACTGCTCGGGCTATACGGCCCTGCCGACGGCGGCCCAGTGCGCCGTCGACGACTGCACCTGCGCCCAGCAGGTCGAATGCTATCTGCGCAACGAGGATCCGGGCGAGACCTGGCCGGTCCTGCCGGGCCAGGACCGGGCGCTGAACCGCAACTTCTTCCACGACCGGTTCATCGAGACGCGGATCTCGCCGAAATCGCTCGACAGCTGGATCCGGTTCACCGACCCGTCGATCGAAACGGTCGACCTGCCGGACAAGACGGTGCTCTACAAGTCCGGCTACATGCCGAAGGACCGGAACATCGCCAGGCCGGAGAACACCCCCTCCTCCGCCTACGTCTTCGTGAAGCTCGACGGCTACTGTCCGGACGGCTCCAGCGTCGGGCGGTTCTGCCTCGGCGGCGACTGGTTCTCCGTCGAGGTGGCGGAGAAGAACTACGGCATCCTCACCAAGGGGACGCTGGTCGACGAGGGCAAGAGCAGCAAGTGCTTCGGCTGCCATGCCGCCGCCGAAAAGGGCGACTGGAGCTGGCAGCTGTTCTCCAGGAGGCGCTACCCATGACCGGCGGGCGCAAGACGGCCGTTCTCACCGCCGGCGCCGGCATCGCGCTGATGGCGCTGGCGTCCGGTTTCGCGGGCGCCGGCATCGCCCGGGCCGCCGGGCAGAGCTGCCGCGAGGTGCCGGTGTCGGCCCCGTCGAAACTGTGCCGCGGCCGGATCGACCTCGATCCGGCTATACCGGCGGGCTTCGCGACCAACCCGAACGCGCTCGGCATCTCCGAGAAGACCGGCGGCCGGATGGCCGATTGCTTCGCCTGGGAATCGTTCGTCGCGCTGAACTGGCCGGGCACCCGCTCGTGCCGGGGCGTGCCGTCGAATCGCAAGGGCACCGCGGACTGGACGTCGAACCGGGTGTGGGAGACCTACAAGGAGCCCTACGAGCTGTTCCAGGCGACCAACGAGACCTGGGATCCCGCCTTGATCGACTTCAACGACGCGCCGCCCGAGGGGCCGTGCGGCGACCTGACGGGCAGCGGCCGCAAGCTGCTGCGCCACGCCAACAAGTTTCCGCTGTCGAACGAGGACGCCCAGGCGTTCCTCGACAGCGCCGTGCTGCGCGACCAGAACGGCAACGCGGTGTGGTACGAGATCCTGATGAACCGGGACGTCTTCGACTACATCCGCGACAGCGGGCTGGCGGCGACCGGGGCCTATTCGTTCGGCGGCCCGCTCGACGGGGAGAACGTGGACTTCCCGACCGCCGCGGACGGCGCCTCGGGGACCGGCGCGATCGAGATCAAGGCGGCCTGGCGGCAGATGACCGACGCCGACGACCTCGCGCGGTACTTCACCCAGGATGCCGTCGTCTACGACAGTGTGACCTGTACCGAGACGACGGTCGGACTGGTCGGCCTGCACATCGCCCGCAAGGTGGCCTTCTCGCCGAAGTGGATCTGGGCGACCTTCGAGCACGAGGACAACGTGCCGCCCGCCGGGTCGAACGGCGACGGGCGCAGCTACAGTTTCTTCTCCAAGTACTGCGCCAAGAACGAGCCGGCGAACTGCCCCTACGAGGTGGCGATCACCGACGTCGACAACATCTGCTGCCCGAACCTCATCACCTTTCCCGGGCCGAACCCGGCGCTCAGCATCAACCAGGTGACGCGGCTGACGCCGATCCAGGCGTGGAGCAAGATCAACCGGCGCTACCGGCGGGCGTACCGGAAGGCCGGCTCGCCGTTTCGCCACTTCGTGCTGGTCGGCGCGCAGTGGGCGAAGCCGCGCGCCGGCACGGAGCAGGCGTCCGGCGGGCGCATGCCGGCGGGCCACGCCGCGCCGCACTTTCCCGGCAGCCCGTGGCAGCGACCGTGCAACCCGAACGGGCCGTGGGCGGTCGAGCCGCCGTCCAGGGGCGAGGCCTGCTACGAGCAGATCCCCTCCGACCTGCGCAACACGTCGATGGAGACGCTGTTCGTGCAGACTGACAGGACCGGCACGCAGTACAGCGCCGACAGCTGCATGAACTGCCACTTCGCCGGCGGCATCGACGGCAGCTACCTGTGGCTGGACGCGATGCTCAATCCTTATCGGGCGGGCGATTGAAGCCTTCGGCGCGGGTGCCCGACTTGAGCGAGGCGGCGCGTTCGCCGAGGCGGATGACGGTGAGGATCGCTACGCCGAACACCGTCGCAACGACGGCGATCGAATAGGCGCCGACCCCGCAGGCAAGGCCGATCGCCCCTGCCAGCCACATCGCCGCACCGGTCGTCAGGCCGTGAACCCGGCGGCCGCCGCGGATGATCGAGCCGGCGGCCAGAAAGGCGACGCCGGCGGTGACCGCCTCGATCATGCGGACCGGGTCGGTATTGGTGACGCCCTCGTGCTTGGCGCGCTCGACGATCTCGAAGGCGAGCAGGGCGAAGGTCGCGGCCGCAAGCGAGACCAGCATGTGGGTGCGCAGTCCGGCCGGCACCTGCCGGAACTCGCGGTCGAGACCGATGACGAGGCCGAGCACGGCGGCGCTTGCCAGTCGCGCCAGGATCGCCTCGATCCCGACATCCGCGCTGAAGGCAGTCGTCAGATCTTCGAGCATCGCTGGTGATCGGGTCTCTCTGGTTCGACACCCGCCGGAACACGGGCTCAACCCCGGAGAACGGCCGACGACCCAATTCGTTCCCGGCCGCTATCGTCCCGTGCGCGGAGCCCGCAGGCGCGGCGCGAACGCCAGCTTCGCTCCGCCCGTGTCAGCGCTGCTCGTCCTGGGCGATCGGCGGCTGGAACGCCAGCCCGGTGTCCCAGGGAAAATAGATCCAGGTGTCCTGGCTCACCTCGGTGATGAAGGTGTCGACCAGGGGGCGGCCCTTGGGCTTGGCATAGACGGTCGCAAAGTGCGCCCTGGGCAGGATCCTGCGGACGACACGGGCGGTCTTGCCGGTGTCGACGAGGTCGTCGACGATCAGCACCGCCTCGCCCTCGCCGCCGTCGAGGCCGACGACGTCGCCGCTGACCTTCTTGATGACCTCGATGTCCCCCTGCGTCTTGTAGTCGTGGTAGGAGGCCACTCCGACCGTCTCGATGATGCGGATGTTCAGTTCGCGGGCGACGATCGCTGTCGGCACCAGGCCGCCGCGGGTGACGCAGACGATGGCCTTCCAGCTGCCGATCCCGGCAAGGCGCCAGGCGAGCGCCCGCGCGTCCCGATGAAACTGGTCCCACGATACCGGGAACCGCTTTTCCCCGCCCTCGACCATGTCTTGCCCTCAGTCCCCGGTTTCGGCGGCAAGCCGGTCCACCAGCGCCTCGACCTCGCGCCTGGCAGCCGCCAGCGCCCCGGCGTCGCGCGCCCGGATGACGATCGAGGTGGTGAAGCGGGTGCCGTCGGAATGCGGATAGCTGCCGATCATCACGTCCTTGTGGACGGCCTGGATCTGCCCCAGCGGGCCGCCGATGTCGCCTTCCTTGATGCCGCGTCCCTCGACGGTTTCCGACAGCATCCTGGCGCCTGTCCTGAGCGTCGGGCCGATCGCGTCCATCATCGCCTGCATGACCGCCGGGATGCCGGCCATCACGTGGACGTTGCCTATCCGCCAGCCGGGCGCCTTGCTAACCGTATTCTCGATGAGCTCGGCGCCCTCGGGCATGCGCGCCATGCGCAGCCGCGCCTCGTTGATGCGGTCGCCGAGATACTCCTTCAGGATCTCCACGGCACGCGGATGATGGATGACCGGAACGCCGAAGGCATGGGCGATGCCGTCGGCGGTTATGTCGTCGTGGGTCGGCCCGATCCCGCCGGAGGTGAAGACGTAGGTGTAGCGGGCGCGCAGCGCGTTCACCGCGTCGGCGATGTCCTGGATGTCGTCGGCAACGACGCGGGCTTCCTTCAGGTCGATGCCGATGTTGGTGAGGAACTCGGCGACGTAGCCGATATTCCGGTCCTTGGTGCGCCCCGAGAGGATCTCGTCGCCGATCACGAGCATCGCCGCCGTCACCGGCGCCTCGCCCGTCCTGCCTGTCGCTTCCGCCATCGTTTCCTGCCGTTTGCCGGGTGGCCGGTGGTCTATAGCAGCGATGAGGTCTACTCAAGACAAACCGGCACGGCGGCCGGGGCCGGCGCGCGCCCGAGGGCCCGGAGCGGCGGCAGCGTGTCAGGGTGTTGTCACTTGCCATCCGCCCCACAGCGCGGCATAGGGGCGAACATGCGCTTCACCGTCCCCCTCACCCGCGGAAAGCTGGTCCGTCGCTACAAGCGATTCCTCGCCGACGTCGAGTTGTCCGGGGGCGAGATCGTCTGCGCCCACTGTGCGAATCCGGGATCGATGCTGGGCCTCGCCGACCCCGGCATCTCGGTCTGGCTGTCGAAGTCCGACAACCCCAACCGCAAGCTCGCCTGGTCGCTCGAGATCGTCGAGGTGGATGCCGGCCGCGGTCCCGCCATGGTCGGCATCAACACCGGCCATCCCAACGCGCTCGTCGAGGAGGCCATCGGCAGCGGCAGGATTCCCGAACTGGACGGCTACGCGGGGCTGCGCCGCGAGGTGCGCTACGGCAAGAACAGCCGTATCGACATCTTCCTGGAATCGGATGGGCGGCCGCCCTGCTACGTTGAGATCAAGAACGTCCACCTGGTCCGCGAGCCGGGAATCGCAGAGTTCCCGGATTCGGTGACGGTACGCGGGGCGAAACACCTGGACGAGCTGGCAGAGATGGTCCGCCAGGGCCACAGGGCGGCGATGTTCTACCTGGTGCAGCGCGGCGATGCCGACACGGTGCGGATCGCCCGCGACATCGATCCCAACTACGGGGCCGCACTCGACCGGGCGCGTGACGCCGGCGTCGAGGTGATCGCCTACGGATGCTCGGTGACGGAAGACGGCGTCGAGATCTCGCGCGCCGTGCCGTTCTCGGGCTGAGCGCCTGCGGTCTCGCCGCGCTCCAGGACGACGTTGAGGCGGGTCTGGGCGACCTGCCGGTAGCCCATCCGCTGCAACAGGGCGATGCAATCGGTCTGCCAGCGGTCGCGGGCGTTCTCGATGATCATCAGGCTCGGCAGCAGCGATTCCGGCGCATCCTCGAGGAATGGCACGAGAATCAGGTCCTCGGCGCCTTCGACGTCGATCTTGAGTGCGTCGATCCGGTCGATGCCCTCCTCGCGAAGGAGGTTGATCAGCGTCCGCGCCGGCACCTGCACGGACTGGTCCTCGCTGCCCGGCGTCGCGACGTACTTGACGCTGGACTCGCCCTTGTTGCGGGCCGACAGGAACAGCGTCATCTCGCCTTCCTTGTCGGCAAGCGCGCAGGCGATGGCCTTGATGGCCCCCGAGGGGTTGAGGGAGATGTTCTGGACGAGCCTGTCGAACACCACCGGCTGCGGCTCGATCGCCAGGATGCGCGCGCCGCGACCCGCATGACCGGCCACGTACAGGGCATATCCGCCGATATTGGCGCCGATGTCGACGAAGACGAAGCCGTCGACGATGTGGTCGCGGAGGATCTCGCGCTCCTGCAGATCGAAATACTGCGGCGTGAACAGGATCCGCTTCTCGGACACGTTGTTGAACGGATTGAGCCGCATGCGCTGGCCGAACACCTCGACGTCGAGCGGATGCCGCAACTGCATCATCACGGCGCGCCGGGCGAGGAAGGCCAGCCGCTTGCCGAGCCAGGAATCGGGCTGCCGGCGCGCGAAGTCGATCAGCCGCGCCTGCAGGGGCGTCGGCGTGTAGGCGCCGAACGGAGGGGCTTCCGATCCGCCGCTGGAAGCCGGTTGGTGGGTGACGGACGCTTGCGTCATCGGGCGGAAAGACCATATCCGGGAAACCGGCGCAAGAAAGTCCCGTGCAATCTGTGCAAGAGCGGTTCCAGTTCCGGTATCATTCGACTAGATTCACAACCACAGCATTACCCGGCGGCAGGTCGCACCCGCGACGGGACAAGACGAGACGGATCGAACGATACGATGAACTACATCGACGCGAGCATCGCGCCCGTACGCAACACCGGCGAGATCAAGCTTTACGGCCCCGAGGCGTTCGAAGGCATGCGCAAGGCCGGCCAGCTGACCGCCACGGCCCTCGACATGCTCGCCGACCACACCACGCCGGGGGCGACCACGGCGCAGCTGGACAAGCTCGTCTACGAGTTCGCGCGCGACAACGGCGCCCTGCCCGCGACCCTGTTCTACCGTGGCTACCGGCATTCCGTCTGCACGTCCATCAATCACGTCGTCTGCCACGGGATGCCCAACGCCAAGCCGATGCGCGAGGGCGACATCGTCAACATCGACGTGACGCTGATCCTCGACGGCTGGCACGGGGATTCGAGCCGGATGTACCCGATCGGCGAAGTCTCGCGACGGGCCGAACGGCTGATGGAGGTCACCTACGACGCGATGATGATCGGTATCGAGGCAATCAAGCCGGGCAATTCGACCGGCGACATCGGCCATGCGATCCAGACCTTCGCGGAGGCCGAACGCACCAGCGTCGTCCGCGACTTCTGCGGCCACGGCGTCGGCCGGGTGTTTCACGACACGCCCAACATCCTGCACTACGGCGAACCGGGAACCGGCGTCGAGCTGCGTCCGGGGATGCTGTTCACCGTCGAGCCGATGATCAACCTCGGGCGGCCGCACGTGAAGGTGCTCGCCGACGGCTGGACGGCGGTGACGCGGGACCGCTCGCTGTCGGCCCAGTTCGAGCACTCCGTCGGTGTGACCGAGGACGGCGTGGAGATCTTCACGCTGTCGCCGGCCGGATACACCAAGCCACCGTATCGAAAAGCCTGAAGGCCGGCTGGTCATGACGGGCTTCGACGAACCGCCGCTGAAGCCTGACCCGGGAAATGCCGGCCATCGCCGGCGCCTGCGCGACCGCTTCCTGGAGGGCGGCGCGAACGCCATGCCGGACTACGAGCTGCTCGAGCTCGTCCTGTTCTCCGCGCTTCCGCGCATCAACACCAAGCCGCTCGCCAAGCGCCTGCTGGCGCGGTTCGGATCGTTTGCCGAGGTGATCGCGGCATCGCCGGACCGGCTGCGCGAGGTGGAGGGCGTCGGCGACCGGGTGGTCACCGACCTGAAGGTCATCCAGGCGGCCGCCGAACGGCTGGCCCGCGGCAGCGTGCGCGGGCGCACGGTGCTGTCGTCGTGGTCGGCGGTGCTCGACTACTGCCGCACCGCAATGGCGTTCGCCGACAAGGAGCAGTTCCGGATCCTGTTCCTCGACAAGCGCAACGCGCTGATTTCCGACGAGGTGCAGCAGACCGGCACGGTCGACCATACGCCCGTGTACCCGCGCGAGGTGATAAAGCGGGCGCTGGAACTTTCGGCGACCGCGATCATCCTCGTCCACAACCACCCCAGCGGCGATCCCACCCCTTCCCGCGCCGACATCGAGATGACCAAGACGATCATGGAGATCGCCCAGCCGCTCGGCGTCACCGTGCACGACCACGTCATCGTGGGGCGCGACGGCCACGCCAGTCTGCGCGGCCTGAAGCTGATCTGAGGGGCCGATGCGAAGGGTTCGGGGCCCGTGACCGCCCATCAGCGCGAAGAGCAGCGCGATCCGCTGAGAGATATCTTCGAGGCTCGCGAGGACCCGGCATTGCCGCACGATGCATGCCGCTTGCAGAATACATAAGTCTGTGCTTATGTATTGGAATGATCGGCAACGACATTTTCAAGGCGCTGGCCGACCCGACGCGCCGGGCGATCTTCGAGAAGCTCGCCGCGGGGCAGATGAACGCGAGCGCCCTGCGCAGCGGCATGGAGATAAGCCAGCCCGCCATGTCGCAGCACCTTGCGGTGCTGCGCGGCGCGGGCCTGGTGCGCGAGGAGCGGCAGGGCCGTTACGTCAACTACGAGGTCGATCCCGCCGGCCTGGCGCAGATCGCCCAATGGCTGTCGAAGTACCGTGCCTACTGGCCGCAACAGATCGAGGCACTGAAGGACCTGCTGAGGGAGATGGACACGTGAGCGATATCCCGGCCATTGAACCGTGCGCGGACGAACTGGTGTTCGAGAGCGACCTCGATGCGCCGCCGGAAAAGGTCTGGCGCGCCGTGACCACCCCCGAGCTCCGGGAACGCTGGCTGACCGGCACGCGGACGGACCCCGAGCCGATCTCGACGACACCCGGCGAAGAGGTCGCCTTTCGCCTGCGCGACGACGCCCCGCCGTATCTGGAAAGCACCGTCGTCTTCCAGCTGCGCCGCGGCGCGCTCGGACAGGGAACCCGGCTGACGATCATCCACCGGCTGACCGACCCTCGCCTGGTTCCCCGGACACCGGCCGCCGCCAACAGCAACCTGAGCTGCCGTCTGCGCGCCGCCTGACGCCTCGGGCCCACCGATCATCACAGCAAGGAAGCTCGCCGATGCGCGACACGCTGCAACTCGTCCCGATCGTCGTCGAGCAGTCCAGCCGCGGCGAGCGATCCTTCGACATCTACTCGCGGCTGCTGCGCGAGCGCATCATCTTCCTGAACGGCGAGGTCAACGACGCGCTCTCGGCAACGGTATGCGCGCAACTGCTGTTCCTGGAGGCCGAGAACCCCAAGAAGCCGATCCATCTCTACATCAACTCGCCGGGCGGCGTCGTCACCAGCGGCTTTGCCATGTACGACACCATGCAGTTCATACGCGCGCCGGTTCACACCCTGTGCATGGGCACCGCGCGCTCGATGGGGTCCTTCCTGCTGATGGCCGGCGAGCCAGGCCACCGCGCCGCGCTGCCCAATGCCAGCCTGCACGTCCACCAGCCGCTCGGCGGCTTCCAGGGCCAGGCCTCCGACATCCAGATCCAGGCCGAGGAGATGCTGCGCACGAAGCGGCGCATCCTCGCCCTCTACGCGGAGCATTGCGGACGGAGCTACGCCGACGTGGAAAGGGCGCTCGACCGCGACCGCTTCCTCACCGCGGCGGAGGCCGTCGAGTGGGGCCTGATCGACCGCGTTCTGGACAAGGCCGAGCGCGCGGCCTGACCCCCGCCGCCCCTGGCGACCGGAACCATTCCACCGCTGCCGCATTATCGGGCAGTGGGGAAGATTCTGCCCAAATCGCTATCGCCGGACGGCGCGAACGCATCCGCGCTCACGCAAAAAGCCCGTGGCACGATCATTGCGGATGAGAAATCGTCGCGCGATACTATCCGTCAAACGGGCTCCTGAGGGAGCGGGCCAGGGGAGGACATGGGGACCGAATTCTTCGACGAGATGCGCAGTTCGATCGAAGGCTGCCGCGAACCCTATCGCGGCCTGGCCGAATGGCTCGAGGGGATACCCGACGACCTGATCGAACAGCGCCGCAGCGAGGCGGAACTGCTGTTCCGGCGCATCGGCATCACGTTCGCCGTCTATGGCGAGGCGCGCTCCGAGGAGCGCATCATCCCCTTCGACGTGGTTCCCCGGATCATCACCGGGACCGAGTGGGGGCGGATGGCGGAAGGGCTGGAGCAGCGCGTAAAGGCGATCAACGCCTTCCTCGCAGATATCTACTCCAACCAGGAAATCCTCAAGGCCGGGATCCTGCCGGCCGAGCTGATCTTCGCCAACCCGGCGTTCAGGCCGGAAATGATGGGCCGCAAGATCCGCGGCGACGTCTACGTTCCGATCGCCGGCATCGACATCGTCCGCGTCGACGCCGACACGTTCTACGTGCTGGAGGACAACGCCCGCACGCCGTCGGGCGTCTCCTACATGCTCGAGGACCGGGAAGTGATGATGCTGCTCTTCCCGGAGCTGTTTTCCCGATACAACGTGCGCCCGGTCGAGAACTATCCCGAAGAGCTGCTGGCGACGCTGCAGTCGATCGCGCCGGAGAACGCGCCCCGCGAGCCGACCATAGCGCTGCTCACTCCCGGCCCCTTCAACAGCGCCTTCTACGAGCACAGCTTCCTGGCCGACAAGGTCGGCATCGAGCTGGTGGAAGGGCACGATCTGGTGGTGCGCGACAACTTCGTCTACATGCGCACGACCCAGGGCCTGCAGCAGGTCGACGTGATCTACCGGCGCGTCGACGACGACTTCATCGATCCCCTCACCTTCCGGCCCGACTCGGCGCTCGGCGTCGCCGGCCTGATGTCTGTTTACGAAGCCGGCAACGTCTCGCTCGCCAACGCGGTGGGGACCGGCATCGCCGACGACAAGGCGATCTACAGCTACATGCCGGAGATCCTGAAGTTCTACCTGGGCGAGGAACCGATCCTGAAGAACGTCCCGACGCATCGCTGCCGCGAGCCAGAGGCGCTGTCCTACGTGCTCGACAACCTCGCCGAACTCGTCGTCAAGGAGGTGCACGGCTCCGGCGGCTACGGCATGCTGGTCGGCCCGACCGCCGACCGGAAGACGCGGGAGGAGTTCGCCGCCAAGCTGAAGGAGGAACCGGAAAACTACATCGCCCAGCCGACGCTTGCGCTGTCGACCTGCCCGACCTGGGTGGAGAGCGGCCTGGCGCCGCGCCATGTCGACCTGCGTCCCTTCGTGCTGACGGGAACGGACAAGGTCCGCATCGTGCCCGGCGGGCTGACGCGGGTCGCGCTGCGCGAAGGCTCGCTGGTGGTCAACTCGAGCCAGGGCGGCGGCACAAAGGACACCTGGGTGATCAATGGCTGAAACGACACCAACTAGCGGGACCCGGGGGGCCGTCGAGGCGTGCTGAGCCGGACCGCCGACAATCTGTTCTGGATGTCGCGCTACGTGGAGCGGGCCGAGAACGTCGCCCGCATCCTGCACGCGGCGTCGCGCATGGCGAACATTCCGGGCAACGACGACGGCCTGACCAACGAGTGGCAGTCGGCGCTGGCCGCGTCGGCGAGCACTCACGCGTTCGAGGAGACGGGCAAGGATCCGACCGCGGAGAACGTCTTCGAGTTCTTGGCATTCTCGGATGCCAATCCCTCCTCGATCCGCAACTGCCTGCGGTTTGCCCGCACCAACGCCCGTGCCGTTCGCGGCGCGCTGACGCTGGATACCTGGGAGGCGATCAACGGGGCCTGGCTGGAGCTTCACCGCTACCGCACCGACGACATCTCGCCGTCCGGGCTCAACCGCTTCGTCGCCTGGGTGAAGGAGGTATCGCTCCGGGTCGACGGATCGGCCTACCGCACCATGCTGCGCAACGACGCCTACTGGTTCTCGCGACTTGGCGTCTATCTCGAGCGGGCGGAGAACACCGCGCGCATCCTCGACGTGAAGTATCACGTCCTGCTGCCGGACACCGAACCTGTCGGCGGCGGCCTCGACTATTTCCAGTGGTCGGCGATCCTGCGCTCCGTGTCGGCGCTCACCGCCTATCACTGGGTCTACCGGGATTCGTTCAAGCCGTGGCTGATCGCGGACCTGCTGATCCTGCGAGAGGAAATGCCCAGGTCGCTGGCAAGCTGCTACGCCAACCTGTCGAACTTCCTCGACGAACTGGCCCGCACCTACGGGCGCCAGGGCGACAGCCAGCGGCAGGCACGCCGCGTCTACGCCCAGCTCCGCAACGCCCGCACCGACGACATCTTCCAGAGCGGCCTGCACGAGTTCCTGGTCGAGTTCCTCGAAGAGAACAATCGCCTCGGCACCGCCATAACCGACCAATACCTGATCTGACGGGATCCCATCGATGCGCATCCAAGTGCGGCACGAGACGGCCTATGAATACGCAACGCCAGCCAAGTACATCATCCAGAAGCTGCGCCTCTCGCCGCGCAGCCACGACGGCCAGCACGTGCGCCGCTGGCGGATCGAGGTCGACAAGGACTGCCGGCTCGTCGAGACCACCGATGCGTTCGGCAACGTCGTCCACAGCTTCACGCTGATGGGCCAGTTCGACTCGCTGTCCATTATCGTCGAGGGAGAAGTGGAAACGGAGGAGACGGCCGGGGTGATCCGCGGCACGGCCGAGCGCCTGCCGCTGGGCCTGTATCTACGCGAAACCAGCCTCACCGAACCCGACGAACAGATCGAAGCCTACGCCCGCAAGTTCCAGCGCCAGGACAACGACCGCCTGCAGCTTCTCCACGACCTGCTGTCCGATCTGCACGCGCACATCACCTTCGATACGAACCGCACCGACAGCGGCACGACCGCCGCCGCCGCGTTCGAACTCCGGCATGGGGTCTGCCAGGACTTCGCGCACGTCTTCATCGCCGCGGCCCGGTCGCTCGGCATCCCGGCGCGCTACATCGGCGGCTATCTGGTGCAGTCGGACGGAACCGTCACCAGCGAAGCCGGCCACGCCTGGGCGGAGGCCTACGCGGGCGATCTCGGCTGGGTCGGATTCGATCCTTCGAACGGGGTATGCACCACCGACGGCTACGTGCGGGTGGCGGTGGGGCTGGACTACCTGGGCGCAGCACCGGTGCGGGGCTCCCAGGTCGGAGGCCAGACAGAGACCCTCGGCGTCGCCGTACGCACGGAAAACATGTCTGCCCAGCAATAGTGTCTATTCCCATCCGCGCGCCTGAAAGGCTATAAGCGCGAGATGGATTCTTACGGCGATTCCAATGACCTATTGCGTCGGCATTCTGGTTGACGATGGACTCGTGATGATCGGCGACACCCGTACCAACGCGGGCGTCGACAATATCGCCACATACCGGAAACTTCACGTTTTCGAACAGCCCGGCGAGCGGTTCGTGGCCGTCGCCTCCGCCGGCAACCTTGCCGCGAGCCAGGCAGTGCTCAGCCTGCTGACGGAAGGCATCGGCGATCCCGACAGCGACAACTTCGCGACGATCTGGACCCAGCCCAGCATGTTCAAGACCGCGCAGTTCGTCGGACGCGCGATCCGGGAGGTCTACCAGTTCGACGGCAAGTCGCTCGAGCAGCAGCAGGCCGGATTCGACATCACCTTCCTGGTGGGCGGCCAGGTCAAGGGCGGCCAGCTGCGCCTGTTCATGGTCTATGCGGCCGGCAATTTCATCGAGGCGACCAACGACACGCCCTATCTGCAGATCGGCGAGCACAAGTACGGAAAGCCGATCCTCGACAGGGCGATCCGGCACGACACCGGCCTGCAGGACGCGCTCAAGCTCGGCCTGATCTCGATGGATTCGACGATGCGCTCCAACCTCAGCGTCGGAATGCCGATCGATTTCGTGCTGTACCGCCGCGGCGCACTTCAGGCCGAACTGACCCACCGGATCGAGCCGGGGGAGCCCTACTTCCACGACCTGCAGGACCGCTGGTCGAACGCGCTGAAAGCCGCCCACAAGGCCATCCCGCGGCCGCCCTACGGCAACGGCTGACCAGCCCCAGGGGCGACTCCGGCCGGACGGTGGTTCCGCTCGGCCGGAATGCAATCAGTGCAACCCGTAGACGCCCTTGGCCTTGCGCCATTCGGTCGGGCCTACCAGCTTCTTGTGGCAGACCTTCACGGAATGGACCGGCCCATCGATTTCGCGGTCCCAGAAGTCGAGGAAACGGAAGAGCTCGGGAAAGTCCGGCGCCAGGTCGTAGTGCTGCCACAGGAATTCCTGAAGAATTGCGGGATGGTCCGGCAGGCGGTACAGGATGTTCGCCGTGGTCAAGCCGTATCCCTTCAACTGGGATTCGAATTCGATGGAAGCCATAAGCGTCTCCAGGTAGCCATCAAACACGAAAAGTGTCGCAACGACTCAACGCCTTTGCAATATGCAAGTTCCTGATTAGCCTTGTAATTCAATATTTTAGCAGCAACTCCGGATGAGTGCTGACAGGCCGGCGTGCCGCTGCCTCAATCCTCGGCGGGCTGCCCCGCCCGCAGGCGCGCCAATGCCTCCGGAGTGTCCACATCCCTGAGAACCCCGTCGCCGGCGATCTCCAGCTCCGCCACGAGCTCGGCGTTCTCGCCGATCAGATGCCGGGCGCCGACGTCGCCGCGAATCGCCGACAGGGCCTCGAAGAAGCGCCGCCCCCAGAGGACCGGGTTGCCGCGCTTGCCGGCCACCGTGGGCACGACGGCGGCGCGGCCTTCGGCCGGATCGAAGACGCCGATGAGCCGGTCGATGACCGCCGCACTCACGCCGGGCATGTCGCCGAGGCACACGACTGCACCGTCCGCGTCTTCGGGCAGCGCGGCGATCCCCGCCTTCAGCGAGGTCGACAGGCCGTCGGCGTAGTCGGGATTGCGCACGAAGGCGACGTCGAGGCCGGCCAGCGCCGCCTCCACCCGCTCGCGCTGATGCCCGGTGACGACGACGACCGGGGCGGCGCTGCTGCCGAGGATCGCCTCGGCGGCAATGCGCACCATCGGCCGTCCTCCGATCTCCTCGGTCAGCTTGTTTGCGGTGCCCATGCGCCGCGACTGGCCGGCGGCGAGCAGGATCGCGGCGACGCGAGGCGACCTGGTCTCCGCCTCCTGCCCGGCGCGCGGCTGCGGGCGGCTCTCGATTTCCATCAGCAGGCCTCCGACCCCCATCGCCGTCACGTCGGCGGCGGAAACGGGAACGCCGGCGAGATAGCGCTGCAAAACCCAGTCGAAGCCGTTTTCCTTCGGACTGCGGGCGCAGCCCGGCGCACCGATGACCGGCTTTCCGCGGTAGTCGCCGATCAGCAGCAGGTTGCCGGGATCGACCGGCATTCCGAAATGGGTCACGACACCGCCGGCACGCTCTATCGCCGCAGGGATGACGTCCCCCCGGTCGACGATCGCCGAGGCGCCGAAAACGAGCACCAGCTCGGCGCCCCTTTCCTCCAGCTCCCGGATTGCCCCCGCAACGGCGGCGGCCTCGTGGGGCACCCGGAGCTCCTCGAAAATGTGCGCGCCGCTCGGCGCCAGACGGTCAGCCAGGACGCGCGCGGTCTTGTCGAGCATCTTGTCCGGCGTGCCGGGCAGGACCGACGCGACGACGCCGACCCTGGTCAGCCGGTAGGGCCGAACCTCGAACAGGCCGCCTTCCGGAACGGCGGCCAGCGCCTTGTCGACCGACGCGCCGGACACCGCAAACGGGATGATCTTGACGGTCGCGATCATCGTGCCGTCGCGCACCGGCTCGAAGGCGGCAAGCGTCGCCAGAGTGACCGCCTCGTCGATCCGGTTGAACGCGTCGATGGCATCCTTCCTGACCGACAGGATGCCGGGAACCTCGGAGAACAGGTTGGCGCGGCCGGTGAACGCCCGGTCGACCCGGACGTTGGCGCCGGCGACCGCAGAGGCGAGCCGCGCGGCGGCATCGTCCTCGTGGACGTCGCCGGGCTCGAGCCGCGCCGCGATCACCTCCACGATGCCCGCTTCCCGCAAGGCCTCGATCCTGTCGGCGGTGAGAACCGTGCCCTTGCGGACGGTCTTGCGGCCGGCACGCTGCGAATGCGCCAGGATGGCGCCCTCCGCCTCTCCGACAGGGACCGGACCGAACCTCATGCCGCCTTCGCGGAGTCCGATCCGAGCCTGAGCGTCCCGGTGATCTGCGCCATGATCGCCACGGCGATCTCGGCGGGGCTCTGCGAGCCGATCGCCAGGCCGATGGGGGCGTGGATGCGGGCCAGTTGCGCCTCGGTGATGCCTTCAGCGGTCAGCCGCTCGACGCGACGGGCGTGCGTCTTGCGGCTGCCGAGCGCGCCGATATAGAAGCACTCCTTGCGGATCGCATGGATCAGACCGGGATCGTCGACCTTCGGATCGTGGGTGAGCGCGCAGAAGGCCGTCCAGCGATCGACGCCGATCTCCGGCAGGACTTCGTCCGGCCATTCAGCGATCAGCCTGACATCGGGGAACCGGTCTTCGGTGGCAAACGCGGTGCGCGGGTCGACCACGGTGACGTCATAGCCCAGCCGACGGGCGATCGGCGCCAGTTCCTGACTGATATGCACCGCGCCGACCAGCACGAGCTTGGCCGGCGGCACCAGCACGTTTGCGAAGCCGCCGCCCTCCTCCTCCTTCAGCGGACGGGAGCGGCCGGCGCGGACCAGCGCGTCATAGAGGTCGGGCCGATCCGAGCCCTCGATGTCCTCTTCGCGGATCAGCTTCTGGTCGCCCGTCGCGGTATCGGTGATCAGGATCACCGCCCGCCGGGCGGCGCGTTCGGCGTTCAGTTCGGCGAGAATATCGAGTTTCACGGCAAGCCCCTCACGTCCTGTCCATCGCCATCCGCGCCCCGAGACCGATCAGGATCGTCCCGCCGACGGCACGGGCAAAGCGCTGCGCCATCGTGCTCGCCTTCAGCCGGACCATCGCCGCCGACGCAACGAGGATCACCACGATGTCGGCGGAGGAGAAGGCAAGATTCACGATCGTGCCGAGCACCAGCAGCTGCGCCCATACCGGCAGGGCGGCCGCGGGATCGACGAACTGCGGGAGGAAGGCGACGAAGAAGATCGCCGTCTTCGGGTTGAGGATCTCCACCAGCATGCTGTCGACAAATGCCCGTGCCGGCGACCGCGAGGAAATCGCGACGGCAGGATTCTCGCCCCTCGCGCCGCGGATCATCGAGATGCCGAGCCAGACCAGGTATGCGGCACCGGCAAGCTTGATCGCCAGGTAGATCTCCGGCACCAGCCTCATCAGCGCCGCGAGACCGAGAACCGCCCCCAGCACGTGGACATAGCAGCCGACATGGATGCCGAGCGCCGCCATCAGTCCGCCGCGGCGGCCGCGCGCCAGCGTCTGCGCCGCCGTATAGAGCATCGCGGGTCCCGGCATGTAGGCGAAGATCGCGGTCGCCAGCGCGAATGCGACCAGGAGATCGGCGGACGGCATCACTCCACCTTCTCGACGAACACCTTGATGCGGCCGCCGCAGGACAGGCCGACGCGCCAGGCGGTTTCGTCTGCGACGCCGAATTCCAGCGTCCTCGGCTTGCCGGTGTCGATCACGTCGATCGCCTCCGAGATCACCGCGCCTTCGACGCAGCCGCCGGACACGGAGCCCTCGAAGTTGCCTTCGGCATCGATGACGAGATGGCTGCCGACAGGTCGCGGCGCCGAGCCCCAGGTTTCCACAACGGTGGCCAGCGCGACGTCACGGCCGGCGTCGCGCCAGGTCTGGGCGATGGCCAGCGGGTCGTCGATCGGGGCGCTTGTCGTTTCGGTCATTTCACACTCCCGGTTCGTTCGGGGAACTGCGCATAGAAATAGTATCGCCGCGGCGCCGGGACAGCCCCGGAACGCCGCTCACCCGCTCACGCCGCCCTCGCCTTCAGCCATTTCGCGGGATCGGCGTCGCCGCGCCTGCGGGTATCGAGCGCCTCGATCAGGTCGGCCATGGCATCGAGGCTGTGGATCGTCCGGAACTCGTCGACATGCGGCAGCATGGTGACGATGCCGGCGGCCTTCGCCTCGAAGCGGTCGTAGCGCAGCAGCGGGTTGAGCCAGATCAGCCGCCGGCAGGAACGGTGCAGCCGGTCCATCTCGAAGGCGAGTTCGCCCTGGCCGCCGCGTTCCAGCCCGTCCGTGACCAGCAGCACCACGGCGCCCTGCGCCAGGACGCGGCGGGACCATTTCCGGTTGAACTCGTGCAGGCAGTCGGAAATCCGCGTGCCGCCGGCCCAGTCGGCGACGGCGTCCGAGCACCGCTCCAGCGCCTCGTCGGGGTCGCGCGCCTTGATCTGGCGGGTGATGTTGGTCAGCCGCGTGCCGAACACGAAGCTCGACACCCGTCCGCGCGCCTCGGTCAGAGCGTGCAGGAAGTGCAGGAACATCCGGCTGTACTGCGTCATCGAGCCGGAGATGTCGCAGATCGCAACGAGCGGCGGATGGCGCTCGGCCGGGGCCAGCTTGCGCAGGTCGATGACGCCGCCGCCGCCGCTGCGGATGGTGGAGCGGAAGGAGCGGCGCAGATCGATCGTCCTGCCGCGCGACGAGGGCTCCAGCCGGCGCGTCCTGACCTTGTTCAGCGGCAGCAGCATCCGGCCGATCAAGCGCCGCGCCTCGGCAATCTCGGCGGCCGACATCTGCTCGAAGTCCTTGGCCTGCAGCACCTCCTGATCCGACAGCGTCAGCCTGGCGTCGATCTCCAGCTTCGGCTTCTGCTTCTCGGGCGGCTGCTCGTTCTTCATCAGCGCATCGGCGACGCGCGAGCGGACCTCGTTCTCGTCCTTCTTCGGCGCGCCCGGCGACGGCGGCAGGAGCTGCGCCATCATCCGTTCCAGAAGCGCCCGCTTGCGCCAGTAGAGCCGGAAGGCCTGGTCGAACAGCTCGTGGTCCTCGCGCCGGTTGACCAGGACCGAGTGCAGCACCCAATAGAAGTCCTGCTTTTCGCCGATGCCGGCCGCCTCGACCGCGCGGATCGCGTCGACGACCGCGCCCGGGCCGACGCGCATGCCGGCGGTGCGCAAGGCGCGGGCAAAATGCACGATGTTGTCGGCGAGCCGGCCTTCGAAGGCCTCCGGTGCGGTGTTCGGATCCAGATCCGCCAATTCCTACTCCCCAAAGCCGGAGGGGGCCGGTGCGCAGCACCGGATCGCGGCGGCGGAGCCCCTCACCCGGCGCTTCGCGCCGACCTCTCCCCACGGGAGAGGTGCGCCTGCGGCGCTCGACACGGCGAACCTCCGATGGCGCTCCGGATGGCGTCGCGGCATGCACGGGGTTCCACCTCTCCCACCGGGAGAGGTCGGATCGCGCAGGCGATCCGGGAGAGGGGTTCCGGCGCAGGCAATCTGGCGCATCGCTTCTCCCCGAATGCCGCCCCTATCCTGCCGCGCGCAGGTCCGCGCGCGCCTGGTCCAGGACTTCCTTGGCCTTGCCGCCCTGCATCCGGGCGATGTCGTCCTGGTACTTGAGCAGCACGCCGAGCGTGTCGGAGACGGTCGCCGCATCGAGTTCGACGGCGTCCAGTTCGGTCAGCGCGGTCGCCCAGTCGAGCGTCTCGGCGACGCCGGGAGCCTTGAACAGGTCCTCGTTGCGCAGCGCCTGCACGAAGGCGACGATCTCGCGGCTGAGCCGCTCGGGCGCGCCGGGCACCTTGGCCCTGACGATCTTCAGCTCGCGTCGGGCGTCGGGATAGTCGACCCAGTGATAGAGACAGCGCCGCTTCAGGGCGTCATGGATCTCGCGGGTGCGGTTCGACGTGATGACGACGATGGGCGGATGATCGGCATGGACCGTGCCGATTTCCGGGATCGTCACCTGGAAGTCCGACAGGACTTCCAGCAGGAAGGCCTCGAAGGCCTCGTCGGTCCGGTCGAGTTCGTCGATCAGCAGGACCGGCGGGCCGGCGGTATCCGGCTCCAGCGCCTCCAGCAGCGGGCGCTTGATCAGGAAGCGCTCGGAAAACACGTCCTCGCCGAGCCGCTCGCGGTCGGCGATCCCCTCAGCCTCGGCGAGCCGGATCTCGATCATCTGCGCGGCATAGTTCCACTCGTAGACCGCAGACGAGACGTCCAGCCCCTCGTAGCACTGCAGCCGGATCATCCGGCGGCCGAGCGCCTGCGCCAGCACCTTGGCGATCTCGGTCTTGCCGACGCCCGCCTCGCCTTCCAGGAACAATGGCCGGCCCATCTTCAGGGAGAGATAGAGGACGGTGGCCAGCGACCGGTCGGCGACATAGTCGGCCGAGGCGAGCAGCTTCAGCGTGGCGTCGATGGACTCTGGGACGTTCGGAGGGGTATCGGCCAAGGCGGACTCCGGTAGGCTCATAGAGATGCGGCCGGCACCCGAGGACGCCGGCCGCAATTCAGGTCATTCAAATAGGCCGCGTATTGCCCGGCTCAAGCCGCCGCGACCGCGCGCCGCGCCATCACCCCGATCAGGTGCGCCCGGTACTCGGCGCTGGCGTGGATGTCGCTGTTGAGGTCGGCGTCGCTGACCGTAACGCCTTCGAGAGACTTGGCTGCGAAGCGGCCGGCAAGCGCCTCCTCCAGCGCCGTTGCCCGGAACACGCAGGGTCCCGCCCCCGTCACCGCAACGCGGACGTCCTTGCCGCGCTTGGAGACGAAGACGCCGACCAGCGCATAGCGCGAGGCGGGGTTCGGGAACTTCGCGTAGCCGGCCTTGCGGGGGATCGGGAACAGCACTTTGGTGATGATCTCGCCCTCCTCCAGCGCCGTCTCGAACATGCCGACGAAGAACTCGTCGGCCGGGATCTTGCGCTTGTTGGTGACGATCGTCGCGCCGAGGCCGAGGCAGGCTGCCGGGTAGTCGGCATTCGGATCGTTGTTGGCGACCGAACCGCCGATGGTG
Organism: Microbaculum marinum; assembly: GCF_037855135.1. NCBI lineage: Bacteria > Pseudomonadati > Pseudomonadota > Alphaproteobacteria > Hyphomicrobiales > Tepidamorphaceae > Microbaculum > Microbaculum marinum. The sequence goes on from NZ_JAZHOF010000012.1 coordinate 148,581, forward strand.
CCGCGATGGCGCACGTGCGGATCGCCGATGCCGCCGGCGAGTTTCGCCAGTGCTGGGATCGCCTCCTTGACCACGTCGGAGTTCGCCACCTCGGCGTGCCGGGTCATCGCCCCGATGTGGATCGTGCGGCCCTTCTGCTCGATGCCGCTCAGGCCCTCGACGCCGTTGAGGTCGATCAGGTCGGACGGCGCCGCCAGCCGCTGCTTCATGGTCGGCAGCAGCGTATGGCCGCCGGCCAGGATCTTGGCATCCTCGGAACTGGCCAGAAGGTTGACCGCTTTGCGGACCGATGCCGGCCGATGGTAGGTGAAAGGATACATCTGCGTTCTCCTTATTCCGCGGCCGCGCGCTGGGAGGTCTTACGGGCGGCGCGCCACACGGCCTGGGCGGTCGCAGGCATTGCCAGATCCTCGTGACCGAGCGCGTCGGTGATGGCATTGATGACGGCGGCCGGCGAGGCGATCGCGCCTGCCTCGCCGCAGCCCTTCATTCCGAGCGGATTGGACGGGCATTCGGTGACCGTCGTGTCCACCTTGAAGCTCGGCAGGTTGTCGGCGCGCGGCATGGTGTAGTCCATGAACGAGCCCGACAGAAGCTGGCCCTCGCTGTCGTAGGCGGTGCCCTCCATCAGCGCCTGGCCGACGCCCTGGGCGATGCCGCCGTGCACCTGGCCTTCGACGATCATCGGATTGATGATCGTGCCGAAGTCGTCGACGGCCACCCAGTTGGCGATCTCGGTGACCCCTGTCTCGGGATCGACCTCGACCTCGCAGATGTGACAGCCGGCCGGGAAGGTGAAGTTGGTCGGGTCGTAGAAGGAGGTTTCCTTCAGGCCCGGCTCGATCTCGGAGGGCGGGAAGCCGTGCGCGACATAGGCGCCGAGCGCGAGCGACGTCCAGTCGATCGACTTGTCGGTGCCCGACACGGTGAAGTTGCCGTCCTTGAACTCGATATCGGCTTCGGACGCCTCGAGCAGGTGGGCTGCGATCTTCTTGCCCTTGTCGACGACCTTGTCGAGCGCCTTGGAGATCGCCGACATCCCGACCGCGCCCGAGCGCGAGCCGTAGGTGCCCATGCCGAACTGCACCTTGTCGGTGTCGCCGTGGACGATGGAGACGTTCTCGAAGGGAATGCCGAGCCGGTCCGCGACGAGCTGGGCGAAGGTGGTCTCGTGGCCCTGTCCATGGCTGTGCGAGCCGGTCAGTATCTCGACGGTGCCGACCGGATTGACCCGGACCTCGGCGGACTCCCACAGGCCGACGCCCGCGCCGAGGGAGCCGACCGCCTGCGACGGCGCGATGCCGCACGCCTCGATATAGGTCGATATACCGATGCCGCGCAGCTTGCCGCGCCGCGCCGACTCGCGCTTGCGCTTGCCGAATCCCTTGTAGTCGGCCAGGTCCATCGCCTTGTTCAGCGAGGCATGATAGTCGCCCACGTCATAGGCCATGATCACCGGCGTCTGGTGCGGGAACTTGCGGATGAAGTTGCGCTTCCGCAGCGTCGCCGGATCGATCCCCATCTCGCGCGCGGCAACCTCGACGATGCGCTCGATGACGAATGTCGCTTCCGGACGGCCGGCACCGCGATAGGCATCGACCGGCGTCGTCGTCGTGTAGACGGTGTCGACCTCAGCGTAGATCGCCGGGATGTCGTACTGCCCCGACAGCAGGGTCGCATAGAGATACGTCGGCACCGACGAGGCGAACAGATTCATGTAGCCGCCGACGTTGGCCAGCGTCTTGACGCGCAGCCCGAGCATCTTGCCGCGCTCGTCTAGGGCCAGTTCCGCCGTGGTCAGGTGGTCGCGGCCATGCGCGTCCGAAAGGAACGCCTCCGTGCGGTCGGACGTCCACTTCACCGGCCTGCGCACCTTCTTCGACGCCCAGACGCAGACGGTCTCTTCGGGATAGACGTAGATCTTCGAGCCGAAGCCGCCGCCGACGTCGGGCGCGATCACACGCAGCTTGTGCTCCGGTGCGATGTTCAGGAACGCCGACATCACAAGGCGTGCGACGTGCGGGTTCTGGCTGGTCGTCCACAGCGTGAAGTGGTCGGTGCCGGCATCGTATTCGCCGACGGCCGCACGCGGCTCCATGGCGTTCGGCACCAGCCGATTGTTGGACAGCTCGATCCGGGTGACATGATGAGCACCGTCGAAGGCAGCGTCCGTCGCCGCCTTGTCGCCAAGCTCCCACTCGAAGGCGGTGTTGCGCGGCGCCTCGTCGTGGAGAAGCGTGGCTGACGATTGCGCCGTGGCCAGATCGACCACCGCCGGCAGGACCTCGTAGTCGACCTCGACAACCTCGGCGGCCTGCTTCGCCAGCGCCAGGCTGTCGGCGATGATCACCGCGACCGGGTCACCGACGTAGCGGACCTTGCCCTGCGCCAGGCACGGATGACCCGGCGTCTTCATCGGCGATCCGTCCTTGGAATGGATCATCCAGCCGCAGGGCAGCGGGCCGATTCCGTCGGCGGCAAGGTCGTCGCCCGTCAGCACAGCGTGCACGCCGGTCATTGCCGTGGCGGCACTGGAAGTGATGCCCTTCACACGGGCATGGGCATGCGGCGAGCGCAGGAAATAGGCGTGGACGTGACCCGGCCGGTTCATGTCGTCGGTGTAGTGGCCGTTGCCGGTGATGAAACGTTTGTCCTCGACCCGCTTTACGCGAGCTCCGATTCCGTTTGCGTTCATGTTGTCTCCTCCCAGAGACTCGTCATCCCAGAACGCGAGGTCCCGAGAAATGAATTTTCTGATTTGATCGGCGGCGTCATCGGGGGCCTCTTCGGGCCTGTTCAGCCCATGCTCTGCGCACCGGCACTGATCGCCTTGACGATGTTGTGGTATCCTGTGCAGCGGCACAGGTTGCCTTCCAGCTCGTGCCGGATGGTGTTCTCGTCGACATCCTTGCCGAGCCGGTTCACCAGATCGACGGCAGCCATGATCATGCCAGGCGTGCAGAACCCGCACTGCAGGCCATGATGCTCGCGGAAGGCCTCCTGCATGGGATGCAGGTCGTCGCCGTTGGCCAGCCCCTCTATTGTCGTCACCGACGCGCCTTCGCACTGCGCAGCAAGCATCGTGCAGGACTTCAGGGCCTTGCCATTGACGTGAACGACGCAGGCACCGCACTGGCTTGTATCGCACCCTACATGGGTGCCGGTCAGCCGCAGGTTCTCACGGAGATACTCGACGAGTAGCGTGCGGGGGTCCACGTTTGCGGACACCGCCTGACCGTTCACGGTCATGGATACTTTCGGCATTGCGCTCCTCCCTCAGACAGCGGGATACCTGTCTGAACTCTCGATTTTGCCGGACTGGTACTGTGGGGCGAAACTTGCGGATTTCCTGCAAGATTCGTGGGGTGTTTCGATGGCCTCCACATTAGATTTGTTATTTTTATTGATTTTTGACCCAATTCCGCAAGCGGTCAAGCGAACAATTCCCGAACCGGGCCGTCACGCCGCATTTTCGCGGGAGGCGAGGCGGTCGCGGAAGTTGTTGAAGAACTGGTCGGCGGTCTTCTTGGCTGCACCGTTGACCAGGCGCTGTCCGATCTGGGCGATCTTGCCGCCGACCTGGGCATCGACATCGTAGGTGAGCAGCGTGCCGCCCCCTTCGGCGTCGGCAAGACGCACGACGGCAGCCCCCTTGGCGAAACCGGCGACGCCGCCCTGCCCCTGGCCCGAGATCTTGTAGCCGTTCGGCGGATCGATATCGGAGAGGGTGACCTCGCCTTTGAACTTCGCCTTGACCGGACCGATCTTGGAGGTGGCGACCGCGTGGTACTCGGTATCGCTCACCTTCTCGAAGCTCTCGCATCCGGGAATGCAGGCCGAGAGCACATCCGGATCGTTCAGGGCCGCCCAAACCGTCTCGCGGTCGGCGGGGAGCGTGTACTCGCCCGACATCTTCATTGCCATTTTCGACTCTCCTCAGCCAACAACGCACCGGAGTGTAGCGACTGCGGCGACGATTTAAAGCGGCGAGGCGTGACATCGACGCGGCGCTGCGACTAATCTCCGCACGCCATTTCTGGTCGAATGCGCCCAAAACCGTCGGAAACGCCTTGCACTCCGAGCTGCTGACGCCCCTCCTTTCGTCGCCCAAGATGCAATCCATCCTGGCGGACGACCGGCGCATGGCTGCCATGCTGGCCTTCGAATCGGCCCTGGCGCGCGCGGAGGCGCTCGCGGGAATCGTGCCCCGGGACGCGGCCGCGACGATCGGCGCTGCCTGCGGATCGTTCAAGCCCGACATCGCATCGCTTGCGGCCGCCACACGGCTCGCCGGCAACCCCGCCATTCCCTTCGTGAAGGCACTGACCGCGCATTGTCCGGAACCGGGCAAGGCCTGGGTCCACTGGGGGGCGACCAGCCAGGACGTCGTCGACACCGCATCGGCGCTCGTGCTGCGCGAGGGCATCGGCCATATCGACGGTCAGATCCAGCGCCTCGGCGACGGCCTCGCGACCCTGGCGGAGACGCACCGATCCAGGGTGATGCCCGGCCGTACGCTGCTGCAGCCGGCGCTGCCGATCACCTTCGGCTTCAAGGTCGCCGGCTGGCTGGACATGGTGACGCGCTGCCGTGGCGCCGTGCTGGCGGCGGCGGATGCGGCGCTCGTCCTGCACTTCGGCGGCGCGGTGGGCACGCTCGCCGCAATCGGCGAGGAGGCCGAATCGGTTCGCGCTGCCCTGGGCCGCGAACTGGGCCTCCCCGTTCCGGCGGTGACCTCGCACACCGCCCGCGACCGATTCGCCCGGCTGGGCATGGAGCTGGCGATCCTGACCGGCGCTCTCGCCAAGATCGCCGGCGACATCGCGCTGCTCATGCAGGCCGAGATCGGCGAAGCGTCGGAACCGGCGGCGCCGGGGCGCGGCGGCTCGTCGACGATGCCGCAGAAGCGCAATCCGGTTGCCACAGTCGTCGTGCGGGCCGCGGCGCTGCGCGCCAACGGCCTCGCCGCCGGCCTGCTGGCCGCGATCCCGCAGGAACACGAACGCGGCGCCGGCGGCTGGCATGCCGAATGGGCCCTCCTGCCGGATCTCTTCGACATCAGCGCCGGAGCGCTCGAGCACATGGCGGAAACGATAGCCGGGCTCGAGGTGCGGCCGGACAGGATGCGGGAAAACCTCGATACGGGATCGGGCACGCTGATGTCGGAATCGCTGATGATGGCGCTGGCGCCGGAGATCGGCCGGGCGCAAGCCCATCACCTCGTGCAACAGATCGCCGAACACGCGATCTCGCAGCAGCGGACGCTTCGAGACGTCGCGATGGACACCGAGGACGTCGCCGAAGTGATCGGCATCGACGGCATCGAGAAGGCGCTCGATCCGGCGTCCTATCTCGGCATAGCCGAAGCGACCGTCGATGCCGCCATTCGCGGCTGGCGCGTCAGGCAGGGCTGAACGCACAGGACAAGACAGGCGGGAGGAGGCAGCGATGCCGTACACACGATCCGGGGAAACCACAATCCACTATGAAGTCACCGGCAATCCCCTCAAACCCTGGCTCGTCCTTTCCAATTCGCTGGGCACCGACATCGGCTTCTGGGACGACCAGGTCGGCGTCCTCGAAAGCGACTTCCGCATCCTGCGCTACGACACGCGCGGCCATGGCGGCTCGGGCGCGCCGGAGGGCGACTACACCTTCGAACAGCTCGGCGGCGACGTGCTGGCGGTGATGGACGCCGCCGGCGCCGACACGGCGCGGTTCTGCGGCCTGTCGATGGGCGGCACCACCGGGCTCTGGCTGGCCATCAACGCACCGCAGCGCTTCGAGCAGCTGGTCCTCTGCAACACCGGCGCGAAGATCGGCGATGCCTCCGTCTGGCAGCCGCGCATCGACGCGGTGAAGAGCGACGGCATCGCGCCGATCGTCGAGGGCGTCGTCGAACGCTGGTTCACCGAAGGGTTCCGGCAGGCCGAACCGAAGACCGTCGACAGGATCCGGGCGATGATCCTGCGCACCTCGCCAGCCGGCTATGCGGGGTGCTGCGCGGCGCTGCGCGACACCGACCTGCGCGCCGGCATGCAGGCGATCCGGCTGCCGACGCTGGTCGTCGCCGGCGCCCACGATCCGGCCACCCCGCCGGCGCTGTCGGAGGAGATCCGGGCGGCGATCCCCGGCTCCCGCATGGTGACGCTGCCCGCCGCCCACCTGTCGAACATCGAGGCAAGGGCCGAGTTCAACGACGCCGTGTCCGACTTTCTGAAAGGATGACCGCGATGGACGACGAGACACGCCACGGCCGGGGCATGAGCAATCGACGCGGCGTACTCGGCGACACCCATGTCGACCGCGCCGTCGCCGGGACGAGCGATGTCGACCGCGATTTCCAGGATCTCATAACCCGCTACGCCTGGGGCGAGATATGGGAGCGGCCGGGACTCGACCGGCGCACCCGCAGCCTGCTGACCATCGTCATGCTGCTGGCGCTCGGCCACCACGAGGAACTGAAGATGCATCTGCGCGCCTCGGTGAACTGCGGCGTCAGCCGCGAGGAGGTCCAGGAAGCGCTGCTGCAGGCGGCAATCTATTGCGGGGTGCCGGCGTCCAACTCCGCCTTCAAGGCCGCCAAGGAAGTGTTTGCCGAAATGGATGCGGCCGGCTCGTGAGCAGGCCTGGTTCCTGCGTCGCGGGCGTTCCCACTCCGCCTGGCGTGCGACCTGCGAACAAATGGCCGTTTGGCGCCCAAACCACCGTTGCGGGACCTGTCCGTCGCTTGAATCAGCGAAACGCAAAAACTAGCCTCGCGGTGCTGAGGACCGCCGGCGCCGCGAGACAACCAACAACCGCGGGCGCGCGAGGCGATCTGCTTGGGAGGACATCATGAAACGAGCCGTATTCGCATTCGCCGCGGCAGCCGTCGCACTGGCAGCACCGGCCTTGCCGGCGTCCGCACAGGATGCCGTGCTGAAGATCCATCAGTTCCTGCCGGCCCCGGCCCCTGTCCCGAAGAACTTCATCGTGCCGTGGGCGGAGAAGGTGAAGGAGGAGTCCGGCGGCAGGATCGACTATGAATTCTATCCGTCGATGCAGCTCGGCGGCGCGCCGCCCGCCCTTTACGATCAGGTGCGCGACGGCGTTGCGGACGTCATCTGGACCCTGCCCGGCTACACGCCCGGCCGCTTCCCCGGAACCGAGGCCTTCGAGCTTCCGTTCATGCCGACCAACGCCGAGGCGACGTCGCAGGCGGCCTGGGACTATTACGAGAAGTACCTGCAGGACGAGTTCGAGGACGTGAAGGTCATCGCCGTGCATACACACGGCCCGGGCCTGATCCACGCCAAGGGCGACGGTGTCGAGAGCCTGGAGGACCTGCAGGGCATGAAGCTGCGCGGGCCGACCCGCATGGTCAACAAGATGCTGGAAAGCCTCGGCGCCACGCCGGTCGGCATGCCGGTTCCCGCGGTTCCGGAATCGCTCTCCAAGGGTGTCATCGACGGCACCGTGATCCCGTGGGAGGTGACCGCGCCGCTCAAGGTCGCCGAACTGGTCGACTCGCACACGTCGTTTTCTGGCGACCGCGGCTTCTACACGAGCTTCTTCATCTTCGCGATGAACAAGGACACCTACGACGCGCTGCCCGACGACCTGAAGAAGGTGATCGACGACAATTCCGGCCGCGAGACGTCGAAGTGGGTCGGCCGCGTCATGGACGAAGGCGACGCTCCCGGTCTGAAGATCGCCACCGAGCGCGGCAACAAGATGATCGTGCTCGACGAGGCGGAGACCGCCCGCTGGAAGGAAGCCGCCCAGCCGGTGATCGACGGCTGGATCGCCGAGATGAACGAAAAGGGCATGGACGGCCAGGCGATGTATGACGACGCCAAGGCCATGATCGAGCAGTACAGCTCGAACTGATCGCTCCGTCCGCGGCAAGGCCGCGGAGCGCCATTGCCCGGGGCGGACCCGAGGTGTCCGCCCCGTCCGCACAAGATGCCTGAACCCTCGACGCCGGCGCGCCCATGTCGATGCCCACCGCGAGCGACCAGATGCACGAGCCGGGCCTCTCCCCGGAACTCGAGAGCAGGATCGGTCGCATCGTCGGCGCCGTCGCCGCCTTCCTGGCAGTAGCCGGCGGCCTTCTTCTGCTGTTCCTGGTGGCAATGACGGTGATCAGTATCACCGGGCGGGCGTTCGTCGGCGTCTTCCACTTCGCCCCGCTGAACCGGCTCGGACCCGTTCCCGGCGATTTCGAGATGGTCTCGGCGGGATGCGCCGTCGCGGTTTGCGCGTTTCTGCCGTGGTGCCAGTACAGGCGGGGTCATGTCACGGTCGATGTCTTCATCACGCCGCTGAGCGGCCGCTGGAAGGCGGTCCTGTCGCTGGTCGGCAACGTCCTCATGACCGTTGCCGCGGTGCTGATCGCCTGGCGCATGCAACTCGGCCTCGCCGACAAGCTCAGCTACAACGAGACCACGATGATCCTGGAAATGCCGGTCTGGTACGGATACGCCGGAGCGGTGGTCGGCCTTTGGGTCTTCGCGCTGACGTCGCTCTACACGGTCTGGCGGTCGATCAACGAGATCGCCGCCGGCCGCGAAGGCCCCTGACGGACCGGCTGACGGACAGGCTTCATGGACCGGCTCGAAATCGCCCTCGTCTCCATTCCCGTCCTGCTCGGCATGATCTTCGTGCGCGTGCCGATCGGCCTTGCGATGCTGCTGTGCGGCATCGGTGGCACCGTGCTCGTCACCGGGCGCTGGGTCCCGATCATGGCGAGCCTCAAGTCGCTCACCTACGACGTCATATCGAACCATTCCCTGTCGATCGTGCCGCTGTTCCTGCTGATGGGACAGTTCGCCACCAAGGGCGGCATGTCGGAATCGCTGTTTCGCGCCGCCGCCGCCTTCCTCGGCCACCGGCGCGGCGGCGTCGCCATGGCGGGGATCGGGGCCTGCGCCGGCTTCGGGGCGATCTGCGGATCGTCGCTGGCGACGGCGGCAACCATGGCCCAGGTAGCCCTGCCGGAAATGCGTCGCTACGGCTATTCCGGGGCGCTTTCGACGGGATCGCTGGCGGCCGGCGGCACGCTCGGCATCCTGATCCCGCCATCGATCGTGCTGGTGATCTACGCGATCCTGGCCGAGCAGAACATCGTCAAGATGTTCATCGCGGCGATCATTCCCGGCATCATGGCGGCGGTAGGCTTCATGCTGGTGGTCGCCGTCTACGTGCGCGTCAACCCGGCGTCGGCCGAAACGCGGGAGCGGGTCGACTTCCGGGGGCGGGTCCGCGCCGTCGTCGATGTCTGGCCCGTCGCCCTGATCTTCCTGCTGGTGATCGGCGGGATCTACGTGGGCTGGTTCACGCCGACGGAAGCGGCCGCCGTCGGCGCCGCGGGCACCGGCATCCTGGCGCTGCGGTCGGGCGAACTCGACTGGAAGGGGCTGAAGGACTGCCTGCTGGCGACCGCGGTCTCCACGGCGATGATCTATTTCATCGTCTTCGGCGCGCAGGTCTACAATACCTTCCTGGCGTTTGCGCAGCTTCCCCAGACGAGCGCCGAATGGGTGGCCGCGTCCGGCTTCAGCCCATGGATGGTGCTGGTGCTGATCCTCGTCGCCTACCTGCTCTTCGGCTGCGTGATGGATTCGCTGTCGATGATCCTGCTGACCGTCCCGATATTCTTCCCGCTGATCATGACGCTGGACTTCGGCATGAGCCCGGAGGAAACGGCGATCTGGTTCGGGATCCTGGTGCTCGTGACTGTCGAATTGGGCCTTGTGACGCCACCGGTAGGGATGAACATCTTCATCATCAACTCGCTGGCTCCCGACATTCCCCTCACCGAGACCTATCGCGGCGTCGTACCGTTCCTGATTGCCGAGATCATCCGCATCGCCCTCCTTGCAGCGATCCCGGCGATCATCCTGTTCCTGCCGCGCATGATGCAGTGACCGGACCGGGGGCGATCGCCGCAAACCGCCGTCCACATTAAAAACTCAGGGCGTGTCTTCTTCGGAATTGTCAGCCTAATGGCGGCTTGGTAAGACGGATGATGAGCCGCGACGGCTCGCCTTGCGGCAGTGCACAGGACGGCGAAGCCCGGCACGGCTGCAGTTCACGGGGGGACGTGTAAGCATGGAGTATTTCCTCCAACAGCTGATCAACGGCGTGACGCTCGGCTCCATCTACGGGCTCATCGCGATCGGCTACACGATGGTCTACGGGATCATCGGCATGATCAATTTCGCCCACGGCGACATCTTCATGATCGGCGCCTTCATCTCGCTGATCCTCATCATCCTCATCGGCCTGACCGCGAGCGCCTCCATCGCCGTGCTGATGCTGGCGCTGATCCTGGTGCTGGTGCTGGCCATGGCGCTGACCGCCATGTACGGCTGGACCGTGGAGCGCCTCGCCTACCGGCCGCTGCGCACCTCGTTCCGGCTGGCGCCGCTGATCACGGCCATCGGCATGTCGATCGTGCTGCAGAACTACGTGCAGATCGTCCAGGGCGCGCGGGTCAAGCCGCTGCAGCCGCTCATCTCCGGCGGCTACACGCTGACCACGCTGCACACGGACCAGGGCTCTTTCGCGGTCAACCTGTCCTACATCCAGATCATCATCGTCGTCACCACCATCGTGCTGATGACGGCCTTCTCGCTCATCATCGCCAAGACATCCCTCGGCCGCTCCCAGCGCGCCTGCGAGCAGGATCGCAGGATGGCGGCGCTGATCGGCGTCAACGTCGACCGGACGATTTCGTTGACCTTCGTCATGGGCGCCGCGCTCGCCGCGGTCGCCGGGATGATGTACCTGCTCTACTACGGGGTGATCGACTTCTACATCGGCTTCGTGGCCGGCGTTAAGGCCTTCACCGCGGCAGTGCTGGGCGGCATCGGCTCGCTGCCCGGCGCCATGCTGGGCGGCCTGCTGATCGGCCTGATCGAGACCTTCTGGTCGGCCTACTTCTCCATCGAGTACAAGGACGTCGCCGCCTTCTCGATCCTCGCAATCGTGCTGATCTTCATGCCCTCCGGCATCCTCGGCCGGCCGGAGGTGGAGAAGGTATGACCAGCACCGCCGACACGCCTGTCTCGAAGCCGCCGGAGCGCGGCTTCGCCGACTCGCTCAAGGACGCCGGGCTGGCCGCCCTCGTCGCCCTGGTCCTTGCCGCCCCCATCATGGGCCTGCGGACCTTCTCCGACCCCGGCGGCGGCGGTCTCCTGATTGTCACCGAGTGGCCCCTGGTCATCGGCGCCGTCATCGTCGTCTTCGTCGGGCGCCTGCTGCTCGACCTGTTCGTCTGGCGCCGCCTCGTGCCGATGCCGATCGGCCAGAAATGGTTCCGGATGCCGGGCGGCAGGCCGCTCGCCCATCACGCCGAGCGCCTCGGCGGATGGTTCGGTCCGGTCGCCCTTCTGATCGCGGTCACGCTACCGTTCCTGCCGGTCTCCGACCGCTACGTGATGGATCTGTCGATCCTCGTGCTCACCTACGTGATGCTGGGCTGGGGCCTGAACATCGTCGTCGGCCTCGCCGGCCTGCTCGACCTCGGCTACGTCGCCTTCTACGCGGTGGGCGCCTACTCCTACGCGCTGCTGGCCCAGTATTTCGACCTCGGGTTCTGGATCTGCCTGCCGCTGGCGGGAATCCTGGCCGCCTTCTGGGGCATCCTGCTCGGCTTTCCGGTGCTCAGGCTGCGCGGCGACTACCTGGCCATCGTGACGCTGGCCTTCGGCGAGATCATCCGCGTCGTCCTGTTGAACTGGTACACCTTCACCAACGGCCCGGACGGCATCTCGGGGATTCCCCGCCCCTCCTTCTTCGGCCTCGAGTTCGAACGCGGCGACGACGGCTTCGCGGCCTTCTTCGGGCTCGAGTACTCGCCGATGCACCGCATCATCTTTCTCTACTACCTGATCCTGATCCTCGCCCTGATCACCAACTTCGTGACGATCAGGCTGCGCCGGCTGCCGGTCGGCCGGGCCTGGGAGGCGTTGCGCGAGGACGAGATCGCCTGCCGCTCGCTCGGCATCAACACCACCTCGACCAAGCTCACCGCCTTCGCCACCGGCGCCATGTTCGCGGGCTTCGCGGGATCCTTCTTCGCCACGCGCCAGGGCTTCATCAGCCCGGAATCCTTCACCTTCATCGAGTCCGCGCTGATCCTCGCCATCGTCGTGCTGGGCGGCCTCGGCAGCCAGATCGGCGTCGTCATCGCCGCCGTCGTGATGATCGGCGGCTTCGAGTACTTCCGCGAGTTCGAGCAGTACCGCATGCTGATCTTCGGCCTGGCCATGGTCGTCATCATGGTCTGGCGTCCACGCGGCCTGATTTCCACGCGCCAGCCCTCGATCGCGCTGGGCAAACGAAAGGCGATCTCGGGCGATCTGGTCGGCGAGGGGCACGGATGAGCGCGGCGGAAAGCATTGCGGCGACGGCTCCGCAGGCGCGGTGGGCCGAGAATCCGATCCTCAACGTCGAGCACCTGACGATGCGGTTCGGCGGACTCGTCGCCGTCGACGACCTGAGCTTCAAGGTGGGCCGCGGCGACATCTCGGCGATCATCGGTCCCAACGGAGCCGGCAAGACGACCGTCTTCAACTGCATCACCGGGTTCTACAAGCCGACGGAGGGAATGCTGACGCTGAGGCAGGCCGACGGCGAGCGGTTCCTGCTGGAGCGGATGCCCGACTTCAAGATTTCCGCCGAAGCGAAGGTCGCCCGCACCTTCCAGAACATCCGCCTGTTCGGCGGCATGACGGTGCTGGAGAACCTGATGGTCGCCCAGCACAACCCGCTCATGGTGGCGTCCTACTACACCTTCGGCGGAGTGCTCGGCCTGTCGCATTTCCGCCGGGCGGAGACCGGCGCGGTGGATCTCGCCCGGTACTGGCTCGACCGCATCCGGCTGCTCGACCGGGCCGACGACCCCGCGGCCGATCTGCCCTACGGTGCGCAGCGACGTCTCGAGATCGCCCGCGCCATGTGCACCAGGCCGGAACTGCTGTGCCTCGACGAGCCGGCCGCCGGCCTCAATCCGCGCGAAAGCTCAGAACTCAACGAGCTGATGCGCTACATCCGCGACGAGCACGGCACCTCGGTGCTGCTGATCGAGCACGACATGAGCGTCGTCATGGAGATCTCCGATCACGTCATCGTGCTGGACTACGGCGAGAAGATCGCCGACGACACGCCCGAGGTGGTCCGCAACGACCCCGCCGTCATCGCCGCCTATCTCGGCGTCGAGGACGAGGAGGTCGAGGAGGTTGAGCGGGAGGTCGAGGTGACCGCCGCGACCCTCGGCGACGGCGGGACGGACAAGCCATGAGCGCGTCCGAGACCACCAACGGAACCGGCAACGGAGCCGCCCTGCTGTCGGTGCGCGGCGTCGAGACCTACTACGGCAAGATCGTTGCGCTGCGCGGCGTCGACATCGAGGTCAACACCGGCGAGATCGTCACCCTCATCGGCGCCAACGGCGCCGGCAAATCGACGCTGATGATGACGATCTGCGGCGACCCGCGGGCACGCGCCGGACAGATCGTCTTCGACGGCGCGGACATCACCCAGATGCCGACCCACGACATCATCCGGCTGCGCATCGCCCACGCGCCGGAAGGCCGGCGCATCTTTCCCCGGATGACGGTTCTGGAGAACCTGCAGATGGGCGCGATCACCACGGACCTGTCGAACTTCGACACGGATCTGGAGCGCGTCTACACCCTGTTCCCGGTCCTGAAGAAGCGCATGCACCAGCGCGGCGGCACGCTGTCGGGCGGCGAGCAGCAGATGCTGGCGATCGCCCGCGCGCTGATGAGCCGGCCGCGGCTCCTGCTCCTCGACGAGCCCTCGCTCGGCCTCGCCCCGCTGATCGTCAAGCAGATCTTCGAGGTGATCGGCGAGCTGAACCGCGAGGAAGGCCTGACCGTGTTCCTGGTCGAGCAGAACGCCTATCACGCGCTGAAGCTCGCCCACCGCGGCTACGTCATGGTCAACGGCGCGATCACCATGAGCGGCACCGGCCGCGAGCTTCTGGCGCGCGAGGAAGTGCGCGCCGCCTACCTCGAAGGCGGGAGGCATTGATGGGCGTACTCTGGGAGAATTCCTTCGGCGTCTTCCTGCTGATGACGGTTTTCCTCGGGGGCGGCGCCGCCTGGCTGTCCGGCCGGGCGATCGCCATGACCTGGCGGCCGGTCTGGCAGGTCGTCACCTACATGATCCTGCTCTCGGCGGTCGTCCGCTTTCTCTACTACGGGCTGTTCGAGGGCTCGCTGCTGTCGCTGCACTACTACCTCGTCAACCTGGTCATCCTGCTGATCATCGCCGGCCTCGGCTTCCGCATTACCAGGGTCGGCCAGATGGTGTCGCAGTACCCGTGGCTGTACCAGCGCTCCGGGCCTTTCGCCTGGAAGCAACGGGCCGGCGCGCCGGAAACCATGTGAGGCAGATTGGCCACTTGGCCCGTGGTTTTTCGCAACAAAGCGTGCAATAAAATCGGTAACCGGAGGTTTCTCCGGGCAAACTCGAGGATCCACGTGGGTTCCTGTTCTGGAGGGAGAATATCCTGATGAAGAAACACCTTATGACCGGACTTGCTCTGTCGTTCGGCGTGGCGATGAGCGGTGCGGCCCAGGCCGACATCGTGATCGCCACCGCCGGCCCGATGACCGGCCAGTACGCCTCGTTCGGCGCACAGATGAAGGCCGGCGCCGAGCAGGCCGTCGAAGACATCAACGCGAAGGGCGGCGTCCTCGGCGAGAAGCTGGTTCTGGAAGTCGGCGACGATGCCTGCGACCCGAAGCAGGCCGTGGCGGTCGCCAACCAGATGGTCGGTAAGGACATCAAGCTGATGGCCGGCCACTTCTGCTCCGGCTCGTCGATCCCGGCGAGCTCGGTCTACTCCGAAGAAGGCATCATCCAGATCTCGCCGGCTTCGACGAACCCGAAGTTCACCGACGAGCGCCCCGGCCCGGGCACCTACCGGGTCTGCGGTCGTGACGACCAGCAGGGTCAGGTCGCCGGCGCGTTCCTCGCCGAGAAGTTCGGCGACAAGAACATCGCCATCGTCCACGACAAGACTGCCTACGGCAAGGGCCTCGCGGACGAGACCAAGAAGTACATGAACGAAGCCGGCAAGGAAGAGGCCATGTACGAGGCCTACACCGCGGGCGAGAAGGACTACACCGCGCTGGTGTCCAAGCTGAAGCAGGCCAACATCGACGTCCTCTACGTCGGCGGCTACCACACCGAGGCCGGCCTGATCGCCCGCCAGATGCGCGACCAGGGCATGGACACCATGCTCGTCTCCGGCGACGCGCTGGTCACCGACGAGTACTGGCAGATCACCGGCGATGCCGGCGAGGGCACGCTGATGACGTTCTCGCCCGACCCGCGCAAGAACCCGGAAGCGAAGCCCGTCGTCGACGCGCTGGTGAATGCCGGCAAGACCGCAGAGGGCTATGCGCTCTACACCTACGCCGCCATCCAGGCGTGGGCCGCGGCCGCCGAGGAAGCCGGCACGACGGACTTCGACGAGGTCGTCGCCGAGCTCGACGCCCGTGACTTCGACACGGTGCTGGGCAGCCTGTCCTTCGACGACAAGGGCGACGTGACCCTGCCAGGCTACGTCTTCTACGAGTGGAAGGACGGCAAGTACGATTACATGCAGTAATCGTCAGCCGATCTGACTGACTTGAAAGCCCGGCCTCGCGCCGGGCTTTCTTTTTTATGACGGGCACCAGGCGTACCATGATGCCCATAGACCGGACTCAGCCGCAGGCCAGTGCGGGGGAACGCCGTGCCGGCGAGGCTCGTGGTTTCAACGAGGCACCGTCCGGCCGGCCCCCTCCCCGATCGCGATCTCCAGCACCAGCTTGCGCCGCACCGCGTCGGCGAAGCTTGTTTCACCGTCTACCGTCACCACGAAGCTGCCCGGCCCGATGATGATGCGGTCGGCGAACGCGCCTTCCAGGTCGTAGCCGACGGGACGGCCGCTGCAGGCGTCGGCGCGGCACAGGATGGCCAGCCCGTTGATGACGATGCCGGCCCGGTCCGCCTCGTGGCGCATCGTCGACAGCGGCGGCCCGTTCCAGGAATTTGCGCTGTCGGCGGACAGATCGATGACCTTGCGCAGGCCGCGGATGTCGTTCGTCTCGATCAGCTCGCGGGCCTTGCGGATCGCGCTGCCGATGGCGTTGCGACCGTAGGCCAGCCTGGGCTGCGCAAGCAGCGCCTCGGCGAAGGCGGCGGCGGATCCCGGCCCGTCGATGATCGTCCACGGCACGACCACCTCCTGCGAAGTCTGGTCGCCCCATTCCACGTAGGTCACCGCGATGCGCTGCAGCAAGCCGCCGGCGATCGCGTTCAGCACCTCGGAATGGGTGATCGCCGTGGCGTAGCCCTGCCGCTGGAACAGGATCTCGGCATTGTCGATCGAGCTCGACGCGTCGGCAAGCAGCACCAGTTCCAGGTCCACCTCCTGTTCCTGCGCAGACGCGAGAGGCGTCCAGGACACCAGGACGCCGAGGATTGCCGTGCGCAGAACCGCCATGCCCGCCATCATCAGTTCCTTCGGAAGGTGTGCGTTCGGCAAGGTTAGCCAAAAGTGCGCCGTTGGCCATGCCGGCTCGCACAAATGTCCGTGTCCGGCGTCCGCTCCCGGCTCTCGGGACGACCTGAACTTCGGGCGCAGACGCATTTGAAACACGCCGCGACCGAGCGGACATCATCGGGAAACATGTCCGGACTACTCCGAACTTCCACGCCGGATCCCTGTCCGGCGGCGCGACCGCACTTCGAAGGATCGACGAGATGAACGAGACAGCCCGTAGCACGACGCTGCGCCATGCCCGGCGCGACGACGCCGACGTGCTCGCCGAACTGGTCAACCACGCCGGCGAAGGCCTGCCGGTTCATTTGTGGAGCGGCATGGCCGACCCCGGCCAGACCGCATGGGACGTCGGCCGCGCCCGCGCCGCCCGCGACGAAGGCAGCTTCTCCTATCGCAACGCCACCCTAGTCGAATTCAAGGGCCGCGCCGCCGGCTGTTTCATCGGCTACGGGATCGGCAAGGATCCCGAACCGATCACCCGGGACATCCCGCAGATGTTCGTGCCGCTGACGGAACTGGAGAACATTGCCCTCAACACCTGGTACGTGAACGTCCTTGCCGTACTGCCGCCGTTCCGAAACCTCGGCCTGGGCTCGACGCTCCTGCGGGTGGCCGAGCGGACGGCTCGCTATCTCTGCAAGCCTGCCATGAGCATCATCGTGTCGGATGCCAACTCGGGTGCGCGGCGGCTCTACGAGCGGGTCGGCTACAGGGAGGTGGCCAGCCGCCCGATGGTGAAGGAGACATGGGTGAACGACGGCGAAGACTGGCTCCTCCTGAGGAAGGATCTCTGACCGTCGGATCAGGAATCGCAGCCTCGGCCGGATCGGCTGGAGTTCGGGTCACTGTGTCTTTCCGTTAGGCAACGTCCCCTTGAACCGCGGCCGCGCGGGGACTGGCGTCGGCTGCCCCACCCACACTGGGACGCGCAGCGCGATGAGGCACACCGCCATCCGCTTATATCCGGGTAACTGCGCGAGAGTTGCGCCGCGACGAGCTCTGCACTCAGGGACGAGGATCGGCGGCGACGGGCTCGCCAATCCCTACAAGCCCTCTTTGTGTTCGACCATATATGGGATATATTCCCGTTTATGGAAAGCTCGGCTCAGGACCAGATCGACCGTCGCATCGCCCGGCGACTGAAGGAGTTGCGGGCGCAATCGGGATGGTCACTGGATGAACTGGCCGGACGCTCCTCCGTCAGCCGCGCCACCCTCTCCCGGCTGGAGAACGCCGAGGTGAGCCCGACCGCCAGCGTGCTCGGCAGGCTTTGCGCGGCGTATGGCCTGCCGATGTCCCGCCTGATGATGATGGTCGAGGACGAATTTCCCCCGCTCGTGCGCCGCGACGAGCAGCCGGTCTGGTCGGACCGCTCGGTGGGATTCAGGCGCCGCTCGGTGTCGCCGCCGGCCCGGCCGCTGGCCGGCGAGGCGCTGGAATGCGACCTCGCGCCGGGGGCCGAGATCGTCTACGAAACCGCCCCCCGCCCCGGCCTCGAGCATCACCTGCTGCTGCTCGACGGCCGGCTCGACGTCACTGTCGGCGGGGTGACGCACGAACTCCGGCCAGGCGACTGCCTGCGCTACCAGCTTTCCGGACCCAGCACCTTCGCCACCCCGACGGGCGCCGGGGCCCGCTATGTCCTGTTCATGGTCTGACGCCGATGAACGACCATGTCGCCGAGATCTCGATCCTCTCCCCAGTCGAACTCGAGGCCCACTTGTTCGATCTCGCCGACCTGCTCCACGCCTGCGTCCATGCCGGCGCCAACATCAACTTCGTGCTGCCCTTCTCGCAGGACCAGGCGATGGACTTCTGGCGGCAAAAGGTGGTTGCCCCGGCCAGGGCCGGGACACGCGTCGTCTGGGTCGCCCGGACGAGCGGGGACATCGTCGGGTCGGTACAGCTCGACACTGACACGCCGCCGAACCAGCCCCATCGCGCCGAAGTCACCAAGCTGCTCGTCCATCCCGATTTCCGCCGCCGCGGGATCGCCCGAAGGCTGATGGCCGACCTGGAGCGCCATGCCGCCGGCCTTGGCCGTTCGCTCATCACGCTCGACACGCGCACCGGCGACAAGGCCGAGCCGCTTTACGTCTCGCTCCGCTATACCGTGGTCGGGACGATCCCTGATTTCTGCCGCGACCCCTTCGAGGACCGATTGCATCCGACCACGATCATGTACAAGCTCCTCTGAGCCCGCCGCAGGCCGCGACGCGGAAATTGCATCGACTGATCTCCTCCAGACGACGGAAACGACCCGATGAATCCCGGTCCGAAGAACCTTCTCACCGATGTTCCCGGCCTGTCGGTCGGCCATGCCGACGACGACGCGCTGATGTCGGGGACCACGGTCATCCTCTGCGACCAGGCGACCGTGGCCTCCGTCGACGTCCGGGGCGGTGGGCCGGGCACGCGCGACACCGAGTTGCTGGCCCCGGAGATGACGGTGCCCGGCGTCGATGCGATCGTGATTTCCGGCGGCTCCGCCTATGGCCTTGATGCAGCGTCCGGCGTCCAGGCCTGGCTGCGCGACAAGGGGCGGGGCTTTCCGGTCGGCCCCGTCACCGTGCCGATCGTACCGCAGGCGATCCTGTTCGACCTGATCAACGGCGGCAACAAGGACTGGGGCAAGTTTCCGCCCTATCGCGATTTCGGCTGGGCGGCCTGCGACGCGGCCGGGCAGGACTTCGCCATCGGATCGGTCGGCGCGGGGCTCGGCTGCACGACGGCCAGCCTGCGCGGCGGCCTCGGCTCGGCCTCGATGGTCACGGAGGACGGCTTCACGGTCGGGGCCATCGTCGCGGTCAACTGCGTCGGCCGGGTCGCGATGGGCGACGGACCGCACTTCTGGGCGGGCGCCTGGGAGGTCGGCGACGAATATGGCGGCTACGGACTGCCGCCGCGCGCAAGCGACGAGGCCCTCATCCCCTATTCCAAGCTCGACGCCCTGTCGGCGACCACCCCTGCCCTTGTCGCCACCGACGCGGTGCTGACCAAGGCGGAGGCCAAGCGCCTTGCCGTCATGGCCCAGGACGGCATGCCGCGCGCCATCCACCCGGTCCACACGCCGCTCGACGGCGACACCGTCTTTTCTCTGGCGACCGGCAAGCGCGAGATGACCGATCCGGTCGTCGACATGATGCGGATCGGTGCCGCCGCCGCCCGCTGCCTCGCCCGCGCCATTTCCCGCGCCGTCTACGAGGCCGGGCAGGACGGTCGTGGCCCGCAGAAGTGGCCGGCCTATCGCGATCGCTTTCCGCGCTAAGCCTTGGGGGATTACGGACAAGCCTGTGCCCCCTCACCCGGCGCGATGCGCCGACCTCTCCCCCCCCCGGGGAGAGGTGGATGCAAGCTGCACCCGCAATGCAGGAGAGAATCGGCCGGTTCTCCAGCAACCGCCGGAAATCGTGAAGCGCAACAACAGCGGCAAGCTCCGCCGCCACCTCTCCCCGGCGGGGAGAGGTCGGGCCGAAGGCCCGGGTGAGGGGGCTCGGGCCCGTCCGCAATCCGCGGGACGAACCGGCTATACGGACCGGTTTCCGCGGTCGGCCGTAGCGTCCCGCGTGGCACCACCGGAGCCCAGGGTCAGCATCCGCCGCCAGCGGCCCGGCGAAATCCCGTAGGCGCGCTTGAACTGC
This sequence comes from Microbaculum marinum, assembly GCF_037855135.1. Classification (NCBI taxonomy): domain Bacteria; kingdom Pseudomonadati; phylum Pseudomonadota; class Alphaproteobacteria; order Hyphomicrobiales; family Tepidamorphaceae; genus Microbaculum; species Microbaculum marinum. The sequence goes on from NZ_JAZHOF010000012.1 coordinate 168,795, forward strand.
CGCGTCATGTGGCTCTGGTCGGCAAAACCGGCGTCCGCCGCAACCTCGGCCAGGGCGGTTCCCGCCCGGATCGCAACGCGCGCCTGCTCCAGCCGGCGCATCGTCAGATAGCGGTAGGGGCTGGTGCCGAAGCGGAAACGGAACTGCCGGGCCAGCGTGTACCGGTCGATGTCGGCGACCGCCTCCAGCTCCGAGGACTGCACGCCGCGCCGGAAGCTCTCGTCCAGGACCGCTCTGGCCCTGTCGGTCGCCACCACGCAGGCCGCGGACGGCGGCCTCGACTGCGACGCAGAGCGATCCAGGCTGAGCAGCACCTCGGCGATCGACATCACCACCAGGTCGATCTCCAGCGATTCCAGTGGGCGGTGGAAATCCGCGAAGGCGCGCCGCACCGCGTCGACGACACGAGCCTCGCTGGAGACGGCCGAGCGGACGAACGGCAATGCGACGGCGCGGTCGCCGAGCGCGTCGCGAACGGCACCCGGTGCGACGTAGAGCATCCGGTAGACGAACCCCTGTTCGACCCCTGCCCGGCCGTTGTGCACCTCGTCGGGATGCACCACCATCGCGTTGCCCGCGACGCTGTCGGCGCGCGCCCCCCGGTAGTCGAAGCACTGCACGCCGGAGACGGTATAGCCGACCGCGTAGGTGTCGTGCCGGTGCGGATCGTAGGCGTGGCCGGAGAAATAGGCCTCGATGCGTTCCAGCCCGTCGGCTCCCGGCGCCGCGCGGATCCAGTCGGTGCCGGAGACACCGGATGCTCCGCACGATCGTTCAATACGGCCGACGGCAACCTGCGGCATGGTCCCCTCATGCGCTTCCAAACAAAGATCGCGGTCGTTCTACGCGACGACCTTCCCGTCTGGCAAAAGCTGAACGTCGCCTGCTTCCTGTCCGGCGGCATCGTCGGCGCCAATCCCGAAACGATCGGCGAGCCCTACAGGGACGCAAGCGGCGTCGCCTATGGCCCGATGATCCGACAGCCTGCGATGGTGTACGCCGCGGGCGCTGCGGACCTGCAGAAGGTCCTGCAGCGGGCGCTGAGCCGCGGCATCGCGCCCACGGTCTTCACGCTCGACCTGTTCGCCACGATGAACGACGCCGACAACCGCGCCGCCGTGGCAGCCGTGGCCACGCAGGATCTCGATCTCGCCGGTCTCGGCCTCTACGCGGAGAGCAAGATCGTCGACAAGGTGATCAAGGGCCTGAAGCTGCACGGATGAGCGGCCCTGCGCCGTCGGCCTGTGGTCACCCTCCATCCCCGTTGCCCGACCGCATGGTTGACAGCCCGCCGACCAGAACATAACAAGAACAAAAATCAGACGGCGGACGGCAAAGGGCGATGGCGATGTTCGTGGTGCTCCTCAGATTTTCTGATGGCAAGCCGAAGGCTCCCGACTTCATGCAGGGCCACAATGACTGGATCAAACGCGGCTTCGACGACGGCGTGTTCCTGGTCGTCGGCAGCCTGCAGCCCAACGCCGGCGGGGCCATCGTCGCCAGCAACACCACGCGTTCCGAACTGGAATCCCGGGTGAGCGGCGACCCATTCGTCATGGAAGACGTGGTGACGGCGGAGATCCTGGAAATCACGCCGGCCAAGGCCGTCCCCCGCATGAGCTTCCTGCTCGGGTGAACGCGCCTTGCCTCGCCAATGGTGATGCCCCCTCGCCCGGCGCTGCGCGCCGACCTCTCCCCGCCGGGGAGAGGTGGGAACACGCTGTACCGTCCATATGCGACAGGTCCGCAGGAGTGCCGTCGGTAGCCGGAAACCGCCGAAGCTGAAGATCGGTATCGCTCCAATCGCCACCTCTCCCCGGCGGGGAGAGGTCGGGCCAAAGGCCCGGGTGAGGGGCGGAGGCGCCGGTCCGCCCTACTCCGCAGCCTCCAGGACCGGAGACGGCGTCTCGCGGCCGGCAGGCGCCGTCCACTGGCGCATCAGGCCGGCGTGGCGCAGCCGGGCCTTCTCGATGTTGGCCGCCTTCACCGGGCCGTAGCCGCGGATCATGTCGGGCACCCGGGCGATCTCGACGGCCAGGCCGAGCCGCTTCCTCGTGAGCCCGGCCGTCAGCGCCTCCAGCGTCGCCTCGTACTCGGCGATCAGCGCCCGTTCCTCGCGGCGCTCGGCGGTGTAGCCGAACGGATCGGCCCAGGTGCCGCGCAGGCCCTTCAGCCTGGCAAGGCCGCTGAACAGCTTGAACACCCACGGGCCGAAGGTGCGCTTGGCCGGCCGGCCGGTACGCGGATCTGTGCGCGACAGCAGCGGCGGGGCAAGCTGGACGGAAACCTTGCCGCCGTCCTCGAACTGGCGCCTGAGCGCCGCCTCGAATTCGGGCCCGGAATAGAGCCGGGCGACCTCGTACTCGTCCTTGTAGGCCATCAGCCGGTAGAGCGATTCCGCGGCCGTGCGCGTCAGCTTGTGCGCGGTGTCGCCCCCGGTCCCGTCCAAAACCTCTTCCTCGACGGCGCGCACTTTCGCGATCCGGTCGAGGAACCGTTGGGCGTAAGACGCGTCCTGATAGGCGGTGAGTTCGCCGGCAAGGAACGCGATCCTCTCGTCGAGCGACATGTCGGCGGCCTTGCGGGGCTGTTCCAGAAGCCCGTCGAACAGATCCTTGCGCTCGGCAAGCAGCCGGCCCGCGGCGACGGCGCGAATGTTCGCGTCGGCGGCGGCGCCGTTCAGGCGGATCGCCTTTTCGATCGCGCCCAGCCGCACCGGGATCAGGCCCTTCTGCCAGGCGAAGCCGACGAGCATCATGTTGGCGAAGATCGCATCGCCCAGCACCGTCTCGGCGAGCCGGGCGAAGTTCGCCTTGTCGGCGCCTGCGACCGCCTCGCGGATCGTCCGCGACAGGCGGTAGGGATTGTAGCTCTGGGTCTGGTGCAGGACGAACTCCGCGGTCGGCGCGATGTCGGCATTGAGGATGGCACGGGTGCGGTCCGGCGCGCTCAGCGACAGCGCCTCGGCGCCCGCGGCCACGATCATGTCGGTGCCGAGCAGCAGGTCCAGTTCGCCAACCGGCACCCGCGGCCCCTCGATGGCGACGTCGCGGGCTGCGAGCCGCACATGGGAGGTCACCGGCCCGTTCTTCTGGGCCAGGCCCGTCATGTCGAGCGTCGAGGCGTTCATGTTGTCCAGGTGGGCGGCGGTCGCCAGCACGGCGGCGGTCGTGGTGACGCCCATGCCGCCGATGCCGGTCAGCAGCACGTTCACCGGCCGGTCGCCGATGGCGATCGCGGGCTCGGTCAGCTCGGCGGCAAGCGCGGCGATATCGAAAGTCGCGCCGGCGGCCTTGCGCGGCTCGGCGCCCTCGACCTGCACGAAGCTCGGGCAGAAGCCCTTCAGGCAGGAATAGTCCTTGTTGCAGCTCGACTGGTTGATGCGCCGCTTCTCGCCGAACTCGGTCTCCAGCGGCTCCACGGATATGCAGTTCGACTGCACGGAGCAGTCGCCGCAGCCCTCGCACACGCGCGGATTGATGAACAGCCGCAGGTCCGGGTTCTCGTATGCGCCCTTCTTGCGGCGGCGGCGCTTCTCGGCGGCGCAGGTCTGGTCGAAGACGATCGCCGAGACGCCGGCGAATGCGGCGAGCTCGTCCTGGGTCTCGTTCAGTTCGTCGCGGTGCTTCAGCGGCACGCCGGCCGGCAGGTCGGACGGCGAATAGAGCTGCGGCCGCTCCGACAGCAGCACGATGCGCTCGACGCCCTCGGCCTTGAGCTGGGCGAGAAGCTGCGGCACGTCGAGCGGCCCGTCATGGGTCTGGCCGCCGGTCATCGCGACGGCATCGTTGTAGAGGATCTTGTAGGTGATCGGCGCCTTCGCGGCGACCGCGGCGCGGATCGCAAGGATGCCGGAATGGAAGTAGGTGCCGTCGCCGAGGTTCACGAACATGTGGCGGTCGCCGGAGAAGGGGAACTGGCCGAGCCAGTGCGCCCCCTCGCCCCCCATCGCGATCAGGCCTTCGGTGGTGCGGCCGCTCACCTCGGTCATCGCGTGGCAGCCGATGCCGGGCATCGAACGCGAGCCCTCCGGCGTCACGGTCGAGGTACTGTGCGGGCAGCCCGAGCAGAAATACGGGGTGCGCTGCGCGTCGGTGCCGTGCGCGCCGCCCCAGCTCTGCCGGGTCTCCAGGCGCCTGGCGCCCTCCTCCATCTGCGGGCGCTGCGCGTCCTTCGGAAGGAACTCGAGAAGCGCCGGCGCGATCTCGGCGGGGCCGCATTCACGCACCTCCGGCAGCAGTTCGCGCCCGCTCGGCTGCAATTTGCCCCAGATCTCCGGCCGCTCACCGGCCGACCAGTGGAACATCAACTCCTTGAGCTGCGGCTCGATCACGGCGCGCTTGTGCTCGACGACCAGCAGCCGGTCGAGCCCGCGCGCGAACGCCGAGATCGCCTCGGGCTCCAGCGGCCACGGCATCGCGACCTTGTAGACGGCCAGGCCGATGTCCCGGGCCACCGCCTCGGTGATCCCCATCAGTTCCAGCGTCTGGCGCAGGTCGCGGTAGGCCTTGCCCGTGGTGACGATGCCGAACCGGGGCCGCTCGGCGCCGAACACCTTGCGGTCGAGCCGGTTGGCCCGCGCGTAGGCCTTGGCTGCCGGCAGCCGCAGCGTCCGGGTCAGCACCTCGGTCTGGTGCCGGGTGGCGAGCGTCAGCGCGGTGTTGAGTTCGGCGGCCTTGCGCGGATCCTCGTGGTCGAGCGGCCGCCTGATCGTCAACCGGTTCGGGTCGACGTTGACGATACCGGAGGAATCCATGGTGTCGGCGAGCGCGATCAGCGCTACCCACAGCCCCGAGTAGCGCGACATGGCAATGCCGTGCAGGCCATAGTCGAGCACGTCCTGCAGGTCGGACGGGTTCAGGATCGGGATTTCGGAGTGGATGAAGGCCTGCTCGGACTGGACAGGCAGCGACGAGGACTTGGCGAGATGGTCGTCGCCGGCAATGGCCAGCACGCCGCCGGCTGCCGCGGTGCCGCTCGCGTTGGCATGGCGCAGCACGTCACCGGCCCGGTCGACGCCCGGGGCCTTGCCGTACCAGATTCCGAACACGCCGTCATAGTCGGTCCTGCCGGCGATCCCGACTTTCTGCGTGCCCCAGACGGCGGTTGCGGCAAGTTCCTCGTTCAAACCCGGATGGAAGACGAGGTCGTGACTGTCGAGGAACCGCTGCGCGCGCTCGAGCTGCTGGTCGTAGCCGGCCAGCGGCGAGCCGCGGTATCCGGAGATGTAGCCGCCCGTCTTCAGGCCGGCGATCCGGTCGCGCCGGATCTGGTCGAGCGGCAGCCGCACCAGCGCCTGGATCCCGGTCATGTAGACCGGTCCGCGCTCCCGCACGTACTTGTCGTCGAGCGTTGCTTCGCGGACTATCGCGTTCATCCGAACCTCTTGGTCTTTCGCCTCTCGCCGGCGCCGTCCTCCTGCAGGAACAAACGCCGATGCCGGTCGCCCGGTTCGACTCCGGGCCCACGAACAAGACCAATATATTGCGGTTCCGGCGGAACATCTGTGCTATCCTTGTCCCGGAGATCGCCACTGATGCAAGGATGTTCCGCAGCATGACTGTTCGGGAAAAAATATCGCTCGATGCCGGCGACATCAGGATTCTTCGCGAACTGCAGCGCGATTCCTCCCGCCCGGTCGCCGAGATCGCCAAGGCGGTGAACATGTCGCAGACGCCGTGCTGGCGACGCATCAAGCGGCTGAAGGAGGCCGGCGTCATCAAGGCGACCGTCGCCCTGCTCGACCGCGAGGCGCTGGGCCTCGATTTCGTCTCCTACGCCTTCGTCAAGCTGTCGCTGCCCAGCCGCGCCAACATGGAAACCTTCGACCGGATGATCCAGGGCTGGCCGGAGGTCGTGTTCTGCGAGAGGGTGACCGGCGCGGTCGACTACATGATCAAGGTGGTCGTGGAGGACATGCGCGCCTACGACGAATTCCTGCGCTTCCGGCTGCTGGATTCCGAACTCGTCTCCGACGTGCAGAGCCGCATCGTCGTGTCGACGGCAAAGGACTCCACGGAATTGCCGTTGCGCGAGGATTGAAGGCGCCGCCTCAATACCCGTCCCCACGGACCGGCAGCCGGTACCGCAGCCGCCGTTCTGTACCCCGCATCACGTCCGGGCGCAGGCCTGTCATATGACGTCGTCACTCCAACAAGCCGCAGCTTACGTCACGGCCCCCGAGCCGGGACCGAGGCCCCCCACGGCACAGCGTGCGTGCGTCACACCCTCACCTCGCCTCAACTTCCGCTCATCCTCGTGACGACGGGGATCAGCTCCCCCCCCCCGGCGCAGCCGCCTTGCGGCACGTCAGCGCCTCTCCTGACCTCAGCCGTCATGCCCGGCCTTGTGCCGGGCATCCACGGACAGCCACCGCCGCGGAGAAGACGTGGATGGCCGGCACGAGGCCCGCTATGACGAGCGGGGACGCAGTCGAGGTTGGCGCGGACTGTCGATTTCCGTAGGCCTGCCAGCCCCTTACCGGAAACCCGCCGCCAATTTTATTCACACTCTTCAGAACGCGCGTATGCTCATCGCATCTCTCCCATGCGGGGGCGTGTCCGGTACCGACACGGACCACGCGGGAGGGAGCGGCGCCTCCAGCAGGCCGTGCATGTCGGCACGCCGGCTCGGGGAGGCTCCC
>NZ_JAZHOF010000013.1:0-158812 GCF_037855135.1 Microbaculum marinum
TACGCCCGCCGCATGGCGAAGCGCCTGCCCACATCACGGACTACGTCCCGGCCCCCGCGCCGGGACCCAGCGCAAAGACCCGGCGAAGCCGCCGCAATCCTTCTGCCGGCGGCGCCCCGCCGCCGAATCGAGACTCCGGCCCCGACATCGGCCACTATTGCGCCGATGACCGAGACGACCGATTCCCCGCATCCGGGCTATTGGACCGAGACCCGGCGCGCCCACGCCGCGATGCTGCTGTTCGCCACGCTGATCTCGTCCTCCTTCACCGTCGGCGGGCTGATCGCCAAGTCCATCGATCCCGTCGCGTTGACCTTCTGGCGGTTCGTGCTGGCCGTCGCGATCTTCCTGGCGATCGTGCTTGCCACGGAAAAATTCAGGCTGCCGACGCCGGGCCAGCTCGGCCGCTTCGCCTTCATCGGCCTGCTCCTGTGCATCTACTTCGTGCTGATGTTCGAGGCGCTGCGCTGGACGGACCCGCTGTCGACCGGCGCGGTCTTCACGCTGATCCCGGCGATGACGGCGGTGTTCTCCCTGATCGTGCTCGGCCAGAAGACCTCCAGGCGCCAGGTCGTGGCGATGCTGATCGCCGGCGGCGGCGCCGTCTGGGTGCTGTTTCGCGCGGACTTCCAGGCGCTGATGCGGTTCAGCGTCGGCTACGGGGAGATCGTCTTCTTCGCCGGCTGCATCGCCTATGCCGCCTATCCGGTCTTCGTGCGGCGCCTGCATACCGGCGAGAGCACCGCGGCGCTGACGCTGTGGTCGCTGGCGACCGGCGCGGTGCTGCTGGCCGTCTATGGCTGGCGCGCCATCCTCGGCACCGACTGGGCGAACCTGTCGGCGGGCGTCTATCTCGGCATCCTGCATCTGGCCGTGGTCTCCACGGCGATCAGCTTCTTCCTGATCAAGTACGCGAGCCTGCGCCTGCCCGGCGCCAAGGTGATGGCCTACACCTTCCTGATACCCGCCCTCGTCGCCGTGCTGGAGGGCCTGATCGGCCATGGCTGGCCGGGCCCCAACGTCATCGCCGGCGTCGTCGTCACCGCGCTGGCGCTTGCCGTGATCGAGACGGGGTGACGGCGCCATGAGCCGGACGGAAAAGCAGAAGATGCTGGCGGGCGAGCTCTACGACGCCGGCGATCCCGAGTTGCAGGCCGACCAGTCCGCCTGCCGCGCCTGGCTGGTGCGCTACAACGCAACGCTCGGCGAGCCACCCGCCGTGCGCCGCGTGCTGCTGCGCGAGCGGCTCGCGGCGGTCGGCTCCGGCGCCACCGTCCGGCCGCCGTTCCACTGCGACTACGGCTACAACATCCGCCTCGGCGACGGCGTCTTCCTCAACTTCAACTGCGTGATCCTCGACGTTGTCGAGGTTGCGATCGGTGACCGGACGCAGATCGGTCCCGGCGTCCAGATCCTCGCCGCCGACCATCCTCGGGACGAGGACACCCGACGGACGATGCTCGAGTTCGGTCGCCCGGTCCGCATCGGCGCCGACGTCTGGATCGGCGGCGGCGCCCTGATCCTGCCGGGCATCACCATCGGCGACGGCGCCCTCATCGGCGCCGGCAGCGTCGTGACCCGCGATGTCCCGGCGGGCGCCCGCGCCTACGGAAATCCGGCGCGGGTGCGTTGAAGCGGACATCGGTCCGCTGCCGCGTGATCGTGTTGCAAGGTCCCCGCGCCCCGGCGCCGAGGCATACGAAACGTCTGCCCCCTCACCCGGCGCTCCGCGCCGACCTCTCCCCGTGGGAGAGGTGGTGCCTGCCGCCAACGCTGCGAAAACCGCCGCCCGCGTCGACCACTCCGCAGCCGCCGCCACGCACGCCAACCTCTCCCACGGGGAGAGGTCGACCGCATCGCGGTCGGGTGAGGGGCTCCGCCCCCTCGTACGTCCCATGCCCGCCCCGCTACTTGATCAGCGCGTGCAGCGCCCGGAAGTCGTCGGTGCCGCCGCGCGCGGCCCATTCGAAGACGACCATCTCGCTGGTCACCGGCGTCACGCCGGACACGGCGAGGCGGCGGAAGCCCGCCTCCCGGTCGGGCGCCTTGCGCGACCCCGAGGCGTCCTCGACGACCGCCGTCTGGTAGCCGAGCCCGACGAGGCCGAGCGCGGTCTGCAGGACGCAGACATGGGCCTCGGTTCCGCAGACGATCGCCTGCGGCCGGCCGAGATCGGCCATCAGCGTCGTGAAGCCCGGCTCGTCGCAGGCATTGAAGTGCTCCTTGCGGAACACCTGCCTGCCGGGACCCTGCGTGGTCACGGCGGCAACGGTCGGGCCGATCTTTTCGGGAAAGTGCTCGGTGAAGACGACCGGGATTGCGAGGATCTCGGCAGCCTTCACGAGGATGCCCGCCCGGGCGACCACGGCCTCGTGGTCCTCGATCGCCGGCACCAGCCTGTCCTGCAGGTCGACGACGACCAGGACGCTCGATGCCGCCTGCAGCGTTGCCGCGCGCCGTTCGCCCTCCTCCGTCATCGCCTGTCCTCCCGCACGAACGGCATGCCGAGCGCCCGCGGCGCGCCGAGGTCGCGCTTGTTGACCGCCGCCCAGACCAGCACCACCAGGGTGGCGATGTAGGGCGTCATCAGCACGTAGTATTGCGGCAGCACGGCGCCGCTGGCCAGCACCCGCGGGATCAGCGCCTCGATGCCGCCGAAGATCAGCGCGCCGAGCAGCGCCCGCCACGGATGCCAGCCCGCGAAGATCACCAGGGCGATCGCGATCCAGCCGCGGCCGTTGGTCATCTCGTCGACCCAGATCTTGGCCGAGGCGAGCACCAGGTAGCCGCCGGCCAGGCCGACGATGCCGCCGCCGACAACGACGGCGGCGAAGCGGATGCCCAGCACGTCGATGCCCATCGAGTCGACGGCGTGCGGGTTGTGGCCGACCGAGCGCAGCTTCAGCCCGAGATTGGTGCGGAACAGCACCCAGGTGACGGCGACCAGCAGGACGACGGTCAGGTAGACCCAGGGGTCCTGCCGGAACAGCACCGGCCCGACCACCGGGATGTCGGAGAGGACGGGGACGTGCAGCTTCGAGAAGCCGGCGAGTGCGGTGTCGGTCCAGCCTCCGAGCGTTCCGAGCAGGCTGGTCAGGCCGATCGCGAAGAACACGATCGCCAGCCCCGAGACGACCTGGTTGGCGCGCATCACCACGACCAGCACGGCGAACAGGACCGACAGGGCGGCGCCCGCGAGGAAGGCGCCGAGCATGCCGAGCCAGGGGTTGCTGCCCAGCTCCTGGTAGAAGGCGGCCGCCGCCAGCGCGCCGGCCAGCATCAGGCCCTCGGCGCTGAGATTCAGCACCCCCGCCCGCTCCGAGATGATCAGCCCGAGCGCGGCCAGCAGCAGCGGCGCCGCGGCGACCGGCATCGAGGCGAGCCAGTTGACCAGGAATTCGAGCGTCACTGGCGCCTCCAGATGATGCGGTAGCGCACGAACAGTTCGGAGGCCGTGACGCACATGACGACGATCGCCTGCAGCAGGTCGATGACGCCGGCGGGCAGGTTGTAGAAGACCTGGATCGACTGGCCGCCGACATAGAGCCCACCGAGCAGGAAGGCGACGACGACGGCGGCGACGGGATTGTTGCGCGCCAGGAAGGCGATGACGATGCCCGAGAACAGGTAGCCGCCGGCGAACCCGGCCGTCAGCCGGTACTCCTGGCCGGCGACGACCACGAAGCCGGCAAGCCCCGACAGCGCGCCCGACAGCAGCACCGTTCCGGCCACCACCGCGGTGACCGGCAGCCCGACCGCCTTCGACATCCGCGCGTTCGAGCCGACGAAGGTCATGAACATGCCGAAGCGGGACCGGTCGATCAGCCACCAGACGACCACCGCCGCGGCCAGAGCGACATAGATCCCCGTGCCGACGTCGCCGAATCCGATCCGCGACAGCCGCTCGATCCCCGCGTCGAACTGCGCACTGTGCGGGAACCGGTCGGCGGCCTGCCAGGCGCCGTAGATGCGGTCCTGCAGGAGCTGGAAGGCGACGTAGTTGAGCAGGAGCGTCGAGATGATCTCGTTGACGTTGAGCTTCAGTTTCAGGACCAGCGGCACCAGCGTCCACAGCGCCCCGCCGGCCAGCGCCCCGGCCAGCATCAGCCAGAGCCTGATCTCCGGCGGGCCGTAGTCGTTGAGCGCGACGAACGCCGCGCCCATGCCGCCGAGGATCAGCTGCCCTTCCAGGCCGATGTTCCAGAACTGCACCCGAAACGCCAGCGCCGCGCTCAGCCCGACCAGGATCAGCGGCGTGCACTCGACGAGGACGTTGGACAGTCCCTTGGCGTTGAAGAAGGTGTAGAGGACGAACTCCTCGTAGATCCCCTTCGGCCCGACCCCCGACGCCCACAGCACGAGCACCGAGATCAGCAGGCCGACGCCGAGGCTCGTCGCCAGGTAGAGGCCGTGCTTCCAGGCCGGCAGCCGCTGGCGCACCTCGAGCGTGATCCGGCCGACCCCGTGACGCACCGACGGCACGCTCCCGGCAGTCTCCTGGCGCACCGACGGCACTCCGTCGGCAGTGTGATGACGCGTCATCTCTCCGCTCTCAGGCATGGCCGACCATCAGCGCGCCGACCTCGTGACGATCGGCCGGCGCATCGAACTCGCCGACGATGCGGCCGCGGTTGATGACGCCGATGCGGTCGGAAATCTTGAAGATCTCATCGAGATCCTCGCTGATCAGCACGATCGCCGCCCCCCGGTCGCGGGCCTCCATCAGGATCCTGTGCACGGCCGCGCAAGCGCGCACGTCAAGGCCCCGCGTCGGGGAATGGACGACCAGCAGCCGCGCGTCCTCGCGCAATTCCCTTGCGAGAACAAGCTTCTGCGCGTTTCCGCCCGACAGCAGCCCCGCCCGTGTGGTCGGGGCTGCGCCGGCGATCTCGAACTGCGAGATGGCCGTCTGCGTCGTCGCCGCGATGCGTCCCTGCCTGGTCCACAGGGGTCCGCCGAACTCGCCGCGGTCGACGCCGGCGATCGCATAGTTGCTGGCGACGCTCATGTCCTCCGCCAGCCCGTAGGCCATGCGCTCGGCGGGAACGAAGGCGACCCCGCGCCGCCTGAGCGTCCGCGTATCGGCGGCCGTGACGTTATCGCCTTCCATGAGAATCGTACCGGATTCCAGGGACTTGAGACCGATGAGGGCGGCGGCGAGCTCTGTCTGTCCGTTGCCGCCAACCCCCGCCACGCCGTAGATCTCGCCACCCCTGACCTGCATCGACAGGCCGTTGAGAGCGCCGGCGCCGTCGGCCCGGCCCAGCGTCGCGTCCTGCACCTCGAGGACGACGCCGTGCTCCGTCGCCGGCCTGTGCTTGATCTCGGCGAGCGCCGAGCCGACCATCATCTTCGTCAGGTCCGCCGGCGTCGCCTCCTTCGAGGCGATGGTCTCGATCTTCCTGCCGCCGCGCATGACGGTGACGACATCGGTGTAGGCGGGCACCTCGTGCAGCTTGTGGGTCACCAGGATCACGGCGTTGCCCTGTCCGGCGAGCACCCGCATGGTCGACAGAAGCGCCTGAGCCTCCTCGTCGGTCAGCACGGCGGTGGGTTCGTCCAGTATGATCAGCCTGGCCCCGCCCAGCAGCACCTTGATGATCTCGGCGCGCTGCTGCTCGGCGACCGACAGGCTGTCGACGGGGGCATCGGGATCGAGCGCGAAGCCAAGCTTTCCGGACTGTTCGACGATCTGCCGTTTCGTCTCGGCGAGCCCGCGGCCATAGCCGCCCTTCGGATTGGCCAGCAGTACGTTCTCGGCGACCGTGAACGGAAAGACCAGCTTGAAGTGCTGGTGGACCATGCCGATGCCGAGGCTCTTGGCGTGCCGGGGGTCGTTGTCGGTCAGTTCGGTGTCGCCGAAGAAGACGCGGCCCTCGTCCTGCGCATAGAGGCCTGCGGCGATGTTCATCAGGGTGGACTTGCCGGCCCCGTTCTCGCCGAGCAGCGCATGAACCTTGCCCCACTCGATATCGAGCGACACGTCTGCGAGCGCCGGACGCCCGTCGAATGACTTGGAAATGTCGCGCAGCGACAGGGCCGTGCCCATCGACCTCCCCCGATACGCCCGCAACCGAACGCGAATTGGCCGTCTGGATGAATGGACGGGGCGAGACTGTCTCTCGCCCCGTCAGTCTTGCATTAATTCAGGGAGCCGACGACACCCTTCACCAGATAGTCCATCTGCCACATCTGGCCATCGTCGGGATGCTCTCCGGCGGCGACCACCTCGTTGCCGTCCTGGTCGACCACCGGACCCTCGAAGACGTGCTTGCCGTCGATGATCTCCTGACGGGCCGCCATCACCTTTTCCTTGACGTCGGCCGGCAGATCGTCTGCGAGCGCGATGTCGGTGCCGCCGTCCTTGATCGACAGGAAGGCGCCGTAGGGCTGCATCTCGAGGCCGTCCGTGGAAGCCGCCTGCAGCGCCGGCGTCAGGAACTTGTCCCAGACCCAGACCGAGGAGCACTCGACGGAATCGGCTGCGAACTCGGTCATGTCGCGATGGTGCCCTGTGGCCATGATGCCCTTCTCCTGCGCCACGACGGGAACGGCCGGCGTGTCGACATGAATGCCGATCACATCGACGCCCTGCTCGATCAGCGCAAGTGCGGCTTCACGCTCCTTGACCGGATCGTACCAGGCTCCCGTGAAGACCACGTTGACGGTCGCGTCCGGGTTCATGCGCTGGGCACCGAGCGCATAGGCGTTCACGGTCCAGGTGACGAGCGGCAGAGGGTTGGCGGCGACGAAGCCAAGCTTGCCGCTCTTGCTCATCGCGCCTGCGACCATGCCGCAGAGATACTGGCTCTCGTAGGTGCGCCCGTAATAGGACATCAGGTTCGGGCCGTTGGTGATGCCGGCAGGATTGAGGAACAGCACGTCGGGATGCTTCTCGGCGAGTTCCTTGAACGTGTCGGAATATCCGAAGGCGGACCCGAGGATCACGTTGTAGCCGCGGTCGATGTAGCGCTCGACGGCCGGACGGATCTGGGTCGCCACCTCCTCGACCTTCTCGGTGTAGGGGATCTCGATGCCGAGATTGTCCTGCGTCTTCACGCGGGCCTCGTCGAGAGCCTGCACCCAGCCGCCGTCGTTCTTGACGTTGAAGTATACAAAGGCCGGCTTCATCTCGCCGTCCAGCTTGAAGGTATCCGCGCTTGCCGCGCCGCAAGTCGCCACGGCCAAAGCCGCCGTCAGCAACCCGCCCCGCAAAAATCGTGATACAGCCATCTTCGTTCTCCCTCGATCGATAGCCCAGTCCGAGAGAACACTCCGCAACCTGCTCCACCCTGCAGCGTATCCTCTATATGGATATATCATCCATTTTTTGAAATTCGCGTCCAGTGGGTAATCGCAAATGATCACCCTATGGATACCGCCTTGTTGCGGGTTCCATGCCTGTGCATTATGCAACAGCGAATTGTTTGAGCAGGAATCGGCGGCCGGGCGGGAAAACCCGCCCGCTGCCGCTGCGGCAGGAAAAGCGCAGCGAGGTTGCGATGGCGCTGAAGGGCATCACACGGGCGCTGGACGTTCTCGCCCATATCGCGGTCAATCCGGGCCGTGCCTCGGACATCGCCGACCGAATGGGCGTGGCCTGGGCAACCATGCATCGTACTCTCAGCCAGTTGGAGAAGGGCGGCTTCCTGCGCCGCGAGCCGGATACGAACCGCTACGTCATCGGCCAGAAGATGTGGATGATCGGCAGCGCCTATATGGCGAACCATCCTACCTTCAACAAAGCCCTGCCCTACCTGTCCGATGCGGTGATCCGCAGCCAGGCGATCGTGCAGTTCGTGGAGCGGGTCGACTATTCCGCGATCGCCCTGTTCACCCAGTCCGCGACGCACGAACTGCTGCCGATGACGACGCTCGGCTATGCCATTCCCTTGCACGCGGGCTCGAAAGGCCAGGTGCTGCTGGCCTTCGCGGAGCCGGAATTTATCGAGGACTACCTGTCCCGGCCGCTTGCCAAGCTGACGCCGAAGACGATTACGGATCCCAACGCGCTGCGCGACCGCCTGGCCGAGATCCGCGGGATCGGCTACTCGGAGACCGAGGCGGACGTGCAGGTATTCACGCGTTCGGTTGCCGCGCCCGTGTTCGACCGGACAGGTGCCGCGGTCGCCGCCGTGTCGTTCATCGAGATGCGGTCCGACACGGCGGCGGCGAGCCGCAAGCCGAAGCAGGTCGAACTGGTCTGCCACATCGCAAACTCCATCTCGACCGCTCTGGACTGGCGGCCGGGAAGCCGCTGGGCGACTGCAGGGGCCTGATACCCACAGGGCGCGAATGCCGCGCCGTCTTACTTCCGCCCCGCGTCGCCGCCTTCCTTGCGCTCGGTATAGGAGCCCTGCAGGTTCTGCATCATGTCGACCAGGGCGTCGACGGTGACCCTCAGGAATTCCTTGCCCGATTCGGCGCTGGCGACATGCGGATTGCCGAAGATCGAGGCGTGGTTGGTGTTCGGGTCCGGCCGCCGCCCATAGGTGCGCACCGGCTCCATCGGGGCGATCAGATCCCAGCCGACGAGCGGCGCGTAGACGCCCTCGAGCCGGTCCATGTGGACGAGTTCCGGCCGCGTCGCGAGCTGGAACGAGGTCTCGTACTCTCCGGCGTGGCCCATCCCGCCGACTTCCGACTTGCGAAGCGCGTGCGCGGCGGCAGCGCCCGGCTCCCAATAGCTGACGGCCGTTACCCTGAACTCGTAGGGACCGTCGAAATCATCGACGAGGCGGCGGGCGACCTGATCGTTGGCGGTGCCGTTGGGCCGATTGCCGTTCAGGATCAGAAGCTGCTTGAAGCCCTGCTTGATCAGCGCCGCACCGATCTCGTAGACGAGCTGCTGGTAGGTGGGGATCGAGAGCGAAATCGTGCCCGGGAAGTGCTCGAATGTCTTCGAGACCGCGTAGGCGACCGGCGGCGCGACGACCGCGTCGATGCGCTTGGCAAGTTCGATTGCCATCCACTCGGCCTGATGGGTATCGGTGTCACAGGGCATGTGCGGGCCATGCGATTCCGTGGCGCCGGTCGGGACGATGACCAGCTTTTCCGCCTCGATCGCCGCCCGTACGTCGTCATACGTCATGTGGCCGATACGAACTTCCATTTCGTCCTCCCCGAATTCCCGGCGCCCGCTTGCCATATCCGCATACTGGATACAATATGCCGAGGGAGGATACAATTCCGTCCCCACCGTTCCAGAAGGAATCTGCGTCCGCATGCAGGAGATTGCCGAAAGCTTCACCGTCCCCCAGTCCGCCGACCGCGTCTGGACCACCTTCCAGGACGTCCCGAAGGTGGTGACCTGCATGCCCGGTCTCGACTATCTGGGCGAGCCCGAACCCGGCACGCACGCCGGCAAGGTGAAGATGAAACTCGGCCCCATCAATGCCAATTTCGAGGGCAAGGCGACCTTCACGCGGGTCGACCCCGATGGGCGAACCGCGGAGCTTGAGGCGAGCGGCGCCGACAAGAAGGCAGGCAGCCAGGCACGCGCGGATATCTCCTACCGGATCGAGGAGATGGGGGCCGATGAGGCCAGGGTCACGCTGGCGGGCACGATCAAGCTGACCGGCGCGCTGGCGAATCTCGGACGGTCATCGATCGTCAAGGACGTCGCGAAACACCTGACCGACCAGTTTGCAGCCAATCTGCGCGCGATGCTGGCCGAACAGGCGCGAGCGCCAATCGAGCCCGTCGCGACTTCCGGAAACGAAGTGATCGCCGCGGCCGCGGGCGAACCAGCGCCTCCCAGGCCCGCCCCGAAGGCCGCCGAGGCGATCAGCGGTTTTGCCCTCTTCAAGGCCATCGTTACGGGGTGGTTGCGGCGGCTCGGCGGGTCGAAGTCATAGTCCAGTTCCGGTCGCCATCCGGGATCGTGATGCAATCCGGCCGGCGAATGCGGATATCGGCTTTTCCGCCCCGCTCGTATAAGTGTGATCAGACGCTTGAGCCCAGAGGCAGCCGTGGCCGTTCCGACCTACGCGAAACCGATCGCCGGACACCCCCCGCAGACGCAACTGATGACCGACCGCGCGGTCTTCAAGGAAGCCTATGCGTTCATACCCAGGGGGGTGATGCGGGACATCGTCACGAGCCGTCTGCCGCACTGGCAGGACACCCGCGCCTGGATCATCGCGCGGCCGCTGTCGGGTTTCTCCGAGACGTTCTGCCAGTACATCATGGAGGTCGCCCCCGGCGGCGGCAGTGAAGCGCCCGAACCGGATCCCCGCGCCGAAGCGGTGCTGTTCGTCGTCGAGGGATCGCTGAACCTAACTGTTGCCGGCAGCTACCATTCCCTCAAGGCCGGGGGGTATGCCTATATTCCCGCCGGAGCCGTCTGGTCGGCAGCGAACCGCTCCGAGGCGACCGTCACCTTCCACTGGTTTCGCAAGGCGTACGAGGCGGTGGACGGCATCCCTGCGCCAGACCCATTCGTCACCAGCGAGACTGACGTCGCCCCCGTGGCGATGCCCGGGGCGGACGGCCGCTGGACGACCACGCGCTTCGTCGATCCCGACGACATGCGCCACGACATGCACGTCAATATCGTCAACATGCAGCCCGGCGGGCTGATCCCCTTCGCCGAGACCCATGTCATGGAGCACGGCCTCTATGTGCTCGAGGGACAGGCGGTCTATCGCCTCAACGAAGACTGGGTCGAGGTCCAGGCCGGCGATTTCATGTGGCTGAGGGCGTTCTGTCCGCAGGGATGCTACGCGGGCGGCCCCGGCCCCTTCCGCTATCTGCTTTACAAGGACGTCAACCGGCACCCGAAGCTCGACCGGTTCTGAGAGCATGGCACCGATAGCGGGCCCGCCATGACCACGACAGACACCGGCACCGTGAGACCGGAGCAGACCGGCCTGGGCATCATGCTGATCCTAGGATCGGTTCTGATCATGGCGTTCGCCGACGCTTTGGTGAAGCTTGTCAGCACCGATCTCACGGTCTGGCAGGTGTTCGTCGCACGATCGGTCGTGGCAATTCCGCTGCTGGCCGGGGTCTCGATAGTGACGGGCATGCGGCTGCGGCCCGGTTCGCTGATCTGGAGCCTCCTGAGAAGCGTCCTGCTCGTGCTGACATGGCTCGCCTTCTACGCCTCGCTTCCGGTGCTCAGCCTGTCGGTGGCTGCGGTTGCCGTCTACACGAACCCGATCATCACTGCGCTGCTGTCGGCGGCGCTGATCGGGGAACCGGTGACACGCCGTCAATGGGGCGGAGTCGTGCTCGGCTTCCTGGGAGTCGTCACAATTCTCAAACCCGGAACGGACGCCTTCTCCTGGTACACGATCCTGCCGTTGCTGGCTGCGGGGTTCTATTCATCGGCCATGGTCCTGACCCGGAGCCGGTGCCAGCGGGAAGCGCCGCTCAGCCTTGCCCTGACATTGCACGTATCGTTCCTGGCGATCGGCGTGGCGGTCACAGGCGCGCTGGCATTCGCAGCGCTTGCTCCCGATACGAAGGAAGCCTTTCCGTTCCTGTTTGGCGATTGGGCCCCGATGGGCGGACGGGACTGGGGCCTGATGGCCCTGCTCGGCGTGTTGTCGGCGGTCTATTTCATGGGCGTGGCGCGTGCCTATCAGGTGGCCGCACCGTCGACCGTCGCGACGTTCGACTACGCATACCTGGTCTCGGCGGCGCTGTGGGGATTCGTGTTCTTCGCCGAACGGCCCGGCCTCACGACGGTGTGCGGAATGGTCCTGATCACCGCCGCCGGCCTGCTGGTGGCTGCGCCGTCGAGAAAGGCGCCGGCAGAGGAAGCGGGGATGGTCTGAAGCGCTGACTTGGCGGATTTCGGAATCGGGCCGCTAGTATGCCTTCCCCCGTGCCGTGATCGGCCAGACAGCCTCGACCTTGCCGCCGCGCACGCCGACATACCAGTCGTGGACGTTGCAGGTCGGATCGCAATGGCCGGGAACCAGTCGGAGCTTGTCGTTGATCTTCAGAGCCCCGCCCGGATCGCGTATCTGGCCGTGCTCGTCCGCGCCGGCGACATACTCGACGTCGTTGCGGCCGAACACCACCGGCAGGCCCGAATCGACGGACTGCGCCTTCAGCCCGGCGTCGCAGACGGCCTCGTCCGGCTTCACATGGCTCATCACCGAGGTCAGGATGAACAGCGCGTTCTCGAAGTCGCGGATCGGCGCGCCGGTCTCGTCGCGAATGCGCTGGTAGTCGGCGTCCATGAACGCATAGGAGCCGCATTGCAGCTCGGTGTAGACGCCGGAGCGTCCCTCCAGGGCGAAAGTGCCGGTGCCTGCGCCGGTGACATGCGGGCAATCGATCCCCGCCGCTTCCAGCAGGTCCAGGGTTTCGCGCACCTTTAGGACGGCCGCGTCGATCCTCGACTTGCGGTCCCGATAGTCGCGAACGTGCTGCGCGCCGCCATGGTAGGCCTGGAGGCCCGCAAAGTTCAGGTTCGGCGCCTCCCGTACCGCTTTCGCCAGTTCGACGGCCGGCCGCCCGGGGGCGACGCCGCAGCGGCCTGCCCCGCAATCGATCTCGACCATGACATCCAGCCAGGTGCCGTGGCGCATCGCGGCCTCAGAAAGTTCGGCGACGTTGGCGAGGTCGTCCACGCAGACGCCAACGCGCGCGCCCCGGCCCGGCAGCCGCGCCAGCCGGTCGATCTTGGCCGGGTCGCGGATCTGGTTCGACACCAGGACATCGGGGATGCCGGCCCGCACGAAGGCCTCCGCCTCGCTGACCTTCTGGCAGCAGATGCCGCAGGCACCCGCCGAAATCTGCAGCCGCGCGATATCGGCCGACTTGTGCATCTTGCCGTGGATCCTGAGACGCACGCCCATCTCGTCGGCAAGGGCCTGCATGCGGGCGATGTTCCGGTCCAGCGCATCGAGATCGACGAGCAGGCACGGAGTCTGGATCTCGGCCTCGTCCATGCCCGGCATCGCCGGAACGTCGAACCCTACTTCCAGGTCGTCTGGGGCGGATACCTGCAAAACACTACTCCCCCGGCGCCCGGACGAGGACCGGCTCGTCGAACGTGAACACCTCGAGATTGTCGCCCTCGCCGTCCCGGTCGACGATGAGGAAATCGGATGTCTCGCCGAGCGGGGTCAGCACGCCGTGCCAGACGTTGCGGTCGTAGTTGACCCCTTGCCCCGGTGACGTAAGGAATGCGCGGGGCCGCACCGGACGTCCGTCTTCGTCCTCGCAGACCACGACCAGAAACCGGTTCCGCGACAGCGGATGGAACGCCTGACTGCCGAACGGATGGCGCTCCACCATCTCCACCAGGAGCGGCAGGGTGCTCGGCTCGCCGGTGACGAGACTGACGATGACGCGCCCGCCCGGCCCGGTTGCCTCGACATTGGCGAGATCGTGAAACCGGCGGCAAGTTCCGTCGTTGATCGCAAAGTTGCGCGCGCCGTCCTTCTGAAGCACCTGTCCGAACGGGGCGAAGGCTTCCGGGGTCAGGGGTTGCGGCTGTAGCGAATGCGGCACCGGGAGAATCCTAAATCTCTGATCGCATCTGGAACCGAGAGGCGGCCATGTCTGTCACGAAACTAAAATCATACGCCGAGACTATGCCCAAACCGAATTTTCAGAATGGCTTGCGGCTCGATCCCCGCCGCGGGACAATGGATCCGATCGCCGACCAGGACTTTCCCGACAGACCGGACACGGAACAATGGCGACGTGGCTGATCGCGATACTGACCGCACTGCTCGCGGCGGCGACTCTGGCGCCGGTATCCCGGATCCCGCATGGTTTCGTGCGAGTTTGCGACTTTCCCAAGCTGCAGATCATCGCACTCACGATTGCTGCGGCGGTCGCCACCCTGGTGTTCCTGCCGTGGGGCACCACCGTCATCGTGCTGGTCGCGGTCCAGGTCCTGATCATACTGGTCCAATCCGTTGCCTGCGTGCGGTTCACGCCCCTGTGGCGGGTTCAGTCGCTCCGTTTCGACGGCACCGCCGACAACCCGGCGGTCGTCCGCATCCTGGTCTCGAACGTGAAGATGTCGAACCGGGACCATGGCCGGCTGATCGAGGTGGTGCGGCGCGAGGCTCCCGATTTCGCGGCTTTCCTAGAGTGCGACGGGCCATGGCAGACGGCGCTGTCCGAACTGAAGGACATCCTGCCACACGCGCTCGAACATCCGCTCGACAACTCCTACGGCATGATCATCCTGTCGCGCATTCCTTTTCGCTCAGCCGAGTTCCGGTTCGTCTTTTCCGACGAGGTTCCGTCGGCAAGGATTGTCGCCGAAACCGGGGCCGGAGATCCGTTTGCGCTCTACGTGGTGCATCCCGAACCGCCGGTTCCCTATGCCGACACGATCGGACGCGATGGCGAACTGATCCTCCTCGCCCGGGATGCCAAGGCCGAGTCGCTACCGACCATCGTAACCGGCGACATGAACGACGTGGCCTGGTCGCCGACCACGCGTCGATTCCAGCGCCTGAGCGGACTGCTCGACCCACGGGTCGGCCGCGGCTTCTACAACAGCTTCGACGCCCGATACCCCCTGCTGAGATGGCCGCTCGACCACCTTTTTCACGATCCGCGATTTCGCCTTGTGCGGCTGGAGCGGCTCCCCAACATCGGGTCCGACCATTTCCCGATGCTGTTCGAACTCGCGCTGACAAGTCGCAACGGCGCCGATGAAACTCCGCAGGCCGCGGATTCGGAGGATCTGGAGGAAGCACGAGAGGTTACCCAGGCCGCGGACAATCTGGACCGTGAACCAATCGGATCGGATTGGGAAAAATAGGCCACCGGATCCCGCTACGGATCAGACGCCTCCTTCAGTGCGCGGCGATGCCGATGTGCTTTCCATTCCCCGGCGCAGCGAAAAGTCGCTCAGTCGCAAAACAACCGGCGGCGGCATTGCGTTAATCCGGAATTAACCATTGTCGAACACAACAAGAACATGTATCTATGTTCTTGATTTGTACACGATCTGGATTCGGCGCTGAGGTCTTCGGCGGCAGCGGGATCGGCGACGGGAGCGCGCAATGCTGACACGCAAGCAGTACGAACTGCTTATGTTTATCCACGAACGCCTCAAGGAATCCGGCGTTCCTCCTTCGTTCGACGAAATGAAGGAGGCCCTGGACCTGCGCTCCAAGTCGGGAATCCACCGGCTGATCACCGCCCTAGAAGAACGAGGCTTCATCCGGCGCCTGCCGCACCGTGCGCGCGCCATGGAAATCGTCCGCCTGCCCGATTCGGTCGCGCCCGGCCTGGCGGTGCGCAGCCGTGGCTTCGCGCCCAGCGTCATCGAGGGCAGTCTCGGGAAGTCGCCCCCGCCCGAATCTCGCTCCGAGCCTGAGCCGGTCGCGGATCACGGCGAATCCGTATCCGTGCCGGTGATGGGCAGGATTGCGGCCGGCACGCCCATTTCGGCCATCCAGAACCACACGCACTCGATTCCGATCCCGGTGGACATGCTGTCGCGCGGCGAGCACTTCGCGCTGGAAGTCAGGGGCGATTCGATGGTCGAGGCGGGCATTCTCGACGGCGATACCGTGCTGATCCGCAAGACCGACACGGCAGACACCGGCGATATCGTCGTAGCCCTGGTCGACGACGAAGAAGCGACCCTGAAGCGGCTCCGCCGCAAGGGCGATTCGATCGCGCTCGAAGCGGCGAACCCGGCCTACGAGACCCGCATTTTCGGCCCCGACCGGGTCGATATCCAAGGCCGGCTCGTGGGTTTGATACGGCGGTATTGAGCCGCCACCGCGGTTGACCGTCAGTCCGACGGCTCGTCCGGGGACACACTCCGTCGGGTCCACGGGCGGTCGCCGGCCAGTTCGGTTGCCGAGGTGAGTTTAAGTCCGTGTGGCGTTGCGCGCACAGACACCGCACCGAGCCGTGCCACATCCAACGGGCCGAAGACCAGCGCGTCGCTCCGGCACCACTCGGGCGGCACCAGTTCGCTGACGACGACGTCGGCCCAGGCGCAGTCTTCTGCAAATGCCATCGGTTCCTCGACGACGGCCACGCGCAGTCGCGGCGAGGCGGCGATACAACCCGCCTCATCGCAGGAGGCGGTTGCGGCCGCTTGCGCGGTCTCGGGCTGGCCGACCCGCCGCAGCCAGGTTTCGGCCACGTACTGGGACCGGGCCCGCGGCACGAATACCAGTCCCCCGTCGTCCATCCTTACCGCCGCCATGCCGGCATCGCGCGAAACGAAAAGGTCCGGGATCGGCATCAGCCACGGTGTGGCCATGCCGACGATGATCAGGGGCACACCCAGATAGCGCCAGCTGGTGCGCCACAGGCTGAGCCACAGCCCGCCGGCGGCGACTGCGGCCAGTCCCAGCACCGGCATCGCCGGCACCATCCGTATGGCACCGTCCCAGCCCGAAACGTGATGGGCGACCGCGAGTACCCCCTCTATGCCAAGTCCCATCGCCCCCAGAGCAGGCGCCTCGAGGCCGAACGGCATCAGCACCACCGCCAGCAGACCGGCTGGCATTACCACGAGACTGACAAGCGGCATGGCGACGACGTTGGCGATGAGCCCGTATACCGCCACCCGGTTGAAGTGGAACGCGGCGAACGGTCCGGTCGCGAGGCCCGCAATCAGCGACGTGAAGACAAGGCCGATCAGCGCGCGCCGGAGAAACAACAGGAGCGGCTTTGCCGCCCTGTCCGGCGCGCGTGCCGCGGCCATCTGGACCGCCTCGTAGGCCGCGACCAGGGCGATCGTGGCCGCAAACGACATCTGGAAGCTCGCGGAAACAAGCGCCTCCGGCGTCAGCGCGAGTACCATCCAGGCAGCGACAGCGACGTTCCTGAGCGTGATCGCCGGACGATCGAACAGGATCGCGACCAGCATGATCGCGGCCATCACGAAGGCGCGCTGGGTTGCTATCGAGCCGCCCGACAGGAGGAGATATCCGGCACCTCCGGCGAGCGCGACGATTGCCGCCCACTTCTTGATCGGCCGGGTAAGGGCCAGGGCCGGCGAAAGTGCGAGCGCTGCACGCACCGTCCAGAACAGCGTGCCGACGACGAGCATCATGTGCAGGCCGGAGATCGCCAGGATATGGGCGAGGCCGGACATCCTGAGCGCCTCCTGGTCTGCTTCGGGTATGGCGCCGCGCTGGCCGGTCACGAGCGCAGCCGCGACCGCGCCCGGCGAGCCCGGCAAGGTTCCGACGATCCGCACGGCAATGCCGAGCCGCAACCGTTCGACCCGATCAAGAAAGTTTTCGATCAATCCCGGCGGATCGGAAGGACGCGGAACGGGGGCGCTGACGATGAAGCCCACGCCGCCGATCCCGTCGAAGTACGCCTGACGCGCATAGTCGAAGGCCCCCGGCGCGGCGGCGTCCGGGGGCGGCATGATCACCGCGTCGAAGGAAACCACGGTGCCCGGCTGCGGAATCGCCCAGTTGCCGCGCGACCAGAGCGACAGCAACCGCGGCGGCGGCAGGTTCGCGCCCAACTCGGCCGGCGCCACCAGCAGCCGTGCCGCTCCGCCTTCGCGGCTGTCGACGCTGACGATCCGGCCGGTCACTGCCACCGGACCGATCCTTTCCATGATGACAGGGCCTGCCACGAGACGTGCCCTCACGGTGCCGTCGGCCAGCCCAAGCGCAGCCAGCAATGCGCCAAGGACGATTGCGCCGGTTGGTCGGGCAAACCCCGTGTGCCGGACGGCAAGGCCCGCGACGACGCACAGCAAGATGACCGCGACCAGCGAGGGTTCGCGCGGCAGAGCGAAGTAGACGGCGATTCCGGAGCCGAATGCGACCGGCGTCCACAGGAACAGGCGGTCGCGTTCCCCGTCCATCCGCTCGGCGGCCGACAGCGGGCGGACGAAGCCGACCGGGCGCATGCCGACCTGCACCGGAAGATTGCCGCTTCGCGCGGCGATCACCGGCAACAGCCTCCTGCCCGTGGACGTCTCGTCGCTCATTCGCCCCAGGGCCGCGTCGCGCCGACGCCCCGCAGCCCTCCCAGCGCCGGTGGATCCGGCCTCCCAAGCCCCGCTTCAACAACGGCCGGCGCCCATGCTACACAGCGCCACCCGACCAACAGTCTAGCTCTCACAGGAAAGCCGCCGCCAGTCGTCATGTCGAACCCCACCGAGATCGTCACCCGCTTCGCCCCCTCGCCGACCGGATTCCTGCATATCGGCGGGGCACGGACAGCACTGTTCAACTGGCTGTATGCGCGCGGCCGCGGCGGCCGCATGCTGCTGCGCATCGAGGACACCGACCGGGCGCGCTCGACCGAGGAGGCGATCGCGGCGATCCTCGACGGGCTCGCATGGCTTGGCCTCGACTGGGACGGCGATCCGGTCTCGCAGCACGCCCGCGCCGAGCGGCATCGCGAAGCCGTCGAGCAACTGCTCGCCGCAGGCAAGGCCTACCGCTGCTACGCGAGCCCCGAGGAACTGGCCGAGATGCGCGAGACGGCGCGCAAGGAGGGCCGCCCGCCTCGCTATGACGGGCGCTGGCGCGACCGCGATCCGTCCGAGGCCCCGCAGGGCGTTAACCCGGCGATCCGGCTGAAGGCGCCGCAGGAGGGCGAGACGGTGATCGAGGATCACGTGCAGGGCCGGGTCACCTGGCAGAATGCCGATCTCGACGACCTGATCCTGCTGCGTTCGGACGGCAATCCCACATACATGCTCGCCGTCGTCGTCGACGACCACGACATGGGGGTCACGCACGTCGTACGGGGCGACGATCACCTGACCAACGCCGCGCGCCAGACGCACATCTACCAGGCGCTCGGCTGGAACGTGCCGGAATGGGCGCATATCCCCCTTATCCACGGCCCCGACGGGGCGAAACTGTCGAAACGGCACGGCGCCCTCGGGGTCGAGGCCTATCGCGCGATGGGGTATCTGCCTGCCGCCATGCGCAACTACCTCGTACGGCTCGGCTGGAGCCATGGCGACCACGAGGTCATGTCCACGGAGCAGATGCTCGAATGGTTCGATCTCGACGCGATCGGCAGGTCGGCGGCCCGCTTCGATTTCGCCAAGCTGGAGAACCTGAACGGCATCTACATGCGGCAGATGCCCGACGACGACCTGCTGGTGGAGTTCCGCCGAAGCCTGCCGTACCTGGAAGGCGGACCGGCATTCGAGGAGAAGCTCGACGCCACCAATTCGGCACGTCTCGCAGGCGCGATACCGGGCTTGAAGGAGCGCGCGAAGAATCTTACCGAACTTCTTGCCAACTCGCAGTTTCTCGTTGACGAACGGCCGCTTTCTTTGGACGACAAGGCGGCCAGGATCCTGGATGACGCGGGCCGCGTCACCCTGGCCGGGTTGCTGCCGCTCCTCACCGGTGCAGCGGCCTGGGACGCGGAGACGCTGGAAGGCATCGTGCGCGAGTTTGCCGAGGAGACCGGGCGCAAGCTCGGACAGGTGGCCCAGCCGCTGCGCGCCGCGCTGACCGGGCGCGGCACATCGCCGGGCATCTTCGACGTGCTGGTCGTGCTCGGCCGGGATGAGAGCCTCGGCAGAATCGGCGACCAGACCGGCGTTCCGACGGATTGACGGGAAGCCCCGGCGCTACATCTATGCGACAGGGCACCCATCCGGGTGCTTGCCGAGGGCGGTCAAATCGGCTACCCAACCGTAACATATTCCAACCGAACGGCAGACCCTCGACCGCCGGCAACGCAACTTGGCCGGGCCGCGTCTTCAGGCCTGCAATATCCGACCTCAGGACAGGAGAAGCCTGCCCATGAACGACGAAAACGCTCCCGCCACCACCCAAGAGGGCGAGGCCGCGACGTTGCAGCTTGGCGGCAAGGGTTACGATTTCCCGGTCCTTCCCGGGACGATCGGTCCCGATGTCGTGGACATCTCCAAGCTGTACGGGACCGCGCACACGTTCACCTACGACCCGGGCTTCACGTCGACCGCGAGCTGCGAGTCGAAGATCACCTATATCGACGGTGACGAAGGCGTCCTGCTCTATCGCGGCTACCCGATCGAGCAGCTTGCCGAGCACGGCGACTTCCTGGAGACCTGCTACCTGCTCTTGTATGGCGAGCTTCCGACGCAGACCCAGAAGGCCGATTTCGACCACCGTGTCACCAACCACACCATGCTGCACGAGCAGATGGCGCGGTTCTATTCCGGCTTCCGGCGCGATGCCCATCCGATGGCGGTCATGGTCGGCGTCGTCGGCGCATTGTCTGCCTTCTATCACGACTCCACCGACATCTCGGACCCCTACCAGCGCATGGTGGCGAGCGTCCGGATGATCGCGAAGATGCCGACGATCGCGGCGATGGCCTACAAGTACCACGTCGGCCAGCCGTTCATGTATCCGCGCAACGAGCTCGACTATGCGTCGAACTTCCTGCACATGTGCTTCGCCGTGCCCTGCGAGGAATACAAGGTCAATCCGGTGCTGGCCCGCGCCATGGACCGGATATTCATCCTGCACGCGGACCACGAGCAGAACGCCTCGACCTCGACGGTGCGGCTGGCCGGTTCGTCCGGTGCCAATCCGTTCGCCTGCATCGCAGCCGGCATCGCCTGCCTGTGGGGTCCCGCTCACGGCGGCGCCAACGAGGCGGCGCTCAACATGCTCGGCGAGATCGGCTCCGTCGACCGGATTCCCGAGTACATCGAGCGCGCCAAGGACAAGGACGATCCGTTCCGCCTGATGGGCTTCGGCCACCGGGTCTACAAGAACTACGACCCGCGCGCCAAGATCATGCAGAAGACCTGCCACGAGGTGCTGGCGGAAGTCGGCATCAAGGACGATCCGCTTCTGGACGTGGCCCTGGAACTCGAGCGCATCGCGCTGCAGGACGAGTACTTCGTCGAGAAGAAGCTCTATCCCAACATCGACTTCTACTCGGGCATCACCCTGAAGGCGCTCGGCTTCCCGACCTCGATGTTCACCGTGCTCTTCTCGGTGGCGCGCACGGTCGGCTGGATCGCCCAGTGGAAGGAGATGATCGAGGACCCGAAGCAGAAGATCGGCCGTCCCCGTCAGCTCTATACCGGCTCGACGCGGCGCGACTACATCCCGGTGTCGATGCGGAAGTAACCGGGCTCGGGGGCGCGCCCGTCGCGCCCCGCCCTCACCTGCTCGCCAGCAGATCCAGCACGGCAGCGGCCGCCCGCTCGCTCGGCGTATCGCCGCCGATCAGGGTGGCGGCCCGGACCTTGTCGATGGCGTCGAGCTGCGCCCGCCGCTCCGGCGTATCGTCGAACAGCGGATCCAGAGCGGCCGACAGGGTCGCTGCGTCGCAGCCGTCGTGGATGTACTCGGGGAAGGCGTTCTCGCCGATCACCAGGTTCGCCATCACCACCGAATGGATCCGCAGCAGCCACTTGAGGGCGTTGACCAGCGGATCCAGCCGATAGGCGACAACCATCGGCACCCCGGCCAGAGCGAGTTCCAGCGTCACCGTGCCGGAGGCCGCGAGTGCCACGCGGCCACGGGCGAACGCCGCCCATTTCTCTGCTTCGCCGGCGACGATGCGGGGCCTCACGGGCCAGTCCGCCACGTCCCGTTCGATCCGCTCGCGCAGATGTGCGACAGCGGGCAGCACGGGCTCGAACGAGCGCCCCTTGTTTGCCAGGGCGGCGAGCGTGTCGCGGTAGACCGGCAACAGCCGCTCGACCTCGGTGACACGGCTACCCGGCAGCACCAGCAGGACCGGCGGATCGGCGTCCGGCGCAGCCGCCCGGTCCGGCATCAGCGCGAGCCGCTCCACCACGGGATGGCCGACATAGATGCATTCGGGGCCCTGCAGGCGCACATGCGCGTCCGGCTCGAACGGAAACACCGCCAGCACACGGTCGACATAGCCGCGCATCTTGCGGGCGCGCCACGGCCGCCACGCCCACACAGTCGGCGACACGTAGTTGATCACGGGAAGATTCGGCAGGCGCTTTCGAACCCGCCGGGCGACGGGGTGGGTGAAATCGGGACTGTCGACGATGATCAGCGCGTCCGGATCGAACGCGACGACGTGATCGACCGCCTCGTGCCCGCGCCGGATCAGGCCGGGCAGCCGCCTCAGGATCGCGATCGGCCCCATCACGGCGATCTCGGAGAGCGGGAACGCGCTCTCCAGACCTTGCGCCTCCATCTCGGGGCCGCCCACCCCGCTGAAGACGATATCGCCGCCGGACAGTTCCCCGAGGGCCTGCATGAGACCCGCACCAAGGTGATCGCCCGACGATTCTCCCGCGATGATCGCGATGCGAAGCGGTCGCGAATTGCGATCCGCCTGTCGGTCCGTCATTCGGGTCTGCCTGTCCTGTCGCCCAGATCGACCCCGACAATGAACAGGCCGGCATCGTCGGCGGCGGCGCCGACCTCCTCGATGCGGGGAAGCAGCACCTTGCCCGCCTCGATCGCGATGCCTTCGAGCCCCGCAGCGGCGGCTCCGCGTACCGTGTCCAGCCCCACCACGGGCATGTCGAGCCGCAGTTCCTGGCCGGGCTTCATCGCCTTGACCAGCACGCCCGATGGCGGCGGGGCGGCGATCCGGCCATTGTCGCGAAGCTGAGCACAGCGGGCGATCATCGAGTCGGTGCCCTCCGCGGCCTCGACCGCGACGATCCGGCCGGCGAGCACGATCACGGCCTGGCCTATGTCGAGCGGTCCCATCCTGCCGATCGCGGACAGCCCGAGAGCAATGTCGGAACGGGCCTTCTTGCCGGGTCGAAGCCGGCCGATCGTGCCTTGCGGAGCCACGAGCCGCGGCACGACCTCGCGCGGTCCGACGATGCGGAACCCTTCGCTTTCGAAGATGTGGACGACGCCGTTCACGACCGCGTCGTCGCCGCCGACCTTGAGGCGCATGATGCTCGACAGCGCCCGAACCGTGCCCATGTTCCATTCGATCTCGGAGAAGCGCGGCCTGCGGAAGCTGCCGGCCATCAGGACGTCGCGGCAGCCGTGCTCCATCAGCACCGTCTTCAGGCGTCCGGCCGCACCGATCGGCAGCCGTGTCCGGGGATAGGCGCTCAGATCGCAGTCGGTTTCGCCATCGACCTCCACCGCGAAGATCGGCCTGCCCGTCCGCGCGACTTCGTCGGCGATGACCTTGGGGAGTTCGCCTGCGCCGGCGAGGATCGCCAGCGGGCCCGTGCCGGTCGTGGACCCCGTCGCCGGGTCGCTGCGATCGGCCGCGTCGGCCGGCACCGTCTCAGCTCCCGCGTCCGTTCCGGGGCGTGCACAGCGCCCGGTCGGAATCGGCACGGATGAAATCGATCACGTCGTTCACCAGCGCATCGTCGGGGAACATCGCGGCGACGTCCTCGACGCGCTCCATCAGCGTGCCCTCGTTGGAGAACAGCAGCCGATAGGCCTGGCGCAGCGTGTGGATGTTTTCCCGGTCGAAGCCCGCGCGCTTCAGGCCGACGATGTTCAGCCCGCCCAGGTAGGCGCGGTTGCCGAGCACCGAACCGAACGGAATGACGTCGTTCTCGACGCCGCTCAGGCCGCCGATGAACGCGTGATGGCCGATCCGCACCCATTGATGAACCGCCGCGAGCCCACCGAGAATGGCATTGTCATCGACCCGGCAGTGGCCGGCGATGGTGGCATTGTTGATGAACAGCACGTTGTTGCCGACGTGGCAGTCGTGGGCCACGTGAGAGCCGACCATGAAATAGCACTTGTCGCCGACCCGCGTTTCCATGCCGCCGAAGGAGGTGCCCGGGCTCATCGTCACCTGCTCGCGGATCACGCAATCGGCTCCGATGACCAGCGTGCTCGGCTCGCCGGCATATTTCAGGTGCTGCGGGGGCTGGCCTAGAGAGGCGAACGGATAGACCTTGGTGCGCGCGCCGATGCTGGTGTGCCCGGTCACGACGACATGAGCCATCAGTTCGACGGACTCGCCGAGTTCCACATCGTCCTCGACGATGCAGAAAGGCCCGATCTTGACCCCCTCGCCGATGGCGGCCCTGTCGCTGACGACGGCGGTCGGATGAATGTCTGGCATGGAAACGCTTTTACTTGTCGGCGATCATCGCACTCACTTCGGCCTCGGCCACGACCTTGCCGTCGACGCGGGCCTCCGCGGCATATTTCCAGATCGTCTTTCGGTTGCGGATCTTCTTGACGTGGTAATGAACGATGTCTCCGGGAACCACCGGGCGGCGGAACTTGCATTTGTCGATCGTCATGAAATAGACGATCTTCGGCGCGCCCTCGGCATGGCGCAGGATGCAGACCGCGCCCGCGGTCTGGGCCATTCCCTCAACCAGCAGCACCCCCGGCATTACAGGGCGTTCGGGAAAATGCCCCGCGAAATGCGGCTCGTTTATGGTGACGTTCTTGATGCCGATGCAGGATTCGTCGCCGAGTATATCGACGATGCGATCCACCATGAGAAACGGGTAGCGGTGGGGCAGCAGATCCAGGATCCGCTGGATATCCAACGTTTCGAGCGTCTGCGGCTCATTCGGACTCGCGCTCACGTCCATCCTCTTGCGTCCCCTTGTCCCGCTTCCGCGCCGCCATGTATTCCTGCGCCACTTTCTGGAGCGCTGCGGTTTCCTTCAACCATTCCCGTGCCGGTCTGGCGGGCACGCCGCCATATCGACCCTTCGGCGGCAGATCCTCGCGGACGGCGCTGAGAGTCGCGACCTGGGCATAGTCGCCGATCGTGACATGATTCATGATGCCGGCCTGGCCGCCGATCGCAACGAAATCGCCGAGGGTCGCGCTGCCCGCGATGGCAACCTGGGAAACGATCACGCAATGGCGGCCGACGACGACGTTATGGCCTATCTGGACCATGTTGTCGATCTTGGTGCCCTCGCCGATCGTCGTGTCCCTGAGAGCGCCGCGGTCGATCGTGGTGTTGGCGCCGATCTCGACGTCGTTCTGGATGATGACGCGGCCGATCTGCGGGATCTTGGCATGGCCGGAGGGGCCCATCGCGTAGCCGAAGCCGTCCTGGCCGATCCGCACGCCGGGATGCACGATCACCCGGTCCCCGAGCAGCGCGTGCAGCACCGACACTCCGGGGCCGATGGTGCAGTCGCGGCCGATCCGGACCCGCCGCCCGACGACCGCGCCAGCCTGGATGCGGGTGCCGCGGCCGATGTGGGCCTCCATGCCGACGATGGCGCCGGGTTCGACGAACACCCCGTCTTCCAGATGCGCACTCGGATGAACGCCGCTGCCGGCAGGCGCCTCGTCCCAAATCGCACCGGGGCGAGTCGCGTCGGGATAGAAGCGCCGGACGACCTCGTTGAACGCGCGGGCCGGTTCAGAGACGACCAGGGCGGCCGTTCCGGCGGGTACGCGGTCCAGATTGCGCTTGGCCACCAGACAGGCTCCGGCCCCGGTTGCGGCCAGGTCGCGCTGATACTTCGGATTGTCGAAGAAGGATATCTGCGAGGGCCCCGCCAGCGTCAGCGGAGCAACGTCCTCGATGGGCTGCTGCCGGTCAGTCCCGGCCGTCGCCGTCGCACCGATCCAGCCTGCAATCTCCTCGAGCGCGAACGGCCCCGCGCGGTCGAAAAATCGAACGTCGTCCATTGCGCGAAACTACACCAGCCTGTGTCGGGTTGAAACGTCCGCAGGCGGCACTTTGCACCGCAACCTGCGGCCGCCGGATTGAGCGCCGGTGCCGGCAATCGCGCGGCGGCCGGTTTGGCTTGAAGGGGAAATACGAACGGACGAAAGGGCCGCCGGTTTGCCGGCGGCCCCTCGGATTGACAGATCAGAACTGCTTGCCGGCGCCGAAGCGGAAGACCTGGGTGTTGTCGTAGTCTTCCTTCAGGACCGCGTAGCCGAGATCGGCGCGCAGCGGCCCGAACGGCGAGTCCCACATCAGGCTGAAGCCGACGGAGGCGCGCGGCGCCGTGTCGTCGACGTAGCAGCCGTTGGCGCCCGCCGGCACGATGCCGCCCCAGCCGCCGGGATACAGACCGGCGCATTCCGCCATCGTCAGCGTCAGGACCTGCCCGCCCGGCTGCACGATCGTGACCGGACCGGTGTTGCCGACATTGAACAGGACACCGGCGTCAGCGAAGAACGCCCCGCGGAAGCCGAGATCGTCCGGGATGAACGGGAACGGGAACTGCACTTCCGCGGTTGCGGCGGCGAACACCTTGCCGCCCAGCGCATCGCGCTGGCCGCCAGGCGTCAGGTCGCGCGGACCGTAGCCGGAGGTGTCGAAGCCGCGGATCGTCTCGCCACCCTTGAAGTAGGTGTCGGTGACCGGAATGTCATACCCGCCCCAGCCGTTGATGACGCCGCCGGAGACCTTGAACAGGCTGACGACGTCGGGGCCGACCTCGCGATAGTACCGAGCTTCGCCGTCGGACCGCAGATAGTTCGCGTCGCCGCCGGCGCCCGCCAGATCCTGCGAGAAGCGCAGGTACCAGCCGTTATGCGGACGGGTGAAGCTGTCCAGCGTCGAGTAGGTCAGGTCGTAGCCGAAGATCGAGTACAGACGCTTGCCCTGTGCAGCGACGATGGCGATCGAGGCTTCCGGCGCGAACACGTCCGGGATGCCATCGCCATTGGTGTCGCCGCCATACGGCCAGATCCAGTTGACGCCGTTCCACAGGACGGGATTGCCGCAGGTGTTCTGGGCAAGCGCCTTGTTGGTGACCGGTCCGCAGCCGTCGCCCAGGTATTCCGGGATCTGCGTCTCGGACTGGTACAGACGATAGCGGCCGAGGAACGAGGTCTCCTCGTTGAGCGCGAAGCCCATGCGCAGTCCGCCGCCGGCCGCCTTGATCTTGTAGGACGAGGTGTCGGAGTAGTCGAGGTCGCGATAGAACGCGTCGACGCCCGCCGAAAGCCGCCGGCCGAGGAAATAGGGCTCGGTGAAGCTGAAGTCGATCGACTCCTTCTTCTCGCCGAACGAGCCGCCGAGGCTGAGGATCTGACCGCGGCCGAGCAGGTTGCGCTCGGTGATCGAGACGTCGGCGACCAGGCCGTCGCGCGTCGAGTAGCCGCCACCGACGGAAACTTCACCGGTCGGCTGCTCGACCACGTCGACATTGATGACGACACGATCCGGCGCCGATCCCTGCTGACGGCTGATGTTGATGCCCTCGAAGTAGCGCAGGGCCTCGAGCCGACGCTTGGCGCGGTCCATCATCACGACGTTGTAGGCGTCGCCTTCGGCGAAATCGAACTCGCGACGGATGACGCTGTCGAGTGTCCGGGTGTTGCCACGGATGTTGATGCGCTCGATGTAGACGCGCGGCCCCTCCTCGACGATGTAGGTCAGGTCGATCGTCTTGGTGTCGAAGTTGCGGTCGCCGCGCGGACGCACCTGGGCGAAGGCGTAGCCGGCGTTGGCGAGCTCCAGGGTCATCGCCTCGAGCGTGTTCTCGACCTTGTTGGCGTTGTAGGTGTCGCCGGTCTGCGTCTCGATGACGCCGCGCAGGGACTCCGGATCGACGTCGCGCACATAGGCCTGCACGTCGATGTCGCCGAACTGGTACTTCTCCCCTTCGTCCACCGTGATCGTGACGTAGAACGCATTGCGCTCGCGATCGAGTTCGGCAACCGCGGATATGACGCGGAAATCGGCGTAGCCGTTCTTCAGATAGAACCGCCGCAGCAGCTCCTGGTCGGCTTCGAGCCGCTGGGGATCGTAGACGTCGGAGGACTTCAGCCAGCTGAGCCAGTTGCGCTCCGTGGTGTTGATGACATCACGCAGGGCACCGTCGCCGTAGGCCTTGTTCCCGATGAAGTTGATGCCGACGATGCTGGTCTTGTCGGCTTCGTTGATCTCGAAAACCAGATTCGCGCGGTTGTCGGGCAGATCGATGATCTTCGGATCCACCCGCGCGCCAAATCGGCCGGACCGGCGATAGAGCTGCAGGATGCGCTGCACGTCGCCTTCGATCTTGGCGCGCGTCAGCACGGACCGCGGCTGCGACTCGATTTCGGCCAGCAGCACCTCGTCCTTGAGCTTCTTGTTGCCCTCGAAGGACACCAGATTGACGATCGGGTTCTCGACGACGACGACCACGAGCGTGTTGCCGCGCATGTTGATATTGACGTCGGAGAACAGGCCGGTGGCGAACAGCGTCTTGAGGGACTCGTCGGCGGAGTACGCGCTGTAGCCCTGCCCCGGCTGCAGAGACAGATAGGATTTGATCGTTTCGGCGTCGACGCGCCTGTTACCTTCCACGACGATCGAGCTGACCGTCTGGGCCTGCACCACCGACGCGCCGAACATCTCGCCCCCGCCGGGCGCAGCGAGCAACGCCGCCGCCACGAACAGGAAACCGATGCCCCGCTTGAGAATTCTTACCACTGACACCATCGGGTTGTCGGTCCTCAGATCCATCTGACCTTCTTTTTCTGCGGGCGCAAAACCGCTAGGGCGCCGGCCGATTCTTCGCAGCCCGTCGCGTTTGTAACGGCTTTTATCCATTATGAAAACAGGCATTCGGCCGCCCCTCGAACTCCCCCGCGGGTCGTTGCATGCCGGCAACGGCCCGTCATGACCGGCTCGCGATATTGACGATGTCGTTCCACGTCGCAAACAGCATAAGCATCAGCACCAACGCAAGTCCTACCCTGAAACCGATATCGACAGCCCGGTCGGACAACGGACGCCCGCGAACTGCTTCAATGGCATAAAAGAGTAAATGTCCCCCATCCAACATCGGCACCGGTAACAGATTCAGGAAGCCGATTGAAATGCTTAGAATCGCCGTGAGGTTCAAAAGCGCCAGGAAGCCAAGTTTGGCGACCTGCCCGGACATTTCCGCGATGCGAATCGGTCCGCCGAGTTGGTCGGCCGCCTCGCGCCCGACGATCACGCCCACCAGATAGGACACCGTCCGCTCGATGACGTAGCCGGTCTCCCTGGTGCCTTCCCAGACCGCCGCGGGAATCGAATAACGGACCTGGCTCACTTCTTCCGGGCTGGCGCTGCGCTGGATGCCGAGCAGCCCGATCCGATGCGTGTTGCCGAACCGGTCGTCGACCTCTCGCAGCTCCGGCGTGGCAACCAGGTCAACCGGTTCGCCGTTTCGCTCCACGACGAACTCGAGCGGAACGCCCGGGTTGACGCTTACGATGCGCTGCATCGCCGAGAAGCTGTCGATCGCCTCGCCGTTTATCGACACGACCAGGTCACCCTGTTCGAAGCCCGCCGCGGCGGCAGCCGAGTCAGGTGTGATGGCGTCGACGCGCGCCGGCGTCACGAACTTGCCGACGGACGCGAAAATCGCCGCGAAGATCACGATCGCCAGGATGAAGTTCGCGACAGGCCCAGCCGCGACGATCGCCGCGCGTTGCGGCAGCGACTTGAAGTGAAAGCTGACCCGCTTCTCCTCCTCGCTCAGCTCGGCAAGCGCTTCGGAGTCCGGGGAACTCGCCACCGAATCGTCGCCGTGGAATTTCACGTAGCCTCCCAGCGGGATCCAGGACAGCCGCCAACGCGTGCCGTGCCGATCGTGGAAGCCAGCTATTTCAGGTCCAAATCCTATAGAAAAGGTATCTATCTTGACGCCGCACCAGCGCGCCACGAGGAAGTGGCCGAGTTCATGGAAGAAGACGACGACGGTCAGGACGAACAGAAATGGAATAATATACGAGAGAGCCCCGGTACCGAAGGCGCCCAAAGACTCCAGAATGCCCATTCAACTACCTCTATTCGCGCGTGACCGCCGGCGGGTCAGCTGACCTGCTCGAGGCGCTCCGGTATCATCGACAACGCGACATCGCGCGCCCACTCGTCGAGCGCAAGTGCATCGTCAAGGGAATACGGCTCACCCACCCGCTCGGTCGCCGACCGGTCCAGACCATTCTCGACGATTTTGGCAATATCGGGGAAGCCAATGCGTTTTGTCAGGAATGATGCCACGGCTATCTCGTTTGCCGCATTCAGCACGGTGGCCGTTCCGCCTCCGGTCTCGAGCGCGTATCGGGTAAGCCGGAGGGCGGGAAAGCGCTGGGAATCCGGCGCCTCGAACGTCAGTCGCCCGAGCGCGGCCAGATCGAGGCGTGCCGTGGGTGCGGGTATGCGTTCGGGCCAGGCAAGGCTGTAGGCAATCGGCGTGCGCATGTCGGGCTCGGCCATCTGGGCCACCACCGACCCGTCCTGGTAAGCCACGAATCCGTGGATGATGCTCTCCGGGTGCACGAGAACGTCGAGCCGTTCCGACTCGATGTCGAAGAGATGATGCGCCTCGATGAGTTCGAGCCCCTTGTTCATCAGGGTTGCCGAATCGACCGAGATTTTGGCGCCCATGCTCCAGTTCGGGTGGCGCACGGCCTCCTGCGGCGTGACGGCCGCCAGCCGTTCCATGGACCAGGTGCGGAACGGACCGCCGGAGGCGGTCAGCGTGACGCGCTCGACGCACCGGGAAAGCGCCGGGTCGAGCGCCTGGAAGATCGCCGAATGCTCGGAGTCGACCGGCAGAACGCGCGCTCCCCCCGCCTTCGCGGTGCGCATGAAGAGCGGGCCGGCGGTAACGAGACATTCCTTGTTGGCAAGAAGAATGGTGGCGCCCCGCTCCGCGGCCGCCAGGGTCGGCGCCAGCCCGGCCGCGCCGACGATCGCCGCCATGATCCGGTCGGCCGGACGCAACGCGGCCTCGACCAGCGCCCCCGGGCCGGCGGCGGCTTCCACGCCGGTTCCCGACAGCGCCGCCTTCAGCGGTTCGTAGCAGGCCGGGTCGGCCACTGCCGCAAAGCGCGCGTCGAACCGGATGGCGATATCCGCAAGGGCATCGACGTTCGAATTTGCGGTAACGGCCTCGACCGCGAAGCGCTCGGGCATGCGTGCGATCAGATCGAGCGTATTCTGCCCGACCGAGCCTGTCGCACCGAGCACGGTGATTCTTTCAGGCGCGTCGTGACTGTTCATTCTCTCTCTCGAATTCCGCAGCCTACCACAGCATCAATCCCGCGCCAGCCGAATGAAGTCCGCCGCGCCAGACGCCGACGATCGCGGCCAGCAGGGCAGCGGCCACCAGCGAGTCGATGCGGTCCATCAGGCCGCCGTGGCCGGGGATCAGCCTGCTCGCGTCCTTCGCGCCGAAGCGGCGCTTCAGGCCGGATTCAAACAGGTCTCCCGCCTCGGAGACGACCGACAGCAATGCGGCCAGGATCGCAATCGACACCATGTCGGCCTGCAGCGTCAGACCGACGAAGACCAGGCTCGCTCCGACCGCGGACACAAGCCCCCCCGCCGCACCGGCCCAGGTCTTGTTCGGCGAAACGCGAGGCGCCAGCCTCGGGCCGCCGATCATTCGCCCGCTGAAGTAGGCCCCGATATCCGTCGCCCACACGATGATCATCAGCCAGGCCACGGCGAAAAGCCCGAAGTCAGGATCCTGCCGCAGGACGACGAACCCCAGCATCGGCAGGGCGGCATACAGGATGCCTGCGGCGAACAGCCTGCCCGGATCGCTGCGCCACGCCAGCAGCTGGCCCCCGAGGATTCCGATCAGCAGCAGGATGCCCGATAGTTCCAGCATCCCGGCGGCGAACGCAAGCACAGTTCCGCAGACGCAGGCAGCGGCCAAGGCGACGGCCGCGTCGAAATACCTGCCGCGACTGACCCCGCTCCACTCCCCGACCAGCACGGCACCGGAGACCGCGGCGAGCGCCGCGAATGCCCAGCCGCCGAACCAGGCGAGCGCAAGGACGGTCGGACCCAGGACGAGCGCAGACATGGCCCGAATGCCGAGATCGGAAACGCGGCCGGACCACCGCGGGCCGGCCGGTCCCGGACCGGTCACTTGGCCGCCTGAGCAGCCAGTCCGCCGAAGCGACGCTCGCGATGCCGGAACTCCTCGATCGCGGCGATGAAATCGTCGCGGCCGAAATCCGGCCAGTAAACCTGCGAAAAGACGAACTCGGTATAGGCGCACTGCCAGAGCAGAAAGTTGCTGATCCGCTGCTCGCCGCCGGTGCGAATCATGAGGTCCGGATCCGGCACCCCGGCAGTGTCGAGGTGCCGGGACAGGCAGTCGCCATCGATCTCGCCGGGATCCAGTGTCCCTGACGCGACTTCCTCGACCATCCGGCGCACGGCGCGGGCGATGTCGTCGCGGCCGCCATAGTTGAAGGCGACGACGAGCGTCAGGCCGTCATTGTCACGGGTCAGCGACTCGGCCTCGTCGAGAAGGGCGCGGATGTCGGCGTCGAGGTCGTCGCGACGGCCGATCACCCTGATCCGGATGCCGTTGCGGTGAAGCTCGGCCAGATCGTTGCGGATGAAGCGCCGGAGAAGCGCCATCAGGTCGAGCACCTCGCTGCGCGGCCGCGACCAGTTCTCGGAGCTGAAGCTGTAGATGGTGAGGTAGCGCACGCCCAGTTCGCCGGCGATACGGACCGTCCTGCGAAGCGCCTCGACGCCTGCCCGGTGTCCCTCGGCGCGGGGCAGTCCCCGGCGGACCGCCCAGCGTCCGTTCCCATCCATGATGATGGCAACGTGAGCGGGGATCACCAGCGAACCGCTGCCGCCGGACAATGCCGTGGCGGGTGCTTCCATGTCGAAATAGCCTCTGGAAAGACGATGCTTCGTCGATAGACGGTTCCCTAAACCTGCAGAACTTCCTTTTCCTTCGTCGCCAGCGCCTCGTCTATCTCGGCGACGAACCCGTCGGTCAGCTTCTGAACGTCATCGGAGTACTGCCGATGCTCGTCCTGGCTGATCGTGTGATCCTTCTCCAGCCGCTTCAGGTGCTCCATGCCGTCGCGCCGCACGTGACGAACCGCGACCCGCGCCTGCTCGGCATACTTGTGGGCAAGCTTCACGATCTCCTGCCGCCGCTCGGCGTTGAGCTCGGGAATCGGTATCCGGAGGTTCTGGCCGTCGACCACGGGGTTGAGGCCGAGATCGGCCTCCCGAATCGCCTTGTCGACCGCACCGATCAACGACCGGTCCCAGACGTTCACGCCGATCATGCGCGCCTCGGGAACGGTGATCGTGGCGACCTGATTGAGCGGCATCGGCGATCCATAGGCCTCGACCATCACCGGATCGAGGATGTTGATCGACGCGCGTCCCGTGCGCAGCCCCGAGAACTCCGTCCTGAGAACGTTCACCGCCCCCTGCATGCGCCGCTTCAGATCGGCAAGATCGAAATCGCCTTCCATGGTCTTCTCCCGCCCCTTCTCCGGGTATCCTTTACTGGAAACGATCCGGCAGGGAAATGATGGCCGCTCGAGTCAGCCGCTGACAAGGGTCGCACGGCCCGCGCCGGTCAGGACGTCGGCAAGCGCACCGGGATTGTGGATATCGAATACGACAATCGGAATGTCGTTGTCACGGGCAAGCGCGAAGGCGGCGGTGTCCATGATCTTCAGGTCGCGGACCAGGGCGTCCGCGAACGTCAGCGTCTCGAACCGCCTGGCGTCGGGGTAAACCTTCGGGTCGGCGTCGTAGACGCCGTCGACCTGGGTCCCCTTGAGGATCACGTCGCACCCGAGTTCGGCGGCCCGCAACGCCGCGGCGGTATCGGTGGTGAAGAACGGGTTGCCGGTCCCCGCGGCACAGACGACGACGGTACCGGCGGCGAGCAGGTCCAGCCCCCGTTGCCGGGTCAGCGTGCCGCAGATCGCTTCCATCGCGATCGCCGAGAGCGCCCGCGCCGGGGCGCCGGCCTGCTCGATCGCGGAGGCCAGCGCCACCGCGTTCATGACGGTCGCCAGCATTCCCATGCCGTCGGCGGTGGCGCGGTCCATTCCGCGCGCGGCGCCGGCGACACCGCGGAAGATGTTGCCGCCACCGACGACGATCGCCATCTCGACGCCGGAACGCGCGGCGGCTGCGACTTCGCCGGCGATCCGGTCGAGCACTCCCATGTCAACGCCGAACGTCCCCTCTCCCATCAACGCCTCGCCGGAGACCTTCAGGAGCACGCGCTTGTAAGCGGGGGACGCCGGCATCGTGGGGCCTTTCGGGAGCGCCGCGGACCTTGCCTCAGCCGCTGACCGCGGCGGCCACTTCGGCCGCAAAGTCGGTCTCGTCCTTCTCGATGCCTTCGCCTAGCGCGAACCTGACGAAGCCGACGAGCCTGACGGGCGCGCCGATGTCGCCCTGCGCATCCTTGAGCGCCTGCTCGACGGTCTTGTCGGGATCGATGACGAAGGCCTGCTTCAGCAGGACGGACTCCTCGTAGAACTTGCGCACCCGGCCTTCCACCATCTTCTCGATGATGTTGTCGGGCTTGCCGGATTCGCGCGCCTGCTCGCGAAAGACGCCGCGCTCGCGCTCGACGACGGCCGGATCGACGCCGTCAACGTCGACGGCGAGCGGGTTCGTCGCCGCGACGTGCATGGCGACCTGACGTCCGAACGCCTCCAGCTTGCCGGCGTCGCCGGCCGACTCCAGCGCCACCAGCACGCCGATCCGGCCCAGTCCGGGCGCCGTCGCGCTGTGCATGTAGGTCGACACGACGCCGGGCGAGACTTCGAAGCCGGCGGAGCGGCGCAGGGTGAGGTTCTCGCCGATCTGGCCGACCATTTCCTGGACGTGCTCGGCGACCGTCTTCGACGTGCCGGGGAAGCCTGCCTGCGACAGCGCCTCGAAGTCGCCGCCGACGGACAGCGCGACGTCGGCAATCGAGCGCACCATCGACTGGAAGGTCTCGTTGCGCGCGACGAAATCCGTCTCGGCGTTGACCTCGACGACGACGCCCTTGCCGCCGTCGCCGGCGACCGCGACGAGGCCCTCTGCGGCGACACGGCCGGCCTTCTTGGCGGCCTTCGACAGCCCCTTGGCACGCAGCCAGTCGATC
The DNA here is from genome assembly GCF_037855135.1 of Microbaculum marinum. Classification (NCBI taxonomy): domain Bacteria; kingdom Pseudomonadati; phylum Pseudomonadota; class Alphaproteobacteria; order Hyphomicrobiales; family Tepidamorphaceae; genus Microbaculum; species Microbaculum marinum. The sequence continues at coordinate 34,676 of NZ_JAZHOF010000013.1, forward strand.
GCGGCCTCCATGTCGCCGTCGTTCTCGGCGAGCGCGGTCTTGCAGTCCATCATGCCTGCGCCGGTCTGTTCGCGCAGGGCTTTCACCATCGTCGCGGTGATGTTTGCCATTTCGGCCTCCTGAATTCTGACGGTCGGCGGGCGGGCCGGTCGTCCGGCCCGCTCCGCGGTACAGTCCGGTACGGCCCCGCAGGGGCCTGCGCGCCCCTACTCGGCGTCGCCTTCGGCAAGCCGACGGGCCTGGCCGATCCAGTCGTCACGGGAAATGCGGCCGTGCAGCGCGAGTTCGTCGTCGATCTTGCGGCCGTCCTCCTCGCCGAGCGTGGCGATCTGCCAGTAATGGAAGACCCCCATGTCGTTGAGCTTCTGCTCGAGAACCGGTCCGACGCCGGTGATCTTCTTCAGATCGTCCGGCGCGCCGCGGGGAGCCGCCAGCAGTTCGAAGGTCGGAGCCTCGACGTCCGGCACCGTGATGACCTCTTCCGGAGTGGCCTCGGCCTGCGGCGTGGCGGCGACTTCCGGCGCGGCGGCGGCCTCCTCCAGCGCCTCCTCGACGACCGGCTCCTCGGCGGCGCCCTGGTCGATGCCGATGTCGCCCTGGGCGCGCGAGATGCCGTCGATCGCCGCGCGGGCAACCATGTCGCAGTAGAAGTTCAGCGCGCGGCCGGCATCGTCGTTGCCCGGCACGGGATAGGTGATCCCGTCGGGATCGCAGTTGGAGTCGATCACCGCGGCGACCGGAATGCCGAGGCGGCGGGCCTCCTTGATCGCGATCGATTCCTTGTTGGTGTCGATCACGAACAGCATGTCGGGCTGGCCGCCCATGTCCTTGATGCCGCCAAGCGCCCGTTCCAGCTTCTCCCGCTCGCGGGTGAGCTTGAGGCGCTCCTTCTTGGTCAGCGCCATCGCCGCGCCCGAGTCGCCGAGCAGTTCCTCGAGATGGCGGAGCCGCTGGATCGAATGCGAGATGGTCTTCCAGTTGGTCAGCGTCCCGCCGAGCCAGCGCGAATTGACATAATACTGCGCGCAGCGGCGTGCGGCGTCAGCGACCGCCTCGGAGGCCTGGCGCTTGGTGCCGACGAACAGGATGCGACCGCCCTGGGCGACCGTATCGCTGACGGCCTGCAGCATGCGGTGCATGAGCGGAACGGTCTGGGCCAGGTCGATGATGTGGATGTTGTTGCGTTCCCCGTAGATGTAGGACTGCATCTTGGGGTTCCAGCGGTGGCTCTGGTGGCCGAAGTGCACACCGGCCTCGAGAAGCTGGCGCATAGAAAAAGTGGGCAGAGTCATGGCTCTGTCGTCTCCATATCCGGTTGATCCTCCGCGGGCGGAGCCGGAGATCGACGTCCCCGGCACCGGAAAGCACGAGCCGCAGCAATAACGGCGCGCGCGGATGCCCGCGTGCGTGATGAGCGCCTTATATGGGGTCTGCAGGCGCGATTCAACATCTTTCGGGCAGCATCGACCGGGGCGACCAGGGCCGGCGCCGCGCGGACGTCAGTATTCGTGGACGTCGACCACCCCGGGCGCGGCCCGGATCGCAGCGGTGATCTGGGGCGCCACCCGGTAGCGCTGCGGCAGCCGGATCTCGACCTCGGAACGCGGCTCGTCGACCATCACCACGATCGACACCTCGCCCTCGCCCGGCTCGCCCAGCCGCCTGGCGACGCTCTCCACCGTCGCCGCGCCGCGCAGGAAGATGCGGATTCCGCCGGCCGCGGCTTCGGCGATGTCGTCGAGTTGGCGGACCTTCTGCAGGCGCAGCCGCTGCATGTCCCCCATCTGGTCCACCTGGACGAGCACCTCGACGCAGGTGCCGGTTTCCAGAAGATGCCGGTTCTCCGTCAGGAACTCCGAGAAGGCGACCGCCTCGACCTGGCCGGTCGGATCCGACAGTGTGACGATGCCCATGCGCCCGCCGGTGCGCGTGCGGTTCTCGGTCTTCGACACGACGATTCCGGCAATCCGCCCGGAGGCGCGGCCCGACCGCGCCGCTTCCTCGAATTCCGCGATCGTGCGCACCTTGCGCTGCTCGAGCACGGCCTTGTACTCGTCCAGCGGATGGCCGGACAGGAACGTGCCGATCGCATCGTACTCGCGGGTCAGGCGCTCCGCCGGCAGCCACGGCTCGACCGCCGGCAGCGGCAGCGGCTGGGCCTTGCCGCTGCCGAAGAAATCGAAGCCGTTCTGGCCGCCGCTCCTGCCCGCCTCCTCGCGCGCGGCCGTTTCGAGCACCTTGCCGGCGGCCTCGAACATGCGGGCGCGGTTGTCGTCGAACACGTCCATCGCGCCCGCCGACGCCAGCCCTTCCAGAGCCCGCTTGTTGAGGAAGCGCGGGCTGATCCGGGCGGCGAAATCGGCGAGATCCTCGAACGGCCGGTCGCCGCGCACCTCGACGATGTGCTCGACGGCGGCGCGACCGACGTTGCGCAGAGCGGCGAGCGAATAGCGGATCGCCCCGTCCTGCACGGAGAAGTCGACGACGGAGCTGTTGACCGACGGCGGCAGCACGGCGATCCCCATCCGCTCCGCCTCGCGGCGGAACAGGTTCACCTTGTCGGCATTGCCCATGTCGAGCGTCATCGAGGCGGCAAGGAACTCTGTCGGGTAATTGGCCTTCAGGTAGGCGGTCTGGTAGGCGACGAGCGCGTAGGCGGCGGCGTGCGACTTGTTGAAGCCGTAGTCGGCGAACTTGGCGAGCAGCTCGAAGATGTACTCGGCCTGGTGCCGCTCCACGCCGTTGTCCACCGCCCCGTCGACGAAGCGCCGGCGCTGCTTCTCCATCTCCGCGCGGATCTTCTTGCCCATCGCCCGGCGCAGCAGGTCGGCTTCGCCGAGCGAGTAACCGGCCAGGACCTGGGCGATCTGCATCACCTGCTCCTGGTAGATGATGACCCCGAAGGTCTCCTTCAGGATCGGCTCGATCTTGTCGTGGATGTAGTCCGGCGTCTCGCGGCCGTGCTTGCGGTCGTTGTAGGTCGGGATGTTCGCCATCGGCCCCGGCCGGTAGAGGGCGACCAGCGCGATGATGTCCTCGAAGCGGTCGGGCTTCATGCCGAGGATCGCCGACCGCATGCCGCCGGATTCCAGCTGGAACACGCCGACCGTCTCGCCGCGCGAGAGCATCTCGTAGGTCTTCGCGTCGTCCAGCGGCAGCGCCGCCAGATCGACCTCGACCCCGCGCTGGCGCAGCAGCTTGGCGGTGATGTCGAGGACCGTCAGCGTCTTCAGGCCGAGAAAGTCGAACTTCACCAGGCCCGCCGCTTCCGTCCACTTCATGTTGAACTGGGTCGCCGGCATCGCCGAGCGCGGGTCCTTGTAGAGCGGCACGAGCTGGTCGAGCGGCCGATCGCCGATGACGACGCCCGCGGCGTGCGTCGAGGCATGGCGGTAGAGCCCTTCGAGCTTCAGCGCGATGGCCAGCAGCCGGGCAGTCGCCGGATCCTCGTCGCGCGCCTGCTGCAGGCGGGGCTCGCCCTCGATCGCCTCGGCAAGCTTCACCGGGTTGGCCGGATTGGCCGGGATCATCTTCGAAAGCTGGTCGGCACGGCCGTAGGGGATGCCAAGCACGCGGGCGACGTCGCGCACGACGGCGCGCGCCTGCAGGGTTCCGAAGGTGATGATCTGGGCGACGTCGTCGCGCCCGTATTTGTCCTGCACGTAGCCGATGACGCGATCGCGCCCGTTCGGGCAGAAGTCGATGTCGAAGTCCGGCATCGACACGCGTTCCGGGTTGAGGAAGCGCTCGAACAGCAGCCCGAAGCGGATCGGATCCAGGTCGGTGATGGTGAGCGCCCAGGCGACGAGGGACCCGGCCCCCGAACCGCGTCCCGGCCCGACCGGAATGCTGTGCGACTTTGCCCACTTGATGAAATCCGACACGATCAGGAAGTAGCCGGCATAGGCCATGCCCTCGATCACGCCGAGTTCGAATTCCAGCCGCGCCCGGTACTCGGAGGCATCCGTCCCCGGCGCGGTGCCGTGAAACGCCAGCCGCTTCTCCAGGCCGTCGACGGCCTGAACCCGCAATTCGGCCGCCTCGTCCTGCGTCTCCGCGGCAGCGGATTCGGACGTGAAGCGCGGCAGGATCGGCGCGCGCGTCATCGGGCGGTAGCTGCAACGCTCGGCGATCTCGATCGTCGATGCGAGCGCTTCGGGCAGGTCCTCGAACAGCGCCACCATCTCGGCGCGGGACTTCAGGTAGTGTTCGGGCGTCAGCTGCCGCCGTTCCGGATCGGCCACCATCCGCCCCTCGGCGATGCAGATCAGCGCGTCATGTGCCTCGAAGTCGTCGCGGGTGGCGAAGAAGGGCTGGTTGGTGGCGACCAGCGGCAGCCCCAGGTCGTAGGCGAGTTCGACGAGCGAGGCTTCGACCGCGCGCTCGGCATCCGCGCCGTGGCGCTGAAGTTCCACGTAGAGCGCGCCGGGAAACCGCCTCGCCAGGCGCGACAGGACCGCCCGGGCCATCTCGCCGTTGCGTGTCGACAACAGCCGGTCGACTGGGCCTTCCGGACCGCCGGTCAAGGCGATCAGTCCAGCCGTGCGGCCTTCGAGCAGGTGTTCGGGAATGTTCACGTCGCCCGGTCCGTCACCGTCGAGCCAGGCCCGGCTGACGAGATACATGAGGTTGCCGTAGCCGGTCTCGTTGGCGGCGATCAGGACGAGCGACGGCAGCCCCGCCTTGCGGTGGCCGCGACTGCCGGGCTCCTCGATGCCCAGATCGACCGCGAGGGTCACCCCGACGATCGGCTGGATGCCGGCGCCGACGGCCTTCTCCGAGAACTCGAGCGCGCCGAAGAGGTTGTTGCGGTCCGCGATGCCCAGCGCCGGCATGGCGTCCTTCGCCGCCAGGTCGATCAGGCGTGGAATCGGAAGCGCGCCTTCGAGCAGCGAATACGCGGAATGCGATCTGAGGTGGACGAAGCCCGGCATCTATGTCTCCCCGGCACGCCATCTGGCGGCTGCCGATCCAACAATACAGGCCCATCCGATTCGCACCGTCCCAAATGCCCGCCGGAACATCCGGCAGGTGTGGACAAGTCGGTGCCCCGTGCGCGCGCCGCCGCGCCGCAGTCTAGCCGATCCAGGCGGCGAAATCGGCCCAGACCGCCACCGACTGCGAGAACGCGATCACCGCGAAGAAAGCTGCAATATCCCTGATCATCGCTCGATCCTCCCTGTGTGATCGGCAGAGTATGTTCCCGTTTTGTTCTCGTGTCAACACCACCAGATTGCGGGTCGTGTCCGCCTACAGCGAAGGCCCGCCGCTCAGTCAGGCCGCATCTACCGGCGAACGCGGAACAAGCCGCGGCGACGGCATTCAGATGCGTTTCGTGACCGTTGATCGTGAACTGGGCGACCGGACGCCGATCCAGCATTCGGGGCGGTTGGTCGACGTCGGAATGGGGCTACGCGTCCGGCGGATCAGGACCGCGCGCACGGCGTGCGCGTCGTCCCGGCGCAACGCCCTCACAGCTCGACGAGTCGGCCCTCTTTCAGCGTCACCCGGCGGTCCATCCGGCTTGCGAATTCGAGGTTGTGGGTGGCGATGAGTGCAGCCAGACCCGTGCCGTGCACGAGCCGGAGCAGGATGTCGAAGACGTGCTCGGCCGTGTCGGGATCGAGGTTCCCGGTGGGCTCGTCGGCAAGCAGGATGCGTGGCGCATTGGCGACCGCTCGCGCGATCGCAACGCGCTGCTGCTCGCCGCCCGACAGTTCCCCCGGCCTGTGGACGGTGCGATCGGCGAGGCCGAGAAAGCCGAGAAGTTCCCCTGCCCGGCTTTCGGCCTCCTTGCGCGGCAGCCCTGCGATGAGCTGCGGCAGCACGACGTTCTCGAGCGCGGTAAACTCCGGCAAGAGATGGTGGAACTGATAGACGAAGCCGATATGGCGACGCCGCAGCGCGGTGCGGGCGCCGTCGTCCATTTGGGTCGCATCGGTACCCCCGACGAAGACCGTTCCCTGGTCGGGGTGTTCGAGGAGACCGGCGACATGCAGAAGCGTCGACTTGCCGGCGCCGGACGGCCCGACCAGGCCGACGATCTCGCCCGCCGGCAGATCGAGATCGATGCCGCGCAGGACATGCAGGGCGCTTTCGCCCTGCATGTAGGTCCGTTCGATGCCCGACAGCGACAGGGCAGCGGGAACGTGCGCGGCAACGGGCGTTTCGTCGGCCATGTCCATCGCTATTCGTAGCGCAGCGCTTCGACCGGATCGAGCCGGGCGGCCTGCCATGATGGATAGAGCGTGGCCAGGAATGACAGCAGCAGGGCCATGATGACCACCGCGACCACCTCGCCGCCGTCCATCTCGGCTGGAAGGCGGCTGAGATAGTAGAGTTCCGGCGAGAACAGCTCGGTACCCGTCAGGCGTGACAGGCCCTGCCGGATCGATTCGACGTTCCAGCAGACCAGGGTGCCCAGGATCAGCCCGGCGAACGTGCCGACAACGCCGATCGCCGCCCCGGTAATGAAGAACACCCGCATGATCGACCCGCGCGTGGCGCCCATGGTGCGCAGGATCGCGATGTCGTGTCCCTTGTCCTTCACCAGCATGATCAGCCCGGAAATGATGTTGAGGGCGGCGACCAGCACGATCAGCATGAGGATCAGGAACATGACGTTGCGCTCCACCTCGAGTGCCGAGAAGAAGGTCGCGTTGCGCTGGCGCCAGTCGGAGATGAAGATCGGCCGCTCGATCGTCTCGTCGAGCCTCGTGCGGAATGCATCGACGTCGTCGGGATCGTCGACGAACACCTCCACCCCGCTGGCGAGGCCGTCCTCGTTGAAATAGGCCTGCGCCTCCTGAAACGGCATGAAGACGAAGGCGCCGTCATATTCCGACATGCCGATCTCGAAGACCGCGGCCACCGGATACGACTTGATCCGCGGTGTCGTTCCGAACGGCGTGGCGGCTCCGCGCGGCGAGATCAGCGTCATCCGGTCGCCGGCACGAAGGCCGAGGCGCTCGGCGAGGCGGATCCCGATGGCAACGGATTCGCCCTCGTCGAATCCCTCCAGCGTGCCTTGCAGCACGTTGTCGGAAATCGTGCCGAGGCGTTCCAGGTCCGCCTGTCGCATGCCGCGCACCAGCGCCCCGAAGCCGCCGAGGGAGGACGAGGCCATCGCCTGCCCCTCGATGAACGGGAACGACAGGCGCACCCCGTCGATCGCGTCGATCGTCGCGTCGACCTCGTCGAAATCGGTGAACGGCGTATCGTAGACCTGCACGATCAGATGGCCGTTCAGGCCGAGGATCTTGTCCATCAGTTCGTTGCGGAAGCCGTTCATCACGGCCATGACGATGATCAGCGTGGCGACCCCGAGCATGATGCCGAGGAAGGAGAACCCGGCGATCACGGAAATGAAGCCGGCACTGCGCTGCGCCCGCAGATAGCGTAGCGCGATCATCCATTCGAAGACGGCGAACGGCCGCGTGACCCGGGGGGTTTCGCTCATCGGCCCGGGGCCCGGAATCCGGCCGGCCGTATCAACCGGCGAGTTTCGACACGGCGGAGTCCGCAGACAGAGAACGGCGTTCGCCGGTGGCGCGGTTCTTGAGCTCCACCTCTCCGGCGGCAAGTCCCTTCGGTCCGACGATGAGCTGCCACGGCAGCCCGATCAGTTCGGCCGTGGCGAATTTCGAGCCGGCCCGCTCGCCCGTATCGTCGTAGAGCACGTCGCGACCGGCGCCGGTCAGCTTTGCGTATAGGTCCTCGCATGCGGCATCCGTTGCGGCATCGCCGCTCTTCAGGTTGATCAGCCCCACATCGAAGGGCGCCACCGACTCCGGCCAGATGATTCCGGCATCGTCGTGGCTCGCCTCGATGATTGCGGCAACAAGCCGCGTCGGGCCGATGCCGTAGGATCCCATGTGTACCGGATTCTCCGATCCGTCGGGACCGGCAACGACCGCTTTCATCGGGGCGGAATACTTGGTGCCGAAATAGAAGATGTGTCCGACCTCGATCCCGCGCGCGGAGATGCGACGGTCGGCGGGGACCTCCGCCTCGAATCTGGCGGCATCGTGCTTCTCGTCCGTTGCCGCGTAGGATTCGAGCCAGCGGCTGACGATCGGCGACAGGTCCGCCTCGAAGTCCGTGTCTTCGCCCGGGATCGGAAGGTCGAGGAGTTCCTTGTCGCAGAACACCTCGCTCTCGCCGGTCTTGGCGAGGATGATGAACTCGTGGCTCATGTCGCCGCCGATCGGTCCGGAATCGGCCGCCATCGGGATCGCCTTGAGCCCGAGCCGCGCAAAGGTGCGCAGGTAGGCGACGAACATCTTGTTGTAGGAGACCCGAGCGCCGGCCTGATCGAGATCGAACGAGTAGGCGTCCTTCATCAGGAACTCGCGCGATCGCATCACGCCGAACCTGGGGCGCACCTCGTCGCGGAACTTCCACTGGATGTGGTAGAGGTTCAGCGGCAGATCGCGGTAACTGCGAACGGACGCCCGAAAGATCTCGGTGATCATTTCCTCGTTGGTGGGCCCGAACAGCATGTCGCGCTCGTGCCGGTCCTTTATCCGCAGCATCTCCTTGCCGTAGTCGTCGTAGCGGCCGCTCTCGCGCCACAGATCGGCCGACTGGATCGTCGGCATCAGCACCTCGATGGCCCCGGCGCGGTTCTGCTCTTCGCGGACGACCTGCTCGACCTTCTTCAGGACCTTGTAGCCGAGCGGCAGCCAGGCATAGATGCCGGCCGCCTCCTGCCGGATCATGCCGGTGCGCAGCATCAGGCGATGCGAGACGATGTCCGCCTCTTTGGGCGTCTCTTTCAGGATCGGCAGAAAATAGCGTGACAGGCGCATCTGAGGAAAGAATCCGGGCTGTTCTTGTGCGCCGCGACACAAGCGCATCGCCACGCAAAATACAAGGGCAACCCGGCAGCGGTCGCCGGTGCGGGATTGTATAGACGGCCGTCGAGCACTACCTCACTGGCGGCCGGGCGACCCGCGAAGATGCTGCTCCGGCTAAACGCAATGTTCGAATTGCGAACAAATGCTCGCATATCGAGCGAAAGGCGAACTCACCCCACTCACGAACAGAAACATATTGCAACGTTCGCGCGACTGCGTATTGTGACCAGCAGAAAAGGCCACGTGCCACGATCTCCCATCACTCAAGGTGAGGGAACGGCCCAGGTCTCGGGAGGAAGCGACACCGGTTTTCGCCGTCAACGGCGATCCTGGAATAAGGGATAGGCAGAGGCCGCTGAGTCCCGCGCGAAACTACAAAAGCAAGGCGACGCCTTGCTTTTTTTATTGCCGCTTCACACGGATAACTAGATCGGCCGGCTGAAGTCGGGCAGCAACGGGATGTCGTCCAGGGTCAATCCGCCCCACATGACGATGCCGTAGAACACTCCGAATATCACGGCGGCAATGAGCGTCGTTGCGACCAGCTTGCGGACGAGCATCGGCCTCTCGGGCGAGCCCGGCTCCGAGCCCGGCACCACTTCGCCCCGGTCCGCCTGCGTGCGCACCCCCCACGGCAGCACGGCAAACAGAACCAGCCACCAAAGCACGAAGTAGATCGCTAGTCCGCTGGTGATCGGCATCGGCTGTCGGCCGGATCAGGCCTGCTCCAGTTCGACGAGGGTACCGCAGAAGTCCTTCGGATGCAGGAACAGCACCGGCTTGCCATGGGCGCCAATCTTCGGTTCGCCGCCGCCCAGCACCCGCGCACCGTCTCGCGTCAGCTTGTCGCGGGCGGCGATGATGTCGTCCACCTCGTAGCAGATGTGATGGATGCCGCCATCGGGGCTGCGCTCGAGAAACTTCGCAATAGGCGAGTTCTCGCCGAGCGGCTCCAGCAGTTCGATCTTGGTGTTCGGCAGGATGATGAACACCGTCGTGACGCCATGATCCGGCTGCGGCACCGCGTCCGAGACCTCCGCGCCGAGCGTGTCGCGGTAGACGGCAGCGGCAGCGGCAATGTCCGGCACCGCGATGGCGACGTGGTTGAGACGTCCGAGCATGTCAGTCAACTCCGCGCTGGTCCGGCCGGTACGACGGGGCTCATACAGTCATGACGAAGACATGACAAACGGGCTTTTTGCCCCATCCCGCGTTGACGGCGTTGCGAACCGCACGCCGCATCGATTCCGCCAGGGCGTCGGGATCGCGCCGCCGCGCCCGCGGCAGACCCCGCAGCGTCTGTTCGACCGCATCGTAGACGAGTTCGACGAACGGCACCCCCATTGCATCGAACTCCGGCACGCCGATCAGTTCGATGTCCGGATCGCCTACGGCCTCGCCGCGCTCGTCGATCGCCAGCCCGACCCCGACGAAGCCTGAGAAGCTCAGCCTGCGGCGGTCGCGCACCGTGTCGGAGTCCTCGCGCTCGGTGATCCTGCCGTCCTTGTACAGGCGTCCGGCGGGCACCTCGTCGACGATTTCCGCAGGCCCCGGAGCAAGCCGGACCATGTCGCCGTTGTAGGCGGTGACGACTTCCGGCACCTTCATCTCGCGCGCGAGTTTCGCGTGCGCGACCAGATGCCTGGCCTCGCCGTGCACCGGAACGGCGACCTCCGGGCGAACCCAGCCGTACATGTCCTGCAATTCCTCGCGGCGCGGATGCCCCGAGACGTGAACCAGGTGCGTGTCGTCGGTGACGATCTCGATCCCGGCTCGGGTCAGGGCGTTGACGACTGTGCCGATCTCCCGCTCGTTGCCCGGGATCGATCTTGCCGAGTAGATCACGCGGTCCCCCGACGCCAGCGACACGGTGGGATGGTTGCCCGCTGCGATCCTGGTCAGCGCCGCGCGCGGTTCGCCCTGGCTGCCGGTGCACAGCAGCACCACCTTGTCGCGCGGCAACGTCCGGTACATGTCCTCGCCGAGGAAGGCGGGGAGGCCCTCCAGCAATCCTTGTTCGCGCGAGACCGCGATGACCCGTCGCATCGCGCGGCCGACGACCACGACGCTGCGCCCGGCGGCGGCTGCCGCTTCGGCGACTGACCGGATCCGGGCGACATTCGATGCGAAAGCGGTCACCGCGACCCGGTGCGGCGCCTCGGCGATGGCTTCGGCCAGTCCCTTCCGGACGTCGCCCTCCCCCGGCGACCGGCCCGGGCGCAGGACGTTCGTCGAATCGCAGACGATCGCCCGGCAGCCTTCGCGGCCCAGGGCGATGAAGGGTGCCGGATCGAACGGCTGGCCGATCACGGGATCGGCATCGATCTTCCAGTCGGCGGTGTGCAGCACCGTGCCGGCGGGCGTCCGGATCACAACAGCGTTCGGTTCGGGAATGGAGTGGGTCACGGAGATCAGTTCGACGTCGAACGGACCGGCCTTGAACCGCCCGCCCAGGGGGACGACCTCGACAGGCACCGGCGAGGCGCCGGGCTCTTCGTCGATCTTCGCGCTCAGCAGGCCGGCGGTGAACGGCGTCGCGTAGACCGGCGCCCGCAATCGCGGCCATAGATCCGGAAGCGCGCCGAAGTGATCCTCGTGGGCATGGGTGATGACGATACCCTCGAGCGCCCCGCGCTCCTCCTCGATGAAGCCGATGTCGGGAAAGATCAGGTCGATGCCCGGCAGGTGTTCCTCCGCGGCGAAGCTCACCCCGCAGTCGACCATCAGCCAGGACCAGCGGCCGGGACGCCCGTAGCCGTACAGGCCGAGGTTCATGCCGATTTCGCCGACGCCGCCGAGCGGCAGGAATACGAGTTCTTCGGATCGCGCCATTTGGTCCCTGGTTTCCACTACGCGGACGCGACGGTTCCGAAATGGACCTCGCCTGCGGCGATCCGCACGTCCCTGCCGTCCTGGCCGCGAACGATCAGGCAGCCATCGGAATCGAGCGTCCGGAAAGTTCCGCGGATGACGTTCGAGCCCATCTTTACCGCGACGGGGCCGCCAAGGCCCGCCGCCCGCGACAGCCAGGCGTTGCGGATCGAGTCCAGTCCGCGGCCCCCGTCCCACTCCAGGTAGCGCGAGACCCAGCTGTCGGACAGGGCGGCAAACAGGGCCTCGGCGGTCGTCGCACCGCCGAGTTCGTTCAGACTGGCCGCCGCATACGGAACGTCCGCAGGCGCACTGACGACGTTGACGCCGATGCCGACGACGATCGCGGTGCGGCCGCCCTGCACCCCTTCCGATTCGAGCAGTATCCCGGCGATCTTGGCGCCGCCGGCGACGACGTCATTCGGCCACTTCAGCTCGAAGCGGCTCCCGTCACGTCCAGAAGCGCCGTCCAGTCCGGTACGCACCGTGAGATGCGGCACCACCCGCAGCAGCGCGTCCGACAGCGCCAGCCCGGCGACGAAGCCGAGCGTTGCCGCGACTGCGCCCGAAACCTCCGTCGTGAGGAGAAGGCTGGAGGCGAGGTTTCCGGCAGCGGTCTCCCACGGCCGGCCGCGCCGGCCCCGTCCCTGCGTCTGATGCGAGGACACGCACCAGGACGGACCTGCATCGCCCGCCCGAGCCCGCGACAGGGCTTCGGCGCTGGTCGATCCGATCGTTTCGAATTGCACCAGGCCGTAGCCCGCTTCGGCGGCAGCGGGGCCGAGTGCGAAGGCCATCGTCAGAACAGAGACTTGGCCGCGGCCCCGGCCGCTTCCACCAGCGGTGCCGGATAGACGAAAAAGAGCAGCACGATCAGGCCTGCGACGCCGAGCACCGCCTTGAGCTCGCCGCCCATGCGCTCGAACGGTGCGGCGGGCTCGTCGAAGTACATGATCTTGACGATCCGCAGATAGTAGAACGCGCCGACCACGCTCGCCAGAACGCCGATGACGGCGAGCGGATACAGTTCGGCCTCGATGGCCGCCAGGAACACGTAGAACTTGGCGAAGAAGCCGGCGAGCGGCGGAACGCCGGCGAGCGAGAAGAACATCACCGCAAGGAAGAACGCCGCCGTCCCGTTGGTTCGCGACAGGCCGGCGAGGTCGTCGATGTTCTCGACCATGGTGTCGCCGCGCCGCATCGACAGGATGAACGCGAAGGTTCCAAGCGTCATGGCAAGATAGATGGCCATGTAGATGACGATGCCCTGCACCCCGGCCTCGCTGCCGGCAGCCAGGCCCACCAGCGCGTAGCCCATGTTGGCGATCGAGGAATAGGCCATCAGCCGCTTGATGTTGCGCTGTCCGATGGCGGCGAAGGCGCCGAGCGCCATCGAGGCGATCGCCAGGAAGGCGATGATCTGCTGCCACTGCGCGGTCGCCGCCGGGAACGCCTCGACGGCGACCCGGATCAGCATGCCCATCGCAGCCACCTTCGGTGCCGACGCGAAGAACGCGGTGACCGGCGTCGGCGCGCCCTCGTAGACGTCCGGGGTCCACATGTGGAACGGCACGGCGGAGATCTTGAAGGCGATGCCGGCGAACAGGAACACCAGGCCGAAGATCAGGCCGATCGAACCGCCGCCGGTCGTCACGGAGTCGGCAATCCCGGCATAGGTGACCGAACCGCAGAAGCCGTAGACCAGCGACGCGCCGTAGAGCAGCATGCCGGAGGCAAGCGCCCCGAGCACGAAGTACTTGAGGCCGGCTTCGGTCGAACGGGCCGAATCGCGCTGGATGGAGGCCACCACGTAAGCCGCGAGGCTCTGCAGCTCGAGACCGAGATACAGGGTGATCAGGTCGTTCGCCGACACCATGACGAACATGCCCGTCGTCGCCAGCACGATGAGCACGGGGTACTCGAACCGGTTGAGCCGGCCGAACCGCATGTAGTCGACCGACAGCAGGATCGCCGCCGCCGAGCCGATCGCGATGAGCGTCTTCATGAAGCGGGCGAACGGGTCGAGCACGAAGCCGTCCGAGAACACCGGCGTTCCCTCTGCCGGTATCAGCCAGACCAGCACCCCTGCCGCGATCACCAGAGCCATCGACAGGCCGGCGGAGATCGAGGGGGACTTCTCGTTCCGGAACGCGCCGATCATCAGCGCCACCATGGCGCCGACGGCCAGCAGGATCTCCGGCGCGGCCGGCAGGAATGTCGCGAATGTCATGTTCGCCTGCATCTGCCCGGTCCCGTCAGTTTGCCAGCGCGGCCAGGCTGGAGGCCTGTTCGACGGCCGCCTGGTAGTGCGTTACGAGGTTGTCGACCGATACGGCGGTCACGTCGAGGATCGGCATCGGGTAGACGCCGAACAGGATGGTCAGGACGACGAGCGGCGCGAGAATGACGATCTCCCGGGTCGAGAGGTCCTTGATCGATTTCAGGTTCTCCTTGTCGAGCGAGCCGAAGATCACCCGGCGGTAGAGCCACAGCGCATAGGAGGCCGAGAGGATCACGCCGGTCGTCGCGAACACGGCAACCCACGTGTTGACCTCGAAGGCCGACAGCAGCGTCAGGAACTCGCCGACGAATCCGGTCGTGCCGGGCAGGCCGACATTCGCCATCGTGAAGACCATGAACGCCAGCGCATAGAGCGGCATCCGGTTCACCAGGCCGCCGTAGGCGGCGATCTCGCGGGTATGGAGCCGGTCGTAGACGACGCCGACGCACAGGAACAGCGCGCCCGAGACGATGCCGTGCGACAGCATCTGGAAGATGCCGCCCTGCACGCCCTGCACCGTGCCGGTGAACACGCCCATCGTCACGAAGCCCATATGGGCGACCGAGGAGTACGCGATCAGCTTCTTCACGTCGGTCTGCATGAGCGCGACCAGCGAGGTGTAGATGATCGCCACCACCGACAGCGTGAACACGAACGGCGCGAACATGTCGGATGCCGAGGGGAACATCGGCAGCGAGAAGCGCAGGAACCCGTAGCCGCCCATCTTCAGGAGGATCGCGGCCAGGATCACCGAGCCGGCGGTCGGCGCCTCGACGTGCGCGTCCGGCAACCACGTGTGCACCGGCCACATCGGCATCTTCACCGCGAACGAGGCAAAGAAGGCGATCCACAGCCAGGTCTGCATGCCGGCCGGGAAACCGTATGTCAGCAGCGTCGGGATGTCGGTGGTGCCCGATTCCCAGTACATCGCCATGATGGCGAGCAGCATCAGCACCGAGCCGGTGAACGTGTAGAGGAAGAACTTGAAGGCCGCGTAGACGCGCCGCTTGTGCCCCCAGATGCCGATGATCAGGAACATCGGTACCAGGCTGCCCTCGAAGAACAGGTAGAACAGCACCAGGTCCAGCGCCGTGAACACGCCGATCATCAGCGTTTCCAGCACCAGGAAGGCAATCATGTATTCCTTCACCCGGACATCGATCGCCTTCCAGCTCGCCAGGACGCAGGCGGGCATCAGGAAGGTCGTCAGGATGACGAACAGCATCGAAATGCCGTCGACGCCGAGGTAGTAGCTGATCGAGCCGCCGAGCCACTCCCGCTTCTCGACGAACTGGAAGTCCGGCGTGGTCGGGTCGAAATATATCCAGATCAGCAGCGACAGCAGGAACGTGATCACCGTCGTCCACAGCGCCACGAACCGGGCGTTGCGCACGGCCGTCTCGTCGTCGCCGCGGATCGCGAAGATGAACAGCGCTCCCAGCAGCGGCAGGAACGTGATGACGGAGAGGATCGGCCAACCGGTCATCAGTTCACTCCCCCGGCGAACATGTACCAGGTGATCAGCGCCGTGATGCCGATCAGCATCGCGAAGGCGTAGTGATAGAGATAGCCGGTCTGCAGCCGCACGACGTAGCGCGTCACATCCAGCACCCGCGACGACACACCGTCAGGCCCGAAGCCGTCGATCAGCCAGCCGTCGCCCTTCTTCCACAGGAACCGGCCGAGCCACTTGGCGGGGCGCACGAACAGGAAGTCGTAGATCTCGTCGAAGTACCACTTGTTGTAGAGGAACTTGTAGAGCACGTCGAACTGGCGGGCGAGCGCCGGCGCCGACGCCGGGCTGAAGATGTAGAGATACCACGCCGCCGCGAGCCCCAGCAGCATCATCAGCGTCGGCAGCCATACGATGGCGAACGGGACGTTGTGCATGTCGTGCAGGACGTGGTTCTCCTCGCCCAGGTAGATCGCACCGCGCCAGAAGCTGTCGTAGTCGGCGCCGATGAAGAAGGACTTGAAGGCAAGCCCGGCCCCCAGCGCCCCGACCGACAGCACCAGCAGCGGCACCAGCATCACCCACGGCGATTCGTGGACGTGGCTCAGCACCTCCGCCGACGCCCGCGGCTTGCCGAAGAAGGTCATGAAGATCAGCCGCCAGGTGTAGAACGCGGTCAGCAGCGCCGCGATCGTGGTCATGCCCCAGGCGTAGCCGGCCATCGGGTTGTGGGCGACGTAGGTCATCTCGATGATCGCGTCCTTGGACACCCAGCCGGCCGTCAGCGGGAACCCGGTCAGCGCCAGGCTTCCGATCACCATCGTCCAGAAGGTCACCGGGATCCGGCTGCGCAGGCCTCCCATCTTGCGCATGTCCTGCTCGTCGGACATGGCGTGGATCACCGAACCCGAGCACAGGAACAGCAGCGCCTTGAAGAAGGCGTGGGTGAACAGGTGGAAGATCCCGGCCGAATAGGCGCCCACGCCCAGCGCTGCGAACATGTAGCCGAGCTGCGAGCACGTCGAGTAGGCGATGACGCGCTTGATGTCGTTCTGGACCAGCCCGATCGTGGCGGCGAAGAAGGCCGTCGTCGCACCGATGAAGGTGACGAAGGTCAGCGCCGTCGGCGACAGTTCGAACAGCGGCGACAGGCGGGCCACCATGAACACGCCTGCGGTCACCATCGTCGCGGCGTGGATCAGGGCGGAGACCGGCGTCGGGCCCTCCATCGCGTCCGGCAGCCAGGTATGCAGCAGGAACTGGGCCGACTTGCCCATCGCGCCCATGAACAGCAGCAGGCAGACGACGGTCAGCGCGTCGTAGTTGCCGCCGAAGATGTGCAGCGAGCGGCCGCTGGCGTCGGCCGCATTGGCGAACACCGCGTCGAAGCCGATCGAGCCGTACAGGACGAAGACGCCGAAGATCCCCAGCGCGAAGCCGAAGTCGCCGACCCGGTTGACCACGAACGCCTTGATCGCCGCCGCATTTGCCGACGGACGCGTGTACCAGAACCCGATCAGCAGATAGGAGGCCAGGCCGACGCCCTCCCAGCCGAAGAACATCTGCAGGAAATTGTCGGCCGTCACCAGCATGAGCATGGCGAACGTGAAGAACGAGAGGTAGGCGAAGAACCGCGGCCGGTGCGGGTCGTGCGACATGTAGCCGATCGAGTAGACGTGCACGAGGCACGACACCGTGTTGACCACCACCAGCATGACCGACGTTAGCGTGTCGATGCGGAACGACCAGTCGACCGACAGGGATCCCGACACCACCCACGGCAGTACCTGGACCTGGATATCCCCGTCGTTCATTCCGACGTCGAAGAAGGCGACCCACGACAGGATCGCCGAGACGATCAGCAGCGCAGTGGTGATGAGTTCGGCCGCCTGCGAACCCTGCGCGGCCTCGTGATGACCCGCGGCGGCATGGGCATGGCCGTTGCCGTGCGTTCCGCTGCCGCCGGCGTGCATGTCGATGCCGCCGGGATTGCGCGCGTGTGCACCGAGAACCGTGATGATTCCGGCAATGATGGCGCCGATCAGCGGCAGGAATACGATCGCCGAATACATCCGCCGCTCAGCCCTTCATCATGTTGACGTCCTCGACCTCGATCGAGCCGCGGTTGCGGAAGAATACCACCAGGATGGCAAGCCCGATGGCAGCCTCGGCGGCGGCCACGGTGAGGACGAAAAGCGCGAAAACCTGGCCGACGATGTCGCCCAGATGCGTGGAGAACGCCACCAGGTTGATGTTCACCGCCAGCAGCATCAGCTCGATCGACATCAGGATGACGATCACGTTCTTCCGGTTCACGAAGATGCCGAGAATCCCCAGCGTGAACAGGATCGCGGCGACCGCGAGGTAGTTTTCCAGACCGATCGCCATGTTCAGATCCCCTTGCCGCTCTCGACCTGACGGACCTCGATCGCCGTTGCCGGGGTGCGGGCGACCTGGGCGGCGATCGACTGGCGCTTGACGTTCTCCTTGTGCCTCAGCGTCAGGACGATCGCCCCGATCATCGAAACCAGAAGCACAAGTCCGGCCATCTGGAAGAGGAAGACGTAGCGCGTGTAGAGCACTTCGCCGATCGCCTGGATGTTGCTGACCTCCATGTCCGCCGGCACCGCCGCGACCGCCGGCACGTCAGGGGAGACCGCCCATCCCGTCAGCACGAGCACGAGTTCGACGAGCAGGATGAAGGCGATCAGCGCGCCGACCGGCAGATAGTTCAGGAAGCCCTCGCGAAGCTGCACGAAGTCGACGTCGAGCATCATCACGACGAACAGGAACAGCACCGCCACGGCGCCGACATAGACGACCACCAGGATCAGCGCCAGGAACTCGGCGCCCATCAGGATGAAGAGGCCGGCGGCGTTGAAGAAGGCGAGAATCAGGAAGAGCACGGAATGCACCGGATTGCGGGACGCGATAACCATCACCGCGGAGGCGATCATCACCGCGGAAAACAGATAGAAGAATGCGGTCGCGACGATCATCGTCAGGCAGGTCCCCCGGGGGCGGGCCGCAGGCCGGTATTCCGGCGCGCGCGGCCTTAATAGAACGGTTCCAGATACGCGTCTACCGCTCAGCGGTAAGGCGCATCGAGCTCGATACTCTTGGCGATTTCGCGCTCCCAGCGATCCCCGTTCGCCAACAGCCGGTCCTTGTCGAAGTACAGTTCCTCGCGGGTTTCCACGGCGAATTCGAAGTTCGGTCCCTCGACGATCGCATCGACCGGGCAGGCCTCCTGACAGAAGCCGCAATAGATGCACTTGACCATGTCGATGTCGTAGCGGGTCGTGCGCCGCGTGCCGTCGTTGCGGCGGGGGCCGGCCTCGATGGTGATGGCCTGGGCGGGACAGATCGCCTCGCACAGCTTGCAGGCGATGCAGCGCTCCTCGCCGTTCGGATACCGTCGCAGCGCATGTTCGCCGCGGAAGCGCGGCGAGATCGGCCCCTTCTCGAACGGATAGTTCAGCGTCGCCTTCGGCTTGAAGAAATATCGCATCGCCAGGAAGAACGCCGAGACGAACTCCGTCAGGAAGATAGAGCGTGCGGCCTGATCGAGTCTGGCCATCATTCAAACCTCATTTTCATTCACGGCGCCAGGCCGCCGAACTGCAGCACCGCAGCCACGGCGACAACCATGAACAGCGAAATAGGGAGAAACACCTTCCAGCCAAGACGCATCAGCTGATCGTAGCGATAGCGAGGCACCATGGCCTTGACCATCGCGAACATGAAAAAGACGAAGCAGACCTTGATGACGAACCAGATGATGCCCGGGACCCAGGTGAAGGGCACCACCTCGAACGGCGGCAGCCAGCCGCCCAGGAACAGGATCGTCGTGAGGGCGCACATCAGCGTGATCGCGACATATTCGCCCAGCATGAACAGCAGGTACGGCGTCGAGGAGTATTCCACCATGTAGCCGGCGACCAGTTCCGATTCGGCCTCCGCAAGGTCGAACGGCGGCCGGTTCGTCTCCGCCAGGGCGGAGATGAAGAAGATCACGAACATCGGCAGCAGCGGCAGCCAGAACCAGCCGAACAGCCCCCACGTGCCGCGCTGCGCCTCGACGATGGCGGTCAGGTTCAGGGACCCGACGCACAGCAGGACCGTGATCAGCACGAAGCCGATCGAGACCTCGTAGGACACCATCTGGGCGGCCGCGCGCAGCGCCGACAGGAACGGATACTTCGAGTTCGACGCCCAGCCGCCCATGATCACGCCGTACACGCCCAGCGACGAGATGGCGAAGATGTAGAGGATGCCGAGGTTGATGTCGGCGATCACCCAGCCCGAATCGAGCGGGATGACGGCCCACGCCGACAGCGCCAGGATACAGGTCACCAGCGGCGCCAGCAGGAATACGCCCTTGTTTGCGCCGTCCGGTATGATCGGTTCCTTGAAGACGAACTTGAGCAGATCCGCGAACGATTGAAGTAGCCCGAAGGCGCCGACGACGTTCGGCCCGCGGCGAAGCTGGACGGCAGCCCAGATCTTGCGGTCGGCAAGTAGCAGATAGGCGATCACCACGAGCAGGCAGACGAGCAGCAGCAGGCTCTGCGCGATCAGGATGATCAGTGGCCAAAGCCAGGTCCAGAAGAACTCACCCATGGGTGCCGGTCGCCTCCCCTCGCCGCGCCCGTGCAAGTGCGCTCATCTCCGCCATGACGGCCGAGGCCCGCGCGATCGGGTTGGTCAAATAGAAATCGCCGACCGCGGCGACGAACGCCGCCTTGTCCACGTTGCCGGGTGACGCGGCCAGTGCGGCGACGTGTTCGGCGGGAGCGGGCTCGACGGTGTCGAGCCGGGCGAAATGCGGGTGCGCCTGGTAGAGCGCGGAGCGGAGCTGGGCCAGCGTGTCGAACGGCAGCGGCTTGCCCAGCACGGCCGACAGGGCGCGCAGGATCGACCAGTCCTCGCGGGCGTCACCGGGCGGGAACCCTGCCCGGTTGGCGAGCTGCACACGGCCTTCGGTGTTCACGTAGGTGCCTGATTTCTCGGTGTAGGCGGCGCCGGGCAGGATGACGTCGGCGCGATGCGCGCCGCGGTCGCCGTGCGTGCCCTGGTAGATCACGAACGGACCCGCCGGCACCTCGATCTCGTCGGCGCCGAGCAGGAACAGCACCTCCATGCCGCCGGCGAGCATGCCGGCCACGTCCTTGCCGCCCTCGCCCGGCACCAGGCCGAGGTCGAGGCCGCCTACGCGCGCCGCCGCTGTGTGCAGCACGGCAAGGGCGTTCCAGGGCTCCTCGCCCTCGCCTGCCGGCGCCCCGGTGTCGGCGGCGATCTTCGCGGCCCGCGCCAGTATCGCCGCGCCGTCGGAGCGCGCCAGCGCTCCCTGGCCGACGATGACGATCGGACGCTTGGCGTCCGCCAGCACCCTGGCGAAGCTGCCGGCGCCATCGGCGATCTCGGAAAGCGTATCGGTGCCCGCGCCGAGATAGTCGTAGTCGTAGGTCAGGTCGGGCTGGTCGCCGAGCACGACGCCGACCTTCAGGGCGCCCGTCAGCCAGCGCTCGCGGATGCGCGCATTCAGAACCGGCGCCTCGTAGCGCGGATTGGAGCCGACGATCAGGATCGCGTCGGCCGTATCGATGCCGGCCACCGTCGGATTGAACAGGTAGGTGGCGCGCCCCGCCTTCGGGTCGAGCGCCGCGCCGTCCTGGCGGCAGTCGATCGAGGTCACGCCGAGCCCGGTCATCAGCTCGCGCAGGGCGTACATGTCCTCGACGCTGGCAAGATCGCCGGCGATGGCGCCGATCCTGTCAGGCGTCGTCGCGCCGATCCGCTCGGCGATCACCGCAAAGGCTTCCGGCCAGGAGGCCGCGCGCAGCTTGCCGTTCTCGCGGACATAGGGCCTGTCGAGCCTTTGTGTGCGCAGGCCGTCCCAGATGAAGCGGGTCTTGTCGGAGATCCACTCCTCGTTGACGTCCTCGTGGGTGCGCGGCATCACCCGCATCACCTCGCGGCCGCGCGTGTCGACCCGGATGTTCGAGCCGAGCGCGTCCATGACGTCGATCGATTCGGTCTTGCTGAGCTCCCAGGGCCGCGCCTGGAAGGCGTAGGGCCGCGACGTCAGCGCGCCGACCGGGCAAAGGTCGATCACGTTGCCCTGCAGCTCCGACGACATGGCGCTTTCCAGGTAGGTGGTGATCTCCATGTCCTCGCCGCGGCCGATCGCGCCGAGCTCCGGCACGCCGGCGACCTCGGTGACGAACCGGATGCAGCGCGTGCAGTGGATGCACCGCGTCATGATCGTCTTGACCAGCGGCCCGATGTACTTGTTCTCGACCGCCCGCTTGTTCTCGTGGAACCGCGAGGAATCGACGCCGTAGGCCATCGCCTGGTCCTGCAGGTCGCACTCGCCGCCCTGGTCGCAGATCGGGCAGTCCAGCGGATGGTTGATGAGTAGGAACTCCATCACCCCTTCGCGCGCCTTCTTGACCATCGGTGTCCTGGTCATGACTTCCGGCGGCTCGCCGTTCGGTCCCGGCCGCAGGTCGCGCACGGCCATGGCGCAGGAGGCCGCCGGCTTCGGCGGGCCGCCCTTCACCTCGACGAGGCACATGCGGCAGTTGCCGGCGATCGACAGGCGCTCGTGGAAACAGAATCGCGGGATCTCGACGCCCGCCGCCTCGCACGCCTGCAGGAGCGTGAACTCGGCGGGAACCTCTACTTCGGTGCCGTCGACGATGATCTTCGTCATGCTTCGTCCTTCGGCGCTTCGGCGGCTTTGTAGGCAGCAATCAATTCGGTGACAGGGATGCCGTCGATGGTCATGCCGTCATAGCGGCAATCGCTGATCGATGTGCCGGCGAGATTGGACTTCGACAGGCGGAGGCCCGACATGTTGACGTCGTTCACGCTCCAGCCCGACATGTTCAGGTCGTCGAACGAGCAGCCCGACAGATTGATGTCGTGATACCGGCCACCGGACAGGTTGACGTTCTCGAACGTGCATCCCGACAGGTTCACGTTGTCGAAGGTCGAGCCGGACAGGTCGCTTTTGCTGACGTCCAGCCGATGCTTTTCCTGGTGGATCCTCATCGCCCCTACTCCGCCGCCTCCAGGGCCGGCATCGGTTTCGCATTGGCGGCGTATTCGTCGATCCGCCGCTCGATCTCGCCTCGGAAGTGGCGGATCAGGCCCTGCACCGGCCAGGCCGCGGCATCGCCGAGAGCGCAGATCGTGTGGCCTTCGACCTGGTGGGAAACCTCCAGCAGCATGTCGATCTCGCGCTTCTGCGCCTCGCCGCGCGCCATGCGCTCGACGACGCGCCACATCCAGCCCGTCCCCTCCCGGCACGGCGTGCACTGGCCGCAGCTCTCGTGCTTGTAGAAGTAGGAGATGCGCGCGATCGCCCGGACGATGTCGGTCGACTTGTCCATGACGATGACCGCAGCCGTCCCCAGGCCCGACTTGAGCTCGCGCAGCGTGTCGAAGTCCATCGAGAGGTTCTGGCAGGCCTCGGCCGGAAGGCACGGCACCGACGAGCCGCCGGGAATGACGGCGAGCAGGTTGTCCCAGCCGCCGCGCACGCCGCCGGCATGCTTGTCGATCAGTTCGCGCAGCGGGATGCCCATCTCCTCTTCCACGTTGCACGGCGTCTCGACGTGGCCGGAGATGCAGAACAGCTTGGTGCCGGTGTTGTTGGGCTTGCCGAGGCCGGCGAACCAGGCGCCGCCGCGCCGCAGGATCTCCGGCACGACGGCGATCGACTCGACGTTGTTGATGGTGGTGGGGCAGCCGTAGAGACCGGCGTTGGCGGGGAACGGCGGCTTCATCCGCGGCATGCCCTTCTTGCCCTCGAGGCTCTCGAGCAGGGCTGTCTCCTCGCCGCAGATATAGGCGCCGGCGCCGTGATGGACGTAGATGTCGAAGTCCCAGCCGTTCTTGTTGTTCTTTCCGACCAGACCGGCTTCGTAGCACTCGTCGATGGCGGCTTCGAGATGCTCGCGCTCGCGGATGAACTCGCCGCGCACGTAGATGTAGCAGGCATGGGCGCGCATCGCGAAGGAGGCGATCATGCAGCCCTCGATCAGCTGGTGCGGCTCGAAGCGCATGATGTCCCGGTCCTTGCAGGTGCCGGGCTCCGATTCGTCGGCATTGACGACGAGGTAGTGCGGACGCTCGCCGACTTCCTTCGGCATGAACGACCATTTCAGCCCGGTCGGGAAGCCGGCGCCGCCGCGCCCGCGCAGGCCGGACGCCTTCATCTGCTCGATGATCCAGTCCTGTCCCCGGGCGATGATGTCGGCGGTTTCCGACCACGAGCCGCGCTGGCGCGCGCCCTTCAGGCCCCAGTCGTGCAGGCCGTAGATGTTGGTGAAGATGCGGTCCTTGTCGGAGAGCATCGCCTATGTCCTCTTTCCGGTCGGTGCGGAGGATGCCGCGCCGTCCTTGCCGGCCAGGTTGGTGGCCTGGACGATCCAGTCGTCCCGGTCGATCCGGCCCTTGAAGTTCAGATGGCCGTTGACCCACGCCACTTCAGCCGGCGTCCAGGCGGCGATCTGCTCGAAATGGTAGACGCCGATCGAGTGCAGCGTGCTCTCGATCCGGGGCCCGATGCCGGCGATCTTGGTGAGATCGTCGGGCTTGCCGTCGCGGGGTGCGTCGAGCCCGGGGGGCCTGGTCTCCTGCTCGGGCACGGCACCGGCGGTGCTTGAGTCCTCATCGGTATTCGACGCGGAGCGGGCCACTTCGGCTTCGGCCGTGTCTTCGCCGCTCGGCTTGGCGGCATACTCGTGGCGCGCCTTCGGCGTCGCCGGGTCGACATCCGCGTCCGGAGTGTCCACCTTCTCGGCCGCTGCTTCGCGCGTCGGCGTCGCCGGGCCGGGATCGCCCTTGAGCACCTTGGCGCCGCCGAGCGGCGCGGAGTAGTGCCGTCCGTTCTGGGGGCCCGGCGCAGGCGTCTCGCCGGCATCGAAGGCGTCGAGAATCGCCTCGAAGCTCTCCGCCGTCAGGTCCTCGTAGGTGTCCTTGAACACCTGGATCATCGGCGCGTTCACGCAGGCGCCGAGGCACTCGACCTCTTCCCAGGAGAACGCCCCGTCCTCGGAGACGTCGTGGGCGTGCTCGGCGATCCGCCTCTTGCAGACGGCGATCAGGTCGCCGGCCCCGCGCAGCATGCACGGCGTCGTCCCGCAGACCTGCACGTGGGCCTTCGTGCCGACCGGCCGCAGCTGGAACATGGTGTAGAAGGTCGCGACCTCCAGCACCCGGATGTAGGGCATGTCCAGCATGTCGGCGACATGCCGGATCGCCGGTTCTGAGACCCAGCCTTCCTGCTCCTGCGCCTTCCACAGCAACGGGATCACGGCCGAGGCCTGGCGGCCTTCCGGGTAGCGCTTGATGGCCTTTTCGACCCACGCGGCATTGTCCGCCGAGAAGGCGAAACCGTCGGGCTGCTCGTGCCAGAGACGACGCACGGACATCAGCGGTCAACCTCCCCGAAGACGATGTCGAGAGAGCCGAGCACCGCCGACACGTCGGCCAGCATGTGGCCGCGGCAGAGGAAGTCCATCGCCTGCAGATGCGCGAAGCCGGGCGCCCGGATCTTGCAGCGGTAGGGCCGGTTCGACCCGTCGGAGACCAGATAGACCCCGAACTCGCCCTTCGGCGCCTCGACGGCGGCGTAGACTTCGCCGGCCGGCACCTTGTAGCCCTCGGTATAGAGCTTGAAGTGATGGATCAGGGCTTCCATCGAGCGCTTCATCTCGCCGCGTTTAGGCGGGACGATCTTTTGGTCGGTCGAATGCACCGGCCCCTGTCCGCCTGCTGCCTGCAGCTTCTCCACGCACTGCTTCATGATGCTCGTCGACTGGCGCATCTCCTCCATCCGGATGAGATAGCGGTCGTAGCAATCCCCGTTCTTTCCGATCGGGATGTCGAACTGCATCTCCTCATAGCACTCGTAGGGCTGCGACTTGCGCAGGTCCCACGCCGCGCCCGAGCCGCGCACCATGACGCCGGAGAATCCCCATGCCCAGGCATCCTCGAGGCTGACGACGCCGATGTCGACGTTGCGTTGCTTGAAGATGCGGTTCTCGGTGAGCAGCCCCTCGATGTCGTCGCACAGCTCGAGGAACGGGTCGCAGAAGGCGCCGATGTCGTCGATCAGCTCGGGCGGCAGGTCCTGATGGACGCCGCCGGGCCGGAAATAGGCCGAATGCATGCGCGCGCCCGATGCCCGCTCGTAGAAGACCATGAGCTTCTCGCGCGCCTCGAAGCCCCACAGCGGCGGGGTCAGCGCGCCGACGTCCAGTGCCTGCGTCGTGACGTTGAGGAGATGCGACAGCAGGCGGCCGATCTCGCAGTAGAGCACCCGGATGAGCTGGCCGCGCCGCGGCACTTCGATGCCGAGCAACCTCTCCGTGGCGAGCGAGAACGCGTGCTCCTGGTTCATCGGCGCGACATAGTCGAGCCGGTCGAAATACGGCAGCGCCTGCAGGTACGTCTTGTACTCGATCAGCTTTTCGGTGCCCCGGTGAAGAAGCCCGATATGCGGGTCGACGCGCTCGACCACCTCGCCGTCGATCTCGAGCACGAGACGCAGGACGCCGTGCGCGGCGGGATGCTGCGGACCGAAGTTGATCGAGAAGTTGCGGACTTCCGCCTCAGGCATTCCCGGACTCCGGCTTGCCCGTCACCATGGCGATGAATTCCGGTCCGGTCATTTTTCGTGTCTCGTTGGCAAATGCATAGTTCGGCGGCTGCTCGTCGACGAATATCTCGCTGACGAAACGGAACTGGGCCGGATCGTCGAACGCCTGTGCCGAAACGGCGTACTCGGAGCCGTCCTGCATGCGCCAGAACAGCGTCGTTCCGCAAGTCTTGCAGAAGACCCTCTCGCCCCAATCCGACGAGACGTACACGCCGAGCTGGCTGTCGTCGTTCACCCGGACGCTGTTGCCGCACTCGACGGCCATGAACGCGCCGCCCGACCAGCGGCGGCACTTGCTGCAATGGCATACGCCCATCTCGTCGTGTTTGGGCGTCGCCTCGAAGCGCACCGCACCGCACAGGCACCGACCGGTCTTCATGGCTGCCTCGTTCACGATCCGCTTCCCTTGCCCGCCTTCTCGTCGCCGGGAAGCACGTAGTCGACGCCTTCCCAGGGCGACAGGAAGTCGAAGTTGCGGAATTCCTGGTTGAGTCGCACCGGCTCGTAGACGACGCGCTTCATCTCGTCGTCGTAGCGCACCTCGACGAACCCGGTCAGCGGGAAGTCCTTGCGCAGCGGATGGCCCTCGAAGCCGTAGTCGGTCAAGAGCCGCCGCAGGTCCGGATGGCCCGAGAACAGGACCCCGTAGAGATCGTAGGTCTCGCGTTCGAACCACAGCGCGCCCGGCCAGATTTCCGTGAGGCTTGGGACCGGCGTCACGTCATCGGTGCGAATCGTAATCCGGATGCGCTGGTTCTGGCGCGGGCTCAGCAGGTGGTACACGACGTCGAACCGCTGCTCGCGCTCGGGATAGTCGACGCCGCACGCGTCGATGAACGAGATGAACTGGCACCGCGCATCGTCGTGCAGGAACCGGCATGTCTCCAGCAGCATGCCCGGCGACACCGAGAGGTTCAGCTCGCCGAGCGCGACGGTCCAGTCGACGTTGTCGGGACCGAGAGCCTGGCCGATATAGTCGCCAAGCTCGGTCAGTGCCTCTTCGTTCAGCGCCAGGTCCATCCCGCTTCTCCAAACTCTGCCAACGGCGCCGTCAGCGCTCGATGGTTCCCGTACGCCGGATCTTCTTTTGCAGAAGCAGAACGCCGTAGAGCAACGCTTCCGCCGTCGGGGGACAGCCGGGAACGTAGACATCGATCGGCACCACGCGGTCGCATCCGCGCACCACCGAATAGGAATAGTGATAGTAGCCGCCGCCGTTCGCACAGCTGCCCATCGAGATGACGTAGCGCGGCTCCGGCATCTGGTCGTAGACCTTCCGCAGAGCGGGCGCCATCTTGTTGGTCAGTGTGCCTGCCACGATCATCACGTCGGATTGGCGCGGGCTCGCGCGCGGCGCGAAGCCGAAGCGCTCGACGTCGTAGCGCGGCATCGACACCTGCATCATCTCGACCGCGCAGCACGCCAGGCCGAAGGTCATCCACATCAGCGAGCCGGTGCGGGCCCAGTTGATCAGGTCGTCGGATGCCGTGACGATGAAGCCCTTGTCGGCGAGTTCCGCGTTCACCTCGGTGAAGAACGGATCGTCGGCGCCGACCGGACGTCCGGTCGCCGGATCGATGGCGCCGGTGGGCGTTTGCCCGACCAGCGGCTGGTCTCGGTGAATCAGTCCCATTCCAGGGCCCCTTTGCGCCATTCGTAGGCGAACCCGACGGTCAGCACGGCAAGGAACACCATCATCGACCAGAATCCGAACAGTCCGACTTCACTGAATGCGACGGCCCAGGGAAACAGGAAGGCGACCTCCAGGTCGAAGATGATGAACAGGATGGCGACCAGATAGAACCGCACGTCGAATTTCATGCGCGCGTCGTCGAACGCATTGAAGCCGCATTCGTAGGCCGACAGTTTCTCCGGATCCGGATTCTGGTACGCGATGACGAAGGAGGAAAACATCAGGGCGAACCCGATGACCGCCGAAATTCCAATGAACACCGCTATCGGCAGATATTCCTGCAGAATATCGGGCATATCTCCTCAGCTCCGTTCGCGGGCGCTGTCGGGGTGCGCCGCACAATTTCGCTCTCGCCGGTACGCTTAGCCCACGCTCCCCATGAGGGCAAGCGTCCGCGCCGGGAGATTCACTCCGTTCGCCCGTCGCCCTCGGCTATCGCTTTCCGTCTTCCCGCGTTCATGCATAAATAGTGTCGCGGCGAAAGGAAACCATGGCGCGACGGACCGCCCGAGCCGGGGCTCGGTGCCGAATCGCAGCCGCAGCAATAGCGTGCCGGGGGCGGGGTCGTGTCGGTTTGGAGAGTGCTTGCGCCGGCGGCGCTCGTTGCGGCCGGTACGGTGGCGGGATGCGTCGGGACCGACCGGCCGGTGCTGCCGACCGCCTATTCCTTCACGGATCCGGCCGCCCTGTCTGCCGCCGCGCTGCTGCCGGCACGCCCGAAGGCCGAGCGCGGGGATGCGGTGACGGGGTCGTATGCCGTCGAATTCCGTGCCCGTACCGGTCCCGACATCATTGGCCACAGCTATCTCGTCTTCGGCAGGCTCGGCGCCGCTGGAGACATCGTCGATCCGGTCCACACCGGCCTCTATCCCGACGACGTGACGGGCTTCGCCTTCGCCGTCGGCGGCGCCAGGGCAACCACGGAATCGGTGCCGCTGGATGCCGAGATCGCTCCCACTGTGGTGTATCGACGCGCCCTGACGGCGCGCCAGTACGAGCGCCTTGCCGCAGCAGTGGAACGAGCCCGCGGCGAACCGCCGGCCTGGAGCTGGGCGAACTACAACTGCAACACCTACCTGGCCGATCTCGCCCGCGAGATCGGGCTTGAGACGCCGGCAGGCAGCACCTGGACCGCGCCGACGCTGTTCGTCGCGCAGCTCAAGGCGCTGAACGGATAGCCTGCGAGGAGAACCCCGCGGCAGGGAATCGCGTGTATACGGGAGAATTGGCGGGAGTGACGGGACTCGAACCCGCGGCCTCCGGCGTGACAGGCCGGCGCTCTAACCAACTGAGCTACACCCCCACAGGCGCCTGACGTGCCGGTCGATGTCACCGGCCCTCAGCAGCGGGTCGCCACGACTTAAGTGACGGCCCGCGGCAAGTCAAGCGGGCCGATCGCCAATTGTCGGGGCGCATCGAAATAGGTCTGCGGCGCGCCGGTCGAACCGGCGCCGGCGGCCTCCTCGGCCGCAACGGCCATCGGAGCCGAGACAGGCGATGGTGGGCGGTGAGAGGATCGAACTCCCGACATCCACGGTGTAAACGTGGCGCTCTACCAGCTGAGCTAACCGCCCTGCCCGTCTGCGGGGTTTATCGCCGGAACGACCGGCATTCAAGCGGATATCCCCAATCGAAAAGCCCCGTGACGATTCCGGCACGGGGCTCTTCGCAATTCGTTCCGGTGGCGGCGCAGTCGCCGCCGCCCCTTACTTGACGGAGTCTTTCAAGCCCTTGCCGGCCTTGAACTTCGGCAGCTTGGTGGCCGGAATCTTGATCGGCTCGCCGGTCTTGGGGTTGCGCCCGGTAGAGGCCGCACGCTTCGCGACGGAAAACGTTCCGAAACCGGCCAGCTTGACTTCATCGCCGGACTTCAGGGCTCCCGAGATCGCGTCGAACACTGCGTCGACGGCACCGGCCGCCTGTGCCTTCGGTAGCTCGGTATCGTCGGCCACCTTCGCGATGAGATCTGCCTTGTTCACGGTCTTGTCCTTTCGTCCTGCGTTTCTATTGGTTGCATTCGGCGAATCGCGCCTCACTGCGGATTTTAGCGCCGAAGCCCGGAGAAATAAGGGTTTCTTGCCGCCGCATCTACAAAAAAGAAGCGCCCGCCTGAAGAGGCGGGCGCTCTCGGAACGCAGGTGTGGTCAGTGGGCCACGACGCCGGACTTCGCATCGCCCTCGGCGACGACCTGAGGAGCGGCGACCGGCTCCGACCACTCGATCGCTTCCGGCTCGCGGACCAGTGCCAGTTTCAGCACCTCGCCCAGCCGCGACACCGGAATGATCTCCAGGCCGCTTTTGAGGTTGTCGGGGATCTCGGCGAGATCCTTGGCATTGTCCTCGGGGATGATCACCCTCTTGATGCCGCCGCGAAGCGCCGCCAGCAGTTTCTCCTTCAGGCCGCCGATCGGCAGAACGCGGCCGCGCAGCGTGATCTCCCCCGTCATCGCCACGTCCTTGCGGACGGGAATGCCGGTCATCGTCGAGACGATCGCGGTCGCCATGGCGACACCCGCGGACGGCCCGTCCTTCGGCGTCGCGCCTTCCGGGACGTGGACGTGGATGTCGCGCCGGTCGAACAGCGGCGGCTCGATGCCGAAGTCCACCGACCGCGAGCGCACGTAGGCGGCGGCGGCCTGGATCGACTCCTTCATCACGTCGCGCAGGTTGCCGGTCACCGACATCTTGCCCTTGCCCGGCATCATGACGCCTTCGACGGTGAGCAGTTCGCCGCCGAATTCCGTCCACGCCAGGCCCGTAACGACGCCGACCTGGTCCTCGCGTTCGGCCTCGCCGAAGCGATAGCGGGGAACGCCGAGGAAATCGCCGAGGTTGGCTTCCGTGACCCGGATGTCCTTCTTCGACGTGACGATCAGTTCCTTGACCACCTTCCGCGCCAGCGTCGCCAGCTCCCGCTCGAGGTTACGCACCCCGGCTTCCCTGGTGTAGAGGCGGATGACGGTCAGCA
Source organism: Microbaculum marinum (assembly GCF_037855135.1). Lineage (NCBI taxonomy): Bacteria > Pseudomonadati > Pseudomonadota > Alphaproteobacteria > Hyphomicrobiales > Tepidamorphaceae > Microbaculum > Microbaculum marinum. The sequence goes on from NZ_JAZHOF010000013.1 coordinate 65,475, forward strand.
GGGCCGCATCGTCGATAGCGAACTCCTTGCTCTTCAGACCGTGCTCGCGGATTGCCTTGGGCAGCAGGTGCCGCCGGGCGATCTCGACCTTCTCGTCTTCCGTGTAGCCGGCGATGCGGATGATCTCCATCCGGTCCATCAGGGCCGGCGGGATGTTCAGCGTATTCGCCGTCGTCACGAACATGACGTTCGACAGATCGTAGTCCACCTCGAGATAGTGGTCGTTGAAGCTGCCGTTCTGTTCCGGGTCGAGCACCTCGAGCAGAGCCGCCGACGGATCGCCGCGGAAATCGGCACCCATCTTGTCCACCTCGTCGAGGAGGAACAGCGGATTGGTGTGCTTGGCCTTCCGCATCGACTGGATCACCTTGCCCGGCATCGAGCCGATATAGGTGCGCCGGTGGCCGCGGATCTCCGCCTCGTCGCGCACGCCGCCGAGCGACACGCGGACGAATTCGCGTCCCGTTGCCCGTGCGATCGACTTGCCCAGCGACGTCTTGCCGACGCCGGGCGGGCCCACCAGGCACAGGATCGGGCCACGCAGCTTGTTGGCCCGCTGCTGCACCGCGAGGTACTCGACGATGCGGTCCTTCACCTTCTCGAGCCCGAAGTGGTCGGCGTCCAGCACCGCCTGGGCGTGACCCAGGTCCTTCTTGATGCGGGATTTCTTGCCCCACGGGATCGACAGCAGCCAGTCGAGGTAGTTGCGCACGACGGTGGCTTCCGCCGACATCGGGCTCATCTGGCGGAGCTTCTTCAGCTCGGCCATGGCCTTTTCGCGGGCTTCCTTCGAGAACTTGGTCTTGGCGATCTTGTCCTCGAGTTCGCCGAGCTCGTCGCGCCCCTCATCGGAATCGCCGAGCTCCTTCTGGATCGCCTTCATCTGCTCGTTCAGGTAATACTCGCGCTGCGTCTTCTCCATCTGACGCTTGACGCGGCTCCTGATCCGCTTCTCGACCTGCAGCACGCTGATCTCGCTTTCCATCAGCCCGAGCACCTGCTCCAGCCGGCCGGGGACGGACACCGTCTCCAGGATCTGCTGCTTGTCGGGGATCTTGACGGCCAGGTGCGAGGCCACCGTGTCGGCGAGCTTGGCGTAGTCGTCGATCTGCGTGACCGCGCCGAGCACTTCCGGCGAGACCTTCTTGTTGAGCTTCACGTAGTTGTCGAACTCGGACACCACCGACCGCGCCAGGGCCTCGACCTCGACGGGATCGCCTTCCTCTTCGGCGAGCGCAACGGCCTCGGCCTCGTAGTACTCGCTCTGGTCCGTGTAGCCGAGGATCTTCGTCCGCGACTGTCCCTCGACGAGGACCTTGACGGTGCTGTCGGGCAGTTTCAGCAGTTGCAGGACGGTCGCCATCGTTCCGACGTCATAGATCGCGTCGGTGTCGGGATCGTCGTCGCTGGCGTTCTTCTGGGTGGCCAGCAGGATCGGGCGTTCGGCCCGCATCACTTCCTCGAGCGCGCGAATGGACTTTTCGCGGCCGACGAAGAGCGGCACGATCATGTGTGGAAAGACCACGATATCGCGCAGCGGCAGGACCGGGTAGATGTCCTGCGACCCGGGTGTATCGATGATGCGCGGCTTCTCGTTGGCCATGTGCATTATCCTCTCGTTTGAGGCACTCAGCAGCGATGCGCCGGGGAGACGCGCACGTTATGCTGACCGGTAGGATTACTACGCATCCGGATCGCCTTTGGATCCGGACCGGCCGACTCGCTTTGCTGCGGTACCGTTCGTCGACCAATTAGGTGGCCACGCGCCCGAGCCAAGTCAAGTAGCGGGTCCGGCGCGCGCCGAAACCCGGGGCAGAACGGCCGGCGCGGCGCGCCGGCCTTGGGATTCGGGGAGATCAGGCGCTGCTTTCGACGTTCTTTTCCGCCCGGTCGGCGTAGATGTAGAGCGGCCGTGCATTGCCCTCGATGACATCGGGGCCCAGCACCACCTCCTCGACGCCGTCGAGGCCGGGCAGTTCGAACATCGTGTCGAGGAGGATCGCCTCCATGATGGACCGCAGGCCGCGTGCGCCGGTCTTGCGGTCGATCGCCTTGCGGGAAATCGCCTGGAGCGAGTCGAGCGGCAGCGCCAGTTCGACGCCCTCCATCTCGAACAGCCGCTGGTACTGCTTCACCAGCGCGTTCTTGGGCTCGGTGAGAATGCGCACCAGCGCCTCCTCGTCGAGGTCGTCGAGGGTCGCGATCACCGGCAGGCGGCCGATGAATTCGGGGATCAGCCCGAACTTCAGCAGGTCCTCAGGCTCGACGTCGCGGAAGATCTCGCCGGTGCGCCGGTCGTCGACCGACTTCACCTCGGCGCCGAACCCGATCGACGTCCCCTCGCCGCGGCTGGAGATGATCTTCTCGAGGCCCGAGAATGCGCCGCCGCAGATGAACAGGATGTTGGTCGTGTCGACCTGCAGGAACTCCTGCTGCGGGTGCTTGCGGCCGCCCTGCGGCGGAACGCTGGCGACCGTGCCCTCCATGATCTTCAGCAGCGCCTGCTGGACGCCCTCGCCCGACACGTCGCGGGTGATGGAGGGGTTGTCGGACTTGCGGCTGACCTTGTCGACCTCGTCGATGTAGACGATGCCGCGCTGGGCCCGCTCGACGTTGTAGTCGGCCGCCTGCAGCAGTTTCAGGATGATGTTCTCGACGTCCTCGCCGACATAGCCGGCCTCGGTCAGCGTGGTTGCGTCGGCCATGGTGAAGGGCACGTCGAGAATCCGCGCGAGCGTCTGCGCGAGCAGCGTCTTGCCGCAGCCGGTCGGGCCGATCAGCAGGATGTTCGACTTGGCCAGTTCGACGTCGTTCGACTTGGCGCTGTGATTGAGGCGCTTGTAGTGATTGTGGACGGCGACCGACAGCACCTTCTTGGCGTGCGACTGCCCGATCACGTAGTCGTCGAGAACCTGGCAGATCTCGTTCGGCGACGGGACCCCGTCGTTGGCCTTCACGAAGGAGTTCTTGTTCTCCTCGCGAATGATGTCCATGCACAGTTCGACGCACTCGTCGCAGATGAACACGGTCGGTCCCGCGATCAGCTTGCGCACCTCGTGCTGGCTCTTGCCGCAGAAGGAGCAGTAAAGGGTGTTTTTCGAGTCGCTGCCGCTGACCTTGCTCATTCGGTCACTCCGCTTCGCCCAAGGCCACCCGCCTTTGGCGCAATGCTTGCCGGGCCATGTGCCCCGCTTACTCCGGCATCACCGTCCCTCTCGGCAATACCACGAAAGATTGTTTATAGCCGCCCATCGGCATCGGGCCAATGCAACCATGCTAGGTAGCCAGAAATCAACAGACCATTAACGCTAACTCGATGCAAATGGTGCCGTTTCGTCCCGGCAGGCGCCCTACGCTCGCCGTCCCCGCCGTCACTCCGGCCCCTTGTCGCCGTTTGCGGCGGCAAGATCGGCGCGCTTCTCCATAACCGAATCGACGATGCCGAATTCCTTCGCCTCGTTGGCGGTGAGGAAATAGTCGCGGTCCAGGGTGCGCTCGATCGTCTCGTAGTCGCGCCCGGTGTGTTTCACGTAGATCTCGTTGAGCCGCCGCTTCATCTTGATGATGTCCTCGGCGTGGCGCTCGATGTCGGAGGCCTGGCCCTGGAAGCCGCCGGAGGGCTGATGCAGCATGATGCGCGCGTTGGGCAGCGCGTGGCGCATGCCGGCCTCGCCGCAGGCGAGCAGCAGCGAGCCCATCGACGCGGCCTGTCCGATGCACAGCGTCGACACCGCCGGGCGGATGAACTGCATCGTGTCGTAGATCGCCAGGCCGGACGTCACCACGCCGCCGGGCGAGTTGATGTACATGGCGATTTCCTTCTTGGGGTTTTCGGCCTCCAGGAAGAGAAGCTGCGCGGTGATCAGCGTCGCCATGTGGTCCTCGATCGGACCCGTCACGAAGATGATGCGCTCCTTGAGCAGCCTCGAATAGATATCGAACGCGCGCTCGCCGCGGTTGGTCTGCTCCACCACCATCGGCACCAGCAGGTTCATGTATGTATCGACAGGATCGCGCACGTCAGTCTCCCAATGTCATTCGCTCGCTCGAGGCCGCGTCATGGCCACGAAGCCACATACAGGAATGTGGCGATTCGCAGGGGGGATTGTTAGGTTCCCCCCGGTTATCGGGCCGATGGTCGCTTCCGGCCGACCGGCGAACGCCGATCGGCTGGCGATCGCGCGGTCAGTCGGGCTTTGCGCCGGACGACTTCTTCCCGTGATCGTGATCATGGTCGTGACCGTGCGAATGGTCGTGGTCATGATCATGGTCGTGCTCGTCGTCGGGATCGTGGAACAGTTCCTCCCGCGACACCGGCTTCTCGGTCACCTTCGCCAGCGCGAGGATGTAGTCGACGACCTTCTCCTCGAATATCGGCGCCCGCAGCTCGGCCGTCGCCTGCGGGTTCTTCTGATAGTACTCCCAGACCACCTGCTCCTGACCCGGGAACTGGCGCACCCGGTCGACGAGCGCCCGGTTCAGTTCCTCGTCGGTCACCTTTATTTCGTTCTTCTCGCCGATGTCGGCAAGTAGCAGGCCGAGGCGAACGCGCCGCTCGGCGATCTTGCGGTACTCGGCGCGCGCTTCTTCTTCGGTGGTCTTCTCGTCCTCGAAGCTCCTGCCGCTGCGCTCGAGATCCTGGGTGACCTGCTGCCAGATCGCCTCGAACTCGTTGTCGACGAGCTTCTCGGGAAGTTCGTAGGTGCAGGCCTCGTCTAGCGCGTCGAGAAGCTGGCGCTTCACCTTGGTGCGGGACTGCTGCTCGTAGTCCTTGGCGATCTGCTCGCGGACGGCTTCCTTCAGCTTCTCGAGCGACTCGAGCCCCAGCGACTTGGCGAATTCGTCGTCGATCGTCACCTCGCCCGGCGCGGCGATCTCCTTCACCGTGACGTCGAACTCGGCTTCCTTGCCGGCCAGATGCGCGGCCTGGTACTGCTCCGGGAAGGTCACCTTGACCACCGTCTCGGTGCCTGCGGTCAGCCCCGTCAGCTGCTCCTCGAAGCCTGGAATGAAGGAGCCGCTGCCCAGCTGGATCTGCGCGTCCTGGTCGGCGCCGCCCTCGAACGGCTCGCCGTCGATCTTGCCGACATAGTCGATCGTCAGCCTGTCGCCCGATTCCGACTTGGCGCCCTCCTCGCGGGGGGCGTAGGGCTTGTTCTGCTCGGCGATGCGCGAGATGCTCTCGTCGATCACCGCCTCGTCGACGGTGGCGACTTCCTTCTCGACCTCGATCTTGCCGAAATCCGGGGCGGCCAGCGCGGGCAGGATCTCGAAGCTCATCTTGTAGGCGAGGTCGGCCTCTCCCTTCAGGATCTTCTCGATCTCGTCCTTGTCCTCGGTCAGCGCGATGTCGGGCTGATAGGCGGGGCGCTCCTCGCGGTCGGTGATCGCCTGCTGGCTGGTCTCGTTGACCGTCTGCTCGACGACCTCGGCCATCACCGAGCGGCCGTAGACGCGCTTGAGATGCGCGACGGGCACCTTGCCCGGCCGGAAGCCGCGGATCCGCACGGTGTCCTTGAGGTCCGTGAGCCGGTTGTTGAGGCGGGTGTCGAGATCGCCTGCCGGAACGGTGATCTGGAGCTCGCGCTTGAGCCCTTCGTTTACGGTTTCTGTGACCTGCATAACGTGTTGATCGCTGCCTTGCGTGTGTCTGGGCATTCGGGCGTGCCTGCCCGGTATTCGGGTCCCGGAATTGGGCATGGTGCGGGCGGAGGGACTTGAACCCCCACGGCTTTCGCCACGAGAACCTAAATCTCGCGTGTCTACCAGTTCCACCACGCCCGCGAATGGCCGGCGGGCGGTCCGCGCACGGCGGGGGTCTATAGCACACCGATTCCGCGCGGCGCCAGCGAAAACGCACTGTCCGCCAGGGTCACGCCAATCTAGGCAATTCCCGCCGCCTTGCAAGCCCGCCGCGCGGTCCCGCGGTTCCGCGGCACGTCGCCCGGCCGTCGTTCAGAGATCGGCCAGAATCGCCGGCAGCGCCTCCGGCAGGTCCTCGGCGATCAGGCCGCGTCCGATCCGGTTCGCCGCCGCCCCGTGCAGCCAGACGGCGGCCGACGCCGCCTCGAAGCCGGCCATGCCCTGCGCCAGCAGGCCGAGCGCCATCCCGCCCAGCACGTCGCCGGACCCGGCGGTCGCCAGCCAGGGCGGCGCGTCGGCGTTGATCGCGACCCGTCCGTCCGGCGCGGCGACGACCGTGTCGGCGCCCTTGAGGATGACGACCGCGCCGCTGCGGGCCGCTGCGCGGCGCGCCCGTTCCGGCCGCCCGGGCGCCGCCTCGGCGATGTCGGGAAACAGCCGCCGGAACTCGCCCTCATGCGGGGTGAGCAGGACCGGACGGCCGGCATCCGCCCCGATCGCCTCGAACAGGCGCGGCGGATCCTCGGCGAAGCTGGTCAGCGCATCGGCGTCCAGCACCACGGGCCGCGCCGCCGCGAGCGCCACCAGGGCCCGGGCCGCCGTCTCCTCGCCGACCCCCGCCGCCGGCCCGAGCAGCACGGCATTGCGCCGCGAATCCTGCAGGGCCGCCGCCAGCCCGTCGAGCCCCTCCGCCTCGGTCAGCATCACCCCGGTCAGATGTGCCGCGTTGACCGGCAGGGCAGCGGTCGGGCTTGCCACGGTGACGAGCCCCGCGCCGATGCGCAGCGCCGCCCCGGCCGCCAGTCTCGCGGCGCCCGTGTTCCAGGGGCCGCCGCTGACGACGACCGCATGGCCGCGATCGTACTTGTGGCCGTCGGCCTGCGGCGCCGGAAAGTGTTGCCGCCAGAGCTGCGGACCGTTCGCCCGGATCGACGGCCTTATGGTGTCCAGCACCACGCCGGGAATGCCGATGTCGGCAAGCCGCAGGTCGCCGCACAGGCTGCGGCCGGGCATCAGCAGGTGGCCGGGCTTCAGCCGGAAGAAGGTGACCGTGCGCGCAGCCCGTACCGCCGCGCCGCGGACCTCGCCGGTGGTCCCGTCGACGCCGGACGGCACGTCCACCGCGACGACCGGGACGGTCATGGCGTTTACCGCTGCGACGACCGCCGCGGCCGCCCCCTCGATCGGCTTCGACAGACCCGCCCCGAAGACCGCGTCGACGACCACGCCGGCCCCCTTCAGGCAATCGGGCTGCAGCGTCTCGATCGGCCCCTCCCACCGGGACGCCATCAGCGCCGCATCCCCCTTCAGCCTGTCGCGTCCGCCGAGCAGCGCCACCCGGACCCGGCGCCCCGCGCAGGCCAGGTGCCGCGCCGCCACGAAGCCGTCGCCGCCGTTGTTGCCCGGACCGCAGAGGACGACCACCTCGGCGCCCCGCCCGAGGGCCAGCGTGGCGGCCGCCACCGCGCGGCCGGCATTCTCCATCAGGGCCTCGCCGGCGACACCCGCTTCGATCGCCAGCGCGTCGGCCCGCGACATCTCCGACGTCGTCAGCAGCTCATTCATCGGCCCCGATCCGGATTGCGTTGCGACGCATTGTCTGTCCATTTCTTGGGCGTATGCCGCATTTTTGGACAGCGATTTTCACCGACTTTTGCCTTTTTTCCGGGCATGACATACTAACGCGTTGAACTGTATGGGATTTCTGAAAATTCCGTACTTGGCACAACGCATGCTAATCGGTAGCCGGGCCGCCCCCGATCCTGGCGCCCCACGCGAGGAGTCACGACCAGATGAAGAAAATTGAGGCCATCATCAAGCCGTTCAAACTGGACGAAGTAAAGGAGGCGCTCCAGGAAGTGGGGTTGCAAGGCATTACCGTAACGGAAGCCAAGGGCTTCGGCCGGCAGAAAGGGCACACCGAACTGTATCGGGGCGCCGAGTACGTGGTCGACTTCCTGCCGAAGGTGAAGGTCGAGGTCGTGCTCGGCGACGATCAGATCGACAAGGCCGTCGAGGCAATACAGAAGGCGGCACAGACCGGCCGGATCGGCGACGGCAAGATCTTCATCTCCAATATCGAGGACGCCATCCGCATCAGGACCGGCGAACGCGGTACGGACGCGATCTGAACGAGGCCGGCGAGCCGGCCGCCGACGCTGCCGCTCGAACCGACCAATTATAGAACCAGCTGGAAAATCAAAGAGGTAGTCACATGGCTGAAGCTAAGTCCGTTCTCAAGATGATCAAAGAGAACGACATCAAGTTCGTTGATCTGCGATTCACCGACCCGCGCGGCAAGCTGCAGCACGTCACGATGGACGTGGCCGTCGTCGACGAGGACATGTTTGCCGAGGGCGTGATGTTCGACGGCTCCTCGATTGCGGGTTGGAAGGCGATCAACGAATCCGACATGAACCTGATGCCGGATCCGGAGACGGCGGTAATCGACCCGTTCTTCGCCGCCCCGACGCTGGCGATCATCTGCGACATTCTCGAGCCGTCGACGGGCGAGGCCTACGAGCGCGATCCACGCACCACCGCCAAGAAGGCGGAAGCCTATCTCAAGCAGACCAAGATCGGCGACACCTGCTTCGTCGGCCCGGAGGCTGAGTTCTTCGTATTCGATGACGTGCGCTTCACCGCCGAACCCTACAACACCGGCTTCGCCATCGACTCCGCCGAACTGCCGTCCAACAACGGCACCGAGTACGAGGCCGGCAACCTCGGCCACCGTCCGCGCACCAAGGGCGGCTACTTCCCGGTCCCGCCGGTCGACTCCGCCCAGGACATGCGCTCGGAGATGCTGACCGTCATGGCCAGCATGGGCGTCGCGGTCGAGAAGCATCACCACGAGGTCGGTGCCGCCCAGCACGAGCTCGGCATGAAGTTCGCGCCGCTGACGCGCAACGCCGACCACATGCAGACCTACAAGTACGTCGTGCACCAGGTCGCCAACGCCTACGGCAAGTCGGCCACGTTCATGCCGAAGCCCGTCTTCGGCGACAACGGCTCGGGCATGCACGTCCACCAGTCGATCTGGAAGGGCGGCAAGCCGATCTTCGCCGGCAAGAAGTACGCCGGCCTGTCGAACGAATGCCTGCACTACATCGGCGGCATCCTGAAGCACGCCAAGGCCATCAACGCCTTCACCAACCCGCTGACCAACTCCTACAAGCGGCTGGTTCCCGGCTACGAGGCCCCGGTCCTGCTGGCCTATTCGGCCCGCAACCGCTCGGCCAGCTGCCGTATCCCGGTTGCCTCCTCGCCGAAGGCGAAGCGCGTCGAGGTCCGCTTCCCCGATCCGGGTGCCAACCCCTATCTCGGCTTCGCGGCGCTGCTGATGGCCGGCCTGGACGGCATCAGGAACAAGATCGATCCGGGCGATCCGATGGACAAGAACCTCTACGACCTGCCGCCGGACGAGCTCAAGGAGATCCCGACCGTCTCCGGCAGCCTGCGCGAGGCGCTTGCGGCGCTCGACGCCGACCGCGACTTCCTGACCGCCGGCGGGGTGTTCTCCGACGATCAGATCGACGCCTATATCGAGCTGAAGATGGACGAAGTCCTCGCGTTCGAGATGACGCCGCATCCGATCGAATTCGATCTCTACTACAGCGTGTGACCTCACCCCGCGGCCATCGCCGCGGCGGACTTCCGGGGCGGCGCAAGCCGCCCCCTTTTTTTGGGAACAGGGCGCGGCGCAAGCCGCCCCTTTTTTATGGGTTCAGGGCGCGGCGCAAGCCGCCCCTTTTTTATGGGTTCAGGGCGCGGCGCGAGCCGCCCCTTTTTTGTGTGAACAGGACGCGGCGCAAGCCGCCCCGTTCCATGGAAAAGCGTGGTTTGCGCCCGGTCGAATTCGCGCCCCGGTGGCAGTGGATATCGTCACGCGACTGTCAAGCGAACTGGATAGTGTCGCGACCGGATGATCGAGCGACGGCCCCACGCCGGGTCGACCGCCCCGGTTGCCGCACATTGGCGCCCGGCGCCGGCCTCATCTCGGCCCCCCCCCGCCCGACGAGCCGGCAACTCGCCATCGCGACGTCGTCCTGTCGTGCCTTGAGTTTTGGCCGCCCCATCCAGGGGCGGCCTTTTTTCCCCGGCCTTCAGTCCCCGGCCTTCAGTCCCCGGCCTCCAGTTCCCTGTCTTCATTCCCGGCATTCAATTGTGCGTGCCCGTCGCCGGACGCCATTGACAGGCTGCGGCGAGAGGCGCAGACTCCAGGTCATTCCGGAAAGGAGGTCTAGGACAATGGCCCCGCCGACTCGACTTCCGCCGCTGCGGGGCGCCTGAACTGGCGCGAAACCTTCAGCGGCGCATCAAGTCAGACAATAGAATCCGATTTTTTTGCGCATGAGGACGCGGCGAAAGCTTTGCGCGACATTGCTGCCGGCGCGTTCGACTGCGAAAAGCGAAACCCGAAAGGTTCGAATACGGACGTGCTGCGTCGACGACATGTCGGACGAGACGACCCGACGACGACCCCGCCGGCACCTGCCCGCGGGGTCGTCGCGTTTTGGACCCCCGGCAGAGGCACAGGCCCGGCAGGGGGTCAGGCCCCGGCAGAGGGTCAGACCTCGGGAGAGTTTCGGACGGGAGAGCGGAGACGGGCTTGAGTCCATGGCCGCCGCGGCGATAGTGCTTGCGCAGCCGTGATCGCCGCGGCGGAACCGTCCGCCCGCCGGCATCGGCTAGGCCCGCTGACACCGGAACCCGATCGAACGCATGCGCTCATTCAATGTCCTGCTGCTCGCCGCGGCATTCGTTCTGGTCGCCGTCACCATTGCCATGGAGGCGGACACCGGCCTCGGCGTGTTCGCGATTCCCGCCATCGGCTTCCTCGTCGCTCTCGCATTTTTGCCGTTCGTCCCCTTCGGCGTACTCAGCCGCCGCGCGGCGCGAACCGTCTCCGTAGCGATCTGCACGCTCGCGCTGCTTCTCCTTGCGGCCGTGTGGATATGGGGCATCGGCAGCGTGTTCTGGTGGAACGACACCCCGCACGCTCGGGACGGCCTCGTCTTCGTTGTCCTTCCCGCGTATATGATTGCCGCGTCCGGCATGGTTGCAGCCGGGATATGGGCGATTGAACGATATCTTTAGCGATTGAGCGGCAGGGTCGCCGTCTGCACGTCGCGGGCGGCTCGTCGTCGCCTTGAAACGTACAAAGTGGCACAATCGTTCGTGATTCGTTGCCATGCGCTGCCCCCGCGGGCGCCCACTCACAGGAACCCATTCGGACCGCCAATGGCCAAGGAAACAACGCTCTCGCTCTTCGACGAATCTCCGGCGACCGCTCCGAAGCCGGCAGCGGCCGCGCCGAAGCCGGAGGGCAAGTCCGCTCCTCGCGTCGTCTCCCGGGGGGGCGAGGACGCCTACACCGCAGCCGACATCGAGGTGCTCGAGGGACTCGAGCCGGTGCGCCGCCGGCCGGGCATGTATATCGGCGGCACCGACGAGAAGGCGCTGCATCACCTGTTCGCCGAAGTCATCGACAATTCGATGGACGAGGCGGTCGCCGGCCACGCGACCTGGATCGACGTCACCCTGGAGGCCGACGGCTACCTCACGGTCATCGACAATGGCCGCGGCATCCCCGTCGATCCGCACCCGAAATACGCCGGCAAGTCGGCGCTCGAAGTGATCATGACGACGCTGCACGCCGGCGGCAAATTCGATTCCAAGGTCTACGACACCTCCGGCGGCCTGCATGGCGTCGGCGTGTCGGTGGTCAATGCGCTCTCCGAGAGGCTCGAGGTCGAGGTCGCCCGCGGCCGCCAGCTCTATCGACAGGTCTACGAGAAGGGACAGCCCGTCACGGGGGTGGAATCGCTCGGCGAGGTCATGAACCGCCGCGGCACCCGCACCCGGTTCAAGCCCGACGCCGAAATCTTCGGCAAGGCGCAGTTCCGGCCCGCCCTGCTGTTCCGCATGACGCGCTCCAAGGCCTACCTGTTCCGCGGCGTCGAGATCCGCTGGTCGTGCGCGCCGGAGCTGCTCCAGGCCGGCGGCGCGGTTCCCGAAAAGGAGGTCTTCCGCTTCCCCGGCGGACTGAAGGACTTCCTTGCCGCCGAGATCGCCGGCGACACGCTGGTCGCCAACGACATCTTCGCCGGGCGTCTCGAGAAGGAACGGGGCCACGGCGGCGTCGAATGGGCGATCGCGTGGTGCGCGGGACGCGACGGCTTCGTCTCCTCCTACTGCAACACGGTGCCGACGCCCGACGGCGGCACGCACGAGGCCGGGCTGCGCACCGCACTCCTGAAGGGTCTGCGGTCCTACGCGGAACTGACCGGCCGCAAGCGCGCGCAGGTGTTCAGCGCCGACGACGTCATGACGTCGTGCACCGCGATGCTGTCGGTCTTCATCCGCGAACCCGAATTCCAGGGCCAGACCAAGGACCGGCTCGCCACGGGCGAGGCCGCCAGGATCGTCGAACAGGCGGTCCGCGACGAGTTCGACCACTGGCTGACCGCCAGCCCACAGCAGGCCACGAAGCTTCTCGACTGGGTGATCGAGCGGGCCGAGGACCGGATGCGCCGACGCCAGGAAAAGGAAGTCGGCCGCAAGTCGGCGGTCCGCAAGCTGCGGCTGCCCGGCAAGCTCGCCGACTGTTCGAACACCGCCACTGCCGGCGCGGAGATCTTCATCGTCGAGGGCGATTCGGCCGGCGGATCGGCGAAGCAGGCCCGTGACCGCAAGACCCAGGCCGTGCTGCCGCTGCGCGGCAAGATCCTGAACGTCGAGAGCGCCGCGGCCGGCAAGGTGGGGCTCAACCAGCAGCTCGCCGACCTGACGCAGGCGCTCGGCTGCGGCACCGGCGCCCAGTATCGCGGCGAGGATCTGCGCTACGACAAGGTCATCATCATGACCGACGCCGACGTCGACGGCGCGCACATCGCCTCGCTGCTGATGACCTTCTTCTACCGCCAGATGCCGAAGCTGATCGAAGACGGCCACCTCTACCTGGCCGTGCCGCCGCTCTACCGGATCAGTCAGGGCGGCAAGACGCTCTACGCGGTCGACGATCATCACAAGGACGAACTGCTGCGCACCGAGTTCACCGGACGCGGCAAGGTCGAGATCGGCCGGTTCAAGGGGCTCGGCGAGATGCTGCCGAACCAGCTCCGCGACACCACGATGGACCCGAAGCGCCGGACTCTGCTGCGCATCGAGGTCGAAACCGATCCCGAAGGCACCACCGATGCCGTCCGGCGGCTGATGGGCAACAACCCGGAAGCGCGCTTCCGGTTCATACAGGACAACGCGGAGTTCGCCGAGGATCTCGATATCTGAGCGGCGTCCCGAAGGAACCGCGTTTCCACCGGCGCGCTACGTTAGCTCTTGTCCGCTCATTCCCGCAAAAGTGGGGACTCCGGCGCAAGAACCCGGCGACGCCGCCGCTCCATCCAGGCTACGGATCGGGCTCCCTGTACCCGAATGTCCCCCGGCCGTCATGGCCGGGCCTGTCCCGGCCATCCACGTCTTCGCCGCGGCGACCGCTGTCCGTGGATGCCCGGCACAAGGCCGGGCATGACGGCGAGGTGGATCGCACGGCATTTGCCCATACCGCAGACTATCCGCCGGACCGCACCCGGAAGCGGTCAGCCTGCCGCGTTCAGGAAGTCGAGGAGCGCGTCGTTCACCGCCTCCGGGCGCTCCAGTGTCGTGAGGTGCCCGCACTCCGCGATCGTCACCAGCCGCGCATCGGGTATCCCCGCCGCAATCTCCGCGGAGTGGTCCGGGGGCGTCAGCCGGTCGCGATCGCCGACGATGACCAGCGTCGGCGCCGTGACCTTCGCCAGGTTCGGACGGGCGTCCCGCCGGCCCATGATCGCCGTCTGCTGCCGGATGAAGGTCGCCACGCCCGTGTCCTCGGCCATCTTGTAGACGACGGCGACGAGTTCGGCGTCCTGCATGCGGGTGGCGTCGATGAACAACGGCAGCAGCCGTTCCACCGCCGCGCCGATCCCCTGCTCCTCGGCGAGCGCGATCGTCTTCCTCCGGAATTCGGTCTGGTCGGGATGCTCCGGCCGTGCGGACGTATCCAGCAGCACCAGGGAGGAGATCCGGCCGGGCGCCATCTCCGCCATCTCAAGCGCGATGTAGCCGCCCATCGAAAGACCCGCCAGGACGAAACGGTCGGGCGCCGCCTCGAGAACGCTCTTCGCGATGGCCTCCATCGAGTCGTGGCCGGTATGGTCCGCGATCATGCAGTCCGCCCGGTCCGACAGGACGTCGAGTTGCGGGCCGAACAACGCGCCGGTGCACAGCAGGCCCGGTACGAAGACGATTGGATCCATCCCTTGCTCCTGCTGACGCCGCTCAAACCGCGTCGTCGCAATAGCACAGATCCTCCCCGATTTCGCTCGCCGGCGCCGGCGGGACCGGACGTCCCGTAACAGAATTGCCAAAACGTAACGATTGTGGCGTTGACATGCTGCCCGTACCCTCTATGTTCCGCCGGAAATCGAACGGAATTAAGAATCCTTGAAAAATCAGCGTTTGCACCCCTCCCGCCGCATGGATCATTGTGGCCGGTAATGGCATTTGATGATCTCGGACTGAGCCCGAAGGTTCTGGCCGCCGTCGAGGCTGCCGGCTACAAGGAACCTACGCCCATCCAGGCGCAGGCGATTCCGCACGTCATGTCGCGGCGCGACATCATCGGCATCGCCCAGACCGGCACCGGCAAGACCGCTAGCTTCGTGCTGCCTATGCTGTCGCTGCTGGAGAAGGGCCGCGCCCGTGCGCGCATGCCGCGCACCCTCATCCTCGAGCCGACCCGCGAACTCGCCGCCCAGGTCGAGCAGAATTTCGTCATCTACGGCCAGAACCACAAGCTGACCGTGGCCCTGCTGATCGGCGGCGTCTCGTTCGACGAACAGGAAAAGAAGCTCGACCGCGGTGCCGACGTCCTGATCGCGACGCCCGGCCGCCTGCTCGACCATGTCGAGCGCGGCAAGCTGCTGCTGACCGGCGTCGAGATCCTCGTTATCGACGAGGCCGACCGCATGCTGGACATGGGCTTCATCCCGGACATCGAGCGGATCTGCCGGCTGGTGCCGTTCACGCGCCAGACGCTGTTCTTCTCGGCGACCATGCCCAACGAGATCCAGCGGCTGACGGGCCAGTTCCTGCACAATCCCGAGCAGATCGAGGTCGCGCGTCAGGCGACGGCTGCGGACACTGTTCGCCAGGTCCTCGTCACCTCGCCGTCCGTGCCGAAGGAGAAGCGGGCGATCCTGCGCCAGGAGATCCGGGACGCGAAGAACCTCACCACCGCGATCGTCTTCTGCAACCGCAAGCGCGATGTCGCGACGCTGCATCGTTCGCTGCAGCGCCACGGCTTCAACGCCGGCGCCCTGCACGGCGACCTCGACCAGCGCGAGCGCATGGCGACGCTGGCCAAGTTCCGGGCCGGCGAGATCAATCTGCTCATCGCCAGCGATGTGGCCGCACGCGGGCTCGACATCCCTGCCGTCAGCCACGTCTTCAACTTCGACGTTCCCTCGCACGCGGAGGACTACGTCCACCGCATCGGCCGCACCGGCCGGGCCGGCCGGGAGGGCGACGCCATCACGATCGCCACGCCGGACGACAGGAAGTACGTCGCCTCCATCGAGAAGATGCTCGGCGGTCCGATTCCGAGGCGCGACGGCTCCGCCGACGAGGCGACCGGCGGCGACGACGCGCCGGAAGACCGCAAGCAGCGCTCCAGGCGCGGCGGCGGCAAGGACAGCCGGCAGGGCGGTCGTTCCGCTTCGTCGTCGAAGTCCGAAAAGCCGCAGGACAAGCAGACCGAAGAACGCGCTTCGGGCCGCCAGTCCGACAGGTCCGAGCGGAAGCCGGGCAAGTCGAGACGGTCGTCCGAAGACGCGGGCGCGGATCGTCCGGTGATAGGACTGGGCGATCACGTCCCGGATTTCCTGTTGAGACCGGTGAGACGGCCCGCCGACACCTCGGGTAATGACTGAAGAATCAGAACCTGACCAAAAACGACTGATGTTTGACATCAGGTAGGGAACGACGCCACGGGAGGATCGTTTGCGTCGCAGTTGTCGGGCCGCCGCTGGGGCGGCGATCGGTCCGGCACAATGATGGCGGGGAAGCCTGGCGTGTCACGATCCGAACAGTTTGAACGCTCCGTTTCCTTGGGGGAAGCGGCTCTTGGGCGCGTCAAGGCCCCTCCCGCGCGTCCTTATCCGCGCAGCTACGAGTTCTGGTACGTCTACGCGGCCGGCTTCAATCGCGAGCTCAACAAGGCGGTCAACGACGCCATCAAGCGCCTCGGTCACTTGCCCGAGGAGCTCACCGAACGGTTCCGTGAGGAGTTCCTCTCCCCGGTCCGCCTGAGCGACCGGGTCGGCGAAGTCAGCAGCCGGGTCTCGAAGGAACTCGACGACATCATCACGCTGCTGGAAGCCTCCGGCACCGAGCTCGAATCGTTCGGCCAGTCGCTGCGCAGCACCGCCGACGGCCTTGGCGGCGTCCAGTCCCTCGCCCAGTTGCGCACCGTTGTCGACACCGTCCAGAAGGCCACCCGCGACATGGGCGACCGCAGTGCGACCCTGGAGCTCCAGCTCAAGGCCTCGCGAACCCAGATCGCGGAACTCCAGGAGAGCCTCGAGGCGATCCGATACGAATCACTCACCGATCAGCTCACCGGCCTGGCCAACCGCAAGCACTTCGACCACAGCCTCGACAGCGCCATCGACTTCGCCACGCGGCGGTCCGAGAAGCTGTCGCTGGTGATGTGCGACATCGACCACTTCAAGGATTTCAACGATCGCTACGGCCACCAGACGGGCGACCAGGTCCTGCGCCTGGTGGGCGCGGCCATCGGCGGCGCCGTCAAGCCGCGCGACCTCGCGGCCCGCTACGGGGGCGAGGAGTTCTGCGTGATCCTGCCCAGCACCTCGCTTCAGGGCGCCGTGGCGGTCGCCAACCAGATCCGCGCCGCGCTGATGGCCAAGGAACTGATCAAGCGCTCGACCGGCGAGAGCCTGGGTCGGATAACGATGTCGGCGGGGGTTGCGGAACTGAATGCCAGCGACACGCATGACAGCCTGGTCGAGCGCGCCGACATGGCGCTCTACGCGTCCAAGCGCCTTGGCCGCAATCGCGTCACCTCGGAGGACGAGCTTCCCGACGTGCAGGCGGGCCGGTCCGCCGTCGCCTGACGCCGTCGCCTGACCCCATCGCCTGACAACACGCGGCGGGGCGCCCTCAGGCGTCCAGGCTGGCCGGCGTCAGCGCCACCGATTCGCCGCAGCCGCAGGCCGAGGTCTGGTTAGGATTGTTGAAGACGAAGCGCGCCGACAGCTTGTCGACCTGGAAGTCCATTTCGGTGCCGAGAAGGAAGAGGACGGCCTTGGGATCGATCAGCACCGTGACGCCCTTGTCCTCGACGACCTCGTCGAACGGCTCGGCGTCCTTGGCATATTCCATCGTGTAGGACATGCCCGCGCAGCCGCCGTTCTTGACGCCGACGCGCAGGCCGAGGATCGCCTCGTCGGAATTCTCGATGATCTCGCGCACCCGGTCCGCCGCCGCGTCTGTCAGCGTCACGACCTTGGGCCGGGGGCGTGGTGTCGTTGCCGTCATGCTCTCGTCCTGGGACTAGCTGTCGCCTGCGTCCATATATAGGTCAGTAGAAGTCGAGTGCGACCTTCGCCTCGTCTGACATGCGGCTTGGATCCCAGGGCGGGTCGAAGACCATCGACACCTTGACGTCGCCGACGCCGGCGACGGCGCCTACCGCGCTCTCCACCCAGATCGGCATCTCGCCGGCAACCGGGCAGCCGGGCGCCGTCAGCGTCATGTCGACGGTGACGTTGCGGTCGTCGTCGATGTCGATCTTGTAGATCAGGCCGAGTTCGTAGATGTCGACCGGGATCTCGGGGTCGTAGACCGACTTCAGTGCACCGATGATGTCGTCGGTGAGCCGGTCCAGTTCCTCGGCCGGTATCGCCGATTCCGTTGCCGGTTCGTGGGGGGCCGCGGTGTCCGGATTGGTGATTTCGTTCATGGGTCCGTCCTCAGGCGAAGAGCTGCTGGGCCTTGCCCAGCGCCTCGGCCAGCTGGTCCACCTCGTCGAGCGTATTGTACATGCCGAACGACGCCCGGCAGGTGGAGGTGACGCCGAACCGCTGCAGCAGCGGCTGGACGCAATGGGTGCCGGCGCGGACCGCCACGCCGTAGCGGTCGATCACGGTCGACACGTCGTGCGCATGCGCTCCTTCCAGCTCGAAGGAGACGATGGCTCCCTTCCCCGGCGCGGTGCCGAAGATGCGTAGCGAGTTCATCGCTCCCAGCCGTTCGTGCGCGTAGGCGTTCAGCCGCTGCTCGTGCGCCATGATGGCGTCGCGGCCGATCGTCTCCATGTAGTCCAGCGCCGCGCCAAGGCCGATCGCCTGGACGATCGGCGGCGTCCCCGCCTCGAAACGGTGCGGCGGCTGGCCGTAGGTCACCGTCTCCGTCGTCACGTCGAGGATCATCTCTCCGCCGCCGTTGAACGGCGGCAGCGCCTCGAGCGCCTCCTTGCGCCCGTACAGCACGCCGATCCCGGTCGGACCGTAGACCTTGTGCCCGGTGAACGCATAGAAGTCGCAGCCGATGTCCTGGACGTCGACGTTCAGGTGCACCGCGCCCTGGCTGCCGTCGACCAGCACCGGAATGCCGCGCTCGTGGGCGATGCGCACCACCTCCTTCACCGGCACCACGGTGCCCAGCATGTTCGACATGTGGGTGATCGCCACAATCTTGGTGCGTGGCGTCAGCAGCTTCTCGAATTCCTCGATCAGGAAGCTGCCGTCCTCGGCGACCGGCGCCCACTTCAGCACGGCGCCCTTGCGCTCGCGCAGGAAGTGCCAGGGCACGATGTTGGAATGGTGCTCCATGATCGTCAGGACGATTTCGTCGCCCTCCTCGATCCGCTGCCCGAGTCCGTACGCGACCAGGTTGATCGCCTCGGTGGCATTGCGGGTGAAGACGATCTCGTCGGAGGATGCGGCGTTCAGGAACCCGCTGACCCGCTCGCGCGCCGTCTCGAAGTTCTCCGTCGCCGTATTCGACAGGAAGTGCAGGCCGCGATGGACGTTGGCGTACTCGTTCTCGTAGGCGTTGCTCATCGCCTCGATCACGTGCCTCGGCTTCTGCGCCGAGGCGGCGTTGTCCAGATAGACGAGCGGCTTGCCGTAGACCTCGCGTCCCAGGATCGGGAAGTCGGCCCGGATCCGCTCGACGTCATAGACGTCCGGTACGATCGCGGCGGCGGCCTCGGTCAAGATCCGTCCTCCCCTTCGCCGGCCGCATGCCCGGACACCCAGTCGTGGGCGATCCCCGACAGCGCCTCGCCGATAGCCTCGTTGCCGATCGCCTGGATCGACTCTCCGATGAAGGCTTCGATCAGCAGCGCCTTGGCCATCAGCTCGGGAATTCCCCTGGCGCGCAGGTAGAACAGCAGGTTCTCGTCGATCCGGCCCGTCGTCGCGCCGTGGCCGCACTGGACGTCGTCGGCGTAGATCTCGAGCTCGGGCTTGTTGTCAGCTTCCGCACGCTCCGACAGCATCAGCGCCTGCGTCATCATCCTTCCGTCGACCTTCTGGGCATCCTTGCGGACGATGATCTTTCCCTGGAAGACGCCGCGGGCCCGGTCGTCGAGCACCGTCTTGAACAGTTCCCGGCTGGCGCCGTCCGGCAGCGCATGGTCGACGAACAGGGTGGTGTCGCCATGCTGGCGGCCGCCCAGCAGCTGGATGCCCGCAACGTTCAGCTCGGCGTGTACGCCGCCGAAGGCGAACGCGACCTGGTTGCGCGACAGCAACGCGCCCGTCGTGAACGGCGCATAGGTGAGCCGGGCGCGTTCGGCGATATCGATCGCGCTGGTCGAAAGGTGGAAGGCGGCGTTGCCGTCCCGCTGGACCTTCACCAGGGTCAGCATGGCGTCCCGGCCGACGGATATCCGGGCGGCCGTATTGACCACGTAGCCGATGCCGTCCGGCCCCTCGTAGCTTTCGATGACGGTTGCGGACGCGCCTGCTCCGACCTCGAGGCCGTTGCGCATGTAGACCGACGCGGCTTCCGGTACGGTCGTCACGCAGGCGATGTGGATCGGCCGGTCGAGCTGGACGCCCTCCCCGACCCGGATCACGACGCCCGTCGACATGAACGCGGTATTGAGGTCGAGCACCGAGGAGGCCGACTCCGCCGGCCAGTCCTGCAGCAGCTCGGCGCCGGCGTCACCCGACAGTTCCCGCGCCAGCGAGACCACCTCGACGCCCTGCGCGGCAAGCCCCTCGGGAATGCTCGGGGTCCCGCCGTCGATGATGACGATCCGCCAGGCATCGAGCTCAGAGAGCGATTCCGGGCCGATCGGCGCATCCGAGGGAACCGCCGGTGCGGGCAGGTCGCGCAGCGCCGCGCGCAGGTCCGTGTACTTCCAGTCCTCGATGCGCCTGTGCGGCAGGCCGTTGGCGCGGACCCGGCCGATCGCCTCGCGGCGGGCGGCCGCCGTCGCCGGCGAGCCCGGCAGGCCGCCGGCCGCGGCATCGAACTGCTCGACGGCGGCCTGTTCGGCGGCCGTCTTCACGGTGCGGACTTCGACGTTCATCTCCGTCTCTCCCGTCATTCGTCCTCAGGCCGCCTCGGTGAAGCCGGCATAGCCGGATTCCTCGAGCTCCATTGCCAGTTCCTTGCCGCCCGTCTTCACGATCCGGCCCGCCGACATGACGTGCACGATGTCAGGCACGATGTGGTTCAGGAGCCGCTGGTAGTGGGTGATCACGACCATCGAGCGATCGGCGGTCCGCAGCGCGTTGACGCCCTCGGCCACCACCCGCAGCGCGTCGATGTCGAGGCCCGAGTCGGTCTCGTCGAGCACGCACAGCGTCGGTTCCAGCAGCGCCATCTGGAGGATCTCGCTGCGCTTCTTCTCGCCGCCCGAGAAGCCGACGTTGACCGGCCGCCTCAGCATGTCCTGCGAAACGTTCAGCAGGCCCGCCTTGTCGCGCACGATCCGCATGAAGTCGGGCGTCGAGAGCTCACCCTCGCCGCGCGCCTTGCGCTGCGCGTTCAGCGCCGCCTTCAGGAACGTCATGAACGCCACGCCGGGAATCTCGACGGGATACTGGAAGGCCAGGAACACGCCGGCAGCGGCCCGCTCGTCGGGCTCCATCTCCGTCAGGTCCTGCCCCTTGAACAGGATCTCGCCGTCGGTGATCTCGTAGTCGTCCTTGCCGGCGAGCACGTAGGACAGCGTCGACTTGCCCGACCCGTTCGGCCCCATGATGGCGTGTACTTCGCCCGGGTTCACGGTGAGATCGAGGCCGCGCAGGATCTCCTTGTCCTCCTCGGCGATCTTCACGTGCAGGTTCTTGATTTCAAGTAGTGCCGTCATGTCGGTGTCTTCCCAGATATGTGTCGGTAGCTGCGGCTTTCGCGCAGCTCGTAGTGCTGTGAGCGGGCGTCGAAGCGCTTGAGCAGCTTCTTCGCGGCGTCCGGTACGTATGCGACTTCGTGGTCCTCGCCGACGAACGCCTTGACGTCCTCCAGTGTCTCGAACCGCATGATGGTGATGAATTCCTCTTCGTCTCCATCGGTGCGGCGCAACAGGTCGATCCCGGCAAATCCGGGGATCTCCTTCTTCTCGATCCCCAGGAAGATCTCCCGCTTGAGCAGCGCCTCGTAGTCGTCGGCGTTCGCCTGCGTCGTGTAGCCGTGCCAGATCCGGTAGATCATCGCCCTGTCCCGGAACCGGCCGTCAGCCGACCGAACCCTCGAGGCTGATGCCGATCAGCTTCTGGGTTTCGACCATAAACTCCATCGGCAGGTGCTGCAGGACGTCGCGGACGAAGCCGTTGACGATCAGCGCAACGGCCTCCTCCTCGGTCAGGCCGCGCTGCATGCAGTAGAACATCTGGTCGTCGGAGATCTTCGACGTGGTCGCCTCGTGCTCGAACTGCGCGGTCGAGTTCTTCGCCTCGATGTACGGCACCGTGTGCGCCCCGCAGCGGTCGCCGATCAGGAGCGAATCGCACTGGGTGAAGTTGCGCGCGTTGGTCGCCTTGGCATGGGCCGAGACGAGGCCGCGATAGGTGTTCTCCGAGACGCCGGCGGCGATCCCCTTGGAGATGATGCGGCTCGACGTGTTCTTGCCGAGATGGATCATCTTGGTGCCGGAATCGACCTGCTGGTGGCCGTTGGAGATGGCGATCGAGTAGAACTCGCCCCGCGAGTTGTCGCCGCGCAGGATGCAGCTCGGGTACTTCCAGGTGATCGCCGAGCCGGTCTCGACCTGGGTCCAGGAGATCTTCGAGTTGTCGCCCCGGCAGTCGCCCCGCTTGGTGACGAAGTTGTAGATGCCGCCCTTGCCCTGCTTGTCGCCGGGATACCAGTTCTGCACCGTCGAGTACTTGATCTCGGCATCCTCGTGCGCGATCAGCTCGACGACGGCTGCGTGGAGCTGGTTCTCGTCGCGCTGCGGCGCGGTGCAGCCCTCCAGGTAGCTGACATAGGCGCCCTTGTCGGCGATCAGCAGCGTGCGCTCGAACTGGCCGGTGTTCTTCTCGTTGATGCGGAAATAGGTCGACAGCTCCATCGGGCAGCGCACGCCCGGCGGAATGTAGACGAACGAGCCGTCCGAGAAGACCGCCGAATTCAGCGTCGCGTAGAAGTTGTCGGTCGTCGGCACCACCGATCCGAGGTATTTGCGGACCAGCTCCGGATGCTCGCGTATCGCTTCGGAAATCGAGCAGAAGATGATGCCGTGCTTAGACAATTCCTCCCGGAAGGTGGTGATCACCGAGACCGAATCGAAGACCGCGTCGACGGCCACGCGCGCGCCCTCGACGCCGGCCAGCACCTCCTGCTCCTTGAGCGGGATGCCCAGCTTGTCGTAGGTCGCAAGCAGCTCCGGATCGACCTCGTCGAGGCTCTTCGGCGCCACCGCCGTCTTCGGCGCGGCGTAGTAGTAGAGGTCCTCGAAGTCGATCTTCGGATACTCGACCTTGGCCCAGGTCGGCTCGGTCATGGTCCGCCAGCGCCGGTAGGCCTCCAGCCGCCATTCCAGCATCCACTCAGGCTCGCCCTTCTTGGCCGAGATGAACGCGACGGTATCCTCGTCCAGGCCTTTCGGCGCCCTCTCCGACTCGATGTCGGTGAAGAACCCGTACTTGTACTTGTCGACGTCGATCTCGCTGACCTGATCGATCGTCTCGCGTACTGCAGGCATCCATTGCTCCTTCACTCGCGGCTTCAAGGGCCGCGGGTTTCGCTATGCCGCTTCGATGACCTCCTGCGCCCGGCCGCCGCGCCTTTCCAGCAGCCGCCGCCAGGCTTCGATGAAGCTCTCCACGTCTTTCCTCGCGCTCGACCAGCCGAGGCTGACCCGGATCGCGCCGGCGGCGAGGTCCGGCGCGACGCCCATCGCCGACAATACGTGCGAGCGCCCGACTTTGCCCGACGAGCAGGCGGATCCGGAACTCACGCAGACGCCATCGAGATCGAGCGCAATCATCGCGGTCTCCGCAGACACGCCGGGCACGGCAAAACAGCTCGTGTTGGCCAGACGCCGCGCCCCCTTCGCGAATACCGCCGTTGCGGTCGAGATAGTGCACAATTCGGACTCAAACCAGTCCCTGATGCGCTCCAATTCGACCTGTCTGCCGATTTCCCCGGCCGCAAGTCGCGCCGCGACGCCCATTCCGGCGATGGCGGCGACCGATTCGGTGCCCGGACGCAGCGACCGCTCCTGGCCGCCGCCCCGGTACAGCGGCATCACCGGCACCGACCGGTCGCGGCGCACCAGCGCGCCGGCGCCCTGCGGGCCGCCGATCTTGTGGGCCGACAGCGTCACGTAGTCGGCGTCCAGGGCGGCGATGTCGATCGGCAGCCGCCCCGCCGCCTGCACGGCGTCGCAGTGCACCCGCGCACCTGCCGCATGCGCCAGCCGGGCAACCTCGGCGACCGGCTGGATCGCGCCGGTCTCGTTGTTGGCGAGCATCACCGAGACGATGGCCGGCGCCGTCTCCGTGCCGAGCCGCCGCTCCAGCCAGGCGAGATCGACCACGCCGTCCGGATCGACGGGAATCAGCTCGATCGCATCGGAGGCAAAGCGTCCGCCGCCGAGGACCGACGGGTGTTCCACCGAGGACGCCAGCAGAATGTCCGTTTCCGAGCGGCGGCCGAGCGCGAGCGCATTGGCCTCCGTGCCGCCGCCGGTGAACGTGACTGCGCCCGGTTCTGCACCGACGAGGGCGGCAACTTCGCGGCGAGCCTCCTCGACCAGCTTGCGCGCCGCGCGGCCCGCCGAATGCACGGAGGACGGATTGCCGCCGACGCGCATGGCCGCGCACGCCGCCTCGATCGCCTCGGGGCGGACCGGCGCGGTCGCGTTGAAGTCCAGGTAGGCGGATCCGGCCTCCACCCTGCCATCCTCATTGCTGCCGGCACTGTCGTCGTGCCTTGAACTCTTGCATTCGACACAAGATATGTGGTGTCTGTCGAAGCTTCCGGACAGGGCCGTCCCGCATACCACCATATAAAGCGGTCCGGAATTGCCCAGTTTCGAAAACTTCTAAAGTGTTTGTAGGGGGGTGTCTGGTAGGTGTCAAGGAAGGCCGCTGCGCCGCTCTGCATCCGGCGCGCGCCTGAAAGCGGTCCGTCGCCCCGGCGCAGCCGCGAAGTCCTGGAACACCCCTGCCCGTCACCCGTCAAGAGAGGACGTCGCGTACATGCCGGAAGTCATCTTCACCGGTCCCGCAGGCCGCCTGGAAGGCCGCTACCACCCGCCGAAAACCAGAAACTCCCGCATCGCCCTGATTCTTCATCCGCACCCGCAGTTCGGCGGCACGATGAACAACCAGGTCGCCTACCAGATGTACTACATGTTCGCCGAGCGCGGCTTCGCGGTGCTGCGGTTCAATTTCCGCGGCGTCGGCCGTAGCCAGGGCAGCTTTGACCACGGCCAGGGCGAGCTGTCAGACGCGGCCTCCGCACTGGACTGGGTGCAGAGCTTCAATCCCGATGCCCGCGCCTGCTGGATCGCGGGCTTCTCGTTCGGCGCCTGGATCGGCATGCAGCTCCTGATGCGCCGCCCCGAGGTCGAGGGCTTCATCTCGGTCGCCCCGCAGCCCAATCTCTACGATTTCTCGTTCCTGGCGCCCTGCCCCTCGTCCGGCCTGATCGTCCACGGCGCCGCCGACCGCGTCGTCACGCCGAACGACATGCAGTCGCTGATCGACAAGCTGAAGACCCAGAAGGGCATCGTCATCGACCAGCAGATCGTCGAGGGCGCCAACCACTTCTTCGAGAACAAGGTCGAGGAGCTGATGGGCATCGTCGGCGGCTACGTCGACAAGCGCCTCGCCGAGGCCGGCGCCGACGAGAACGCCGCTTGACCGGCCATCTCCCTGACCTGCGTCATCCCGGCCGAAGTGCCGGGATCGCCAGGGGCCAGTGCCCGTCGATCGACACGCCTCCTGCCGGGCGCCTCCGCCGATAGTCCTCCGTCTGGGCGATCCCGGGTCTCCGCGTCTCTCCGCCCGGGATGACGTGCCGACAGCGAAACACCCCCGAATGCCCTACTTCCGGGCTGCGGGCGCCCGACGGCCCCTCCGCGCCGACGGGAACGGCCTGGGCGATCCTCTCCCTGACCACGTCATCCCGGCCGAAGAGCCGGGATCGCCAGGGGCGACGGCCTGTCGATCGCCGAACGTCGAAGGCGCTTCGTTGCCGCGCGCGACCCGGCAATCACCCTAACCGTTCACATCCGAAACACGCCGAACTTCGTCTCCGGGATCGGCGCGTTCAGGCTTGCCGACAGCGACAGCGACAGCACCCGACGGGTCTCGCGCGGCGTGATGATGCCGTCGTCCCACAGCCGCGCGGTGGCGTGATACGGGTGGCCCTCCGCCTCGTAGCGCTCGCGGATCGGCGCCTTGAAGGCGTCCTCCTCCTCGGCCGACCACGATCCCCCGTCCGCCTCGATGTTGTCGCGCTTGACGGTGGCCAGCACGGAGGCGGCCTGCTCGCCGCCCATCACCGAGATCCGCGCGTTCGGCCACATGAACAGGAAGCGCGGCGCGTAGGCGCGCCCGCACATGCCGTAGTTGCCGGCGCCGAACGAGCCGCCGACGATGACGGTGATCTTCGGCACCTGCGCGCAGGCGACCGCCGTCACCAGCTTGGCGCCGTCCCTGGCGATGCCGCCGGCCTCGTAGTCGCGCCCGACCATGAAGCCGGTGATGTTCTGCAGGAACAGCAGCGGGATCTTCCGCTGGCAGCACAGCTCGATGAAATGGGCGCCCTTCAGCGCCGATTCCGAAAACAGGATGCCGTTGTTGGCGAGGATTCCGACCGGCATGCCCGACAGTCGCGCGAAGCCGGTGACGAGCGTCGTCCCGTACAGCTTCTTGAACTCGTCGAAGGCGGACTCGTCTACGATTCGGGCGATCACCTCGCGGATGTCATATTGCTGCGTCAGTGCCGCCGGCACCACTCCGTCGAGCTCCGAGGGATCGTAGGCAGGTTCCACCGGTTCCTGAAGATCCAGGCTTACATCCTTGCGCTGATTGAGATTTGCGACGATGCGCCGGGCAATCGCCAGGGCGTGGTTGTCGTCCAGCGCATAGTGGTCCGCCACGCCCGACCGGCGTGCGTGGACGTCGGCGCCGCCGAGGTCCTCCGCCGTCACGACCTCGCCGGTCGCCGCCTTCACCAGCGGCGGTCCGCCGAGGAAGATCGTCCCCTGGCGGCGCACGATGATCGTCTCGTCCGACATTGCCGGCACGTAGGCGCCGCCGGCCGTGCAGGAGCCCATGACCACGGCGATCTGGGGAATGCCGGCAGCCGACATGTTGGCCTGGTTGAAAAAGATCCGGCCGAAATGCTCCCGGTCCGGAAACACGTCCGTCTGGTTGGGCAGGTTGGCGCCCCCGGAATCGACCAGGTAGATGCAGGGTAGCCGGTTCTGCATGGCCACTTCCTGGGCCCGCAGGTGCTTCTTGATGGTCATCGGATAGTAGGTGCCGCCCTTGATCGTCGCGTCGTTGCAGACGATCACGCACTCGCGCCCCTCGACGCGGCCGATGCCGGTGATGATGCCGGCGCCGTGGATGGCGCCGTCGTACATGTCGAATGCCGCCATCGGCGACAGTTCCAGGAACGGCGATCCCGGATCGATCAGCCCCGTCACCCGGTCGCGCGGCAGAAGCTTGCCCCGGCTGACGTGCCGCTGGCGCGACTTCTCCGACCCGCCCAGCGCCGCGATCGCGCGCTTGGCCTGCAGGTCGACGGCAAGCGCCGCCATCGCTTCGGCGTTCAGCCGGAAGTCTTCCGTCGACGTGCTGATCTGGCTCTCGATGCGCGGCATTGGCAATCCTCCCGGTGGCAACGGTTAGACGATGGTCGCACGGGCGGCAAGTCGGCGCGCGCCGGGACCGCAAACGCCTGCCGAATAGGCGAGTCCCGCCATGATTCCGCCGCGAACTGAGCGCGATGCTCCGGCAACAGACCAACTTCCATCAGGAGTGCCGAAGTGATTGCCAATTTCCTCAAGGTGATTGCCCCCGTCGCAGTCGTCGTCCTTGCCGTCTCCGGCCCGGCGATGGCGAAGGACAAGCCGTCCAGGGTGAATGCCGCCGGCGAGACGGTCGCCCAGACCCAGCCCGGTGCGACGACCGGCACCGAGCCGAATGCCGCCCCCGGCGCGACCGGCACCGAGACCCCCGGTGCGACGGACGAGAAGCCGTCGGCGGAGACCGACGACAAGGTCATCGAGATGAACATCCCGCCAACCGGCAAGGAATCCGCCGAAGGCAAGTCCCAGAAGGCCGAGAAGGATCAGAAATCCCCGAAGAATCAGAAGAGCGCCAAGGCCAGGAAGAACGACAACGACAAGAAGGATCCGAAGAAGGACAACAAGAAGGACGGCGAGAAGGACAACGGCTGAGCCGCCGGTCCCTCGTTCACTTCACGTCGTTTTTTCGCCGGGGGCGGCCTCGGGTTTCTCGACCCGGCCGCCCGCCTTTTCCCAGGCGCCGAATCCGCCGTCGATGTGGCAGACTGGCTGGAGCCCCATTCGGCTCGCCGTCTGCGCGGCCAGCGCCGAGCGCCAGCCCCCCGCACAGAAGAAGACGAAACGCTTGTCCTCGGCGAAGATGGGCTTGTGATAGGGGCTTTCGGGGTCGATCCAGAACTCCAGCATGCCGCGCGGGGCATGCACCGCGCCGGGCATCCGGCCGCTTCGCGACAGTTCTCGGATGTCGCGGATGTCGACGAAGACGACGTCGTCCCGGCCGAGCAGGTCTTTTGCCTGTTCGGGCGAGATCGTCTCCACCTCCGCCAGCGCGTCGTCGACCAGCTTGCGGTACCCTGTCGTGATGTTCTGCGGCATGGCGGCCTCCCGTTGCTGGCGAGGCTAGCAAGTCTGCAGAGCCCGACAAATGGAAAATTGGCTGCCCTCAAATGGAAAGCGGCGCCGCCGTTTCCGGCAGCGCCGCTTTCCTAGAAACCCGTTCGAACCTATCGCGCAGCGACGGCGCTCGGTTCAAATCCGCCGAACAGCGCCGTTACGGCCATCACGCCGACCAGGATGGCCAGCGTCCAGACGGTAACACGCAGATAGGACGGACCTACTTCGCGTTCCATTCAAAACCCCATTGGTTAATGCCGGCGTCCAGGGCATCGTAGCCTGAGTCGCCATTTTCGGCAGCCTCGTTACGATTTATTAACACCTGACGCAAGCGGCTTGTTGCAGCGCAATATGGCGGTCCACAGGGTCGTCCACAATAATCGCCCGCATGCTGCCGCCGCATGGCTGAAATCCGTTTGTGACGGGGCCGAAGCGCCCTCTCCAGAGGTCCGCTCCACGATCGGCGCCTCGGGCGACCGGACCCCCGAGCGGCCGACAAAGCGGCGGCGCGCGGTGCGCTGATCTGTACCCAGATCGCTCTAAGGCGCCGGAAACAGGTGTTGCGTCCGCCCGGTCGCCCGGTAGGCGACCAGGCCGATCCACTCGCGCATCCCCGTATCGACCCGCCGAAGCCCTTCGGACACGGCCGAGAACGGACGCCGCAGGTCCGACCAGCCCCGCGTCCGGTAGTCGACCGGATAGGCCTCAACGTCGAAGCCGGCCGCCCGGAAGCATCCGACAGCCCTCGGCATATGGGTTGCCGAGGTCACCAGCAGCCACCGCTCGCCACGGTTCGGATCGACCAGGTCGCGCGTGAACACCGCATTCTGCCAGGTGTTGCGGGACCGGTCCTCGAGGATCACCCGCGCCGGGTCGATGCCGAGCCCGGTGAAGAACGAGCGCGCGATCTCGGCCTCCGTCGCCCCGTCAAACAGGATTCGGCCCGATCCGCCGGTGAACACCAGCTTTGCGTCGGGAAAGCGGCGCGCCAGTTCGGCGAAAGCCGTGAGCCGCTCGCCGGCCTCGTTGGTCGTCACCGTCTCGCGGCCGGCGCTCACCGCGGTGTCGAACGAGCCGCCGAGCACGACAATTCCGTCCGGCGGAGGGCCGCTGCCCTGCTGCCATTGCGGAAACCGCTCTTCGAGCGGCAGCACCAGCAACTGCCCGAACGGCGAGAAGCCGCAGATCAGGAGCCCGGCCAGCGCCAGTCCGAGGAGCGAGCCGCCGAGCCGCCTGTAGCGCCCCAGCAGAAGCAGCGCGCCTGCAACGGCGAGCAGGACGAGCAGGTTGGAGGGCTGCAGAAAGAACCAGGCGATCTTCGACAGATAAAAGAACATGGCCGCCATGCGCTCGGGCATATGGAATCGGTGGACGCTGCCGTCCGTGCGGTTAAGAACACGGAATGATCCGCAAGCCAACCGCCGCCGATTTCGCGCTGATCCTGGTCATGGTGTCGATCTGGTCGTCAGCCTTCGTCGCGATCAAGGTGGCGGTTGTCGAAGTCGGTCCTTTCTGGCTGGTGGTGGCGCGCGTCGGGTTCGGCTTTCTGGCGCTGCTGCCCTGGACCTTGTGGCGCGGCATCGTGCTGCCGGCGAGCCGGCAGGAATGGCTCTACGTGGTGCTCGTGGCCCTGCTCAGCGCGGTGGTGCCGTTTCTGCTGATTTCCTGGGCCCAGCTGACGATCAGCGCCGGGCTGACCGCGCTGCTGATGGGCACCGGCCCGTTCCTCGGCCTGCTTCTCAGCCATGTCACGACCACCGACGACCGGCTCAACGTCCCGAAGCTGGTGGCCGTGCTGCTCGGCTTCACCGGCGTCGCGCTGGTGGTCGGCCCCGAGGCGAGAGCCGGCTTCGAAGGCGGCCTTGCCGCGCCGGCCGCCGTCATCTGCGCCTGCGCCTGCTACGCCGTGGCCGGCACGCTGGTGCGCCGCATCGACTCCGTTCCGCCGACGCGCCTGACCTCCCTCGTCCTGGGCATCGCGTTGGTCGTGCTGGCTCCCGTCGTCGCCTGGCGTCATGCCGAATTGCCCGCCATGCCGGACGGCACCGCGCTGCTGTCGATGGTCTGGCTCGGGGTCGGCCCGACGGGCCTGGCCTACCTGATGCGCTATCATCTGATCCGGGCGATCGGCTACAGCTACGTCGCGCTCGGGCTGAACCTGCTGCCGGCATGCGGCGTCGCCATGGGAGCGCTGCTGCTGGGCGAACCGGTGTCGCTGACCGTGCTGGCGGCCCTGCTGCTGGTGCTGGCGGGTCTTGCCGTTGCCCGGATCGGTGCCGGGCGCGCTGCCGTGGATCTGTGACCGCCGCGCCGCCAGGGCCGGACCTGCCTACAGCGAGCGCATCGCCGGGATCTCGACGGGATCTGCCGCGCTCGTGATCCGGGTTCCCACGCCGATGACCGCGGTCGCCAGCAGGGCGGCGAGCAGGATGGTCAGTATGGCGGCCTTCGGGCGCATGATATCCCCCCTGGATAGCGTTCCGGGACAAGACCTATCGCTGCGTCAATGAACGGAAGCTGAATCGCCCGCCCCGCCGGCCGGGGCGTCTGGAAACGTGCTTAACGCGGGGTTATCCGGGCCGGCGCCGTCCCGGCCTCACGGGCCAGGCATCGAGATCTCGACCAGTTCCCGGGTCCGCGCCGGCTCCAGCGCGTCGACCAGCCCGATGCGGAAGCAGACCAGAGAGAACGCGGCCAGCACCGCCATGTCCCAGCCGAACGGCAGCACCGCGATGCCGCCGCCGAAGGTGCCGAGATACGACACCGCGTTGACGCCGATGATGTAGATGAACAGCCAGCGCGCGCTGGTCAGGTCGACCGGGTCGTCGCCCGGCTCCAGCCGCCGCTTGACGACGTAGATCAGCAGGCCGGCGGCGAGCCCGATGTCGAGCCGCCAGATCGTCCCCCAGCCGCTCCAGTAGATGATCAGGGTGGCGACGATGAAGCCCAGCGGCGCCATGACCGCGGCGGCGGGCAGCCGGATCGGCCGGCGCCGGCGCGGCAGTTGCTTGCGCATGGCAACGACCGCCAGCGGCCCGATGCACAGCGACAGCACGATCGCCGAGGAGTTCAGCGCCACGACCTCCGGCAGCGACAGCGTCAGGAAGCACACGCCCGCGGCAAATCCCAGCACCAGCGCGTTGAACGGCACGTCCTTCGACGACAGCCGCGTGAACAGCGCGGGAAAGAAGCCGTTCTCCGCCAGCGCCATGCCCAGCCGCGCGTTCGAGCCGGTGGCGATCAGGCCGGATCCGAACGGTCCGAGCACCGCCCCGCCGTAGATCAGCGCGATCAGCCAGGAGGCGCCGATCACCACGGCGATGCCGGCGAGCGGCCCGAGGTGATGGGCGAAGTCGGTCTTGTTCCAGCCGTTCGAGACGGCCGAGGCCGGCACGCCGCCGATGAAGGCGACCTGCAGCAGGACATAGAGGCCGAAGCAGGCCACCACGGTCAGCATCAGCGCGGTCGGCACGTTGAAGTGCGGCCGGCTCGCCTCCCCGGCCAGGTCGATGATGTGCCGGAATCCCAGGAACGCGAAGACCACCCCGCCGAGCGACACCGCGCTCAGTATTCCGGCGAGGCCGTAGGGGGCGAAGCCGCCGAAGGCGGTGAAGTTGCCGATGTGGAAGTCCGTCGTCAGGAATGTGGCGATGATGATCAGCGGCAGCAGGATCTTGGCCGTGGTGATGATCGCGTTGGCCTTGTTCAGCCAGGCGACGCCCAGGGCGTTGATCACCACCATCACCGCCAGGATCGCGCAGGCCGCGACGTAGCCGCCGGTGGTCGGCCCGTGCGCCAGGTCGGTCGCGGTCGGGTCGAAGATCCCGGGAAACAGCGGGTGCACGTACTTGATGATGGCGATCGCCTCGATCGGCGGCGCGGTGGCGTAGCCGAGCCAGGCCGACCAGCCGATGATCATGCTGGTCATGCCGCCGTGCGAGTAGCGCGGCAGCCGCGCCATCGCGCCGGCCTCCGGCAGCAGCGCGGTCAGTTCCGCGAACGGCAGCGCCACGATGATGATGGCGACGCCGCCGATGCACCAGGCCAGGATCGCGGCCGGCCCGGCCTGCTGCGCGGCCAGCATCGGGGCGAACAGCCAGCCGGAGCCCAGCACGCCGCCCATGCCGATGAAGGTGAGACCGGTCAGGCCGATCGTCCGCTGCAGGGCCATCCCGTCCCCCTCCCCCTGATCCCCCGGCCGCCGGCCGCCGAATTGTGGAATCGGCGTGTCGCCCCGGCCGCCCATTGTGACGCACCGGCAGCCGCGGCGGAAGTCGCCTTGCCGGCTCTGCGGTCAGGGCGGCGCGATGGTGCGGATCAGTCCCAGTCCGGCGCCCAGGCGACGTTGACCAGCCGGCCGTCGGGACGGGCCAGCCCGGAAATCGCGGCCATATCCTCCTCCGACAGCGCGAAGTCGTCGATGTCGAGGTTCTCGGCGAGCCGTGCCGGCGAACTGGTCCGCGGGATGGCGATCACGTCGGGCTGCTGCACCAGCCACCGCAGCGTCACCTGCGCCGCCGACTTGCCGTGCCGCCCGGCGATCGGATCGATCACCGGATCGCCCACCACCTTGCCGCGCGCGATCGGACAGTAGGCCGTCACCGAGATCCCGTGCCGCGCACAGGCCTCGCGTACCTTGGTCTGGTCGAGATAGGGGTGGTACTCGATCTGGTTGGTGACGATCGGCGCCTCGGAGGCGGCCACCGCCTCGTCGATCTGGGCGACGGTGAAGTTCGAGATGCCGATGTGGCGCGCCAGTCCGGCGGCGCGGACCTCGGCCATCGCGCCCATCGTCTCGGCGATTGGAACCGCGGGATTGGGCCAGTGGATGAGCAGCAGGTCGACATAGCCGGTGCCGAGCGCGGCGACGCTCTCCTCCGCCGCCGCCCGGAACGGTCCGGCCTTGAGGTTGTCGTGCCATATCTTCGTCGTCAGGAAGATGTCCTCCCTGGCGACGCCGGAGGCGCGGATGCCCTCGCCCACCTGGGTCTCGTTGCCGTAGCCCTGCGCGGTGTCGACATGCCGGTAGCCGGCCTTCAGGCCCGCCTCGACGATACGGGCGCACTGGTCGCCGCGCAGCTCCCAGGTTCCCAGGCCGAGCGCCGGTATGCGCGCCCCGTTGCTTTCGACGTTGTGCATGCGTCCCCCCTTGCGGATTGTCGCCCGGCCGGAAACCGCCGGGACTGTCGATGATACCAAACACCGCGGACCGGTCATTGCCAATCCCGTCCCGGGCACTTAATTGACCCACCTTGCCAATTCGCCCCCGGGAACCGGTTCCGATGTCGCAGGAAAAGCGGTCCGTCGCATTGCTGTCGCTGCTGGCCAGCGCCGTGCTGACCGTGGCGAAGTTCGCCGTCGGGCTGATGACCGGCAGCCTCGGCATCCTGTCGGAAGCGATCCACAGCCTGCTCGATTTCGGCGCGACCGCGATCACCTATTTCGCGGTCCGGGTCGGCGACCGGCCGCCCGACCGGACCCATCACTTCGGTCACGGCAAGATCGAGAGCGTCGCGGCGCTGGCCGAGACCGGCCTGCTGTTTGCGACCTGCGCCTGGATCATCTACGAGGCGGTGCGCCGGCTCCTCGTCGCCCAGGTCCACGTCGACGTCACCTGGATCGCGGTGGCGGTCATCGTCGGCTCGATCCTCATCGACTTCAACCGTTCCCGGGCGCTGAAACGGGTCGCGCTGAAGCACGGCAGCGAGGCGCTGGAAGCCGACGCCCTGCACTTCTCCTCGGACATGTACAGTTCCGCCGTCGTCCTCGTCGGTCTCGGCCTGACCTGGCTCGGCTACCCGCAGGCCGATGCGCTGGCGGCGATCGGCGTCGCAGTCTTCGTCTGCCTTGCCGGCTGGCGGCTCGGCCGGCGCACCGTCAACACGCTGATGGACGCCGCCCCCGAAGGCGCCGCCGAGACCATTGCCGAACTGGCCCGCGACACCGACGGCGTCCTCGCGCTGGACCGGCTGCGGGTGCGTCCGGGCGGCGGCACGCTGTTCGTCGACATCGACATCAACGTCGCCCGGACCCTGCCCTTCGACCGTGTCACCCCGATCAAGAACAGGCTGATCGCGCGGATACACGACGCCTACCCCAGGTCGGACGTCAGCGTCACCACACATGCCGTGCCGCTCGACGACGAGACGGTGCACGACAAGGTGATGCTGATTTCCCGGCGGCGCGGCCTGGCGGTCCACCACGTCACGATCCAGCACGTCGGCGAGCGGCTGTCGGTCAGCTTCGACATCGAGGTCGACGGCGCCATGCCGCTCGGCGCGGCCCACGACCTCGCGGATTCGCTGGAGAAGTCCATTGCCGACGAACTCGGCACGGACGTCGAGGTGGAAAGTCACATCGAGCCGCTGCAGATCGAGACGCTGGCGGGACGGGACGTTCCCGAAGACCGCCGCCACGCCTATCACGAGACGCTGTCGGAGCTGGCGGCGCAGGGGATGCTCACCGACGTCCACAACCTGCGCGCCCGCCAGACCGACCAGGGCATCTTCGTGACCTTCCATTGCCGGGTCGATCCGGCCACCCATGTCGAGGACGTGCACGAGGCGGTCGACGTCCTCGAGCACCTGTTCCGCGAAAGGATGCCGGAGGTGCGCCGGGTCATCGCCCACACCGAGCCGCTGGGAGCCGCGCCGGCTTGAACCGGCCGTCAGGCCGCCGCGGAGCGCACCGCGTGAACCTGGTTTCGGCCGGACTCCTTGGCCCGGTAGAGCGCCTTGTCGGCGGTTCCCAGCAGCAGGTCGATGTCCAGGCCGGTTTCGTCGGCCACGGCGATGCCGATACTGACGGTCGCCGGAATCCGCGCGCTGCTGCCCTCGATGCGGATGACCGAGAAGGCCGCGCGGATGCGCTCCGCCGCCGCGATCGCCCCGTCCTGGTCCGCATTCGTCAGCAGGGCCAGGAACTCCTCCCCGCCGATCCGGCCGAAGATGTCTTCCTCCCGCAATTGCCCCGCCGCAACCATCGCGAACGTCCGGAGCACCTCGTCGCCCGCCGGGTGGCCGTACCGGTCGTTGATCTGCTTGAAATGGTCGAGGTCGAACAGCAGCACCGCCGCCGACCTGCATTTGGGTGCGGCGATCGACGCCCGTGCGCGCGTCAGCGTCGCTCCCCGGTTCGGCACCAGTGTCAGCGGATCGATCTCCGCAAGGTAGCGCTGCTCCGCCTCGACGCGTTCCTTTGCGATCGTCACCACGAGGATGGCGATCATCGCCCCCACGATCGTGGGCCCGAGGATCGTCAGTGCGAACCATATGCTGGTGTCGGAATACTGCCGCGGCTCGCCCATCGGCATCAGGTAGGCGAAGACGATCCGGCTGGCGTAGAACGCCGACAGCAGGAGGCAGGCTCCAACCAGCATGTACCTCGATTTCAGGCGGTCGGCCCTGCCGCGCCAGAACTCGATTGCGATCGCCGCGGCGACGGCGCTGTGGATCAGCGAATATCCCGCAACCCGCCAGCTCATCGAGTCATAGAACTCGGGGATCCTGCATGCGAACGCCCAGAGCCCGGGCGGCAGGAATATCAAGAGGATCGGCGTCGTGCGGCCGTTGAACGCCCGTGCGCCGACCAGGCCGAAGGCAGCGCCGAGCAGCACCAGCGCGTTGGCGAAATCGATCGTGATGAGATCGGGTATCAGCCCGCGCAGCCCCAGCAGGCTGAGACCCACGATCGTCACCGCGAACGTGCCGCTCCACCAGGCCAGGGCCGGCTCCGCGCGATTGCCCCGCCACGCCACGAACAGGACGATCGCCAGCGGCACGCAAAAGGTCACCGCCATCACGTAGATCGTAGCGTAGTCGAGCTGCATTCCGGCGATATCTCAATTTCTTCGGAATAGGCGCAATAGGAGAATGCCTTATTGCCTCTTTGCAAGGACTGCCAATGAATTTTCCGGCTGTCGCCCCCATTTACTGGAGGATCGTCTCCGATTACAGCCGCCATCGTGGCCGGCGATACTGCGACGGGCAGTGACGAATCTGTGATTGCGGGAAAGTCGGTCGCTCGCCTCCGGCAGCGCCTCTACGTCAGTCATCCGGGCGGGATCCTGGGTCTTGAGTGCCACCCGGCCCTCGGTATCGACGCTGCACCGCGGCGACTCCAATCGCGAAGGGATGCTTCGCGAGCTGGACGCCGGAGCCGGCGCGCGACTATGCAGCGGCGGATCCTGTCGCATGGACCTGGTCGCGGCCAGCATTCTTGGCCCGGTACAGGGCCCCGTCGGCTGCGACGAGGAGCAGATCGATGTCGGTGACATTCTTGTCGGCCATGGCTATGCCGATGCTCACCGTCGCGGAAATACGCATGCCGTTCTCTGCGGCGCCGACTTCGGCGAAGGCCTTGCGGATCCGCTCCGCTACGCGCATCGCGGCTTGGCGGTCAACGCCCGTGAGGAAGGCGAGGAATTCCTCGCCGCCGATCCGCCCGAACACGTCGCCGTCGCGCAGGTGGGTCACCGCGATCCGCGCGAACCGCCGCAGCATGTGATCGCCGGCAGGATGGCCGTACCGGTCGTTGAT
Source organism: Microbaculum marinum (assembly GCF_037855135.1). NCBI lineage: Bacteria > Pseudomonadati > Pseudomonadota > Alphaproteobacteria > Hyphomicrobiales > Tepidamorphaceae > Microbaculum > Microbaculum marinum. The sequence goes on from NZ_JAZHOF010000013.1 coordinate 102,285, forward strand.
CTGCTTGAAGTGATCGAGGTCGAACAGGAGCACTGCCGCGCCTCTCTCCTCGCATTTTTCCATCTCTTCGGCGATCCGCCGGAGGGTTGCGCCGCGGTTGGGGACCTTTGTCAGCGGATCGATCTCGGCCAGATACCGCAGCGCGACTTCAACGCGTTCCTTGGCGATCGCCAGGACGAGGATGGCGTTGGAAATGCCGATCACGATCGGACCCAGCATCGAAATGCTGGCCAGGATGTGCGAGTCCAGGTAGTCGCGCGGGTCCGGCAACGGCATAACGGCGACCAGGACAATCCGGCTCAGATACACTGCAGCGAGCAGCGCAAAGGTCGCCGAAAGCATGTATCGGGCCGTCAATCCGTCTGTCCGGCCGCGCCAGTACTCGAAGGCGATCGCCGCCGCGACCGCCGCGTTGACCGTCGAGAACGCGGCAATTCGCGCGGGGCCCATCTGTTGCAGTTCGGGAATGTAGCTGGCGACGGCCCAGGCTCCAGGTGCCAGGAAAAGCATCCAGACCGGCGTCCGGCGCCCGTTGAACGACCGCGCCCCCGCCAGGCCCAGGGACAGGCCGAACAGCACCATCGCGTTTGCGAGATCGACCGACACCACATCGTGCATCCGGTCGCGCTGGCCATACAGGCCGAGGCCGACAAGGCTCGCGAGGAAGCTGGCGCTCCACCATAGCAGCGAGCGCTCGGACCGGTTCTGCAGCCACGCCAGAAACAGCAGGAAGGCGATCGGCACACAGATCGCGACCGCCATTACGATGATCGTTATCAGATCGAGGCGCATGGGTGTCCGGAAGTTCGCTGGCGAGCTTCGTCGCCTTAATGACCTGCATATTGACGTTACGCCAACTCCACAATGTTTTTTTGGCCTCCGGGTCGCCCCGCGGTGCGGTGCCGCCGCACCGCACTGCATCTGTATTGCGCCCTGCCGGTTGGGACTCGCCACCGTTCACAGGGCGCCGGGGGTCCCTCGGCGCGCACCCGTGGCTGCCGTACATGCGGAGCGGCATCTGAGGCCGTGGCGCCGGTCAGGTTCCGGCCAGAACTTCCACGCAGACCTGGTCCCGGCCGGCGTCTTTTGCCCGGTAAAGGGCCTTGTCGGCTGCGTGAATCAGTTCGTCCAGGTCGGCGGCCTTCGTGTCGGCAAATGCCACGCCGATGCTGACGGTCGCGGGAACCTGCGCCTCGCCGTCGGCGACGCCGATCGCGGCAAACGCCTGGCGGATGCGCTCCGCCACGCTCAGCGCGGCGTCCTGGTCGACATCTGCAAGGAATCCCAGGAATTCCTCCCCGCCGATCCGGCCGAAGGCATCGCCATCGCGCATGTTCGACGCCGCGACCTCGGAGAATCGGCGCAGCATTTCATCCCCGGTGGCATGGCCGTAGTGGTCGTTGATTCGCTTGAAGTGATCGAGGTCGAACATCAGGACGGCTGCGCCACCGGCCCCTTCCTTCGCAAGTCCGGCCTTGATCTGCCGGAGTGCGCCGCCGCGGTTCGATACGCCGGTCAACGGGTCGATTTCGGCGAGGCGCCGCTGCGTCGCCTCGGATCGCTCGTTGACGATCGCAATGGCCAGGATGGCGATCGCCATGGTGACCACCACGGACGCCAGCATCAGCAGCATTGTCCACAGGTTCGCATGGAAATACTCGCGCGGGTCGGCCAGCGGCATGACCGCGACCATGACGAGCCGGCACACGTAGACGCCAACCAGCAGCAGGAACGTCGCTACCATCATGTAGCGGGTCGCCAGCCGCTCCGCCCTGCCCCGCCAGTACTCCACGGCGACGGCGAGCCCGATGGTTCCATTGAAAACGGAGAAAACGGCCATCCGGTAGGCGCCGTAGTCGCGGAATTCGGGAATGCGGCACAGCGCGATCCACAGCGCCGGGGCCGCCAGGAAGACCCAGAGCGGTGTGCCCCGGCCGTTGAAGGATCGTGCCGCGACCAGCGCCAGCCCGATGCTCAGCAGGACCATCGCGTTGGCGAGGTCGATGGTCACGAAGTCGGAGATGTAGCCGCGCGGCCCGTAGAAGCCCAAAGCAAACAGCAGCGCGACGAAACTGGCGCACCACCACAGTTGCGCCGGCTCCTCCCGGTGCGACAGCCAGGACATGTACAGCAGGACGATGACCGGCACACAGAGCGTCACCGACATCGCGGCGATCGTGATCGTATCGAGGCTCATGGCGACGGCAAGTCCCCCCGGGCAGGCGTCGTGTAAGGCGTCCCGTCAATAGTGACGTCGGGGAATGACCTCAATTGTTTTCTTGAAGCGGTTCAGCAATTGCCGCCTGTGCGGGCCGGCCACCGGTCGGCCCGATGAGGAAGGCCGACGGCCCGGTCGCGGGTCAGCTCGTCTCCTGAAACAGCTCACGGCCGATCAGCCAGCGGCGGATCTCGCTGGTGCCGGCGCCGATCTCGTAGAGCTTGGCGTCGCGCAGCAGCCTGCCCGTCGAATACTCGTTGATGTAGCCGTTGCCGCCGAGGCACTGGATCGCCTCCAGCGCCATCCACGTCGCGGTCTCCGCCGCATAGAGGATCGCACCGGCGGCGTCCTTGCGGGTGGTCTCGCCGCGGTCGCAGGCCTTCGCCACCATGTACACGTAGGCCCTCGAGGCGTTCATCCGCGTGTACATGTCGGCGAGCTTGCCCTGCATGAGCTGGAATTCGCCGATCGGCTGGCCGAACTGCTTGCGCTCGTGCATGTAGGGCAGCACCACATCCATGCAGGACTGCATGATGCCGATCGGTCCCGCCGCCAGCACGATGCGCTCGTAGTCGAGGCCCGACATCAGGATGTTGACGCCGCGGCCGACCTCGCCCAGCACGTTCTCCTCCGGCACCTCGCAATTGTCGAACACCAGTTCGCCGGTGTCCGACCCGCGCATACCCAGCTTGTCGAGCTTCTGCGCGGTGGAGAATCCCTTGAAGCCCTTTTCCACCAGGAACGCCGTGATGCCCCGCGGTCCGGCGTCGGGGTCGGTGCGGGCATAGATCACCAGCGTGTCTGCCGCCGGCCCGTTGGTGATCCACATCTTCGAGCCGTTGAGGATCCAGCGGTCGCCCTTCTTCTCGGCGCGGGTGCGCATGGAGACCACGTCGGATCCGGCTCCCGGCTCCGACATCGCCAGCGCGCCGAGATGCTCGCCGGAAATCAGCTTCGGCAGGTAGCGCCGCTTCTGCTCGTCCGATCCGTTGCGCCGGATCTGGTTCACGCACAGGTTGGAGTGCGCGCCGTAGCTCAGTCCGACCGACGCCGAGCCGCGGCTGATCTCCTCCATGGCGATGCAGTGCTCGAGATATCCCATGCCCGAGCCGCCGTACTCCTCCTCCACCGTCACCCCGAGCAGACCGAGGCTGCCGAGCTTCGGCCAGAGACCGCGCGGGAACTCGTTGGTCCGGTCGATCTCGGCGGCGATCGGCGCGATCTCGTCGTCGGAGAACGAGCGCACCATGTCGCGCAGGATGTCGGCATGCTCGCCGAGGTCGAAATTCAGCGTCGGGTAGTCGTTCGGGCGCATCTCATTGCCTCTCGTCTGGTCGTAACGGCCGTGGCACACCGGCGGCACTCTCCCGGCACTCTCCTGGCACTCTCCTGGCAGGGTCTTGGCACAGTCCTGACACACCCTAGTCGGGCATCGGGCGGGCCCGCTCGACGATCGCCGCTTCGTCGAGGCCGTCCGGCAGCAGACCGAACGCCAAACCGATTCCGTCTTCCAGACGCGTCGCGCAGAACCCGTCCGCCACGTAGCCGGGCGCGAACCGCACTAACAGCGACGCCTGCAGGCCAAGCGCCAATTCCATCGCGATCTGCCGCGCATGCGATTCGGAAAACCGTTTGTCCACAATCCGTTGCTTGAGTTTCTCAAGGTGTCGATCGAAGCGCCGGTCGGCCCCGGCGGCGAGTTCCATCTCGTCCATCACCGCTGTCAGCGCAGTCGGATCCCTGGCGATGGCGCGCAGCACGTCGAGGGCCATGACGTTGCCCGATCCCTCCCAGATCCCGTTGAGCGGCGCCTCGCGGTAGAGCCGGGCCATTTCGCCCGTCTCCACGTAGCCGTTGCCCCCGTGCAGTTCCAGCGCCTCGGCGACCAGCGCGGGGCAGCGCTTGCAGTGCCAGAACTTAGCGACGGCTACGGAAATGCGCGCAAATGCCTGTTCCGCCTCGTTTTTTCCGCCTTGGTCGAAGGCGCGCGCAACCCGCATCGCCAGCGCCGTGGAGGCTTCGCTCTCCAGCGCGACGTCGGCCAGCACCCGCCGCATCGCCGGCTGGTCGACCAGTTTCTTCTGGAAGGCGCTGCGATGGCTTGCATGATGAATGGCCCGCGCCACCGCGTTGCGCATGATCCCGGCCGCCGAGATGCCCGTGTCCAGGCGGGTGTGGTGGACCATCTCGATGATGGTGCGCACGCCGCGCCCCTCCTCGCCGACCATCCGGGCCCAGGTATCCCGGTACTCGATTTCGGAGGACGCGTTGGATTTGTTACCCAATTTGTCCTTCAGCCGCTGGATCAGGAAGACGTTGCGCTCGCCGTCCGGCGTCCATCGCGGCACGAAGAAGCAGGTCAGGCCCGCATCGGTGTTGGCAAGTGTCAGGAAGCCGTCGCACATCGGCGCCGAGCAGAACCACTTGTGCCCCGTCAGCAGGTATTCCCCGCCCGGTCCCCCACCGTTCAGCGGCACCGCACGCGTGGTGTTCGCCCGCACGTCCGAACCGCCCTGCTTCTCGGTCATCGCCATGCCGATCTGCGCGCCGGTCTTCCCCGGTGCCGGCATGAACCGGGGATCGTAGTGATCCGAAACGATCCGCGGCTCCCACTCGGCGGCGATCTCCGGCTGCTGTCGCAACGTCGGAACGGCCGCGAAAGTCATCGTCACCGGGCACAGCACGCCGATTTCGGCGAAGTTGTAGAGGAAATGCAGACCGGCGCGCACGACATAGACGCCCGACCGCGGGTCGGCAAAGGGCAGCGCGTGGATCTCCTCCGCGATCGCCTTGCCCAGGAGTTCGTGATAAGCGGGATGGAACTCGACCTCGTCGATGCGGTTGCCGTACCGGTCGAAGGTCTTCAGGACGGGCAGCCAGGTGTTTGCCAGCCGCGCCAGCTCCTGGGTGCGGCTGCTGGCGACCCACTCGCCGAGAGCGGAAAGCCGCTCGCGGCCCCAGCCGCCGCCTTCGCGATCCACCGCCTCTTTCAGCGCCGGATCACCAAGGAACGCATTGAATCCTTCGAGCGGCGGAACCTGGTTGAAGACCTCGTGGGTCGCGCCCGGATCCTGCATGACGTCCTCCCGAAGCTGTCGCCGCCCTTGCCGGCGTTCGCCGCATCCTAACGCAACCGCCCCTGCCGGTCGCTCGTCAATCCTCGAGACCTTCCAGGCAGATCATCGACAACAGGGCCGTGGCGACATGGGTCCGGCAATCGCCCTCGATTCCAAATACATCCGACCTGCAGACCGTGAGGGTGCGCCCCGGCTTCACGACACGGCCCTCCGCCACCAGTCTCTGCCCGCGCGCCGGATTGAGCAGGTTGACCTTGAACTCGGTGGTCAGGACGCCGGTCCCCCTTGGAAAGAGCGACAGCGCGGCGTATCCCGACGCGGAGTCGGCGATCGTCGTAGTCGCTCCGGCGTGGAAGAAGCCGTGCTGTTGTGTTAGATCAGGCCGGTAAGGCAGCACCAGATCGACTTCCCCGGGTGCCAGATGCGCGATCTCGGCTCCAAGCCCCGCCATGAAGGCCTGACGGCTAAAGCTGGCGCGCACGCGCCCCTCCCACTCCGGGTCCCGCGGCTCGAAGCTCGTCACTGCCGCCCCTTCGGGATCTTCGCGAGACGATCGCGACAGCCTGCCTCGACTGCGTCCAGTTCGGCGAGCGTTTGGTCGATGTCGTGCCGCCGGGCCTGGAGTTCGGTCCGCTTCCGGGCGATCTTGTCCACCAGCAGCGTAAGTTGTCCGTGCTCGCCGGGAGGTGCATCGTACATGTCGACGATTTCCCGAATCTCCGCCAACGAGAACCCCAGCCGCTTGCCGCGCAGGATCAGATTCAACCGGGTTCTGTCGGCCGGCCGGTAGAGACGCGTTCGTCCGCGGCGGAGCGGATCGATCAGACCCTGCTGCTCGTAGAAGCGCAGAGTCCGCGTTGTAACCTCGAATTCGCGGGTCAGGTCGGTAATCGTGTACAGCGCGCGCATTGCCAGATCCTGTGCGCCGACACGATCTTTGACTTTGACGTAAAAGTCAATATTCTGGAAAAATCAATTATTTCCTGATAGTTACAGTATCTACGGCAGAGGGCTATTCAGCCTGCAGGGAGCTCCGGGACGCGGTCAGTAGCGTCCCTTCAGGAATTGCCGCCAGTCGGTTTCCGTCCCCACGAAGGCATTGCGGTCGACGTTGCCGTCGATGCCCGGCACCGAGCCTTCGGCAGTGTATTGCCAGAACGTCCAGCGGCGATTGCCGTATCTGAGGCTGGGATGTCCGGCGACGCTGCGGACCCACATGTGGTGGCCGTTGAACGCCCCCACGAGGACGTCCTCGTGAAAGTCGACCGAGGTATAGATGACCGGCCGCTTGCCATAATACTCTTCAAGCCCATCCGCGAAGTATTTGATATCTCTCAGAAGTTCCGAGGCAGGCGGGCGGCGGCGACAGGTCTTGGACTCGTTGTTCCATTCCATGTCGATCACCGGCGGCAGTGCGTCGGGATCGTTCGGGACGTTGGCGATGAACCAGGCGAGCTGCTCTTCCACCGGTCGGCAGAAATACCAGAAGTGGTAGGCACCGCGCGGGACGCCGGCAACCTTTGCGGCGTACCAGTTGGTGTAGAACATCGGGTCCAGGTAATCGCCGCCTTCGGTCGCCTTGATCCAGGCGAACTGGACTCCACCGCGAGAGGCCTTCTCCCAGTCGACCTCGCCCTGATAGCGCGAGATATCGATGCCGTGGACCCGGAAATCCGTCGGCTTGGGAAGCGGCGGCTCAAATCCGGCGCAGGCGCTCACCAGAGAAACGAGCGCTACCGCCGCCAGGCGCGCGATTGCGCGGACGCCGCCGCGCGGCGCTTTATGCACTGTACTGCTTGGGAAAATCATTGCCTGTCCGACTGTGTCGCCGTTGTCGCCAATCCCTTGGCGGCCGCCCCAAGCCGCACACCATAACCAGCCCCATTCTGGTTAAGCCAAGGTAACGCGAAACGGTAAATTTTCAGACAAGGCGCCGGCGATCGCGGCGGGAAGATGCGCCGGACAGGCTTCCGCGCCCTCTCAGCAGTGTCAGCGGGCGTACTGGACGAAGGGTGTCAGCGTGGCAATCCGGTCGTACAGCCGGCGGGCGGTTTCGTTGGATTCCTGCGTGGCCCAGTAGACGCGGCCAGCGCCACGCGCCTCGGCAGCCTCATAGACGGCTTCGATCAGTTTCCTGCCGAAGCCGGAGCCGCGGACATTCGGATCGACGAACAAGTCCTCAAGATAGCAATAGGGGCCCTCCGACCAGGTGGAGGGATGGAAAAGGTAGTGGCAGATTCCGACGATCCGGGTGCCGTCGCTGACGCAGATCCCGTTCATGTCGAACTGCGGGTCCATGAGGCGCGCCCAGGTTCGCTCGGAGATCTCGTTTGGCAGAGGCTCGTCGTAGAATGTCAGGTAACCCTGCCAAAGTTCGTCCCAGTCGGTGCGATCCTGCGGCGCCAGCGGTCGAACGACGGCCTCGGCGATCACCCCGCGGCCTCGCGAAGCTGCTCGGCGACGAAGGCGATCTCGCGATCCTCGATGTCACCGTGGATCGGAAGGCTCAACACCTCCTGAACCAGGCGTTCGGTCACGGGAAGCTCGAGCCCTTCCGGCGCCCATTGCGCAAACGCGGGATGGCGATGAAGGGCGACACGATAGAACAGCCCGGTACCGACGCCGGCCCTGGCCAGCTTCTCGCGCACCCTGTCGCGGTCCGCCACCCGGATCGTATACAGGGCCCAGGCACTTTCGAAGAGATCCGGTATCCTGGGCGTCGCAAAGCTGCCGGACAACTGCTCGGTATAGGCGGCCGCCACCTGACGACGCCGCACCAGTTCCTCGCCGAACGCTTCCAGCTTCACCAGAAGGACCGCTGCCTGGATCGTGTCGAGGCGACCGGTCATGCCGATCCGCAGCGCTTCGTCGCCATCGCCCTGCCGGCCATGGGTGCGGATCATCTTCACCGCTTCGGCCAGTTCGTCGTCCTCGGTGAAGATCGCCCCGCCGTCGCCGTAGGCGCCGAGCGGCTTTGTCGGATAGAAGCTCGTCGCGGTGATCGGTGCGAGCGTGCCGACATGCTTGTTGCCGACCTGGCCGCCAAAGCTCTGTGCGGCGTCCGCCAGCACTCGCATGCCGTGGCGCGCCGCGATCCCCGAGATCGTCGCGTAGTCGGCAGGCAAGCCGTAGAGGTCGACAGGCATGACGACCTTCGGATTGAGCCGGCCCTCGGCCTCGACCGCCGCAATCGCTGTCTCCAGGGAAGACGGATCCATGTTGAACGTGTTCGCGTCGACGTCGACGAACACCGGTTCCGCGCCGAGCGGGGCGATCGAGGCCGCGCTGGCGGAAAACGTGAAGCCGGGCACGAAGACCGCGTCGCCGGGACCGACGCCGAGCGCCATCATGGCCATGGTGAGGGCGTCGCGGCCGCTCGAGACACCGATCGCGTGCCTGGCGCCGGCGAACTGGGCGAGATTGCGTTCCAGTTCCTCGACTTCGGGTCCCAGGATGAACTGGCCGTGCTTGAGGACGTCGTCGATCCGCGCCTCGATGCGCACACCCAGGCGGTCGCGTTGGCGCGTGAGATCGAACAGTCCTACCGAGGTGACGGGCTGTTCCGACACGACCGTTGCCAAAGACCCTGCTGTCGCCACTGCTGAATTCTCCTTGTCGGACCGCTAACCCGCCAGGCTCGCTTCGATTCGCGCGCGGTGGCTTCGGATACTGTCGGTGATCAACATCGCGACATGTAGGGCATCGCGCCCTACCCGGCCATCGACCGTCGGCCGGCGCTTGGTCACGATGCAGTCCAGGAACTCGGCGATCTCGTTTCCCAGACTGTCTTCGCGGGCGATATCCCACGATTCCATCGAGATCGCATTGGGGCCATGCGTCGCAGCCTCTCCGGGCTCGATACCGGGATCGCGGGTGAATCGCGTTACCCGATGGTCGACGAAATCGCACACCAGATAGCTGTCGCGCTGAAACAGCCGGAGCTGCCGTTCGGTCTTGCTGGCGATCCGGCTCGCCGTGATGTCGGCCACCGCACCGTTGGCAAAGGTGAGCCTGGCGTTGGCGATGTCCTCACTAGCATTCAGAACCGGCGCACCGACTGCCTGGACCGTTTCGACCGGAGCGGCGACGAGGCCGAGCACGATGTCGATGTCGTGGATCATCAGGTCGAGCACCACGTCGACATCGGTGGCCCGCTGCTTCCATGGCGAGATTCGCCGGCTTTCGATGAACAGCGGCCGCTCGACCTTCTCCTCCAGCGCCCTGAAGGCGGCGGAGAACCGTTCGATGTGGCCGACCTGGAGGACGACGCCCCGATTCTCCGCCAGGGCCACGAGCCGGTCGGCCGCGCCGACATCGTCGGTGATCGGCTTCTCGACCAGGACATGGACGCCCGCCTCGATGAACTCGCGCGCGACGTCGAAATGCATCGAAGTCGGCACTGCGACCGACACGGCATCGACCTTGCCCAGCAGTTCACGATGATCGGACACGGGTGCACCGCCGAACTCGCCGGCGACCTCCGCGGCGCGGCGCGGATCGACGTCACAGACCGCGACGAGCTGCACTCCCGGGTTCGCAGCATGATGCTTTGCGTGGAACCGGCCGAAATATCCCAAGCCGACCACGGCTGTGCGAACGGGCGAGTGCATAACGGTCGTCATTGCACTTCCGTTTCACATAAGCAAGATCGTGGCGAGGCCCAGAAAAGCAAAGAATCCAACAACATCTGTAACAGTCGTGAGGAACACCGTGGAGGCGATCGCCGGGTCGACGCCGATCTTGTCGAGGCCGACCGGAATCGCGATGCCGAAGAGGCCCGCACAAAACATGTTGACGATCATCGCCGTGGCGATGACTGCGCCGAGCTGGATGTTCGTGAACCAGACGGATGCCACGAACCCGATGATGATCGCAAAGAGGAAGCCGTTGACGATCCCGACAAGCATTTCGCGTGTCACGAAGCGCCGGATGTTGTAGCCGCCCAGTTCCCGGCTCGCCAGCGCGCGCACGGCGACCGTCATCGTCTGGGTGCCGGCATTGCCCCCCATCGAGGCGACGATGGGCATCAGGATGGCCAGCGCCACCATCTGCTGCAGGGTCGCGTCGAACATGCCGATGACCAGGGACGCCAGCACGGCGGTGACAAGGTTGAGAAGCAGCCAGGTGAAGCGGCTGCGGGCGGTATAGAGGAACGTATCGGAGATTTCTTCGTCGCCGACGCCGGCAAGGCCGCGGATGTCCTCTTCCGCCTCCTCCTGGATGACGTCGACGATGTCGTCGAACATCAATACCCCGACCAGGCGTTCGTGATCGTCGACGACGGCCGCCGAGACCAGGTTGTAGCGCTCGAACAGGTGGGCCGCCTCCTCCTGGTCGAGATCAGCGCGCACGGTATGGACCGGCGCATCCATGATTGTCTCGATCAGGACGGGCCGCTTGGTCCTGAGGAGGGTATTGAGCGCGACCTTGCCGATCGGCTTGAACGACGGGTCGACGACGATAATCTCATAGAATTCGTCGGGGAGATCGTCGGAATCACGCATGTAGTCGATCGTTCGTCCGACGTTCCAGAACGGCGGGACGGCGATCAGGTCCGTCTGCATCCGACGGCCGGCGCTGTCTTCCGGATAGTCGAGACTGCGCTTCAGCAGCGCCCGCTCGAAGTCCGGGATCTGCGCCAGGATTTCCTGCTGCTCGTCCTCCTCGAGGTCTTCGAGGATGTAGACGGCATCGTCGGATTCCAGGTCGCGCACACCCTCGGCGACGGCGGCGGACGGCAGCGCCTCGAGGATCTGCTCGCGGATAGTGTCCTCGACTTCCGTGAGGACGGCGTAGTCGAAGTCTTCGCCGAGCAGCTGGATGAACTTCGGCCGCTCGTCGGGCTCCAACTGCTCCACGAGGTCGGCGATATCCGCCTCGTGCCGCTCCAGGCACAGCGCGCGCAGTTCGCCGGCATCATCGCGGGCGACCGCACCGCTGACGGCGGCAAGGAACGGTGCCGCGATGGCACCATTCTCGTCGCGCACGGCGATCGCGCCAGCGGATTCGGACGGCGCTGCCTGTTCCACGTGCTCCTGCACGCCGCACCCCTCGATTGTTATCGGCTGATCGGCCGAACGGATAACGCCCGTAGCCCGTTCTAGACGGCCAGAGGTCTACATGACACCCGCCAGGCTGCAAATCCGCACGGGCGCCAACATGATCTGGTGGGCCTAAACTCTCAAACTATCCACCGGAAAGCAGAAACATGCTCCCGCTCCGGCTAGAACGCGGCGGCAAGCTCCGCAACCCGGCGCCCTATTGCAAGCGACGCGGTCAGACCGGGAGACTCGAATCCGAACAGGTTGATCACCGCACCACGTCCTGCCGTCTCGATCCGGAAGTCCGGGCTTGCCGCGCCGTCCAGCTTCACCCGCACACCCGAATAGTCCGGCTGCAAAGCGCCGTCCGGAAGCCCGGGCCAATAGTTGCGGATTGCGGCGTAAAAAGGCCGCGACCGCTGCGGATCGACTCTGTAGTCGGGTTCGCGGCCCGGCTGGTCGCTGAAGTCGTCGATCCATTCCACGTCGGGCCCGAAACGGGCCTGGCCACCCATGTCCAGCGTCAGATGCACCCCCAGCCCGCCCGGCTCGGGAACGGGATAGATCAGCCGCGAGAACGGGCTCTTTCCCTGCAACAGGAAATAGTTGCCCTTGGCGAAACCGACAGGCGGAACAGAACCGGGCGGGATGCCGTCGATCGAGGCGGCGATACGGTGGGCCGTCAGCCCCCCCGCATTGACCAGAAGGCGCGCCTTCAGCCGAATCGGCGCCACGCCACCGGTGCGGACCACGACACCATCCGAGAGGAGTTCACCACCTTCCATCGGCGTACGGAAGGCAATCGCTCCGCCGGCATCCTCCAGATCGCCCTGCAGCGCCAGCATGTAGGCATGACTGTCGATCGTGCCCGTCGACGGCGACAGAAGCGCCTCCTCCACCTTGAGAGCCGGTTCCAGACGCAGCGCCGCCGATCTTCCCAACAGTTCCAGATCGCCGACACCGTTGGCCTCGGCGCGGGCCTTGAGTTCACCCAGACGCGGCACCTGATCCTTGTCTGACGCGACGATCAGCTTGCCCAGACGCTTGTGGGGAATGCCGTTCGCGGCGCAATAGTCGTAGAGGGCGAGCTTTCCCGCGACGCAGAGTTCGGCCTTCAGGCTGCCCGGCGGATAGTAGATGCCGGCATGGATGACCTCGCTGTTGCGGCTGGACGTCGCCGTGCCGATCGCCGACTGGCCTTCGAGGACAATCACCTCGCGACCCGAGAGGGCCAGCGCGCGGGCCACCGCAAGACCGACGACACCTGCACCGACCACGACGCAATCGACGCGTTCCGTCTCCGCCTGCATCAGGCCGCGACCGACCCTGGCGGCAAGCTATCGGGAGTGATTTGCCTCGAGCGCCCGCCGTCCTTCCGGACGGGGCATTCGAGGATCTTGGATGGTGCGGTCGAGAAGACTCGAACTTCCACGGGTTTTACCCCACAGCGACCTCAACGCTGCGCGTCTACCAATTCCGCCACGACCGCAGTATCCGCGCCGGCGCGACGGCCGACGTGTTGCGCGGTGATGTAGCAAACGCCGTGGGCGCTCACAAGGGGCGAAGGCGTCATGTACTTTTGACGAACCGATTGCCCTTGGAAACGAAGGCATCATATCAGGGGATCACAGCGACCCGCGCCGGGAGTGGACATGCGGCGCCCTGCGTTCTCCTATCTGCTCCGGTGCCGGCTCGTGCCGGCAATCGCGGTGGGCAAATGACTGGTATCGAGGTTCAGGTTCCCGAGATCTCCGCGGCATCCCGTGCCGAGGAGGTCGCCCCTGTCGAGTGGCGTATCAGCGACGGACTGGTGAGCTACGTCGACGCGGTCGCCGCAATGGAGGCGCGGGTCGCCGCGATTGCAGCCGGCGAGGCCTCCGAACTCGTCTGGCTCGTCGAGCACCCTCCCCTCTACACGGCCGGCACCAGCGCCGACGATGCGGAACTGCTGCAAGCCGCCCGCTTCCCGGTTCACAGGACCGGCCGGGGCGGCCGCTGGACCTATCACGGCCCCGGCCAGCGCGTCGTCTACGTGATGCTCGATCTCACCCGCCGCGGCCGGGATGTCCGCCGCTTCGTCGAAGACCTGGAGGCATGGGTGATTCGAACGTTGGCGGAGTTCAACGTCGACGGCGAGATCCGCGACGGCCGGATCGGCGTGTGGGTGCGACGGCCGGACAAGGGGCCGGCTATCGAAGACAAGATCGCGGCGATCGGCATCCGGGTGCGACGGTGGGTGTCTTTCCACGGCATTGCCATCAACGTGGAGCCGGATCTGGAGCATTTTGGCGGCATCGTTCCGTGCGGCATCGCCGGTTACGGCGTCACCAGCCTTGCCGACCTTGGCCGCGTCGTGACGATGCCGGAGGTCGACATGGCGCTGAAGTCGACGTTTGAAGACGTATTCGCGCGGACTGTCAGAGCGTCGGCCGAACGCTGAAGCCATCCGGCGCGGCGCCTCCCTCGGAAACAATCCGCACCGAAGTCACCACTGCGTCGCGCGGTCCGTCTTCACAAAGGCCGAGCATGGTCGCGACGGCCTCCTGGTCGCCGGAAAACACCGCCTCGACATCGCCGTCACGGCGGTTCTGGACCCAGCCGTTCAAGTTGAGCCTGCGGGCGTTCTCGACTGTCCAGGCGCGAAAATAGACACCCTGCACCCGCCCCTCTATGCGCACGTGCACAGTTTGCTGTTTCATCGGATCCTGCCGATCCTCAATATGCCGCGCGGAGACAATAGGAAACGCGGTTCGTGATTGGAACCGGCCTACGCAGACCGGATGCCGCACAGGTCACACGACCTCGACGGCAGCCGCGACGGGACGATGAGGGAGATCACTGCATGACCGCACGCTATAGCGGCTCCTGCCTGTGCGGAGCCGTGAGCTTCGAATTCGACGGAGAGTTCGAGCGATTCTTTCTCTGCCACTGCCAACGCTGCCGCAAGGGTTCGGGCACGGCACACGCCGCCAACCTGTTCCTGTCGCCGGAGCGGTTCGAATGGTTGGCGGGTGCGGACGAGGTGAAAGCCTACCGGGTTCCGGAAAGCCGCCGCGTTTCGTGTTTCTGTTCCATATGCGGGTCGCCGGTGCCGACCCTGAACGAAGAACATGGAATCGTGAAGGTCCCGGCGGGCTGCCTCGACAGTCCGGTGCCGAAGCGCCCGGATGCCCACATCTTCATGGCGAGCAAGGCGGATTGGGATTTCGACCTCGCCGACGTCCCGATGTTGGACGAACTTCCAGACTAAGTCTCGGTGCGCCAGGCGCGTTCCCTACTCCGCTTTCTTGCGTGCGCGGGGGCTTTTCGGCGCGGTCCTGGTGGCAGTTTTCGGCTTCACCTTCGGTTGCCGTTTCGCCGCCGACTTCGGAGCGGGCGTCAGCATTGCCCGCTCGTCGTCCACGATGAAGTCCCTGATGATCGGCACGGCGTCGCGCTCGCGCGACAAGAGGAGCTGGAACACCATGTTCGAGCCGTGCAGGAAGCCGAGTTCCACCGCCGAGAGATAGAACTCCCACATCCTGCAGAAGCGCTCGTCGTAGAGCTCGATCGCCTTGTCCCGGTTGGCGGCGAAGCGCTCCCGCCAGTGCCTGATCGTATAGTAGTAGTGCAGCCGCAGGATCTCGTTGTCGGCCGCCCACAGCCCGACGCGCTCCAGCGATGCGAAAACCTCCGACAGCGCCGGCACGTAGCCGCCTGGAAAGATGTACTTGCGGATGAACGGCCCGGTCGTGCCCGGCGGCGTCATGCGGCCGATGGCGTGGATCATCGCGAAGCCGTCGTCGGTCAGAAGATCCCGGACCTTGCCGAAATATTCGTCGAAATGTCGGACACCGACGTGCTCCATCATTCCGACGGAGACGACCCGGTCAAACTTGCCGTCGAGCTCCCGGTAGTCGCGCTCGAAGAACGTCACCCTGTCGGCGACACCGGCCTCCTCCACACGCTGACGGGAGATCTTCAACTGCTCAGGCGAAACATTGATGGCCGTTACCTGCGCGCCGCACCGCGCCAGCTGGATCGCCAGCGAGCCCCAGCCCGAGCCGATCTCGGCGACCGTCATGCCCGGTTCCAGACGCAGCTTGGCGGCGATGTGCACGAGCTTGGCGACCTGGGCCTCCTCCAGCGTGTCCTTCTCCGGGTCGCGGAAGTAGGCGCAGGAATAGTTCAGCCCCTCGTCGAGAAACAGCCGGTAGAGGTCGGTCGACAGGTCGTAGTGATGGCGGACGTTCTTCGCCGCGACGCCCAGCGGGTTCGCCTGCTGCCACCGCTTCAGGCCGCGCCAGGCCCGGCGCAGCAGCTTCTGCGAGCCGGCCGAAGCGAGGCCGGACCGATTGACGGAGAACAGCGTCAGGAAATCGTGGACGCTGGAGCCATCCTCGAAGGTCAGCGTGCCGTCCATGTAGGCTTCGGCGGCCACCAGTTCCGGATTGAGCGCAAGTTTCCTGTGCAGGGCGGCGTCGTGCAGCCGCACCGTGACTGTGGGGCCGTTCTCGCCGGAGCCGAATTCGTGCAGGGTCCCGCCGGCGTCGTAGAGGCGCATGCGGCCGTTGCGGACGAATTTTTTCAACAGCCCAGACAACATGCGCATATCAGTTTCCTTCCCCCCGGATCCGGGGAGTCGACGTGGTGAGACCCGGCGCGATCGGCCCTACTCGAATTCCATGATCACGGCATCGACCGCGAGGCTCGCGCCAGGCTGAGCGTGGATCCTGGAGACGACACCGTCGCGCTCGGCGCGCAGCACGTTTTCCATCTTCATTGCCTCGACAACGGCAAGCGTCTCGCCGGCCTTCACCTCCTGGCCCTCCTCGACCGCGATCGAGACGACCAGCCCGGGCATCGGGCAAAGCAGCATCCTGGAGGTGTCCGGCGGAGTCTTCTCGGGCATCAGTGCGGCGAGTTCCGCCTCGCGCTCCGTAAACACGTCTGCCTTGAGCGCAACCCCGCGGTGAGCGAGCGAATATCCGGTCAGCGTTGGCCGCACCTGGACCGACACCTGCTCGCCATCGATCGTCCCGGCCCACACCGCCATACCCGGCACCCAGTGCGAGTGCACGCGGACGGCGGACCCGTCCTCATCGGCCGCAAACGCGACCGAAAAGTCGGGGAACTCGCCGGAGACCGACAGCATCACCTCGCGGCCGTCGAGGCGCACGACGCGCCGGCTCGGGAACCGGTAGCCGCCGACCGTCATCTGGCCGGTGATCGAACGGCGGCGCGAGTTCTGAAGGTGGTCGACGCATGCCGCCACCGCGCAGATCACACGTTCGGCCTGGCGGTCCGGATCGCGCGGATGGAACCCGTCGGGGTACTCTTCCGAGATGAAGCCGGTCGACAGGTTGCCGGCGATCCAGCGCGGGTGGTCCATCAGCGCCGACAGGAACGGAATGTTCTGCTGGATGCCATCGATGTAATAGCTGTCGAGCGCCTTGCTCATGTGACGGATCGCCGACTCCCTGTCCGGGCCGTGCGTCACGAGCTTGGCGATCATCGGATCGTAGAACATCGAGATCTCGCCACCCTCCTGCACGCCGGTATCGACGCGCACCGTCAGGCCCTCATCGTCGGTCCCCTCCTGAGGCGCCTGCAACCGCACCAGCCGGCCGATGGAAGGGAGGAAGTTGCGATAGGGATCTTCTGCATAGACGCGGGATTCGATTGCCCAGCCATCGAGCACGATATCGTCCTGCGCAAACGGCAGCGGCTCGCCCGCCGCCACCCGGATCATCTGCTCGACGAGGTCGATCCCGGTAACCAGTTCGGTGACCGGATGCTCGACCTGGAGGCGAGTGTTCATTTCCAGGAAGTAGAACGACTTGTCCTGTCCCGCGACGAACTCGACCGTGCCGGCGGAGAAATACCCGACCGCCTTGGCGAGCGCCACGGACTGCTCCCCCATGGCCTTGCGCGTTGCGGGATCGAGCAGCGGCGACGGCGCCTCCTCGACGACCTTCTGGTTGCGGCGCTGGATCGAGCATTCCCGTTCGCCGAGATAGACGACGTTGCCGTGCTTGTCGCCGAGCACCTGGATCTCGACGTGTCTCGGGTTCTCGATGAACTTCTCCACGAACACCCGATCATCGCCGAACGAGGACCTGGCTTCCGACTTCGACCGGGTGAACCCCTCCGTCACCTCCTTCGCATCGTAGGCGACGCGCATTCCCTTGCCGCCGCCGCCGGCGGACGCCTTGATCATGACGGGATAGCCGATGTCCTCGGCGATCCTCACTGCCTGTTCGGAGTCCTCGATCACACCGAGATATCCCGGCACCGTCGAGACGCCGGCGGCGTCGGCTACCTTCTTGGATTCGATCTTGTCGCCCATCGCCTCGATGGCGTTGGTCGGCGGCCCGATGAATGCGATGCCGGCAGCATCCAGCGCTTCGGCGAACTTCGCGTTCTCCGACAGGAAGCCATATCCCGGGTGGACCGCCTCGGCACTGGTCTCCCGGCAAGCCTCGATGATCCGATCGATCAGCAGATAGGATTCAGCAACCGGCGGGGGGCCGATACGCACGGCCTCGTCGGCCATCTCCACGTGCAGCGCATCCTTGTCGGCATCCGAGTAGACTGCAACCGTGGCAATGCCCATCTTCCTCGCCGTCCTGATGACGCGGCAGGCGATTTCGCCACGATTGGCGATCAGTATTTTGGAGAACATCGGCGCGGGACGTCCTTGTTGTTCTGGGATCGGCCTGGACAGGCATGGTCTTTTAGTCGTGCCGGCCCCGCCCGTAAATGCTTCCTAAGGCAATTCCACGCCGGGATCGATCGGCAGGAGCCAGACCAACGCCGCCGCGACCATTACTGCGGCGACCATGACCGCGCCGAACCTGACCGCGAAAGCGAAACTGCCGGCAATCCCGCCGATTGCGGCCTTCGACAGCGAGTTCGACATAGCCACCACCACGATCGCCGTCACCGCCGTCGACGAAGGCACGTCGCCACCTGCGAGCCGGGCCATCGACAGCGTGACAGCGTCGACGTCGGCCAGCCCCGCGGCGGCCGCCAGCCAGACCGCGCTTTCCGGTCCGAACCAGGCCCGCAGCATGGACGCCGCCAGCATGACGGCCCCCAGCAGCGCCGCGAAGCGGAACACGACCACAAGATCGAACGGATTGCCGAGGTGCGGTGCTCCTCTATCGGATTGCTTGTCCCTGCCCGCCATGGCGAGAGCCAGTCCGAGTCCGCCCGAAGTCACGGCTGCCCCGCCGAGCGGAACCGACAGGGCGCCGAACAGATCCGGATCGACGACGGTCGCCACCGCCAGAACGCGCAGGAACATCACGCCGCCTGCCACTGCCGCACCGCCGGCGAGAACGCCGGCGTGACCGCCAGCCGCCGATCGGCGGGCCAGGTCGAGCGTCGCGGCGGTGGACGCGACGAGGCCGCCCGCGGCGCCCGCGATCAAGACACCGAGCCGCTCGCCGGCGACGCGGATGAAGACGTAACCGGCGAAGGACACCCCCGCGATCAGCACCGCCATCAGCCAGATCTCGTAGGGATTGATCGCCGAGTAGGGACCGTATCCCTTGTCCGGCAGGATCGGCAGCGCAACGAAGGTCATCGCAGCGAGTACGATCGCCGACCTGATCTCCGGCCAGGTCAGCCTGCGAAGCCAGGCGTGGAGAACGGACTTGAACGCAAGCAGGGCCACCGCCGTGACGCCTGCCGCCGCGGCGACGCGCATCTCGCCGAGCACCGAGTAGGCGCCGAGCATGAAGACCACCATCGCGGCCACAATGGCGGTGACGCTGTAGTCGTTGTCGTGTCTGGCCTCGCGCCACTTGAAGGCCGTGAAGATGGACGAGAACGCTAGAAAGGCTGCGCCGAATGCCAAGCCGCCCACCGCCTGACCGACAAGACCGGAAATGCCGCCGAGCAGCCCGGTCAAGGCGAACGTGCGCAGCCCCGCCGTTCGGGCCCCCTCCGCCTCGCCCCGCTCCCGCCAGCCGCGCTCGACACCGACCAGGAAGCCGATGGCAAGCGCCAGGCCGAGCCGCTGAAAGAGCTCCAGAACATCCATCGCGGTGAACTGCCGGACAACAGGAACGCACAGCGCACATACTATCGACTTGCGATCGGAAGGCGATGCGCTCGATCATGCTCCCGCAACTTTCCGATCGACGATATTCAGGCGGATCGATTGCTGGTATTGGGGGCCTTTCCCGGCGGAATTTCGATGCAGCGTCGACTGGTCGGCCGAGACGCTGGAGGTTCCACGCGGCGCGGTATCCGGGAAGCCTCAGGGAGGGACGTCGGTGACGATACTGCTGGTGGGCCACTGTCAGGCCCGGCCGATGCAGGAGTGCCTATCCGCCATGACCGGTCTCGATGTCGAGCCGGTCAACCTGCAGCAATCACGGTGGCCGGGGGTGGATCAGAACGAATGGTTCGCCGATCTCGCATCGAGGGCCGCTGCCGCCGATCAGATCTATGTCCTGAACGTTATCTGGAACCTCGTCAGTCGTTTCCTGCCGATCGAGAAGGTGACGCTGATTCCCACGATTCGCTGCGACGCATACCACCCGGACGCGACCTTCGTGACCGTCGGCAAGACCCGCATCCCAAGCGTGGCGAATCTGGACCATTCGAAGCTTGCCGTCTTCGCATGGTGCCAGGGGCTCAGTGCAGGGGATACGGTGCGGCTGTTCACGCCGGACACGTTCAGGCGGATCGGCTACACGGACGCCTGGCGCCATACGTCGGCATACGCGAAGTCGCAGGAGGAACGCACCGGCTGGCCGATGGTCAGACAGTACGAGGCCTGGCGGCGCGGCCCGGCGTTCATGCTGAACCGGATGCATCCGAAGTTGTTCGCTCATGCCCAGATGTGCCGCATGCTGGCGGCGCGGCTGGGCCTGAGGACCGTCTTCGATACACCCGAGAACTATCTCGCTGACCCGCACGGTCCGCTCGTCGGCTGGCCGGTCTATCCGGGAGTCGCCGAAACGTTCGGTCTCGAGGGCAACTTCCAGTTCTTCGTGCCGGAAACCTTCAGGGCCGACCTCGGCCTGACCGTTCCGGCCCTGGATCTGGAGGGCTATATCGAACGCTGCTTCGAAGGCTACGCAAGATTTGACCGCGCAGAACTGGCGGCAAATGTGGGGAAGTGGCCGGAGTTCGCGGACTTCGACACCCGGCGGTCCAGACCGGGGCAGACTGCGGCTTCTCCGGTCAGGGACAAGGATCGTCATCCCTATACCGACATCCCCGATCACCAGCACTTCCACCGCGCGCTCGCCGGCATCGACATGTCGGAGCTAGACCCCGTCGTCAGCACCAGGTTCAGCATCAATGCTCAGGACAAGGTCGCGACCGCCGGCAGCTGCTTCGCCCAGCACATATCGGCAGCCCTCACCGCGGAGGGGCTGGCCTTCCTCAATGCCGAACCGGCGCCACCGGACATGGCCGAAGACGACGCGCGGGCGCATCAGTACGGCATCTATTCGGCCCGCTACGGCAACATCTATTCGCCCCGCCAGTTGCTGCAGTTGTTCGACCGTGCTTTCGGCCGCATTGCGGAGGACGAGGAGGTATGGCAGCGGCCGGATGGCCGCTATGCGGATCCGTTCCGGCCCACGGTCGAGCCGGGCGGCTTCGAGAATCCGGATGACGTCCTGAAGGCTCGCCGCTCGCACCTGTCGGCGGTTCGGGCGATGTTCGAACAGCTCGAAATCTTCCTGTTCACGCTCGGCATCACAGAAGCCTGGAGGCGCAAGGCCGACGGCGCCGTCTATCCCGTCGCCCCCGGTGTGGCGGCGGGCCGGTACGACCCTTCCGTTCACGAGTTCGTGAACTTCACGCTGGACGACGTCGTGGCCGACTTGGAAGCCTTCTTCCAGCGGCTGCGAGACGTCAATCCGAAGGCGCGGCTGATTCTGACCGTATCCCCGGTCTCGCCGGTCGCGACCTATGAGACGAAGCATATCATCAGGGCGGCCACCGGCATGAAATCGGTGCTGCGGGTGGCCGCGGACATCATGGCCGCGCGTCATGAGGACTGCGACTATTTCCCGGGCTACGAGGTGGTCGCCCACCCTGCGAGCCGCGGAACCTATGTGGCGAACGACCTGCGCACGGTGACGCCGGAAGGTGCCGCCCATGTCGCCCGGCTGTTCCTCAAGCACTACGCGGGCAGTGGTTCCGGGCGGAGCGCGGCCCGCGATGACGACGAGCCGGTCATCTGCGATGACGAACTGTTGCTGTAGGTGCCGGCCGGGACCCGCTTGCGGTCCGGCAGGAGAGTTCCCGGATGGCCGCGTCCGACGATAGCGGCGCCCTATACTGTGCGGAGCGCCTTCCGGCCTTTCGATTGTTGCGTTCGGCGCGACAAGCCGTTGTCCTCGGGGGCGTTGTATCGCCGACATTGCGAACGACATGAGAGGCCAACATCCTCCAGACATCGTTATCGGCACAAAGAGGCACGCCATGACTAGCGTTGGCATTCACCACGTCACCGCCGGCGCCACCAGCGCACGCGGCAACGTCCGATTCTACACGAAGGAACTCGGCCTGCGGCTGGTCAAGCGCACGGTCAATTTCGACGACCCCACCACCTGGCACCTGTACTACGGCGATGCGACCGGGCAGCCCGGCAGCGTTCTGACATTCTTTCCCTGGGAAGGAATGCCTCGCGGCCGGCACGGAACGGGCCAGGCGGAGGAAATCGGCTTTGCCGTGCCCAAGGGTTCGATTGCCTGGTGGGCCGAGCGGCTCAGCGCCCGCAACATCCAGCACGACCTCCCCAAGAAGCGCTTCGACGAATCCTTCATTGCCCTGAAGGACCCCGACGGCATGCTCATCGAGATCGTCGGCACCGACTGGGCGGGCGCCCTGCCCGGCCATGACAACGGTGACATCCCGCCCGAGCATGCCGTGCGGGGCTTTTCGGGAGTCTCGCTGTGGCTCGCCGACACCGAGGCGACGGCGGCCGTGCTGACCGACGTGCTCGGATTCAAGCCGGCCGGCGAGGCAGACGGACGTCAGCGGTTCGTTGCCGGCGACGGAGGACTCGGTGCCGTCGTCGACCTTCGCAGGGTCGACTGGCAGCGCGGCGCATTCGCGGGCGGCATAGTCCATCATGTCGCCTTCCGCGCCGAAGACGACGCTGCCCAGGAGGAGATGGCGAAATCGCTGCGCAGCAAGGGGATCGGAACGACGGAGCAGAAGGACCGCAACTACTTCCGTTCGGTCTATTTTCGCGAGCCCGGCGGCGTCCTCTTCGAGATCGCAACCGACGATCCCGGTTTCGCGATCGACGAGCCGGTCGAGTCTCTCGGGCAGGAACTGCGCCTGCCGGAATGGCTCGAGCCGAAGCGCCAGCAGATCGCGGCCGCGCTGCCGCCATTGGAGTGATGCCATGAGCACGAAAGACCTCGGTTTCGTCCACCGCTTCGAACGCGGAGAGAACGGCGCCCCGACGCTGCTGCTGCTGCACGGCACCGGCGGCGACGAGACCGATCTCATCCCGCTGGCCCGGCACGTCACCGACGGGGCGACGATCCTGTCGCCCCGCGGAAAGGTGTCCGAGAACGGCATGCCACGCTTCTTCAGGCGCTTTGCCGAAGGCCAGTTCGACCTGGAAGACGTCGCGGTCAGGGCGGACGAACTGGCCGACTTCGTCGCTGCGGCGCGGGAGAGCTACGGCCTTCCCGCGCCCGTCGCGGTCGGCTTCTCGAACGGCGCCAACATCGCTGCGGTGACGATGCTTCGCCGCGCCGGAGTCCTTGCCGGCGCCGCGCTGCTGCGCGCGCAGCCGGTGCTGGTGCCAAAGGAGCCCGTGGACCTGGCCGGAATGCCGGTGCTTATCCTGTCGGGCGACCGGGACCCAATCGTCTCCGACTACGACAGCGCCGGCCTCGCAGCGGTGCTGGAGGCGGCCGGGGCAGACATACGCCACGAAACCGTTTCCGCCGGCCACAGTCTGACGCAGACGGACGTCGATCTGCTGAAGGGCTGGCTCGCGGGCCTGTCTTTGGTGTAGGGAAGCCGCTCCCGGCCACAAGAGTAGCAGTTCATGTCGCACGACGCCCCGACAGTCGGTATCGTCAGCCTCGGTTGCCCCAAGGCACTGGTCGATTCCGAACGCATCCTGACGAAGCTGCGATCGCAGGGCTATGCCGTGTCGCCTGACTACGACGGCGCGGACGTGGTGATCGTAAACACCTGCGGTTTCCTCGATTCCGCCAAGCAGGAGTCACTGGAAGCGATCGGCGAAGCGATCGCCGAGAACGGCCGCGTCGTCGTCACCGGCTGCATGGGCGTCGAGGAAGGCCGAATCCGCGCTGCCTTCCCCGATGTCCTGGCCGTCACGGGCCCGCACCAGTACGAAGCCGTGGTCGGCGCCGTGAATGAAGCGGCACCACCAATCCACGATCCGTTCGTGCATCTGGTGCCGCCGGACGGTCTGCGGCTGACGCCGCGCCACTACGCCTACCTGAAAATTTCCGAAGGCTGCAACAACCGCTGCTCGTTCTGCATCATCCCGCAGCTTCGCGGCGACCTCGTCTCGCGACCGATCAATCGGGTGCTGATGGAGGCGGAAAAGCTGGCTAAGGCCGGCGTGAAGGAACTATTGGTGATCAGCCAGGACACGTCGGCCTATGGCGTCGACTTGAAGTATGCCGAGAGCGATTTCCGCGGACGGCTTGTAAGGTCAAAGTTTTTCGATCTGGCGAACGAACTGGGAAACCTGGGCATCTGGGTCCGGCTGCACTACGTCTACCCCTATCCCCACGTCGACCAGGTGATCCCGCTGATGGCCGACGGCAAGATCCTCCCCTACCTCGACATCCCTTTCCAGCACGCCAGTCCGCACGTTCTGAAGGCAATGCGCCGTCCGGCCCATGCCGAGAAGACGCTGGAGCGCATACGGCGGTGGCGCGACGTCTGTCCCGACCTCGCCATCCGTTCGACCTTCATCGTCGGATTCCCCGGCGAGACGGATGAGGATTTCGAGGCTCTGCTCGACTTCGTGGAAGAGTCCGACATCGACCGCGTCGGCTGCTTCCGATACGAGCCGGTGCAAGGCGCGCCATCGAACGACCTGCCGGGTGCCGTGCCCGCGCACGTCATGGAAGAGCGGTGGAACGCACTGATGGAGACCGCCCAGGCGGTCAGTGCGGCACGCCTGCAGACCAGGGTCGGGCGCGAAATCGATGTGATCATCGACAGCGTCGATGGCGACGGTGCCACCGGGCGCTCCGTCTGGGACGCTCCGGAAATCGACGGAGGCGTGTTCATCCCGCACGAGGACGACCTCAGCCCCGGAGACATCGTCCGGGTGCGGGTCGCCAAGGCGAGCGAATACGACCTCGAAGCAGATCTGGTGTGACGCCGGCCGGCGACGCCCGCACGTTTCACAGGAGGCCGGCATGGCAGACAGCATCGTCCTGATATCGGTACCCTACGATTCCGGTCACCGCATGAAGCGCCTGGGGCGGGGATCGGCGCAATTGATCGATAGCGGCCTTGCAGAACGCATCCGCCAGGAGGGCCGCGATGTCACGGTCACGACGCTCGAAAGCGCCCTCGCCTTGCCGACGGAAAACTCCGTGGCTTTCGAAATGCACGACCTTGTCGCGCAGGAAGTCCGGAAGGCACGCACCGGGGGCACCTTCCCGCTGATCCTCAGCGGCAACTGCAACTACGCGGCGATCGGAGCGGTGACGGGACTTGGTACGGAAGACACCGCCGTACTCTGGTTCGACGCGCACGGGGAGAGCGAGACGCCCGAGACGAGCGAAAGCGCGTTCCTGGACGGCATGGGAATGGCGATCCTGGTGGGCCAGTGCTGGAGGCGCCGCGCGGCCGGCGTGCCGGGCTTCGTTCCGCTGGATCCACGGCGCGCGGTGATGATCGGGGCGCGCGACCTGTCGTCCGTAGAACGCGCGTTGTTTCCCCGTCTGGGCATTGGCCAGGTGCCGGTGGAGGCGGTACGCAGCGACCGGGGGAACGCCCTCATCCCCGAACTCGACCGCCTGCGCGGCCTTGGCGTCCGGCGGCTTTACGTACACATCGACGCCGACGTCTACGATCCCGACGCGGTTGGCCACGCCAACCTGTATTCGGCGTCCGCGGGACCCGGGCTGCTGGCGCAGGATCTGATCGACTGCCTCTCGGTCATCGGCGCCACCATCCCGATAGATGCCGCCGCCGTCACAGCCTACGACCCGGAGTTCGATCCACATGGCCGAATGCAGGACACGCTGACAGAACTGTCCCGGCATCTCGCGGACCTGGGAAGCGCCTGACGGCCGGATCGGTTACGGTTCGCCCGATATTGCAACGAAAAGGCCAGTGCCAATGGAGACCATTTCGACCAACCGGGCCTTCGAGGGAATCCAGGGGGTCTATCGACACCAATCGGAAAGCTGCCGCTGCCCGATGACCTTCGCCGTCTACGTGCCCCCGCAGGCCCAAAACCGCCCCTGCCCCGTGTTGTGGTATCTCTCCGGCCTGACATGCACGCACGCCAACGTGATGGAAAAAGGCGAGTATCGCCGGGCCGCCGCCGAGGCGGGGATCATCATCGTCTGCCCGGATACCTCTCCACGCGGCGACGACATCGCCGACGACGACGGCTACGACCTCGGCCAGGGGGCGGGCTTCTATCTGGATGCCACGCAAGCGCCGTGGGCGCCAAACTTCAACATGTACAGCTACGTCAACGAGGAACTGCCCCCTCTGATTGCCCGGAAGTTTCCCGCGGACATGTCCCGGCAGGCCATCTTCGGGCATTCGATGGGCGGCCATGGCGCGCTGACGATCGCATTGAAGAACCCGGACACCTATCGCTCGGTTTCGGCCTTTGCGCCGATCACCAATCCCATTGCCGTGCCGTGGGGGCAGAAGGCGCTTCCGGCCTACCTCGGCGACGATCGGTCGGCCTGGCGCGGCTACGACGCCACCGCGCTGATCGAAGACGGACGGAAGGTGCCGGAGATTCTCATCGATCAGGGTGGCGCAGACAACTTCCTGCCGGAACAGCTCGACGCAAAGGCGTTCGTCGCGGCCTGCGAGAGGGCGGGCATCGACCTGACCTTCAATCTGCGGCCTGGTTACGACCACTCCTACTACTTCATCTCGACTTTCATGGCCGATCACGTCGCCTGGCACGCAGCGAGGCTTGCGGACTGACGAGAACGGCCCGCCGATCACCGGCGGGCCGTCGCGCAATTCGATCCGGTTCGCGCTTACTTCGCTTTCAGGAACTCGCCTACTTCCAGCGTGACGAACTCGTTGTTGTCGAGTTCGCTCGCCGAACGACCCTTGGAAAAGGGATAGTTGTTGTCGTTTGCGACGATGATGTGGGTCTCGTCGATCCGGTCCACGTCCTCGATCGTCACGAACGGAAAGGTGAACCGGCCGTCCTCGCGCTTGCCGATTCGGGCGATCCCGTCGGGATCCTGGATGTTGAGAAGATCGATGTAGCCGACCTTCTTCACCGGCTCGCCATCGGCGACGCCATCCATGTTGATCAGGTAGACACGCTTCAGTTTGGCCGGGCTGGTGAAGCAACCATCCGTCGCGCCATCCTTGCAGGCGAGTTCGGCATCGCCCTGCCCGTTGTCCCGCTCGATGACCAGGCCACGGGTTTCGTCGATCATGTTGAAGTCGCCGATGGCGTTGCCGTCAGCCTCGAGCGGATAGAGCCACGAGCGGCCGGTGAACTTGCGGCCGGCCACGTCGAACTCGAGAATGCGAAGCGCCTCGGTGCCGTCGACCTTCTCGTAGGACTTGGAGTCGGCATCCCAGATCGGGCCTTCCAGTAGGGGATAGAGCGTCTTTCCATCGACGGACGCGGCGAAGCCCTCGTAGCCGCGCGACCGCTTCAGGTTCACGGCCGGTGCATCGGCATGCGGGTCGGACAGGCGGAATTCGTAGTGATCGGGCGACTGCACCTTCTTGTCGCCGAGGAAGGTCTCGAAGAATTCCTCGACCCTGCCGGTCTCGCGATCGACGACGATGATGTAGGGGCCGAACTCGTCGCCGATGAAGATCTTGTCGCCGACCGGCTGGAATCCCTCGATGTCGAAGTCCCAGCCCGTGAGATAGCGCTTGTCGCTGGCTTCGCCGGCGATCAGGAACGGCACCACCTTGTCGGGATCGTTCAGGAAGGTGGTCTTGAGGATCTCGACCTCGCCGGTCTCGAAGTCCGGCGTGACGTGATGGAACATCAGCATGGCGTCGGGTGAATTGAGCTTGGCACCGAATCCGTTGTCGGTGAGCACCAGGAAGGTGCCGTCGTCGAGCTTCCTGATGCCCGAGAAGCCCTGAACCGGCTGGCCGTTCAGCGGCAGCGAAGGTCCGTCACCTGGGGCATCGGCGGCCCGGACGGGCGTCTTCCCGGCGAATTTGCCCGACGTCTTCACCGACTCAGGCGCATCGGCGGGTGCGGGTACGAGGGTGTCGGCGGGAAGCACCGCATGGCCGGTCAGAGTGGCCGTGAATTCCTGTTGCGCCGCGGCGGGAAGGACGGCCGCTGCGAAAAAGCCGATTGCGACGAGGATGCGCATCGCTTTTGTCCCTTTCGTTGGATTTTCCGAGGAACCCGGCGCGCTCGCGGCGACTCGCTGGCTTGCCGGATGGAAAATGCGGATTAACGAGGGACTGTGACGGCCGTTTCTCGCTTCGATGTCGATTCGATTGCGGGCTCGTGGCGCACCGGTATCGCGTCTATTCCGGCCCGATGGCGATGTTGCTGGCGCCAGCGCCGGCGGGCCAGGACATGTCGACCAGCACTTCGTTGACCGAGGTTTCGGGTTCCCCGTCGAAATAACGACCGACCTGTTGCATCACCTCGGAAAACCGGTTGCCCCGGATGAAGCTGTTGTAGGAATCGACCGATCGCCAGATTGCGACGATCGTCGCGACGCTGTTGGCGCGATCCGCCAGGAAGAGCGCGTTCACCCAGTCGTGCTCCAGCTCGATGAGGGAGGCATTCGTGGCGCGGAACAGGGCGGCGCATTCATCGAGCTTGCCGGGCTTCACCTTGACCCGTGTAACAACCGCGAAAATCGACGCCTCCCGTGTTTCCAGCCGGTCCAAAGTCCTGAAAACGTCGCACGACCGTTGTGCAGTGTCGAGACAAACCGTCCGGAGGCCGCGGGCGGGAATTCCTCCTCACAGCGGAATGTTGTCGTGCTTCTTCCAGGGATTCTCGAGATGCTTGTTGCGCAGCATGTCCAACGCCCGGGCCACCCGTGCCCGCGTCCCGTGCGGTGTGATCACCTCGTCGATGTAGCCGCGCTCGGCGGCGACGAACGGGTTGGCGAAGCGGTCGGTGTACTCGTCGATGCGCCTGGCGATCTTCTCGGGGTCGCCCAGTTCGGATCGATAGAGGATCTCGGCGGCGCCTTTCGGCCCCATCACCGCGATCTCGGCGGTCGGCCAGGCGTAGTTGACGTCGCCGCGCAGGTGCTTGGAGGCCATGACGTCGTAGGCACCGCCATAGGCCTTGCGGGTGATCACGGTCACCTTCGGCACCGTCGCCTCGGCATAGGCGAACAGCAGCTTGGCCCCGTGCTTGATGAGGCCGCCATATTCCTGGCTGGTGCCGGGCAGGAAGCCGGGCACGTCGACAAAGGTGACGATGGGGATCGAGAAGCAGTCGCAGAAGCGCACGAAACGCGCGGCCTTGCGGCTTGCATCGGAATCCAGGACGCCGGCCAGCACCATCGGCTGGTTGGCGACGAAGCCGACGGTGCGGCCTGCGATGCGGCCGAAGCCGGTCACCATGTTCTTGGCGAAGGCTTCCTGGATCTCGAAGAAGTCCGCCTCGTCGGCAACCTTCCGGATCAGCTCCTTGATGTCGTAGGGCTTATTCGGATTGTCGGGGATCAGCGTATCGAGCGACATCTCGACCCTGGTGGGGTCGTCGAAGCTCGGAAGTTCCGGCACACCGGATTCGTTGTTGGCCGGCAGGAAGTCCATCAGCCGGCGCATCTGGATCAGCGCGGCGACATCGTCGTCGTAGGCCCCGTCGGCGATGGACGACTTGGTGGTGTGGATGCTGGCGCCGCCCAGTTCCTCCGCCGTCACCGTCTCGTTGGTAACCGTCTTCACCACGTCGGGACCGGTGACGAACATGTAGCTGGTGTCGCGCACCATGAAGATGAAATCGGTCATCGCGGGCGAATAGACGTCGCCGCCCGCGCACGGTCCCATGATCACCGAGATCTGCGGGATGACGCCGGACGCCAGCACGTTGCGCTGGAACACTTCGCCGTAGCCGCCCAGCGCGGCCACCCCCTCCTGGATGCGCGCGCCGCCCGCATCGAACAGGCCGATGATCGGTGCCCGGTTGCGCAGCGCCATGTCCTGGATCTTGATGATCTTCTGAGCGTGGGTCTCCGACAGCGAACCGCCGAACACTGTGAAGTCCTTGGCGAAAACGTAGACCGTGCGGCCGTTGATCGTCCCCCAGCCAGTCACCACGCCGTCCCCGAGGAATTTCGTGTCGGACATGCCGAAGTCGGTGCAGCGATGCTCGACGAACATGTCGAACTCCTCGAACGAACCTTCGTCGAGAAGCAGGTCGATGCGTTCGCGGGCGGTGAGCTTGCCGCGCGCGTGCTGCGCGGCAATGCGCTTTTCGCCGCCGCCCAGCCGGGCCTCCGCACGGCGGGCTTCGAGCTGTCCGAGAATTTCCTTCATGACCGGTCGTTTCCCTCGCTGATGGCGCCGCGTGCATAGCATGCGTTCGCCGGCACGGGGAGTCGGCACAGCCGGTTCGCCCCGGCGCGCCATTCGGTACGACCGGCGTTGTCTTCGGCGGGGCGGCGACAAATATATTCGAAATATTGAATGTGAATAGATCGCCGCACCCAAGGAGGCCCTGATGTCCGAGTATCACTTCTCCCGCACCGTCGACCTGTCTTTCGACGACGCAGTCGCCGCTACGACCGCTTCCCTTGCCCGTCATGGATTCGGTGTGCTGACCGAGATCGACGTCACCGCAACGCTGAAGAAGAAGCTCGACGTCGACTTCAAGCCCTACCGGATCCTCGGCGCCTGCAGCCCGGGCCACGCCTACAAGGCGCTTCAGGCGGAGGACAAGATCGGCACGATGCTGCCATGCAACGTCATCGTCCAGCAGCACCCTGACGGGACCGTGGAAGTTTCGGCGATCGACCCGGTCGCGTCGATGCAGTCAGTGGAGAACTCCGCCCTCGGCGATGTCGCGGTCGAAGTGCAGCAGAAGCTGCGCGAAGCGATTGACGACTTGGAGGCTGGCGCCAATGCGTCCTAATCGGTCGTCCCGGCGATGCGGGCGGCCGCCTGCATCTCGAGCCATTTGGCCCGGCGCCGGCGCATCGCCTCGGCGTCCTCGCCCCACTGGCCGATCTGCCAGTCCTCGTCGACCAGAGAGGCGGCCCATGCCTCTTCGGCCCCCAGCCTGCCGTGCAGGACCGCCAAGGCGAGGACGACCGATCCGGTCAGCGAGGTCATGACGTGCACACCTGTCAGACAGACATGGTCGAGATCGCCAAGCAGCTGCCGGACGCGCTCGAGCGTCTCCGGCGGCTGCGCAACATGCATGACGCCGCCGGCCAGGTTGAAGCTCAGTCCCAGATTGTCCCGTGCCCAGGCAAGAATCGGGTCCCAGGTTTCGTTCTGCCTGGCCACCAGGCCTTCGGGATCCTCGGCCCGATAGCACAGCAGGTCGGTCTCGGCGAAGCGCGCCGCGTCCTCGACCACCGCCTCCATCGAAGGAGCCACGCCGTCAATCGCAGTGTTGCAGAGCCGCGTGAGAGGCATTTGCGCAGGATCGACCACGGTTTCCTGCGCCTGCCACTCCGCGGCGATGTCCTCGGCCAATGCGCGTGATGCGACACTGAGCGGCTTTCGGCCCGGTGTGCGCACCGGACGCCCGTCGAGTGCAACGCCCCAGGCGCCCTGGTCCCCGACCGCCTCCGCAGTCTTGTAGAACCGCTTCGGGAGCGCCGGGCGATCCGTCGCCTGTGCGCCCCCCTTGGGGGTTGCCTCGCTCATGCCGCGGTCTCACGCCAGCGCCGGTCGAGCAGCGGCAGCAATTCGTCGAACGATACGAGGACCGTCTCCGCGCCCGCGCCGGGAAGGGATGCGGCCGGGTGATATCCCCATCCAACGCCGATCGCTCCGGCACCGGCGGAGCGCGCCATGGCCATGTCGAAGGTCGTATCTCCGACGACGACAGTATCTTTCGGCTCCACGCCGGTCGCCGACATCGCCTGAATCACCATTCCCGGATGCGGCTTGGACGGAGCATCGTCCGCCGTCTGGATGGTGACGAAGTGCTTGAGCAGGTCGTGGTGGCCGAGCACCGCATCGACGCCTCGGCGCGACTTGCCTGTAGCAACGCCCAGCAGGACCTCACGCCTGCCGGCAAGCGTGAGCACCGCATCCAGCGCGCCCGGATAGAGCGGTTCGACCGGCCCGCTCGCCCTGTACTGCCGGAAGTGCGCCTTGTAGCTCTCCGCGAGTGCCGCCACACCACGCAGCCCGGTGCCGTGCAGCAGTCGCTCGAAGGCTTCCGGCAGCGACAGACCCACGATGTCGAGGATCTGCTCGCGGCGCGGCGCCTCGATGCCGTGTTCGGTGAAGGCCGATGTCATGCAGGTGACGATCACGTGCTGGCTGTCCACCAGCGTGCCGTCGCAGTCGAACAGGACCAGTCGCGGACGAATTGAGTTCATGCCGGGAGGCAATGCCCCCGATCGCGGAGCCGGTCAAGGTTCAACCGGAACGCGGCGGCGCCGGTCTTCTGCCCCGCCGCAGGGATAGGCACGGCCTGTGCCGCCTGCGCGGCGATGTACGGACCCTTGCTGGCAGGCGCCTCATATGGCGCCGAAGTCTTCTCCGGTCCGTCCTGCTCGAGACGGCATGGCGCGAACCGGAAACCGCCACCCAGCAGAGACAGCCCTACCCGGGCGACGGTCTGCCTAGCTCGGAGGCTGAATGATCGCTTGCGGCCTGTTCACCAGATAGATTCCGAGGGCGACCAGGACAAGAGCCAGCAGCAGGCGCCAGCTCACCGGTTCACCGAGCAGCAGGCCGCCGAACATCACCCCGAAAACTGGCGTGAGAAAGGTGAACGACGTCAGCCGCGACGCCGGGTAGTGGCGGACAAGCCAGAACCAGATGAGGAACGTCACCGCAACGACGAAAAGCACCTGGAAACTGAAGGCGGCGATGACAACGGGCGTGACGTCGCGAATGAACGGCCCGAACAGGGGAGATGCGGGCAACAGGACGATAGCGGCGACGACGAGCTGGTACAGCAGCACCTTCTCCGGCTTTGTGGTCCGCAACGACGTGGTCTTGATGACGATCGTCGTGGCGCCCCAAAGGACCGCGGCGATCAGACAGAGGAAGTCTCCAAAAAGCGCTTCGGGCCCGGGCAGGCTGAGCTTGTCGGAGAACACGATGATGACGCCGCAGAACGCCAGCGCGAGACCGAAGAAGCCGATCGCGTTCATTCGCTCGCCGGGGATCAGGAAGTGGGCGCCGAGCGCCACCACGAACGGCATGGTGTAGACGAACACGACGCCGCGCGACGCAGTCGTATAGTCGAGACCGAAGGTGATGAACCCGAACTCGACGCCGAACAGCACGCCGACGGCGATGCCGGGCAAGAGAGTGCCGTCGCGCTCGAAGAGCCTGATCCTCCGGAACATGCACCAGCCGAAAACGAGGATCGCCCCGAGCGCGAACCGCACCCCCGACTGAAACACCGGCTGCAGGCCCTGGTTCGCTACCTTGATCGATACGTGATTGAGCCCCCACGCGAGGCACAGGAACACCAGGGTCCCGCCCGCCAGCAGGTCCAGGCGACTTCGTATTCCGTCCGAATCCACGGTTGCCGCGCCTATAGCCATTGTTCAGCCCTCCCCTGCCGTCCCGTCGGTTCTCACCTCGAATCCCAGCACCGAGAAGCTGGTCTTCATATGCGCCGGCAGGGGCGCGGTGACGTCGATCTGCTTGCCGGTCGAAGGATGCTTGAAAGTGATGCGCCGCGCATGCAGGTGAAGCCGTGGCTCGATGGCCTCCGGCAACTCGGCCTCCGACCTGTACTTCTGATCGCCGACGATCGGATGCCCGATGATCGCCATGTGGGCGCGCAGCTGGTGCTGCCGTCCGGTGACGGGCTTCAGCGACATCCAGGCGAATTTCTGGGCCGCGTGATCGACCACCGAATAGTGCGTCACTGCGGACTGGGCCTCTTCCTGTTCGCCGGCTCGCGCGGCGCGGACCCGCTCGCCTTCGGGGCTCTGCGCCTTGACCAGTGCCGCATCCACCTTGCCCTGCGGGGGCCGTGGCACACCGGTGACGAGCGCCCAGTAGATCTTGCGCACCGAGCGCGTCTGGAACAGCTTGCCCATCCTGGCAGCCATCGAGCGCCGTTTGGCCACGACGAGGACGCCGGACGTATCCCGGTCGAGACGGTGCACGAGCCGCGGCCGGTCGTCGGCGCCGGTGGCAAGTCCGGCGAGAAGTCCGTCGATGTGACGTTGGGTCCTTGTGCCGCCCTGCACCGCGATCCCCGAGGGCTTGTTGAGGATCAGCAGTTCGCCATCCTCATACAGCACCATCGAGTGAAGGAACCGGCGATCGCTCTCCGACAGGGCCTGCGGCCGGGGAGCTGGTCGTTCGTCATCTTCAGCAATGGGCGGAACGCGGATCGACTGGCCGGCAGACAGCCGGTCTGCAGCCTTTGCCCGAGCGCCGTCGATCCGGACTTGCCCCGTACGCAGCAACTTCTGCAGACGCCCTTGCGTGACCTGCGGAAATCGCTGCCGGAACCACCGGTCGAGGCGCATTCCCGCCTCCTCCGGACCGACGTCCAGGTGTCGGACACCGCTCACGACGTGAGCCATCGCATGAGCCAGAGCCCCACGAACACTGCCATGATGGAAGCGACAACCGTCGCAACGGCGTAGCCAATCGCGGTGAGAACGGCGCCGCGCTCCCAGATCACGGCGAAATCCAGTGAGAATGCCGAGAAAGTCGTGAACCCTCCGAGCAGACCGGTTGCCAGGAACAGCCGGGCGGTTTGCGAGGAGCCGAGTGGCATCCAGCGGATCAGCCCGCCGATCATCAGTCCCATCACCAGGCAGCCGACAACGTTGACGATGAACGTGCCCCAGGGAAACCCCGGTCCCAGCAGCCGCAGTGCCGCCAGATTGACCAGGTGGCGTCCGCCGGCGCCGATTGCTCCGCCGCCGGCAACGACCAGAAAATGCACCAGGGCTGTGGACATCTCGGCGTCGAACGATCCTCGGTGGCGAGTGTGAACAGGCAGGCCGGCTTGGCCCGAACCGGGCGCGGGGTCAAGATCCGAACTTTACGGTATTCTGCCGTTCTTGAACGGTGAACGGCGGCGAGCGCTCCATTTCCGCTCATTCGCCGGTATTTTCGTCGCGGCTGCTGCGGTGCGCGCCGCGCCGTTTCGACCAGTAGTCGAGCCGCTTGCGAATCTCCCGCTCGAAACCGCGGTCCGGCGGATCGTAGAAGGTCTGCCGTTGCATCCCGTCGGGAAAGTAGTTCTGGCCCGAGAATGCGTCTTCCGTATCGTGATCGTACTCGTAACCGGCGCCGTACCCTTCCGATTTCATCAGTTTCGTCGGTGCGTTCAGAATGTGCTTGGGCGGCACGAGCGAACCGAACTCGCGCGCCGCGCGGCCGGCGGCGCCGAAGGCGACATAGGAGGCGTTCGATTTCGGCGCGGTAGCCATGTAGAGGACTGCTTCGGCGATCGCGAGTTCGCCCTCGGGGCTTCCGAGGAAGTCGTAGGCGTCCTTGGCCGCGTTCGCGATCAGGAGCGCCTGGGGATCGGCAAGCCCGATGTCCTCGACACTCATGCGGACGACGCGGCGGGAGATGTAGAGCGGGTTCTCTCCGGCGGCGAACATGCGCGCCAGATAGTAGAGAGCCGCATCCGGATCCGACCCCCGCACGGATTTGTGCAGGGCCGAAATCAGGTTGTAGTGCCCGTCCTGCCCCTTGTCGTAGATCGGCGCGCGCCGCTGCACCACGTCGCTGAGACCGGCCACATCGAATTCCTCGCCCTCCCGCGACGCGCGATAAAGGTCTTCCACGAGCGTCAGCGCCGCGCGTCCGTCGCCGTCGGCCATGCCGATCAGCGTCTCGCGCGCGTCCGGAGTGAGCGGAAGCGGCCGGCCCTCGGCCGCCTCGGCGCGTTCCAGCAGGTCCTCGATAGCTGCCGTATCTAGTCTGCGGAAGACGAGCACCTGTGCCCGCGACAGCAATGCGGCGTTGAGCTCGAAGGAAGGATTTTCGGTCGTCGCTCCGATGAGCGAAACCGTGCCGTCTTCCATGACCGGAAGAAAGCTGTCCTGCTGGGCGCGATTGAAGCGATGGATTTCGTCGACGAACAGCAGCGTCCCCTGCCCTGCGGCCCGGCGCTGCCGGGCGGTCTCGAAAACCTTCTTGAGATCCTGCACACCCGAAAAGACCGCCGAAAGCTGTTCGAAGGCGAGTGACGTCGTCCCCGCCAGCAGTCGGGCGACCGTCGTCTTCCCCGTGCCCGGCGGGCCCCAGAGAATGAGCGAGCCGAGACTGCCGGAGGCAAGCATCCGCGTCAGCGCTCCGTCCGGCCCGACGAGATGGTCCTGACCCACCACCTCGCCGAGGGTCTTCGGTCGCAGGCGGTCGGCTAGCGGCCGGGGAACATCCCTGTCCATGCCTGCGGCTTCGAACAGCGTGCTCATCGCGATGGCCCGCCGGATCGGCGACCGAAGGAATGTTCAGGCGCCGTCATATCATCGCTTGGGACTGTCGGGATCGGCGCGAAAGCACACACGCTATCCCCCGAACACCGAGGAAATCTGCCGGCCGTCCCGAATAATCGTCACTTTCCATGCCCGCTGCCGGGTGCGGACCAGACCGTCGAGTTCCTCGGTGGAATCGATGACTTCGCCGTTGACCTCGTGCACCGTGTCGCCGGGCCTGAACCCGACGCTCTGTGCGGCAGAAGATTGTTGCACGGAGACAACGACCACACCGGAAGCCTCGGTATCGAGCGACAGTTCGTCCGCCACGGCCGGAGAGATATTGGCGACGCGAGCTCCGGCGAGCGGAGAGGGGCCGTCGAGGTCGCGCAGGTCGCGCGGCGGATCTTCGGGCGGGGCGACGAGCGCTAGCTTGACGTCGCGGTTCTTGCCGCGGCGGACGACGGTCAGCTCGGTTTCCGTGCCCACCTCCCGGGTCGCCAGGCGATATCGGAACGCGTTCGGATCGTAGACCTCGCGACCGGCCACGGCCGTTACCACGTCGCCGGTCCTCAGGCCCGCCTCGGCTGCCGGGCCATTGGGGTGAACGTTGCCGACCAGCACACCGACCGGCCGCTCCATGCCGAGGCTCTCGGCGATGTCGGGGGTCACCTCCTGAACGCTGGCGCCGAACCACGGACGCTTCAGTTCGCCGCCATTCTTCGCACCAGCCACCACGAGCCGGACCATATTCGAAGGGATGGCGAAGCCGATGCCCAGCGAACCGCCCGTGCGCGAGTAGATCGCCGAGTTGATGCCGACGACGCGTCCGTGCACGTCCAGCAACGCACCGCCCGAATTCCCCGGATTGATCGCCGCGTCCGTCTGGATGAAGAACCCGTAGTCCGAAATGCCTGTCTGCGTCCGCGCCAGCGCCGAGACGATGCCGCTCGTCACCGTCTGGCCGACGCCGAACGGATTGCCGATCGCCAATACGATGTCCCCCACCTCGAGGCTGTCGGAATCATCGAATTCCAGCGCCGGAAACGGTCCGTCTCCGTCGAGCCGCAGCACGGCAATGTCCGTGCGCTCGTCGCTCAGCACCACTTCGGCAACGAACTCGCGGCGGTCCGACAGAGCGACCTTGATCTCGTCGGCGCCCTGGATGACGTGCGCATTGGTGACGACCAGCCCCTCGGGATCGACGATGACGCCGGAACCCAGCGCGTTCTGGACATGATTGTTGGAGCCGCCCGAGTTCGGGTTTCCGAAGAAGCGGCGGAAGAACGGATCGTCGAATATCGGCGGGAAGTTGGGCCGACTGACCACCCGGCTCGTGTAGACGTTGACCACTGCCGGAGCGGCTTCCTTGACGATCGGAGCGTAGGAATAGGTGACGTCTGCCTGACTGCCGGGCACGACCTTGGTGGGGGCCGGATCGGATTGGGCGTGAGATTGTCCGCTAAAGGACAGTCCAAGCGCGATGGCAGCGGCAAGCAGGGCAGTACGGGGCATGGAGGGCTCGTTCTTTATGGCAGCGTCACCGCGCAGATAAGCAAAAAGAACGGCGATGCCAAGGCGGCACGCTCGCGGAAGAAACGGCGCCCGGATGGGACACCGGAGCCGTCCCACCCCTTCGCGCACCTGAACGGCGGATGAACGCGCGGTTCAGGCTGGGTTCGAGGGACCCCGCGTAGAACCGTCACCGTCAACAGCACGCGGCACGACCCGCACGACCAGGAGACGGAACAATGACCCGCACGTTCTTCATCGCCACCGCCATCGCCACCACCCTCGGCCTGTCCGCGGTGCCCGCCATGGCCAACAGCGTCTACCTCAACCAGTACGGCTGGGGCAACGCCGCCGGCGGCGCCCAGGCCGGCCACAACAACACCATCGGCATCCACCAGAACGGCATCTTCAACGGCGCCGTCAGCCAGCAGCAGGGCAAGAACAACCTCTCGGCGATCGGCCAGAACGGCTTCAACAATTCCGCCGGCACCTGGCAGAAGGGCAAGAACAACGCCGCCGGCATCGGCCAGTTCGGCGCCAACCACAACGCCGTCATCAGCCAGGACGGCAACGGCAACGTCGCCGCCGGCGTGCAGACCGGCAACGGCTGCACCGGCGCCGTCACCCAGGCCGGCAGCGGCAACGTCGCAGCCTTCGTCCAGGCCTGCCCGTAAGCAGCCGCCGTCAACCATCCAGCAATCGGCCGGGCGGGGACCTTCCCCACCCGGCCGCCGACACCTCGCCCTACGACACGAAGGAGACACCCATGACCCGCAATCACAAGCGCTTCGCCGCCCGCATCCTGCCCGTCGTCCTTGGCCTGGGCGTGATAGGCGTCGGCGTCGGCACGGTTCGCACGACGCCCGCCAGCGCGGGATCGGCTCCCGTCAGCTGCGAAATCCAGGCCGCCCGCGCAGGAAGCATGATCGCCCTTTCAGGCGTCGTCCACTCGAGCGCCTCTGTCGAGGGCTCCTACCGGCTCTCCGTCGTCTCCTCCGGCGGCGGTGGTTCCTCCAACATCAACCAGGGAGGCGGCTTCACAATCGGCTCCGACGGCTCGGCAACCCTCGGCCAGGTCACCCTCGGCAATTCCGGTGCCGTCTACGATGCGAGGCTGCAGGTCACCGTTTCGGGCAAGACCTACAGCTGCGACCAGCGCATCGATGGAAACATTTGAGCCAAGACCAACAACACATTGCGCTCAACTCGGGGCTCCCCACGGGAGCCCCGTTTCGTTTGGGGCGCCGGTATCAGCCGTTGAGCGCCTTCAGGAAGGTTCGACCGAACGCATCGAGCTTCGCCGCGCCGACGCCGCGCACCAGCGCCATCTCGTCCAGCGTCGAGGGATGCCTGACGACCATCTCCTCGAGCGTACGATCGGCGAACACGACATATGCCGGCACGCCGCGCTCGGAGGCGATCTCCCGCCGCAGCGCCTTGAGCCTTCCGAGCAGTTCGTCCTGCGCTCCGGACAACGCGGGAGCCGCGACCGCATTGCGACGCTCACGACTCGATTTTCGCGGCTTCTCCAGGCGGATCATGAACGTCTCGCCCCCGTCGAGCAGGCTTTCTGCCCTTTCGGTCAAGCCCACCGTGCCGAATGCACCAGGTTCGGTACGCAGGAACCCCGCCGCAACGAGCTGCCGGACAATCGAACGCCATTCCTGCTTCTTGCGCGTGGCGCCGGCCGCAAACAGCGGCAGGCTGTCGTGGCCTCGCGACAGGACGGCTTCGCTTGCATCGCCGACCAGCAAAGACACGATATAAGCGGCGCCGTATCGCTCACCGGTCAGGCGGATGGCGTCGACGACCAGACGGGCCGCATCCGCCCCGTCGACCAGGTCGGGCGGGTCCAGGCAGACGTCGCAGTTCCCGCAGGGCTTTCCGCTCTCCCCGAAATAGGCGAGCAACGCGACGCGCCGGCAACTCGTCGCCTCGCAGTAGCCGATCATCGAATCGAGACGGTTCGCGTCCACGCGCCTGCGATCCGGTTCGCAGTCCTGCTCGTCGATGAAGCGCCGCCGCGTCCGCACGTCCTCCAGACCGTAGAGCATGAAGGCTTCAGCCGGGGCGCCGTCGCGTCCCGCCCTGCCGATCTCCTGGTAGTAGGCCTCCAGGCTGCCGGGAATGTCGCCGTGCACGACGTAGCGTACGTCGGACTTGTCGATTCCCATCCCGAAGGCGACGGTCGCGACGATCACGATACCGGTCTCCGCCAGGAAGGCTTCCTGGTTGGCAGATCGGTCCTCGGCGCTCATGCCGGCATGGTACGCGAGCGCGCGGACTCCAACGGCGGACAGTGCCGCGGCCGTGTCCTCGACCTTCTTTCGGGAAATCCGGTAGACGATGCCGCTCTGGCCCGGCCGCGCCTTCACGAAGGCTTCGATATCCGCTCCCGCTCGCCGCTTCTCGGCGACCGTCAGCTGGATGTTCGGGCGGTCGAAGCCGGACACGAAGACCTCCGCCTGTCCGCCGAACAGCTTCCCCACGATGTCGTCGCGCGTCGAGCGGTCCGCGGTTGCCGTCAGGGCGATGATAGGGGTCCCCGGAAACGATTCGCGAAGCGCGCCAAGGCTGAGATACTCGGCGCGAAAACTGTGTCCCCATTGCGAGATGCAGTGCGCCTCATCGACTGCGACGAGGCTCGGCGAGAGCTTCTCCAGCGCGGCCAGCATGCGCGGCGTCATCAGCCGCTCCGGCGACATGTACAGAAGCCGCACGTCGCCTCGCGCGACCCGCCGCCAGATCTCGACATTGTCCTCCCGCGACTTGCCGGAGTGAATCGCTTCAGCAGCCTGGCCGGCCAGCCTCAACGCGGCCACCTGATCGTCCATCAACGCAATCAGCGGGGATACGACGATGGCCACGCCC
Organism: Microbaculum marinum; assembly: GCF_037855135.1. Taxonomy (NCBI): domain Bacteria; kingdom Pseudomonadati; phylum Pseudomonadota; class Alphaproteobacteria; order Hyphomicrobiales; family Tepidamorphaceae; genus Microbaculum; species Microbaculum marinum. Next base: position 142,723 of record NZ_JAZHOF010000013.1, read on the forward strand.
CCCTTCACGAGCGCCGGCAACTGGTAACACAGGGATTTGCCGGCACCGGTCGGCATCACCGCCAGGACGTTGTGGCCGTTCAGGACGGCGTCGACAACGGGCTCCTGGCCGTCACGGAAGCCGGCAAACCCGAACGCGTCCTTCAGGACGGCGTGCTTGGCGGCTTCGATGTCGGGGTTTCGCACCATCCGCCGTGTATAGGAGGTGGCGATTGATTCGACGACGCGCTGCGAGGCGTCAATTCGTCTGGAAATCGTCGTCCTGGCGGAGCTGCCGGCGGATCCAACGGCCGGACTCTTTCAGATTGCGGGTGCCGGAGTACTGGCCGTCCGGACACGTCCCGGTTTCGAAGGTGGCACCGGAGCGCCAGTCGTCGGAGAAGTTCCAGTACGTCCAGCCGATCTTCTTCCGCTTCATCAGCCGCAGGTACTTCTTTGTCTCCGCCATATCGTTCGGGCCGTCGCCGGTGAATTCCTGCATGCCGAATTCGCTGACGAACATCGGCAGCTTGCTCGCCGCCCGCCGCAGCGCGCTGCGGTACTGCTCCTTGTGCGATCCGGCATAGAAATGGAACGTGTAGACGACGTTCTCGGCATCCACAGGCTCGTCCAGCACTTCCGACTCGCGTGCCCCTTCCGACAGGCCCATCGAGGACCAGGCGCGGGTTCCCAGCAGGATGACGGCATCCTTGTCCTGCCTGCGGATGACCGGAATGATCTCCTCGTGGTAGCTCCGGATCAGATCCCAGGAGACCCCGTTGGGCTCGTTCGCCACCTCGTAGAGGATATTGTTCTTGTCCTTGTTGCGCCTGGCGATGCTACGGAAGAACTGCTTCGCCAGTTCCAGGTTGTAGTACGGATCGCCGGGCGTGAGGACATGCCAGTCGATGATGACGTACAGACCCTTCGCGGTGGCCTCGTCGATCAGTTCGTTGACGAGGTCCCGGTAACGCCTGGGATCCAGTTCGTAACCACCCTCCTGGATATAGACGGCCAGACGGACCACGTCGGCTTTCCAGTCATTGGCAAGGGCGCGCAGGGACTTGCCACGGATGCACTGGGCGTACCATTGAAGTCCGTGCGAACTGATGCCGCGCAATTGGACCGGCTTGCGGTCTTCGTTGCAGAGAAACCTGCCCCTGCACACGCTCAATGCGCCATTGATGTCGACCGGGCTGCCCTGTGGCGCAGACACCGCTGGCCGATCAGCTGCGCGCGACGTGCCGACCGGTCCGCCGGTCCAGATCGCTGCTGCAATAGCCGCCGCATATCCTGCTGCGCGGAAGACTCTGCCCGTCGACATTCTCAAGTTCCAAAAGCGGTTCATCGTCTGAAACGACGCGCCCGGACGCGCCTATAGTCTTTCAATTGGTCGCATGTCTAGAAGCGAAAAGAGGCAGCGACAGATCCCGAAAGGGGCATCACGAAAGTGTGATCATTCGGCTGCCGCAACAAAAAAGGGGCCCTGACGGGCCCCTCAAATCGCCGTCGGCAAGGGCGGCTCAGGCCGCTTCACCCTCGCGGCTTGCTTCGGCTTCGTGCCGGGCACGATCCTCGGCGCCTTTGACGCTCTCGTCGCGATCGACCAGCTCGATCACCGCCACCGGCGCGGCATCGCCGTGACGGAAGCCCGCCTTCAGGACCCGGGTATAGCCGCCAGCCCGGTCCTTGTAACGCGGCGCGAGCGTGTCGAAGAGCTTGGCCACGGCATCGGTGTCGCGAACCTCGCTTATCGCCTGACGGCGCGCGTGAAGGTCGCCCCGCTTGCCGAGCGTGACGAGCTTGTCCACGATCGGCTTCAGCTCCTTCGCCTTAGGCAGCGTGGTAACGATCTGTTCATGGCGGATCAATGAAGCCGCCATGTTCGCGAACAGTGCCTTGCGATGGCTCGCGGTACGGTTCAGCTTGCGGCCGGTCTTGCCGTGGCGCATGGAACTCTCCTTAAAATGCCGGACGCATTGGCGTCTTAGTAGTGGTCCTCGTAACGCTTGGCCAGCTCTTCGATGTTCTCAGGCGGCCAGTTCGTCACTTCCATGCCGAGGTGCAGACCCATCTGGGCAAGCACCTCCTTGATCTCGTTCAGCGACTTGCGCCCGAAGTTCGGGGTGCGAAGCATTTCGGCTTCCGACTTCTGGATCAGATCGCCGATGTAGACGATGTTATCGTTCTTCAGGCAGTTGGCCGAGCGGACCGACAGTTCCAGTTCGTCAACCTTCTTGAGCAGCGCCGGATTGAAGGCGAGTTCGGGAACCATCTCCTCGACGACTTCCGCCTTCGGCTCCTCGAAGTTCACGAAGACGTCGAGCTGGTCCTGCAGGATGCGCGCGGCATAAGCGACCGCATCGTCGGGGCGAACCGAGCCATCGGTCTCCACGACCATCGTCAACTTGTCGTAGTCGAGGATCTGACCCTCGCGGGTGTTCTCTACACGATAGGAAACGCGCCGCACCGGGCTGTAGAGGCTGTCGACCGGGATGAGCCCGATCGGCGCATCCTCGGGCCGGTTCCGGTCGGCAGGCGCGTAACCCTTGCCGGTGTTCACAGTGAACTCGATCCGGATTTCCGCGCCGTCGTCCAGCGTGCAGAGGACGAGTTCGGGATTGAGGACCTGGATGTCGCCGATGGTCTGAATGTCGCCGGCGGTCACCTGACCGGGGCCCTGCTTCTTCAGAACCATGCGCTTGGGGCCCTCGCCCTGCATGGAAATCGACACGTCCTTGATGTTCAGAACGACGTCGGTAACATCCTCGCGGACGCCGGGAATGGACGAGAACTCGTGCAGCACGCCATCGATCTGCACAGATGTCACGGCTGCGCCCTGCAGCGACGACAGCAGCACACGCCGCAGCGCGTTGCCGAGCGTCGTGCCGAACCCCCGCTCGAGCGGCTCGGCCACGACAGTGGCAAAGCGCCGGGCATCGGACCCGGCTGAGACTTCGAGCTTGTTCGGCTTGATCAGCTCTTGCCAGTTCTTCTCAATCACGGTCGAACCTCGTTGGATTGGTCATGATCGCGCGGGCGGATCCGCCACCGCCGCAGCGAGGCCGGCGAGCGGGACAAAACCCCTCGCCGGGATAAAAAGTCAGACCCGGCGGCGCTTGCGCGGCCGGCAACCATTGTGCGGGATCGGCGTAACGTCACGGATAGCAGTGATCGTGAAACCGGCCGCCTGCAACGCCCGAAGCGCGGATTCGCGTCCCGACCCTGGGCCACGCACCTCTACCTCGAGGGTGCGCATGCCGTGCTCGGAAGCCTTCTTGGCCGCGTCTTCGGCTGCCATCTGGGCCGCGAACGGTGTCGACTTGCGCGATCCCTTGAAACCCATCGTGCCCGCCGACGACCAGGAAATCGCATTGCCCTGCGCGTCGGTGATGGTGATCATCGTGTTGTTGAAGGAGGCGCTCACGTGAGCGACGCCGGAGGTTATGTTCTTGCGCTCGCGGCGGCGTACGCGCTGGGTGTCTCTGGCCATTCTATCTGATCCTTGCCTGGGCTTGCGTGTCGCGGCCGACTATTTCTTCTTGCCGGCGATCGCCTTGGCCGGTCCCTTGCGGGTGCGGGCGTTGGTATGGGTACGCTGACCGCGCACCGGCAGCCCGCGACGATGGCGCAGGCCGCGGTAGCAGCCCAGATCCATCAGCCGCTTGATGTTCATCGCGACATCACGGCGCAGGTCACCCTCGACAATGTAGTCGCGGTCGATCGTCTCTCGGATCTGCAACACTTCCGCGTCGGACAATTCGTTGACGCGCCGCTCTGGCGGAATGCTGACCTTCTCGCAGATCTCCCTGGCCTTGGTCGGTCCAATGCCATGGATGTAGCGCAGCGCGATTTCGACGCGCTTGTTCGTCGGGATATTGACGCCTGCAATTCGAGCCACGTTTCTCGCTCCAAACCGGACCGGTCTATCGACCGGGATTTCCACCAATTCACTGACAAACACGCAACGCACGACGCGGGCGCCCCGGTCTCGTTTCAGACCGGCTGACACCCGACGGCTCTATTCCTTGCGGATAGGTGCCGCTGGATATCGTATCGGAACGTGTTTCGTCAACCTCTGCCTGTCATTTACCTTCTGCGAACAGACTCTGTTCCCGAACCTTCAGGCCGGCTCAAGAACAGAAACTATCTGCTCGGTGACATCCTCGATATCGGCCATGCCGTCGACGCTGCGCAGATTGCCCTTCTTCTTGTAGAAGGCGATCAGCGGCGCCGTCTGGGCATGGTAGACATCCAGCCGCTTCTTCAACGCATCGACATTGTCGTCGGCACGCGGTCCGCCGACTGTCTCGCGGGCGCGCTTTTCTATCCGTTCGACCAGGATCTCGTCATCGACAGACAGTTCGACGACACCATCAAGATCCATTCCCTTCTCGTCCAGCAGGTTGTCGAGTGCCTCTGCCTGGGCGACCGTGCGTGGAAATCCGTCGAGGATGAAACCGTTCCTGCAATCCGGCTGATCGATACGCTCGGAGATGATCTGGACGACCACGTCGTCCGGAACAAGATCGCCGCGCGCCATGATGTCCTTGGCTGCCAGACCGACGGGCGTCCCAGCGGCAACCGCGGCGCGAAGCATGTCGCCCGTCGATAGCTGCTGGATGTTGTAGCGCTCCGCCATCAGTGCGGACTGCGTGCCCTTGCCGGCCCCGGGCGGTCCCAGGAATATCAGCCTCATCGGTTCCTGCGCCCCCCTCTCAAACGTGCCTTCTTGACGAGCCCCTCGTACTGATGCGCCAAAAGGTGCCCCTGGACCTGCGCCACCGTGTCCATCGTCACCGAGACCACGATCAGCAACGAGGTTCCCCCGAAGTAGAAGGGTACGTTCCAGGCTGTCACCAGGAACTCGGGCAGCAGGCACACGAGTGTCAGGTAAAGCGCGCCGATCACGGTGATTCGCGTCAGCACGTAGTCGATGTACTCGGCGGTCCGCTCGCCCGGCCGGATGCCCGGGATGAACCCGCCGTGCTTCTTCAGGTTGTCCGCCGTGTCCGCGGGATTGAACACCACCGCGGTATAGAAGAAGGCGAAGAAAATGATCCCGGCGGCGTAGAACAGCATGTAGAGCGGCTGTCCGTGGCCAAGCAGCGCTGTCACCGTCGTCAGCCACCCGGGTCCCTGCCCGCTGGTGAAGTTCGCGACGGTAATCGGCAGCAGCAGCAGCGAGGAGGCGAAGATCGGCGGAATCACCCCGGCGGTATTCAGTTTCAACGGCAGGTGCGATGAGTCGCCCTGGAACATCCGGTTGCCGACCTGGCGCTTGGGATACTGGATCAGCAGCCGCCGCTGGGCACGCTCCATGAACACGATGAACGCGATGACCAGCACGGACATCGCGATGATCGCGAGGATGATGCCAGTCGACATCGCACCGGTGCGGCCCAGTTCCAGCATGCCGGCGATTGCGCCCGGCAGACCGGCGACGATGCCCGCGAAGATGATCAGCGAAATGCCGTTGCCGACGCCGCGCTGGGTGATCTGCTCGCCGAGCCACATCAGAAAGACTGTGCCGCCGGTCAGCGTCACGACCGTCGAGAATCGGAAGAAAAGGCCGGGATCGTTGACCACGTTCCCCGCGCCTTCGAGACCGATGGCGATCCCGTAGGCCTGCAAGGCAGCCAGGAACACGGTTCCGTAGCGGGTGTACTGGTTGATCGTCTTGCGGCCCTGCTCGCCCTCTTTCTTGAGCTGCTCCAGATGCGGAGACACCGCAGTCAGGAGCTGCACGATGATCGAGGCCGAGATGTACGGCATGATGTTCAGGGCGAAGATCGCCATGCGCCCGACGGCGCCGCCGGCGAACATGTTGAACATGCCGAGAATGCCGGTCGACTGCTGCTGGAACAGCTCGGCAACCGCCAGCGGGTTGATGCCCGGCAGCGGAATGTAGGTACCGAGCCGATAAACCAGCAGCGCACCCAGTGTGAACCAGATGCGCTGTTTCAGTTCGGTCGCCTTGGCGAGCGCGCCGAAGTTCAGGTTTGCGGCAAGTTGTTCAGCTGCTGACGCCATGCTTATCTCCGCTGCGCGCGGCCCCTGTCAAAAGGCCGGGCGCCGCTGGCGGCTCCTCAGCCCTGCTCGTCCGTTCCAGCCTCTGCCGACGAATCGGTCGAGGCGTCCTTGGCTGCGGCCTTCTTGGCTGCAGGCTTTTTGGCACCCGAGGCCTTGGCATCGGCCTTGGCCTTCTTCGGCCCGGCCTTCTTCGAATCTACCTTCTCGCCTTCCGGCTTCGCCGCCTTGGGAGCGAGCGCCTCGATCTCGACGCTGCCACCGGCCTTCTCGATCGCTTCGACCGCGCTCTTCGAGGCGCCCTGAACCTTGAAGGCCACCTTGGCCTTCAGTTCGCCGCCGCCGAGAAGACGCACACCGTCCCTGGTGCGCCGCGCAATGCCTGCCGCAATCAGCGCGTCGGTGGTCACCGGCTGCTTTGCGTCCAGCTTGCCCGTGTCAAGTCCGACCTGGATGCGGTCCAGATTGACGACTGCGAACGACTTGGCAGAGATATTGGTGAACCCGCGCTTCGGCAAGCGCCGGTACAGCGGCATCTGGCCGCCCTCAAATCCCTTGATGGCAACGCCGGTCCGCGACTTCTGGCCCTTGTGACCCCGTCCTGCCGTCTTGCCCAGCCCCGAACCGGGCCCGCGCCCAACGCGCTTGCGCGCCTGGCGGGCGCCGGGGCGATCGGCGATCTCATTGAGCTTCATTTGTCCCGCTCTCCGTAGCCGTTCAATTTTCCTCGACCACGCGCACGAGGTGACCGACCTTGCCGATCATCCCGCGCACGGCCGGGGTATCTTCCAACGTCCGCCGCCGGTGCATCTTGTTCAGCCCGAGGCCGATCAGCGTCGCGCGCTGGTCTCCTGGACGGCGGATCGGCGAACCGATCTGCTCGACCGTAATCGTCTTGTCGCTCTTCTTGGCCATCAGACCGTCTCCCGGATTCTATCCTGAGCCTCAGGCCTCGGCAGCCGCGTCGGCGACCGCATCGCGGCGCCGCGACTGCAGAGCGGAAACTTTCAGGCCGCGCCGCGCTGCAACAGAGCGGGGGCTATCCTCACCCTTCAGCGCCTCGAAAGTGGCCCGAACCATGTTGTAGGGGTTCGACGAGCCGAGCGACTTGGCGACGACGTCGTGAACGCCCAGCGTCTCGAACACGGCGCGCATCGGCCCGCCGGCGATTATGCCCGTGCCGGGAGGAGCGGCGCGAAGAACCACCTTGCCCGCTCCCCAGCGCCCGGCGACGTCGTGGTGCAGCGTGCGGCCCTCGCGCAGCGGAACGCGCATCATCGAGCGCTTCGCCGACTCCGTCGCCTTGCGGATCGCTTCCGGCACCTCGCGCGCCTTGCCATGACCGAACCCGACACGGCCCTTCTGGTCACCGACGACGACCAGGGCGGCGAAACCGAACCGGCGACCGCCCTTCACCACCTTGGCGACGCGATTGATGTGCACGAGCTTGTCAACGAATTCGCTGTCGCGCTCGCGATCTTCTCTCATCCGACCTGCCACGTCGTACTTCCTTTTCCTGTCGCGTCCGGCCGCCTCAGAATTCGAGGCCGCCCTCGCGCGCTGCTTCGGCGAGTGCCTTGACCCGCCCGTGATAGAGATAACCGCCCCGGTCGAAGACGACTTCCTTGACGCCCGCCTTCGTCGCGCGCTCGGCGATCAGCTTGCCGATCTCCGAAGCAGCGCTCTGGTCCGCGCCGGTTTTCAGCTTGCCGCGCAGATCCTTTTCCAACGTCGACGCAGCGGCCAGCGTCCGGCCGTCAGCGTCGTCGATGACCTGCGCGTAGATGTTCTTCGACGAGCGGAAGATGCTCAACCGTGGCCGGCCGTTCGCCGCGCGACGAATCGACCGCCGCACACGCAGCGTCCGCTTCTCGCGATTTGTCAGTCCCTTGCTCATAGCCGATCTCGCTACTTCTTCTTGCCTTCCTTGCGGAAGACGTACTCGCCCTCGTACCGGACGCCCTTGCCCTTGTAGGGCTCCGGCGGACGGAAACGCCTTATCTCTGAGGCAACCTGGCCGACGCGCTGCTTGTCGATGCCGGAGATGACGACCTCGGTGGGCTTCGGACAGGCAATCTCGATCCCTTCGGGGATCGGGTAATTGACGTCATGGCTGAAGCCCAGCGCGAGCTGCAGGTTCTTGCCCTGCACCTGGGCGCGATAACCGACGCCCTGGATCTCGAGCTTGCGAGTATATCCCTCGCTCACCCCCACCACGATGTTGGACACCAGCGTCCGCGACAGGCCCCACATCGACCGGGCGCGCTTGGAATCGTCGCGCGGATCGACCTGGATACCATCGTCGGTCATCTCGACCTTCACTTCGTCGTTCAGCACTACCGAGAGCGCACCCTTCGGGCCCTTTGTGGACACCGTCTGGCCCTCGATCGTGGCCGTTACACCGCCAGGGACGGCTACCGGCTTCTTCCCGATACGCGACATCGAATCGTCTCCGATCGTTTTCTGTCGGCCTACGTCAGAAGACGCGGCACAATACCTCGCCGCCGACGTTCTCTTCGCGCGCCTTCCAATCGGACATCACGCCCTTCGGAGTCGACACGATGGACACGCCGAGACCGTTGTTGACCGTGGGGAGCGTCTTCACCGAGGCGTACACCCGACGACCGGGCTTCGACACCCGCTCGATCGTCTGAATCACGGGCGCCCCGTCGAAATACTTGAGCTCGATCTCGAACTCCGACTTTCCGCCGTCATAGTCAACCTGCGCATAGCCGCGGATGTAACCCTCGGCCTGCAGCACATCGAGCACACGACGGCGAAGCGACGAGGCCGGCGTCGTAACCTTTGATTTCCGCCGCATCTGCGCATTGCGGATGCGGGTCAGCATGTCACCGAGAGGATCGGACATGGACATTTTCTAATACCTCACCAGCTCGACTTGACCATGCCGGGGATCAGGCCCTTGGAGCCGAGTTCCCGAAGCGCGATTCGCGACAGCTTGAGCTTGCGGTAGAAACCGCGCGGCCTGCCGGAGACTTCGCAGCGATTGCGAATTCGCGACGGCGCCGAGTTGCGCGGCAGTTCGGCAAGCTTGAGACGCGCCTGGAAGCGCTCTTCCGTCGACAGGTTCGCGTCGTCGGCGATCGCCTTCAGCCGCTCGCGCTTGCCAGCATATTTCTTGGCAAGCTGCGCACGGTGCCGATTCTTCTCGATCGCGCTTTTCTTGGCCATTGATAACCTCCTGAGAACTTCCGCCGGGCCGATCAGGCGCGGAAGGGGAAATTGAAGGCCTTGAGCAGGGCCCGGGCCTCGTCGTCTGACTTCGCCGTAGTGCATACGACGACATCCATGCCCATCACCTGGTCCACCTTGTCGTAATCGATCTCCGGGAACACGATGTGTTCCTTGATACCGGTCGCGTAGTTGCCGCGCCCGTCGAAGCTCTTCGGATTCAGCCCGCGGAAATCGCGCACGCGGGGCAGCGCAATGTTCACGAACCGGTCGAGGAACTCGAACATCTGCGCCTTGCGCAGCGTCACCTTGGCACCGATCGCCATGCCCTCGCGCAGCTTGAACGTCGCAATCGACGTGCGCGCCTTGGTGACGACGGCCCTCTGGCCGGCGATCAGGCTCAGATCCTCGGCGGCGGAACGGGCACGCTTCTGGTCGCCTACCGCTTCGCCCACACCGATATTGAGCACGATCTTGTCGAGCTTCGGCACCTGCATTTCGTTGGTGTAGCCGAACTCTTCCTTGAGCTGCGGGCGCACAACGTCACGATAGTGGGTCCGGAGCCTCGGCTCATATGCTGCTTCAGCCATCGATCTCTTCTCCCGATCGCTTGGCGAAACGCACCTTGCGACCGTCCTTCAAAGTCTTGAATCCGACCCGCGAAGGCTTGCCGTCCTTCGGGTCCGTCAGCGCCAGGTTCGACAGGTGGATCGGAGCTTCCTTCTGGCGGATGCCCCCTTCCTCCGAAGCCGTCTGCTTCTGATGGCGGGTCACCATGTTGACACCCTGCACGATCGCCCGGTTTTCCTTGGGCATCATCTGCAGAACGTCGCCGCTGCGGCCCTTGTCGCGCCCGCTGAGCACGACGACGCGGTCGCCCTTCCTGATCTTCGCCATCGACATCACAACACCTCCGGGGCGAGCGAAACGATCTTCATGTGCTTCTTCGCCCTCAGCTCACGCGGAACCGGCCCGAAGATACGGGTGCCGATCGGCTCTTCCTGGTTGTTCACCAGGACGGCGGCATTGCGGTCGAAGCGAATCACGCTGCCGTCCGGACGGCGGATATCCTTCGCGGTGCGCACGACGACGGCACGCATGACGTCGCCCTTCTTCACGCGGCCGCGCGGGATTGCCTCCTTCACCGACACCACGATGATGTCGCCGACATGGGCATACTTGCGCTTCGACCCGCCCAGCACCTTGATGCACTGCACCCGGCGCGCACCGGAATTGTCGGCGACATCGAGATTGGTCTGCATCTGGATCATGGCCGGCCTCTTGTCCTTTTCTTCCCGCGCTCCGGACGACGTCGAGACGTCCGTCCGTCACGCGAACCCTTGTTCCAACCGTTCCCTACTCGGCCAGCGCTACCCAGCGCTTCTGGCGCGAGATCGGGGCACATTCCTCGATCCTGACCATGTCGCCGACCTTGTACTTATTGTCGGCGTCATGGGCGTGATACTTCTTGCTCGTGCGGACCGTCTTCTTCAGCAGCGGATGGGTGTAGCGGCGCTCCACCTGAACGACGATGGTCTTGTCGTTCTTGTCGCTGACGACGGTGCCATGCAGAATTCTTTTCGGCATCTTATGAACCTCAAGCCTTTGCCGAGCGGGCCTTGCCGGCCAGCACGGTGCGCACACGCGCGATATCGCGACGGACCTGACGCACGCGCGCAGTATTCTCGAGCTGCCCGGTGGCCTGCTGGAAGCGCAGGTTGAACTGCTCCTTCTTCAGGTTCCCGAGTTCGCTGCGCAGCTCGTCTTCGGTCTTCGACCAGGCATCGCTCGCCTTCATCTCGATCACTCCGACTTACTCGCCCAGACGCGCAACAAAGCGCGTCTTGATCGGCAGTTTGGCAGCCCCGAGCCGCAGCGCCTCGCGCGCGATATCGGCCGGCACACCGTCGATTTCGAACATGATCCGGCCGGGCTTCACCTTGGCCGCCCAGAATTCCGGCGCACCCTTGCCCTTGCCCATGCGCACCTCGGTCGGCTTCTTCGACACCGGAACGTCAGGGAAGATGCGGATCCAGACGCGGCCGGCACGCTTCATGTGACGCGTGATGGCGCGACGCGCGGCCTCGATCTGGCGCGCGGTGACCCGCTCCGGTTCCAGGGCCTTGATCCCGTAGGAACCGAAGTTCAGCTGGTTGCCGCTCGACGCAACGCCGCGGATGCGGCCTTTGTGCTGCTTGCGGAACTTGGTGCGCTTGGGTTGCAGCATGATTCTTCTCGCTTAAGCTCCTGTCGCCTCAGCCGGCCTGCTGTTCGCGGCGGCTGGGACGGTTGCCTTCCGCGGCCTCTGTCGCGCGACGCTCGGATGCCATCGGATCGTGTTCGAGGATCTCGCCCTTGAAGATCCACACCTTGACGCCGCAGGTGCCGTACGCGGTGACCGCGGTCGCCTCGCCGAAATCGATGTCGGCGCGCAGCGTGTGCAGCGGCACCCGGCCCTCGCGGTACCATTCCATCCGGGCGATTTCGGCGCCGCCCAACCGGCCGCCGCAATTGATCCGGATACCGCCGGCGCCAAGCCGCATGGCCGACTGAACCGCCCGCTTCATGGCACGACGGAACGAGACTCGGCGCTCGAGCTGCTGGGCGATCGAGTCGGCGACCAGGGTCGCGTCGATCTCCGGCTTGCGCACCTCGACGATGTTGAGATGCACTTCGGAATCCGTCATCGCGCTGATCTTGCGACGCAGCTTCTCGATGTCGGCGCCCTTCTTGCCGATGACGATGCCGGGGCGAGCCGTATGGATCGTGACGCGGCACTTGCGGTGCGGGCGCTCGATGACGATCTTCGAAACGGCGGCCTGCTTGAGATCCTTCTTCAGCATCTCCCGGATGCGGATGTCCTCGTGCAGCAGCGAGCCGTAGTCGCGCTGGCTGGCGAACCAGCGGGAATCCCAGGTCCGGTTGATGCCCAGCCGCAGGCCGATCGGATTGACTTTCTGGCCCATCAGGCTGTCTCCTCGACTTGACGAACGACGATGGTGAGGTTGGCGAACGGCTTCTGGATGCGCCCGACGCGGCCACGCGCCCGCGGCGTCCACCGCTTCATCACCAGCGCCTTGCCCACGTGTGCCTCGGCGACGACCAGATCGTCGACGTCGAGATCGTGGTTGTTCTCGGCGTTGGCGATCGCCGACTCCAGCGTCTTCTTGACGTCACGGGCGATCCGCTTCCTCGAGAAGGTCAGGTCGGCAAGCGCCGAAGCCACCTTCTTGCCGCGGATGGCGGCGGCCACGAGATTGAGCTTCTGGGGGCTGACGCGAATGTTGCGCGTCACCGCCTTGGCTTCGTTCTCGGACAGAGTGCGTTCGCGAGCGGGCTTGCCCATCGCTTACTTCCTCTTCGCCTTCTTGTCGGCCGTGTGGCCGTAATAGTTGCGGGACGGCGAGAACTCGCCGAACTTGTGGCCGACCATGTCTTCGCTGACCTGCACCGGAATGTGCTTCTGGCCGTTGTAGACGCCGAAGGTCAGACCGACGAACTGCGGCAGGATCGTCGAGCGCCGGCTCCAGATCTTGACGATCTCGTTGCGGCCCGACTGCCGCGAGGCCTCCGCTTTCTTCAACAGATAGCCGTCAACGAACGGCCCCTTCCGGATGGAACGCGTCATCGGTTGAGCCCTACTTCTTTCTCTGGTGCCGCGAGCGCAGGATGAACTTCTGCGTCGCCTTGTTGCGTCGTGTCTTCTTGCCCTTGGTGGGCTTGCCCCACGGAGTCACCGGATGACGGCCGCCCGAAGTACGACCCTCGCCGCCGCCGTGAGGATGGTCGACCGGGTTCATGACGACACCGCGGACGGAGGGCCGTTTGCCGCGCCAGCGCGAGCGTCCGGCCTTGCCGTCGTTGATGTTGGAGTGGTCCGGATTGGACACCGCTCCGACCGTCGCCATGCACTGGCCGTGGACGAGCCGCTGCTCGCCGGAATTCAGCCGCAGGATCGCGTAGCCGCCGTCACGGCCGACGAGCTGGACATACGTTCCCGCCGACCGCGCAATCTGGCCGCCCTTGCCCGGCTTCATCTCCACGTTGTGGACGATGGTGCCGATCGGCACGGAGGCCAGCGGCATGGCGTTGCCCGGCTTGACGTCGGCGTGCTTGCTGGCGACGACCGAGTCGCCGACCGCAAGACGCTGCGGCGCCAGGATATAGCTGAGCTCGCCGTCCTCGTACTTGATCAGCGCGATGAACGCCGACCGGTTGGGGTCATACTCGATTCGCTCGACCTTGGCCGGCACATCGAACTTCGTCCGGCGAAAATCGACCTGACGGTACAGTCGCTTGTGGCCGCCGCCGCGCCGGCGCGCGGTGATCCGGCCCGCATTGTTGCGGCCGCCCTTCTTGGTCAGGCCTTCGGTCAGCTTCTTGACCGGCTCGCCCTTCCAGAGGCTCGAACGATCGACGATGACCAGCTGTCGCTGGCTCGGCGTCGTCGGGTTGTAGCTCTTGAGTGCCATGGTTCCTGCCCTCGTCTTCCGCGCCTTACAGGCCCGTCGTGACGTCGATGGTCTGGCCCTCTTCGAGGGTCACGACCGCCTTCTTGACGTCGCTCTGCTTGCCCTTGATGCCGCGGAAGCGCTTGGTCTTGCCCTTCTTCACGAGCGTGTTGACGGCCTTCACCTTCACCGAGAACAGCGCCTCGACGGCAGCCTTGATCTCGGGCTTCGTGGCATTCGGCGCCACCTTGAAGACGACCTGGTTCTGCTCGGAAGCCAGCGTCGACTTTTCGGTAATGATCGGTGCGACGACGACGTCGTAGTGCTTGAGACTGGTCATTTGAACCGCTCCTCCAGCGCCTCGACGGCGGCTTTCGTGAGTACCAGCTTGTCGCGCCGCAGGATGTCGTAGACGTTGATGCCCTGAACCGGCAGCACGTCGACATGCGGCAGATTGCGCGATGCCAGCCTGAAGTTGGCGTCGATCTCGCTGCCGTCGACGATCAGGGCCGATGCCAGCCCCAACTTGCCGAATTGCGCGGCGAGCGCCTTGGTCTTCGCCGTCTCGGGGGCGGCGCTGTCCAGCACGATCAGAGCGTCCGACTTGGCCTTCGACGACAGCGCATGCTTGAGCGCCAGCGCCCGCATCCGCTTCGGCAGGTCGTGTGCGTGGCTGCGCACGACCGGGCCGAAGGCCTTGCCGCCGCCGCGGAACTGCGGCGCCGAGCGCGCGCCGTGACGCGCACGGCCGGTGCCCTTCTGCTTGAACATCTTGGCGCCGGTCGCCTGGACCTCGGACCGACCTTTTGTCTTGTGCGTGCCGGCCTGGCGCGACGCAAGCTGCCATCGCACCATGCGCTGCAGGATATCGCTGCGCGGATCGAGACCGAAAATCTCGTCGCTCAGCTCCAGCGAGCCCGCCTTCTTGCCGTCCAGGGCTATTACATCAAGTTTCATGGCTCAGTTCTCCGCCCCGGTCGCAGGGCCAGTCTCCGCCTCGGGCGCGGCCGCAGCTTCGCTCGCCGCGGCGGCCTCGCCTGCCTGCTTGCCGTCCTCGGCGGCCCCGTTCTTGCGAACGCCCCCCGGGAAAGGCACGCCTTCCGGCAGTTGGCTCTTGACCGCATCGCGCATCAGAACCCAGCCGCCCTTCGCGCCAGGAACCGCACCACGCAGCATGATCAGGCCACGCTCCAGGTCGGTCGTCACGACCTCGAGGTTCTGCGTCGTGACGCGGGTGCTGCCCATGTGGCCGGCCATCTTCTTGCCCTTGAAGACCTTGCCGGGATCCTGGTTCTGACCCGTCGAGCCATGTGCGCGGTGGCTGATCGACACGCCGTGCGATGCACGCAGGCCGCCGAAGTTGTGCCGCTTCATGGCGCCGGCGAAGCCCTTGCCGATCGAGGTCCCCGTGACATCGACCAGCTGTCCGGGCACGAAGTGCTCGGCGGTCAGCTCGGAGCCGACCTCGATGACGTTCTCCGGGCTCACCCGGAATTCCGCAAGCTTCCGGCGAGGCTCGACCTTGGCGACGGCGAAATGTCCGCGCATGGCGCGCGGCGTATTCTTTGCCTTGGCGAGGCCCGCACCGAGCTGCAGCGCGGTGTAGCCATTCTTCTCGTCGGTGCGGAGCGCGACGACCTGGCAGCCGTCCACCTTCAACACGGTGACGGGGATCTGTTCCCCTGTCTCCGTGAAGATGCGTGTCATCCCCACCTTCTGAGCGATCAGTCCAGAGCGCATGACCGTGTCGCTTTCCTTTAGACCTTACAGCTTGATCTCGACGTCGACGCCGGCGGCGAGATCGAGCTTCATCAGGGCGTCCACCGTCTGCGGCGTCGGCTCGACGATGTCGAGCAGCCGCTTGTGCGTCCGCATCTCGAACTGCTCGCGGCTCTTCTTGTCGATGTGCGGCGAGCGGTTGACGGTGAACTTCTCGATCCGCGTCGGCAGCGGAATCGGACCGCGCACGCGCGCGCCCGTCCGCTTGGCGGTGTTCACGATCTCACGCGTCGAGGCGTCGAGGACCCGATGGTCGAACGCCTTGAGCCGGATGCGGATGTTCTGCCCGTTCATGTTTATTGTCCCGATAGCGGCCGGCGCTGTCCCGTCGGGAGCGCCGGCGCTGTTTCCTTACTCGATGATCTGGGAGACGACGCCGGCGCCGACGGTGCGGCCGCCCTCGCGGATGGCGAAGCGCAGGCCGTCCTCCATGGCGATCGGCACGATCAGTTCCACCGTGATCGCGATGTTGTCGCCCGGCATCACCATCTCCGTGCCCTCCGGCAGGTGCACCACACCCGTCACGTCGGTCGTCCGGAAGTAGAACTGCGGACGGTAGTTGGTGAAGAACGGCGTGTGGCGGCCGCCCTCCTCCTTCGTCAGGATGTAGGCCTCCGCCTTGAACTTCGTGTGCGGCGTCACCGAGCCCGGCTTGCACAG
>NZ_JAZHOF010000014.1:0-144277 GCF_037855135.1 Microbaculum marinum
GAATTCCACCCACGGTTCCCGTCCTCCATCAAGGGCGAGGAAGGCGTGCGCCGAGAAGCGTGGCCGCATGATCACGATCCGGTCGTGCTGCAAATGCTGGGGTCGGACCGAATGCGGGGCATCGCCCACCGTTCCCCTCTCCTCGGTGGGTAAGGCGTGTGCGCAGAGGTGGGGCGGCGCGACCCGGTCGTCGGACAGATACTGAGCACAAGGCTGAATTCGCAGCCTCGCCCCCGGTTCCCCCTCCCCCTTGATGGGGGAGGGTCGGGGTGGGGGTGCGCGGGCCGCCGGCTCGATGCCGGCGGGCTGCGGCGGCCGAACCGCGGACTCAACGTCCAATCATGCACCCGACAGGCGGAAACTGCGAGCGGGGTGCCCCTCGCACGCCATCCACCCGCGTCATCCCGGCCGCAGGCGAAGCCGGAGAGCCGGGATCGCCCGGGGCCGCAGAGACTGCCGTCGCAGAGAACCGCCGCGCCGCAATGATGGCACGCAGCCGAAAAAATTTGGGCGGCCGCGGGCAGTTCCTGCCGCCCGCAGTCACGGCACCAGGGGTCGCCTCAGACCGCCCTCGGCCACTCCCGCACGTCAACGAAATGGCCGGCGATCGCCGCTGCTGCGGCCATTTCGGGGGAGACTAGATGGGTGCGGCCCTTGAAGCCCTGGCGGCCCTCGAAGTTGCGGTTCGACGTCGACGCGCACCGCTCGAGCGGCGCCAGCCGGTCGGCGTTCATGGCAAGGCACATCGAGCAGCCCGGTTCGCGCCAGTCGAAGCCGGCCGCCCTGAAGATCGCGTCGAGGCCTTCGGCTTCCGCCTGTTCCTTGACCAGGCCGGATCCCGGCACGACCATCGCGTTGACGTCGGGATGGACCGTGTGGCCCTCCGCGATTCGGGCGGCGGCGCGCAGATCCTCGATCCGCGAATTGGTGCAGGAGCCGATGAAGACCCGCTGCGGCCGGATATCCGTGATCTTCATTCCCGGCGTCAGGCCCATGTATTCCAGCGCCCGGATCTTCGCCTGGCGCAGCCCCTCGTTCTCGATCAGAGAGGGATCGGGGACGACCCCGGCGATCGAGATGACGTCCTCCGGGCTCGTTCCCCACGACACGATCGGCGGCAACGCGGAGCCGTCCAGCGTGACGACATGGTCGAAATAGGCGCCCTCGTCGCTCGGCAGCGTCTCCCAGTAGGCCCGGGCCATGTCCCAGGCCGTGCCCTTGGGCGCCATCGGCCGGCCCTCGATATAGGCATAGGTCTTCTCGTCGGGCGCGATCAGGCCGGCGCGCGCCCCGCCTTCTATCGACATGTTGCAGACCGTCATGCGGCCCTCCATCGACATGTCGCGGAACACCTCGCCGGAATACTCGATGACGTGGCCGGTGCCGCCGGCTGTGCCGATCTCGCCGATGATGGCGAGAATGACGTCCTTCGGCGTGACTCCGTCCGGCAGCTTGCCGTCGACCTGCACCTTCATGTTGCGCGCCTTGCGCTGCATCAGCGTCTGCGTGGCGAGCACGTGCTCGACCTCGGAGGTGCCGATGCCGTGGGCGAGCGCCCCGAAGGCGCCGTGGGTCGAGGTGTGAGAATCGCCGCACACGATGGTGGTGCCGGGCAGGGTGAAGCCCTGTTCCGGGCCGATGACGTGGACGATGCCCTGCCGAATGTCGTTCTCGTCGTAATACTCGACGCCGAACTCGCGGGTGTTCTTCGCCAGCATCTCGATCTGCAGGGCGGCTTCGGGATCGTCGATGCCGTGGCTGCGGTCGGTGGTCGGCACGTTGTGGTCGACGACGGCCAGCGTCTTCTGCGGCGCGCGCACCCTGCGGCCGTTCAGGCGCAGACCTTCGAAGGCCTGCGGGCTCGTCACCTCGTGGATGAGGTGACGGTCGATATAGAGCAGGCAGGTTCCATCCTCGCGGGCTTCGACCAGGTGGTCGTCCCAGATCTTGTCGTAAAGGGTTCTCGGTTCGGACATTGTGCTGAATTCCATCGGGGGGATCTAACTGGCGCAGGCGTCAGGCCGGGCGCACCCGGCCGGGGCGGCGTCAAAGGAAGCCGTCGGCCGCGTGCAGCGAAGGATGAAAGCGCCAGGGCAGCAGCGCGTGGTCGTGCAGCGGCGCCGCGCCGGGGCAGCCCGGCAGCAGGCCGGGCCGTATCGCCCGGCGCCCGGTCGGTGCGCTCGTGAATGTCCGGCGTCGTGTCATGGCGGCAACATAGGACCTGTCCGGCCTTACGGCAACGTTCTTGCGTCGGACCGAATCAGCTCTCCGGATCCTGCAGGACGTGGGCATCGCGGCCTGCGTACCAGCCGGCGACCGCGTTCAGGCTGGCCACGGCGAGGAAGAACGCCGCCGGCAGAACCCAGTTGCCGCCGGCATCGCGCAACAGGCCGGCGACGATCGGGCCGAGAGCGGCGATGATGTAGCCGACGCTCTGCGACATTCCCGACAGGTCCGTCGCCACGTGGCTGTCCGGCGCGCGCAGGACGATGAACAGGATGGCGATGCCGATGGTCGCGCCGAGCCCCAGTCCCTCGATGACCGCAAACAACAGGGCCGTCGACGGCGGCGCGAACAGGAGGCCGAGGAATCCGATGGCCGAAACGGCGATGGAGACGATGGCAACGGCACTCTGGTTGCGCATCCGGGCCGCGAAATGCGGCACGGCAAGTGCGGTCAGCGCCTGCGGGGCGATGGCGATCGCGGTGATGAGGCCGGCCCGGGCGCTGTCGTCGCCGCGCTGCTCCAGGATCAGCGGCATCAGCCCGATCATCATGTAGGCCAGGCAAGACTGCAGCCCCATGAAGCAGGTGACTGCCCAGGCGAGCGGATCGCGCCACAGCCGGCCGGGGCGCGCGGCGCGCGGCGCCGGCGACTGGCGCACGAAGGCCTGCGGCAGCCAGATGATCGCAGCCGCCAGTGCCGGCAGCGCCCAGGCGGCCAGCGACAGCCGCCAGCTTCCCAGCGTCTGCTCAAGCGGAATCGCCAGCCCGGCGCCGATCGCCGCGCCGAGACACAGGTTCATCGTATAGAGCCCGGTCATCGTGCCGGCGTGGCGCGCGAAGTCGCGCTTGACGATGCCGGGCAGCAGCACCTGGATGACGCCGATGCCCAGGCCGGCGAGGATCATGCCGCCGATCAGGGCCCCGAAAGATCCGGTGCCGCGCAACGCGATTCCCGCGGCAAGGACGACCAGCAGCGCCAGGATCACCCGCTCCGGTCCGAACCGCCGGGCAAGCCGTGGCGCGGCGGCCCCGAAGACGCCGAGGCAGATCAGCGAGATCCCGGTCACCCCGCCGGCCAGCGCGGTATCGATGCCGAACTCGCGCATGATCTCCGACAGGAGAGGCCCCGGGCTCGTCAGCGCCGGGCGCAGATTGAGCGAGATCAGGCCGATCGCCGTGACGAGCAGGACGAGCCGTGCCGCACGGGAGTCGGACGCCTTGACGGGAGGCAATGGAGGCATCGGTCCGCTCATACCGCCGGCGCGCGACCGGAGGCGGTCGCCCGCCCGGTTCTGCTGGCTGGCCCGTAGACGGGGCCGGACATATCGGACATCCACCCGCCCTCGCGCCCGCACCGTCGGGGGAAAAACGAAAACGGGCGGCCGATCGGCCGCCCGTCAGGAAAGCATCCCCGGGAAGGAGAACCTCAGTCCTTCTTCTCTTCGGTGGCCTCCTCGGCCGGCGTCTCCGCGGCAGCGTCTTCGGCGGGCGCCTCGTCGACCTGGATCTCGTCGACGGTCGCCTCGGCGATCAGGGCGCGGGCCTGGCCGATCCAGTCCTCGCGCTCGATCCGGCCCTTGAAGTCGAGGACCTCGTCGACCCTGGCGATGTCCTCGTCGGAAAAGTTGGCGATCTGGTCGAACTTGGTGATGCCGAGCTTGTGGAGCTTCTCGACCAGCACCTCGCCGACGCCGTCGATGCGGGTGAGATCGTCCGGAGCGCCCTTCGGACGGAAGAACAGCGCCTTCAGTTCCGCCGGCTTGGCTGCCGCCTCCGTGGCCGCGCCGCGCGCGCCGGCCCGCGTATCGACACGCTCGGCGATACGGGCCGACTTGCCGCGGCGTTCGCGCAGGTAATAGAGCTTTGCACGGCGCACCTTGCCGCGGCGCTTCACCTCGATAGACTCGATGTTCGGCGAATGCACGGGGAAGACGCGCTCGACGCCTTCGCCGTAGGAGATCTTGCGGACCGTGAAGCTCTCGTTGATGCCGTGGCCGCCGCGGGCGATGCAGACGCCTTCATAGGCCTGCACGCGGGTCCGCTCGCCTTCGACGATGCGCACGTTGACGCGCACCGTGTCGCCGGACTGGAACGCCGGCACCGGGCGGCTGGCGGCGAGCGTTGCGGCGTGCTCTTTCTCGATTTCCTGCAGTATGTTCATCTGATTACTTCCTTTAACTCTGCGCTCGTTCCCGGCACCTGAGCCGCCGCCTGCGCATTGGTTGACGTTCGTCTACTTGAAACCTTCTAAATTGTCGAGACGGGCGCCCTGCAGTCTGCTGTAGGACGCCCACAGATCCGGCCGGCGCTGACGGGTAATGCGCTCGGCCTCGGCGCGGCGCCAGCGGGCGACGCGGCCGTGATCGCCGGAGACCAGGACGTCGGGGATCGCCCGGCCTTCCCAGACCTGCGGCCGGGTGTAGTGCGGATATTCGAGCAGCCCCTGCTCGAAGCTCTCCTCCGACGCCGACGCCTCGGCTCCCATCACGCCGGGCAGCAGCCGGACGCAGGCGTCGAGCACGGCCAGCGCGGCGATCTCGCCGCCGGACAGCACGAAGTCGCCGAGCGAGACCTCCTCGAGGCCGCGCGCCTCGATGACGCGCTCGTCGACGCCCTCGAAGCGGCCGCAGACGAGGATCGCGCCGGGACCCTCGCAGAGCGCGCGGACGCGGGCCTGGGTCAGCGGCGCGCCGCGCGGCGACAGCAGGATTCGCGGACGCTGCGGACCGGCGGCCTCGGCGTCGTCTATCGCCGCGGCGACGATATCGGCCTTCATCACCATGCCGGGACCGCCGCCGGCCGGCGTGTCGTCGACGGTGCGGTGGCGGTCGGATGCGAAATCGCGCATGTCGCGGACGTCGAGACGCCACAGGCCGGACTCCAGCGCCCGCCCCGCCAGGGCGAGCCCGAGCGGGCCGGGAAACATGCCCGGATAGATGGTCAGCACGGTGGCGTGCCAGCCGCTCATCTCTCGTCCTCGTCCTCGTCCAGAAGGCCGTCCGGCGGATCGACGATCAGCCGTCCGGCCGCGATATCGACGTCCGGCACCACGGTGCGGTTGAACGGCACGAACACCGTCCGCCGGGACTCCGACAGGGCGACCTCGAGGAGATCACCGCCGCCGAAATCCTGCACCGCCGTCACGGTGCCGATCTTCGCCCCGTCCACGCCCACCGCCGACAGCCCGACCAGGTCGGCGTGGTACCACTCGTCCTCGTCCGGCTCCGGCAGCCTGTCGCGGTCGACATAGAGCCGCCTGTTCTTCAGCGTCTCGGCCGCATCGCGATCGGTGATGCCTTCGATGGAGGCCACCACAACACCCTTGGCCGGCCGCACCGACCGGATCGTCAGCGTCCGTCCGTCTTCCGTCGACAGCGGCCCGTAGGCGGCTATGTCGAGCGGATCGGCGGTCTCGCTCTTGATCCGCACCTCGCCGCGGACCCCGTGCGGGGCGCCGACAACGCCGACACAGACGCGGTTGCTCTTGCCAGTCATCGGCCTTTGCTCCCGCGGGAGACCTCAAGCCGACACCGGAACCCCTCACCCGGCTGCTGCGCAGCCGACCTCTCCCCACGGTAGAGGTGGGTCTCAGCGTATGCCGCCACCTCTCCCCCACGAAGTCGGGTGTTCCCGACTTCGCTGCTTCTGGTAGCAACATCGGAAGCATCCGATGTCGCTGGGGGAGGGCTCGAGCCAACGGCCCAGGTGAGGGTGCTCAGGCCTGTCATCTGGAGCACGCACGCCGATCTTTCCGGAAACGGGCCGCGCTCGTCAGCCGGCGGCCTGTTCCTCGCCCGGCGCGGCTTCGGCGGGAGCCTCCTCGGCGGGCGCTTCCGCCGGAGCCTCGGCGGCGGCCCTGGCCTCTTCCTCGGCCTGGCGCCTCAGCTCGATGCGCTCCTGCGCCTTCTGGCCCGGCTTGCCCTTGTTCGGGTTGTTGCGGGCCGGGCGGGTCATGACGCCGGCGGCGTCGAGGAAACGCAGCACACGATCGGTCGGCGTTGCGCCCTTGGCGAGCCAATCCTTGGCCTTGTCGACGTCGAGGACGACGCGCTCGGCGTGGTCCTTCGGCAAGAGCGGGTTGAAGGTGCCGAGCTTCTCGATGAAGCGGCCGTCGCGCGGGCTGCGGGCATCGGCCACCACGATCCGGTAGAACGGCCGCTTCTTGGCGCCGCCGCGGGCGAGTCTGATTCTCAGGGACATCCAGTTTCTTCCTTTTTTACCGTGTAACTTTCAGAGCTGTTCGTTCGATTTCACCAGAGCCGCGCGCTCTCACTTCTTCTTGCCGAAGCCCGGCAGGCCCTTGGGCAGCCCGGGCAGGCCGCGGCCGGGGACACCCAGGCCGGGCGGCAGTCCGCCGGCGCCCAGTCCGGGCGGCAGCTGCGGCATCTTCGGCATCTCGCCAGGCTGTCCGCCACCCTGCAAGGCGGCGAGTTCCTCCGGCGAAAGGTTCGGCATTCCGGGCGGCATCCCGCCCGGCATTCCCCCAGGCATCCCGCCGAACAGGGCGCCCAGGCCCCGCTTGCCCTTCTTGCCGCCCATGGCCTTCATCATGTCGGCCATCTGGCGGTGCATCTTGAGCAGCTTGTTGACTTCCTCGACGCGCGTGCCGGAGCCGGCGGCGATGCGCTTCTTGCGGCTTGCTTTGAGTATCTCGGGCTTGCGCCGCTCCTGGCGCGTCATCGAAGAGATGATGGCGGCCTGACGCTTGATGACTCGGTCGTCGAGATTGGCGCCCTCGAGCTGCTTCTTCATCTTGCCCATGCCCGGCAGCATGCCCAGCACGCCCTGCATACCGCCGATCTTCTCCATCTGCTTGAGCTGCTCGGCGAGATCGTCGAGATCGAATGCGCCCTTGCGCATCTTCTCGGCCATCTTCTGCGCCTGCTCGGCGTCGATGGATTCGGCGGCCTTCTCGACGAGGCTGACGATGTCGCCCATGCCGAGGATGCGGTTGGCGATGCGTTCGGGATGGAATTCCTCGAGTTCGTCGAGCTTCTCGCCGACGCCGGCGAGCTTGATCGGCTTGCCGGTGACGGCGCGCATCGACAGCGCCGCGCCGCCGCGACCGTCGCCGTCGAGGCGCGTCAGCACGATGCCGGTGAGGCTCAGCCGCTCGTCGAAGGCGCGGGCGAGGTTGACCGCGTCCTGGCCGGTAAGGGCGTCCGCGACCAGCAGCACCTCGTGCGGATCGGTGGCCTTCTCGATCTCGACCATCTCGGCCATCAGCGCCTCGTCGACGAACTGACGGCCGGCGGTGTCGAGCAGGACGACGTCGTAGCCGCCGAGACGGGCGGCCTGCATCGCGCGCTGGGCGATCTGCACGGGCGACTGGCCCGCGACGATCGGCAGGGTGTCGACGGAGACCTGCTCGCCGAGGATCTTGAGCTGTTCCTGGGCGGCGGGACGTCGGGTGTCGAGCGAGGCCATCAGGACCTTGCTTCGGCCCCGCTCGGTCAGCCGCTTGGCGATCTTGGCGGTGGTTGTGGTCTTGCCCGAGCCCTGCAGGCCGACCATCATGATGGCGACCGGCGGGGCGGCGTTCAGGTCGATCGGCCTGGCGTCCGACCCCAACGTCTCGACGAGGGTGTCGTGGACGATCTTGACGACCATCTGGCCGGGTGTCACCGACTTGACGACGTTGGCGCCGACGGCGCGTTCGCGCACGGTCTCGACGAAGTCGCGGACGACGTCGAGCGCGACATCGGCCTCCAGCAGCGCGCGCCGCACCTCGCGCAGCGCCGCCGAGACATCGGCCTCGGTCAGCGCGCCGCGCCGGGTCAGCGTGTCGAGAATGCCGGACAGTCGTTCCTGGAGGCTGTCGAACATCGGCCTGAACTATCCTTCGATCGCTTTGTCGATGGCTTCGTCGAATGGGGCGGTGGCGGCGGCGAACTTGTCCCGGCAGCCGGGATTGCAGAAGCCGACCACCTCACCGCGGTACCGGGTCAGCGAATCCGGGCTCACGGGCTTGCCCGACCAGGGGCAGACCTCGTTGATGCAGTCCTCGATGTTCAGTGTCTCGGCCATGTCAGCCTCGCCACGCCCGTTTATCCAAACGAAAAGCGCACCCGCGGGCGAACCTTCGCTGGCGGGTGTCGATCCCGTCCGCCTCATGTGCGGAGCGACCGTCTCGAATTCAATCCGTGTTCATAGAGAACGGGCGAGTGATACGCGCGAGGGCGGCCGGAGTCAAGAAATGTCGGGATACCGCAAGAAGTCGCTGCGGCATGACGCTTGCGAATGTCCTCCCCTCGTGCCGGCGAAAGGTGGAATCAAAGGCGGCGGCTGCGCCGGGCTTTGACGCTGGATCCCCGTTTTCACGGGGATGAGCGGAGTGTGTGCTTTGACTTGCGGACGAGGTAGCCTGGATGGAGCGGAGAGCAATCCCGGATCGGCCTCGCGATACGGCACCGACGTCTCCCGGATTTCGCTGGCCCTTCATCCGGGCTACGGGCTGGCTCGAAAACGTGCGGTGTCACCACGTTGACGCCCAACATGTTGCCATGCCGATCTCCTGCGCGGTCGAGAAGTCGTACGCCGAAACAGGATATCGTACACTCCCGAACGGCTATGAAGGCGAATTCAGCGATGGTTCCAAGCACGCACGATTTTCGGGTCGAGCTTGAGGCTCAGCTCAGTCGGGCCGAAAGACAAGGTCGGTCACACGTGGAAATAAATGCCGGCGAATTGCACAGGGTAGTCGGCGGTTACCCTGGAGGATCGCATCGAATGCCAATGTGCTGCGGCGCCATGCGGCAGCAGATGACCGCTACTGATGAAATCGTCTTTGCGCCTGAAGCTGGCGATGGAGCGTCACTAACGATTCGCTATACGTTGCCACGATAGATCGCTTGCCGACAATTCTACCATTGCCACTCCGAATCGTCCCATTCGGATACCATGCCGTCCGGAAACAGAGGTGCGTCGTCCCCGGCGGCTGCCATTTGCTTGAAGGCAGCCTCCCAGTCCACTCGTAGCTCAGGATCTCGGCCGTCGCGCATCACTTGTTCGTCGCAGCTGATCCTCACCGCCGCCGGAAGTTGCCGCCGCCACGGCGAGGGCCGCCCGGTGCGGGGCCTGCGGTGCGGTGACGGAAGTTGATGCGCCCGCGCTCCAGGTCGTAGGGGCTCATCTCGACGGTAACGCGATCGCCGGCGATGGTGCGGATGCGGTGCTTGCGCATCTTGCCCGCCGCGTAGGCGAGGATCTCGTGTTCGTTGTCCAGCTTCACACGGAAGTTGCCGTCCGGAAGCACTTCCGTGACGGTTCCTTCGAATTCGAGCATTTCTTCTTTTGCCATTCAGGTCTCCTTGCGGATCTCCTCGTGCCTTATTTGAGGGGCGTTATGCCACGGGTCGGGCGCGAATTCACCCTATCCCTGCATGAAAGGCATGGCGGACAGTGCGTGGCCCGGATTGGCACCCGACTCCCCCGGGCCGGAGCCGCGGCGAGCCGGAGCGACATTGGCCTTGCCCTGCGCGTGCGGCTTCTTGCTGCGCCGGCGGCGGCGGCCGGGGCGGCCGGGATTCGCCGACTTCGGCTTGTCCTCAGCCCTGTAGGCGATCGGGCGGGCATCGCCGGCGGCGTCCGCGGCGGCACCCGATGCCGGTATCGGCATGCGGATCAGCTTCTCGATCGCCTTGAGCAGCGGCCGTTCCTCCACGTCGCAGAAGGCCACGGCGATGCCGTCGCGTCCGGCGCGGGCAGTGCGGCCGATGCGGTGGACATAGGATTCCGGCACGTTGGGCAGGTCGTAGTTGACGACGTGGCTGACGCCCGGGATGTCGAGGCCGCGTGCGGCGATGTCGGTCGCGATGAGCGCGGAGATCTTGCCGGCCCGGAAGGCGGCGAGCGTGCGCTCGCGCTGATTCTGGGACTTGTTGCCGTGGATCGCCGCCGACTTGATGCCGGCCTTGTCGAGCGAGCGCACGACCTTGTCGGCCCCGTGCTTGGTGCGGGTGAAGACCAGCGCCTGCTCGATCGCCGGATCGCTCAGCACCTCGGCGAGGCGTGACGGCTTGTCGGCCCGGTTCACGTGGATGACGGTCTGCTCGACCTTGTCGGCGGTCTTGGCGACCGGGGTCACCGACACGCGGACCGGATCGTTCAGGAACTGACGCGACAGGTCGGCGATCGCCGCCGGCATGGTGGCCGAGAACAGCAGCGTCTGGCGTTCCTCGGGAAGCAGTCTGGCGATCGCGCGGATCGCATGGATGAAGCCCATGTCGAGCATCTGGTCGGCTTCGTCCAGCACCAGCACCTCGACGGAATCGAGCCGCACGGCGCGCTGTTCGACCAGGTCGATGAGGCGACCCGGAGTGGCGACGAGGACGTCGACCCCGTGGCTCATGGCGCGGATTTGGCGGCCCATCGGCACGCCGCCGATGACCAGCTCGACGCGCGGCCTGATATGGCGTCCGTAGCCCTTGAAGGCATCGACGATCTGGCCGGAGAGCTCGCGGGTCGGGCTCAGCACCAGCACCCGGCAGGACTTCGGCGCGACGTGGCCGGCGCTCTTTTCCAGATGCGTCAGGATCGGCAGCGCGAACGCGGCGGTCTTGCCGGTGCCGGTCTGGGCGATGCCGATGAGATCGCGTCCGTTCAACAGATGGGGAATGGCCTGCGCCTGGATCGGTGTCGGCGTTTCGTGGCCGGCTTCATCGAGCGCGCGCATCAGCGGGGCGGACAGGTTCAATTCGGAAAAAGTCGTCAATTAATACGCTTTCGTTGTCGCGCGCCGGCGCACCAACGGGATTGGGCGTCGCGAGCACGCGATTCTGCGGGTGAAGACATCCCGCGCAGCCTGGGTTGTCGATTGGGTCGAAAGAGGTTTGGTCTGGCGGACAGAAAACCCGGGCAGGGCCTCGTGCAACGCGGTCCGCGAGCCTCAAGCGCGCCTTACATGGCGGATTTGCGGAGGTTTTTCAAGATGTAAAGCGAGTCTTTTTGCGGTAGCGAAGACGCGATAGTGTGTTTTGTGCAATTGCAAACCGCGTTCCGAGCCGCCCGACCCCTTACCGCAGCCGAGGAAGCCAGCCGATGATCAGCGAAGACGACGTTCGCGCCCGCGCCTATGCGATGCCGCTCACCAGTCCGGCCTATCCGCCCGGGCCGTACCGGTTCGTCGACCGGGAGTTCTTCATCATCACCTATCGCACCGACCCGGATGCGCTCGCCGAGGTGGTCCCGGCGCCGCTCGAGCTCGGCGCCGACCCGATCGTCAAGTTCGAGGTGATCCGCATGCCCGATTCCACGGGCTTCGGCGACTACACCGAGTCCGGCCAGGTCATTCCGGTCACCTACAAGGGCCAGGCGGGCGGCTACGTGCACGCGATGTATCTCGACGACGATTCGCCGATCGCAGGCGGCCGCGAGCTGTGGGGCTTTCCCAAGAAGCTGGCCAGCCCGAAGCTGCAGGTCGAAAAGGAGACGCTGGTGGGCACGCTCGACTTCGGCGCCATCCGCATCGCCACCGCGACGATGGGCTACAAGCACAAGGCGCTCGCCGAGGCCGACGTGATGCCCTCGCTGACGGGGCCGAGCTTCCTCCTGAAGATCATCCCGCATGTCGACGGCACCCCGCGCGTCTGCGAACTGGTGCGCTACTACATGGAGGACATCGTCTTCAAGGGCGCCTGGACCGGTCCGTCGGCGCTGGAGCTGTTCCACCACGCGCTGGCGCCGGTCGCCCAGCTGCCGGTGCTGAAGGTGCTCGGCGCAACCCACATCCAGACCGACCTGACGCTCGGCCTCGGCGAGGTGGTGCACGACTACCTGGCCTGAGCGCGCTGCCACGACCGTCGCGGGCTCCGGCTTCCTCCAGGGAACGACGGCCACGGCCAGGCATTGTCCCGTCAGGTTCGATCCAGCACGGGATATCTGTCATGGCCAGGCCGAACAGGAGCGAAATGGCAAAACGGCTGCTCGACAGCTACGGACGCACATACAGCGGCGAGCTTAGCATAGACATCGCCCGCAACACGCCCTCGCCGCTGTTCCGCTGGCTGGTCGCCTGCCTGCTGTTCAGCGCCCGGATCCGGGCGGACGCGGCAGCGTCCGCGGCGGCGGCGCTGTCGAAGCAGGGCTGGCGCACGCCGGCCAGGATGATCGACGCCGGCTGGCGGGCCCGCACCGACGTGCTCAACCGGGCCGGCTACGCCCGCTACGACGAGAGCACCTCGCGGATGCTGGAGGACACCGCGCGGCTCTTGCAGGAGAGCTACCGGGGCGACCTGCGCCGGCTGCGCGAGGCGGCCGGCCGCGATTCCGCCGAGGAGCGCCGGCGGCTGAAGGCGTTCAAGGGCATCGGCGACGTCGGCGCCGATCTGTTCTTCCGGGAGATGCAGGCGGTATGGACGGAACTGTATCCGTTCGCCGACAAGCGGGCGCTGCAGGCGGCCGACAAACTGAAACTCGGAGTTGACGCCAGGGCCCTGTCGAAGCTCGTCTCGAAGCAGGACTTCCCGCGCCTGCTGAGCGCGCTGGTGCGGGTCGATCTCGACAAGGGCTACGACACGATCACGGCGAAGGCGGCCTGATCGCCGCGGCAAGGGTGGCGCTGGCCCCCGCAATGGCCATATAACGGGCGCAAGCCGGAGCGACGGGCAGCGACCCGGGCCGGCGCGGAGTTTCGTGATGAGTGCGCCTTCGATCCGCTACCGCAAGATGAACGGGCTCGGCAACGAGATCCTGGTCGTCGACCTGCGCGCGCAATCCGTGTCGCTGACCCCGGCCTTGGTCCGGGAGATCGCCGCGCGGCCGGACACGCATTTCGACCAGATGATGGTGCTGCTGCGCCCGCGCAGCCACGGGACCGACGCCTACGTGCGGATCTTCAACACCGACGGCTCGCTGTCGGCGGCCTGCGGCAACGGCACGCGGTGCATCGCGGCGCTGGCTATGGAGGAGACCGGCAGGTCGGAGGCGACCTTCGAGACCGACGCGGGGCTGCTGCCGTCCTGGGATGCCGGCGACGGGCTGATCACCGTCGACATGGGCGCGCCGAAGTTCGGCTGGAGCGAGATCCCGCTGGCCAGGGAATTTGCCGACACAAGGGCGATCGACCTGCGGGTCGGGCCGGCCGAGGCGCCGATCCTGTCGCAGCCGAGCGTCGCCAACATGGGCAATCCGCACGCGATCTTCTGGGTCGACGACGTCGGGGCCTACGACCTCGCGCGGCTCGGCCCGCAGCTGGAAACCGATCCGGTCTTTCCCGAACGCGCTAACATCAGCCTGGCGCAGGTGACGGCGCCGGACGGGATCACCCTGCGGGTGTGGGAACGCGGCGCCGGCCTGACCCGGGCCTGCGGCTCGGCGGCCTGCGCGGCGGCGGTCGCGGCTGCGCGGCTCGGACTGACCGGACGCTCCGTCACCGTGACGCTTCCCGGCGGCCCGCTTCTGATCGAGTGGCGCGAGCGCGACGATCACGTGCTGATGACCGGCCCCTGGGAATTCGAGCACGAGGGCATGCTGCCGGCCGGATCCCTCGAAACGGCGGCCTGAGCCAATGCCGGAGACATCCAACCGGGCCGATATCCTGACCTTCGGCTGCCGCCTCAATGCGGTGGAATCGGAGACGATCCGCCGCGCCACCGACGAAGCCGGCCTCCGCGACGCCGTCATCGTCAACACATGCGCGGTGACCGGCGAGGCGGTGCGACAGGCGCGCCAGGCGATCCGCCGGGCACGGCGCGACAACCCGACCGCCCGCATCATCGTCACCGGCTGCGCCGCGCAGACCGAGCCCGAGACCTTCGCCGCGATGGCCGAGGTCGATCTGGTCCTCGGCAACGCCGAGAAGCTGCAGCCCGCCAGCTACCGCTTGCCGTTCGACCTGGAGGCCGAGGAGAAGGTCCGGGTCAACGACATCATGGAGCTGACCGAGACCGGCGCCCATCTGGTGGAGAGCTTCGAGGGGCGCACGCGCGCCTTCGTGCAGGTCCAGAACGGCTGCGACCACCGCTGCACCTTCTGCATCATCCCCTACGGCCGCGGCCCCTCCCGCTCGGTGCCGATGGGCGCGGTCGTCGACCAGGTCCGCACGCTGGTCGGCAACGGCTACGCGGAGGTGGTGCTGACCGGCGTCGACCTGACCTCCTACGGCCCCGACCTTCCCGGCGCGCCGCGCTTCGGCACGCTGGTCCGGTCGATCCTTCGCAACGTTCCCGAGCTGCAGAGGCTGCGCCTGTCCTCGATCGATTCGGTCGAGGCCGACGAGGACCTGATGCGGGCGCTTGCCGAGGAGGAGCGCCTGATGCCGCACCTGCACCTGTCGCTGCAGGCCGGCGACGACATGATCCTCAAGCGCATGAAGCGCCGCCACAGCCGGGCGCAGTCGGTGCAGTTCTGCGAGGACGTCCGCAGGCTGCGGCCGGATACCGTGTTCGGCGCCGACCTGATCGCCGGCTTCCCGACCGAGTCCGACGCGATGTTCGAGAACACAAGGCGCATCGTCGAGGATTGCGGCCTGACCCATCTTCACGTGTTTCCGTTCTCGCCGCGCACCGGCACGCCGGCGGCCCGGATGCCGCAGCTCGACCGGCGCCTAGTCAAGGAGCGGGCCGCACGGCTCAGGGACGAAGGCGCACGCGCGCTGTCGCGCCATCTCGACGGCGAGGTCGGCCGGGCGCGGCGAGTCCTCGTCGAGGCGGAAGGCACCGGCCGGACCGAGCAGTTCACGATCGCGAAGCTCGCCGCGGAAACCCGCGTCGGCGCCATCGTCCCGGCCCGCGTCACCGGCCACGACGGCCGCCACCTTCAGGCAGACGTCGAGATGCAGGCGGCATGAGCGGAGACAAGAGTCGGCCGAGCTTCATGGACCGGATGCTCGGGCGCAGCGCTCCCGCGCCGGCGCCGGCACCCGCCGAACCCGCCGCCGAACAGCCGAAGACCGACGAGACCGATGCCGGCCGGCCGGAGTCCGCAGCCGTCGCCGGCAAGCCGAAGAACTGGTTGCAGCGCCTGACCTCCGGCCTCGCCCGCTCCTCCAGCGCGCTTGGCCAAAACCTGACCGCGCTGATCCGCAAGCGCAGGCTCGATGACGAGACGCTGCAGGATCTCGAGGACATCCTCGTGCAGGCCGACCTCGGCGTCGAAACGGCGGTGCGCATCACCGAGCGGCTCGCCCGCGACCGCTACGACAAGGAGATCGACGACGCCGAGCTGCGCGAAGTGCTCGCCTCGGAGATCACCGGCGTGCTGGAGCCGGTGGCGCGGCCGCTGGAGATCGACGGCGCCCGCCGGCCGCATGTGGTCCTCGTCGTCGGCGTCAACGGCTCCGGCAAGACCACGACGATCGGCAAGCTCGCCGCGAAGTTCCGCGCAGATGGCAAGTCGGTGGTGCTCGGCGCCGGCGACACGTTCCGGGCGGCGGCGATCGAACAGCTCAAGATCTGGGGCGAGCGGACCGGATCCACGGTGGTCGCCCGCCCGCAGGGCTCGGACGCCTCGGGCCTGGCCTTCGACGCCCTCAAGCTTGCCAGGGAGCAGAACGCCGACCTGCTGATGCTCGACACCGCAGGGCGCCTGCAGAACAAGGCCAACCTGATGGCGGAACTGGAAAAGATCGTCAGGGTGCTGCGCAAGCAGGACGAGACGGCGCCGCACACGGTGCTGCTGGTGCTGGACGCGACCACCGGCCAGAACGCCATGAACCAGGTGGAGATCTTCACGCAGGTCGCCGGGGTGACCGGCCTGGTCATGACCAAGCTCGACGGCACCGCCCGCGGCGGCATCCTGGTGGCCATCGCCGCCAGGCACGGCCTGCCGGTGCACGCGATCGGGGTCGGCGAGGGAATCGACGACCTGCAGCCCTTCGAGGCGAAGGAGTTCGCCCGGGCGATCGTCGGCGAAACAATCACGGAGGCAGGCGACGATGCGGCCTGAGACGATCGAACGTCATCCCGGTCCGCCGGAGTGGGTGCGCCCGGCGCTGGAGATCGGACCGCTGGTGATCTTCTTCGCGGTGAACTGGAAGCTAGGAATCTTCTGGGCGACCGGCGTGTTCATCCCCGCGACGCTGGTCTCGGTCGCGGTCTCCTGGGCAATGCTGCGCACGACCCCGGTGATGCCGCTGGTGACGGCCGTGTTCGTGACGGTGTTCGGCGGCCTGACGCTCTGGCTGCAGGACGACACCTTCATCAAGATGAAGCCGACCATCGTCAACCTGCTGTTCGCGGCGATGCTGCTGGTCGGGCTCTATTTCCGCCGCGCCTTCCTCAAATACGCCTTCGGCAGCGTCTTCCGGATGACCGAGGAGGGCTGGCGCATCTGCACGCTGAGATGGGCGGCGTTCTTCGTGTTCCTCGCGGTGCTCAACGAGATCGTCTGGCGCACCTTCTCGACCGACACCTGGGTGAGCTTCAAGGTCTTCGCGATCATGCCGTTGACCATGCTGTTCGCCATGGCCCAGCTGCCGTTGCTGAAGAAGTACGGGCTCGACGAGGAGGAAGAAGGCAAGGCGGTCTAGGCGTCCTCGCTTTTCAGCGGCGTCCCGCCGGGCAGTAGATCGCCGTTCTCGCCCTGCGGATTGACGAAGGGCGGCGATGCCTGGCCGAGCTCGGTCGCCCGGTCGTGGTTGAGGGCCCAGTGGACCGACGGGAAGGCGATCTCATCCCACGGAATGCCGTCCCACTCGAAGAGGTCCACGTCCAGGCTCTCCTCACCCGGCGCGAAGCCGCCGACCAGGGTGGCGCGGAAGATCACCTGCACCTGCGACAGGCGGGGGACGGAATAGACGGCCAGGATTCCGGAGATGTCGAGTTCGGCGTTGGCCTCCTCGCGCGCCTCGCGGCGGGCGCCGGCCTCCGGATCCTCGTTCAGCTCCAGGTAGCCGGCCGGCATCGTCCAGAAGCCGCGGCGCGGGTGGATCGCGCGCCGGCACAGCAGCACCTTCGACCCCGATCGCACCACCGAGCCGACCACCACCTTCGGATTGTCGTAGTGGATGAACCCGCAGCGGGTGCACACCCGCCGGGACAGCGTGTCGCCGGGCGGGACGGCGTGATGGAAGTCGGGTTCGTGCTCGGCCATTCGGGGATGGTGCCTTGGAGACGGCGGGAAAATCAATGCGGTTCGGGCCGTGTCGGAGGTCGGGGCCTGCATGGTTCGAGACGCGCCCCTCGGGCGCTCCTCGCCATGAGGGTCAAGGTTTGGCGGCTGGCCGGCGACAACAGTGACGGCTGCACGCATCCACACTCTCGCCTCATCCTGAGGACCGGCGCAGCCGCATCTCGAAGGATCGAGGCCCGGGCGCCGCCGCCCGTTCACCTCTGCGTCGATCGACGTCAGGATGCCGGCTTCGGCGCCAGCGCCTTCTCGATCTCCGGCATCAGCCGCTCGGAAATCGACTGCGGCGTCAGCGGGCCGATATGCTTGTAGACGATCGCGCCGTCGTCATCGACGATGAAGGTCTCCGGCACCCCGTAGACGCCCCAGTCGATCCCGACCCGGCCGTTCGCATCGGCGCCGACCGCCTCGAACGGGTTGCCGTAGCGGCCGAGGAAGCGCCGCGCGTTGTCGGCACCGTCCTTGTAGTTCATGCCGAACAGACGGAACCTGTCGTCGCGGGCGAGCTCGCTCAGCAGCGGATGCTCCTCCCGGCACGGCACGCACCACGAGGCCCAGACATTGACCAGCGTCACGCCGTTGCCCTTCAGGTCGCCGGAGGCGAAGCCGGGCACCTGCCGGCCGTCGCTCTCCAGCCCGTCGAGCGGCGGAAGTTCGAACTGCGGCACCTCGCGGCCGATCAGCGCGGAGGGGATGATCGAGGGATCGCCGGCGTAGAGACGGAACAGCAGCAGGCCCGCCAGCCCGACGAACAGCGCCAGCGGCAACAGCAGCAAAAGCCGCATCGTATCGACGCGCCGCTTGCGGGTCCCCGGCCCGGTGGTCTCGTTCGAACTCATGAGGCCCGGTCGCTCCGGCGGCGGATGCCGCGCCTGTCGAGCTCGTCGAGTGCCGCCTTCTGCGTGCGGCCGTCGGCCACCACCCAGGCGATCAGCCCTACGAGCACGATCGCGGTGACCGCGTAGGCGGCGAAGATGAATCCGTAGTGCGACATCGCGTAATCCTATTCCGCCGGGGCCAGCACGCCGCCTGCCGCCCGAACGCGCATGGCGCGGACGCGGCGGCGCATGATCTCGTTGCGCATCGCCGCCGTATGCAGGGCGAGAAACAGCAGCGTGTAGCCGACCGCCATCACGAGGAGCGGCCACAGCATCGCCGGATCGATCGTCGGCCCGTCGAGGCGGAAGACGCTGGCCGGCTGGTGCAGCGTGTTCCACCATTCCACGGAGAACTTGATGATCGGCACGTTGACGAAGCCGACCAGCGCCAGGATCGCCGCGGGCCGGGCCGCGCGGACCGGGTCGTCGAAGGCGCGCCACAGCGCGATCAGGCCGAGATACATCAGGAACAAGAGCAGCACGGACGTGAGGCGGGCGTCCCAGACCCACCAGGTGCCCCACATCGGCTTGCCCCACAGCGAGCCGGTGACCAGCGCCAGGAATGTGAACGCCGCGCCGATCGGCGCCGCCGCCCTGGCCGAAACGTCGGCGAGCGGATGGCGCCAGACCAGCGTGCCGAGCCCCGACAGGGCGATGATCGTGTAGCACATCATCGCCAGCCAGGCGGCCGGCACGTGGATGTACATGATCAGAACCGTGCGGCCCTGCTGGTAGTCGGCGGGGGCGCGGAACGCCATCACCAGCCCGGCGATCGTCACCAGGGCCGCCGCCGCCCACAGCCAGGGCAGCAGGCGCTTCGACAGCGCCATGAAACGGGTCGGGTTGGCGAGTTCAATCATCGGAATTCGGGGGCTTCTGATCCGCCAGTTACGGCGATTATATCGGCCGTGCGTTGATATGAAACAACTGCGGCATGTTGCTGTATGTCGCCCACCCGGGACGAGGCCGTCATTCCAGCGCCAGGCGCAGGGCGGCGGCGGCCGCGAGCGGCGCCAGCACCAGGCTGAGCAGCGTCAGGGAGCCCAGCACCGCCAGCGGCGTCGATATCGACATCGGTCCGGCGATGGCGGCGCCGGTGGCGCTGACCCCGAAGATCAGTATCGGAACGGTCAGCGGCAGCACCAGCACCGGCACCAGCAGCCCGCCGCGTCTGAGCGCCACCGTCAGCGCGGCGCCGATGGCGCCGACGAAGGTCAGTCCGGGGGTGCCGACCAGCAGCGTCAGCGCCACGGCGACAAGCGCACCGGGCTCGACGTTCAGCATCAGCCCGAGCACCGGCGCGACGATCACCAGCGGCAGGCCCGTCGTCACCCAGTGGGCGGCGGCCTTGACGGCGACAATCACCACCAGCGGCGTCTCGGTCATCGTCATGAGGTCCAGCGAGCCGTCCTCGTGGTCGGCCTGGAACAGCCGGTCGAGGCCGATCAGGCTGGCGAGCAGGGCGCCGACCCACAGGATCGCCGGGCCGACGCGCTGCAGGAGGTTGAGGTCGGGGCCGACCGCGAACGGCATGATGACGACGACGGTCAGGAAGAACACCGCGCCCATCATGGCGCCGCCACCGACCCGCACGGCGAGCCTCACCTCGCGCCTGAACAGCGCCAGCGCCGCGCCGCTCACGCGCCGGCTCCGGGTGGCGCCGCGCCGAGTTGGAGCGTCTGCCCCTCGACCGGCAGGTCGTCGTGTGTCGCGATCATGACGAGACCGCCGGCGTCGAGATGATCGTGGATGAGGACGAACAGGCGGTCGCGCGCCGCCGCGTCGATGGCGGTGGTCGGCTCGTCGAGCAGCCAGAGCGGACGCGGCGCGGCGGCGAGCCGGGCGAGCGCCAGCCGCCGGCGCTGGCCGGCCGACAGGATTCCGGCGGGGAAATCGGCCAGCGGCGCGAGCCCGGCCCGCTCCAGCGCAGCGCCGGCCGTTGCGCGGGTCCCGCCGAGCATGTCCGCCCAGAAGCCGAGGTTCTCCAGCACCGTCAGGGCGGGCTTCAGCGTATCGAGATGGCCGACATAGTGAGCCTGCTCGGCAATCGGCACGTCCTCGGGTCCACCGTCCAGATCGAGATCGCCGGCGCTCGGCCGCAGCAGGCCGGCGACGAGGCGCAGCAGCGACGACTTGCCGGCGCCGTTGGGTCCGCGAAGCTTGATGAGGCTGCCCGCCTCGATCCCGAACGAGACGCCGGAGAACACCTCGCGCCCGCCGCGAACGCAGGCCAGGTCGCGGCCCCTCAGGCGCATGCCGGCGTCCAGCTGCGAGGTCCCGCGGTCGCTGCGGAGGGGGTCGCCATCGGGCGGATCTGCCTTTGCCGTCATTCGCCGTATTGGCACCAGTCTTAGAAATTCTCTATATACGCGGCAAGCGGGGCGCCGAATGATCGACATGAACGGGCCGAAGGCCTATGTCGGACGGGTACTCCGATCCTGCCACTGACCCCCGAACGCAAGAGGCCGAAACACGTGACCTCCACCTCCCTCGACAGTTTCAAGGCGCGCAAGACCCTCAAGGTCGGCAACAAGACGTATGAGTATTACAGTCTGAAGGCCGCCGAGAAGAACGGCTTGAAGGGCATCTCCAGCCTTCCCTATTCGCTCAAGGTTCTGCTCGAGAATCTGCTGCGCAACGAGGACGGGCGTACGGTCAAGAAGGCCGACATCAAGGCGATGGCCGCCTGGCTGAAGAAGAAGCGGTCCGACCGCGAGATCGCCTTCCGGCCGGCCCGCGTGCTGATGCAGGACTTCACCGGCGTGCCGGCGATCGTCGATCTGGCGGCGATGCGCGACGCGATGACCGTGCTCGGGGGGGATCCCAAGAAGATCAATCCGCTGGTGCCGGTCGACCTGGTCATCGACCACTCGGTGATCGTCGACGAGTTCGGCAATGCCCGCGCCTTCCGCGCCAACGTCAAGCACGAATACGAGCGCAACGGCGAGCGCTACCGCTTCCTGCGCTGGGGCCAGGAGGCGTTCGACAACTTCCGCGTGGTTCCGCCGGGCACCGGCATCTGCCACCAGGTGAACCTGGAATATCTCGGCCAGACGGTGTGGACCAAGAAGCAGAAGGTCACTGACGCCAAGGGCAAGACGACCACCGTCGAGCAGGCCTTCCCGGATACGCTGGTGGGCACCGACAGCCACACCACGATGGTCAACGGCCTCTCGGTGCTGGGCTGGGGCGTCGGCGGCATCGAGGCGGAGGCCGCCATGCTCGGCCAGCCGATCTCGATGCTGATCCCCGAGGTGATAGGCTTCAAGCTGACCGGCAAGCTGAAGGAAGGCGTCACCGCCACCGACCTGGTGCTGACCGTGACACAGATGCTGCGGGCGAAGGGCGTTGTCGGCAAGTTCGTCGAGTTCTACGGCGCCGGCCTCAACCACCTGCCGCTCGAGGACCGCGCGACGATCGCCAACATGGCGCCCGAATACGGCGCGACATGCGGCTTCTTCCCGGTCGACGAGGACACGATCCGCTACCTCACCCAGACCGGGCGGGCGAAGGGCCGCGTCGAGCTGGTCGAGGCCTACGCCAAGGCGCAGGGCATGTTCCGCACGCCGCGGGCGGCCGACCCCGAGTTCACCGACTCGCTGCAGCTCGACCTCGGCGACGTCGAGCCGTCGATCGCCGGGCCGAAGCGCCCGCAGGACCGGGTGCTGCTGGCGGAGGCCAAGCCGAAGTTCCTGGAGGCCCTGAACTCGGAATTCGGCAAGGGCGAGGAGGTCGACAAGCGGGCCAAGGTGACCGGCGAGTCGTACGACCTCGGCCACGGCGACGTGGTGATCGCGGCGATCACCTCGTGCACCAACACCTCCAATCCCTACGTCATGATGGCCGCCGGCCTGGTGGCCCGCAACGCCGCCAAGCTCGGCCTGAAGCCAAAGCCGTGGGTGAAGACGTCGCTGGCGCCGGGCAGCCAGGTGGTCGCCGAATACCTTGCCGAGTCAGGCCTGCAGAAGGAGCTCGACAAGGTCGGCTTCAACCTGGTCGGGTTCGGCTGCACCACCTGCATCGGCAATTCCGGGCCGCTGCCCGAGCCGATCTCCAAGACCGTCAACAAGGCAGATCTCGTCGCCTGCTCGGTGCTGTCGGGCAACCGCAACTTCGAGGGTCGCGTCAATCCGGACGTCCGGGCGAACTATCTCGCCTCGCCGCCGCTCGTCGTCGCCTACGCGCTCGCCGGTTCGATGCAGGTGGATATCACCACGGAGCCGCTCGGCACCGACAAGAAGGGCAACCCGGTCTACCTGAAGGACATCTGGCCGAGCGTCCAAGAGGTCGCCGACTTCGTGCGCAACACGATCACCCGCAAGATGTTCCGCGAGAAATATGCCGACGTGTTCAAGGGCGACGCCAACTGGCAGAAGATCAAGGTCCAGGGCGGCCTGACCTACGGCTGGGATTCCGATTCCACCTATGTCCAGAACCCGCCCTACTTCGAGGGCATGGAGCGCCAGCCCGAGCCGATCACCGACATCGAGGGCGCCCGCGTCCTCGGCCTGTTCCTGGACTCGATCACCACCGACCACATCTCGCCGGCCGGTTCGATCAAGGTACAGAGCCCTGCCGGCAGGTACCTGGTCGACCACAACGTCAAGCCGCTCGATTTCAACCAGTACGGCACGCGGCGCGGTAACCACGAGGTGATGATGCGCGGCACCTTCGCCAACATCCGCATCAAGAACCAGATGGTGCCGGGCGTGGAGGGCGGCGTCACCGTCCACTATCCGGACGGCAAGGAGATGTCGATCTACGACGCGGCGATGAAGTACTGGAAGGAGAACGTGCCGCTGGTGGTGTTCGCCGGCAAGGAATACGGCACCGGCTCCTCGCGCGACTGGGCGGCCAAGGGCACGCGCCTGCTCGGCGTGCGCGCCGTCGTGGCGCAATCCTTCGAGCGCATCCATCGCTCAAACCTGATCGGCATGGGCGTGCTGCCGCTGCAGTTCGGCGAGGGCGACTCGTGGCAGAAGCTCGGCCTCAAGGGCGACGAAACCGTCACCATCGAGGGCCTCGCCGACGGGCTGAAGCCGCGCGCCGAACTGACGGTGCAGGTCACCTTCGCCGACGGCAAGACGAAGAAGGTGCCCGTGCTCTGCCGGATCGACACCCTCGACGAGCTGGACTACTTCCACAACGGCGGCATCCTGCACTACGTGCTGCGCAACCTCGCCGCCTGACCGCTCCGTCGCCTGATTGATGGAGGCCCCGGTCCAGTCGGACCGGGTCCTTTTTTGTCGCAACGGCGCAAGGATCCCGCCGGACCAGGAGCGTCACCCCAATGTGACTGGCTTTTGAATTCCGGGACGCGTATTCCGGGGGCCGCACATCGGCCGTCAGCGGCCGGTCCAGTTGGGTGGATTGCAATGACCAGGCACGGCTGTTCAAGATGCGTCCTCGTGGCGGCGGCCACGATGCTCGCGCTCGCCGCGACGGCGCGGGCGCAGGACGAGCGCCTCGACGTGGTGGAGCTGTTCACCAGCCAGGGCTGCTCGTCGTGTCCGGCCGCCGATGCGCTGCTGGGCGAATTGAAGGCACGCGGCGACGTTCTGGCGCTGAGCTACAACATCGACTACTGGGACTATCTCGGCTGGAAGGACACCCTTGCCGATCCGGCCTTCACGGCACGCCAGAAGGCCTATGCGCACGCCCGCGACGACCGCGCCGTCTATACGCCGCAGGCCGTCGTCAACGGCATGATGCACGCGGTCGGCTCGGACCGGACCGGCCTGAGGAACGCCCTGCAGTCGACCGGCGACAGGATCGACCCGAAGGCCATCGACCTGTCGTTGCGCCACGAGGCCGACAAGCTCGTCGTGGAGGCGGGCAAGGCGCGCGGTCTCCTGAACAGGCCGAAGCAGGCCACGCTGTGGCTGGTGGTGTTCGACGAGGCGCGCACGGTGGAGATCGAGCGCGGCGAGAACCGGGGCCGCACGATCACCTACAACAACGTCGTGCGGCGCATCGAGCCGATCGGCACCTGGACCGGCCAGCCGATGACCCTGACGATAGCCATGCCCGCCGATGGCGGCGCACGATGCGCCGTACTCCTGCAGGAGGGCGACGGCACCAGCCCCGGCCCGATCCTGGCGGCGGCGCAGCTGTAGGAGGGGACAGACGGGGTTCGCCGGTTGCCGGCGACGCTCCGGATAGCGCTGCCCCTTCTCCCGCCAGCGCCTCGTGGTTCGGGACGGGCGCCTTGCGCCCTCCTAACCATGAGGCTCGATTTCCTTTCGAACACCCTGAGCACCCCTAAGCCCTCATGGTGAAGAGCTGCGTAGCAACGCCTCGAACCATGAGAGCGGGCCAGCTTCTTCAGGGGGCCAGGCAGTCTCCGGCGCGGTCAGGATCGGTCGGAGAGTGCCTTCAGGGCAGCCCTGCCGCGCGGTGACAGGCGGTAGCCGATGTCGAGGCTTTCGGTCAGGCCGAGTTCCTTGAGCCGCCGCACGCGGGTTTTGAAGTATTTCTTCTCCAGTCCCATCGAGCGGGCGAGTTCGATGGCGCGGGTCCCAGGCTTGTCGGCGATCAGATGCAGCGTCTCGCGCGTCCACGGACCGCCGTCGGAGGCCCGATCCATGCGGTCGAGCCTGGCGGCGATCGCGGCGATATCACCATCGGAAAGGTCGGCGTCCTGTCGCAGCGCGATGCGGGGGTCCGGACCGCCATATTCCAGCGAGATGCGGTAGAGCGTCCCGTCGCGACCGTCGAGCTCCCCGAGCAGCGCCGCGCGGCTTGAGGAGCCGGCGCGGCGGGCATCGGCCTCGGTGATATCGGCCTCGGCGATCTCTTCGATCGACAGGATGCGGACGAGGCCGATCTTCGTGCGCTGTTCGGTGCCGGCCTTGACGGTCGCCCGCTGCCATCGCCGGAACGCCAGGGTGACGTCGCCTGAGCGAATGGCATCGAGCGTTGTCAACCGGAACAGCATCCGACGCAGCCTACTCCTGCGTCGGGGCGGCCGGTTCCGGTGCGGGCGCAGACTGCGCCAGCAGCACCCGTGTCAGCCGGCCAGCGAAGGCGGCCGGATCGCTTGGGGTCTCGCCGTCGAGGATGCAGGCCTCGTCGTAGAGCAGCCAGCTGGCGTCCGCCAGCAGCGCCTTGTCGCTCTGGCCGGCGGCCTGCGCGGCAAGGTGCCGGATCAGGGCGTGGCGGGGGTTGAGCTCGAGCACCGGGGCGGAGCGTTCCGGAGCGCCCTCCTGCTTCGCAAGCATCCGTTCAAGCCGCCGGTCGAGGGCGCCTTCGGTCGCCACCAGGCAGACCGGGCTCTCGGCGAGCCGCGTCGAGGTCCTCACCTCCTTCACCGTGTCGCCGAGCGTCTGCTTGACGAAGGCCGCGAGCGTCGCGACGGAAGCCGGCGAGCCGTCGTCGCCATCGTCCCCGCTGTCGTCGAGCAACGCGACCGCCTCAATGTCGGCGTCACCCTGGCTGACCGAACGAAAGGGCTTGCCATCGAAGCCGGTCGCCATGCGCACCCAGAAATGGTCGACCGGGTCCGACAGCACCAGCACCTCGATGCCGCGGGCGCGGAAGCCCTCGAGGTGCGGGCTGGCGGCGGCCTGGGCGGGAGATTCGCCGGTGACGTAGTAGATCGCCGTCTGGTTCTCGCGCATCGCCGCCACGTAGTCCTTCAGCGAGCGCCAGCCCTCCATGTCGGCGGTGGAATGAAAGCGGGCGAGGCCAAGCAGCGTGTCCCGCCGCTCCATGTCTTCGTAGAGGCCCTCCTTCAGGACCGGACCGAAGTTCGACCAGATCTTCGCGTAGGCGTCCGGGTCCTTGTCGGCGAGCTTGCCGAGTTCCGACAGGATCCGGTTGGCCACCCCCTTGCGGATCTGGGTGAGCAGCGGGCTCTCCTGCAGCATCTCGCGGGAAATGTTGAGCGGCAGGTCGTCGGAATCGACCAGGCCGCGCACGAAGCGCAGGTAGGCCGGCATCAGCTCTGCGTCGTCGGTGATGAAGACGCGGCGCACGTAGAGCCGGGTGCGGCCCTTGCGCGACGGGTCGAACATGTCGAAGGGCTTTTCCGAGGGCACGAACATCAGTACCCGGTAGGTCTGGCGGCCCTCGGCGGCGTAGTGGACGGTGAGTGCCGGCTCGTCCCAGGCGCCCGCGATGTGGCGATAGAATTCGGTGTAGTCCTCGTCCGAAAGCTCCGACTTCGGCTTCAGCCACAGCGCACCGCCGTCGGCGATCTCGCGGCTGACCTCACCTTCCTTGAGGCGGATCGGAACGGGGACGTGGGCCGAATGGGCGCGCACGATCGATTCGATCCGATGCGCCTCCAGGAAATCCTTCGCGTCGTCCTTCAGATGCAGAACGATGCGGGTGC
The DNA here is from genome assembly GCF_037855135.1 of Microbaculum marinum. Classification (NCBI taxonomy): domain Bacteria; kingdom Pseudomonadati; phylum Pseudomonadota; class Alphaproteobacteria; order Hyphomicrobiales; family Tepidamorphaceae; genus Microbaculum; species Microbaculum marinum. The sequence continues at coordinate 26,505 of NZ_JAZHOF010000014.1, forward strand.
CGCGGGCGGGCGCCAACTCGTCGGGCTCGATGCCGAAGGTGCCGCGGCCATCGGAGCTCCAGCGGTTGCCGGCTTGATCCTTGCCTGCCCTGCGGGAGAGCACGTCGACCCTGTCGGCGACCATGAAGGCCGAATAGAAGCCGATGCCGAAGCGGCCGATCAGGGCAGCCGCGTCGCCGGAACCGCCCTCCGTCCCGGCGGCTTCGTTGTCGAGCGCCTCGACGAAGGCCTGGGTGCCGGAGCGGGCGATGGTGCCGAGATTGGCGGCGAGCTCCTCGCCGGTCATGCCGATGCCGTTGTCCTCTATCGTGAGGGTTCCGGCGTCCTTGTCGGGATGAATGGTGACCGTGAGATCCGGATCGCCGGCCAGAAGCGAATCATCGCGGCGCGATTCGTAGCGCAGCTTCTCGCAGGCGTCGGCGCCGTTGGAGATCAGTTCGCGCAGGAACACCTCGCGGTCGGAGTAGACCGCGTGCACCATCAGGTCGAGGATCTTGCCGACCTCGGCCTCGAAGGCATGGGACGTGGCGGGCTTCGACTTGCCCTTGCCTGCAGATTTCGCGGCCGTTTTCCTGGATGCGGATTTCTTTTCCGTCGTCTCGGTCATCTTGCGTTTCCCGGTTTCCCGCAGCTTCTTCAGTGTCAGGGCGCGAGATAGGGACGACTGGCCACGGATTTCAAGTGCCGGTCTCAAGTGCCTGCGGCAAGAGAGGCGTCGGCCGGACTGAGGGACAAGGCAACCAGAAACAAATCGGGCCGGTCAGGTCCGGCCCTTGCAAAGTGACTGTAGAGGGATTTGAACCAGCTGTACGCTCGTCAAATAAACGGGCCCGGTTCAGAGAAAACCCCGGGGGGCTGGGGGGCTGGGTGTTCCGGAGCCTCCTCGAACCGGGCCTCGAGGCAACGATTGAATGGTCGTATTCCATTCTGGCAGGTGAAGGGCGCCATTGGGGCGGAAATGTGATTTCTTTATCACCCGAAATCGGCGGACCCCGGAGGCCGACAATGGTGGCCAGGAGGCGTCCTTGACGGGGCCCGCAACATTTGACGATCATGTGACAGGAGACCGAAAACAGGGGAGGCGCCATTGAGCGAAACGGATCCCATAGCGTTCCCCGGCGGCCGTGCGTTCGCGGCACGTGCCGCCGTCCCGCAGACCCGGATGCCGGCGGCGTCCAGCGTCTCGTTCAACCGCAGCGAACTCAACGAAATCCTCAAGGTCTACGGCCGCATGGTGGCCGCCGGCGAATGGCGCGACTACGCCATCGACGCGCTGAGGGAGAAGGCCGTTTTCTCGGTCTTCCGGCGCGCCTCGGAGGCGCCGCTCTACCGGATCGAGAAGAACCCGCGGCTGGCCCGGCGACAGGGGGCCTATTCGGTCGTCAGCACCACCGGACTGATCCTCAAGCGCGGCCACGACCTTGCCCGCGTGCTGGGCGCAATCGACAAGCGGCTGAGGCTCGTCGACGCGTAGGGCTGCGCCCGACAGGCGCGGCGGTGCGAATCAGCCGGCCCGTTGCGAGTCGCCGGCAGGTGAGGGGCTCACGCGTCTCTAGGCGGCGCGGTGTCCCCGGCCCCGAGCGGCCGCTGCATCAGCACCGTGGCGCGCCACTGGTCGTGCTTCCAGCCGACCGACTTCAGGGTGCCGGCATGCTCGAAGCCCAGCGCCCGGTGCAGGGCGATCGAGCCGGCGCTGGCCTCGTCGCCGATCACCGCGATCATCTGCCGGAAGCCTTTCGCTTCGGCGACCGCGATCAGCTCCCGCAGCAGCGCGCGCGCGACGCCCCGCCCCCAGGCGGGTCGGGCGACGTAGACCGAATCCTCCACGGTGAAGCGGTAGGCGGGGCGCGGCCGGTAGGCGCCGGCATAGGCGTAGCCGACGACGGCGCCGTCGAGCTCAGCCGCCAGGTACGGGTAGCCGCCGTCGAGCAGCGCCGTCATGCGGCGCGCCATCTCCTCGGTGCCGGGCGGGGCGAGCTCGAAGCTGGCGGTGCCGGTGCGCACGGCGTCCGCGTAGATCTCGACGATGGCGGCGATGTCGTCCGGAACGGCCGGACGCACGGTGACGGCGAACCCGCTCACTTGCTCTCACCCAAGAACTTGGCCCAACAAAAAGGGCCCCGGCGTCGCCGCCGGGGCCCGGATCTCCGACGATGCGGGAGATATTACTGGCGATTGCCGAACAGGCTCAACAGCATCACGAACAGGTTGATGAAGTCGAGGTAGAGCCTGAGCGCGCCCATGATCGCCTTGCGGCCGGACATGGTGCCGTCGTCGTTGGCCGAGTACATCTCCTTGATCTGCTGGGTGTCGTAGGCGGTGAGTCCCGCGAACACCAGCACGCCGATCACCGAGATCGCGAACTGCAGCGCCGAGGAGGCGAGGAAGATGTTCACGACCGAGGCGATGATGACGCCGATCAGGCCCATGAACAGGAAAGAGCCCCAGCCGCTCAGGTCCTTCTTGGTGGTGTAGCCGTAGAGGCTGAGTGCGCCGAACGAGGCGGCGGTGATGAAGAACACCCGCGCGATGCTCGTGCCGGTATAGACCAGGAAGATCGACGACAGCGACAGGCCCATCAGCGCCGCGAAGCCCCAGAACGCGAGCTGCGCCCCGCCGAGGCTCATCGAGTTGAGCCGCGCCGACAGCAGGAAGACCATCGCCAGCGGCGCGAAGATGATCACCCACTTCAGCGGGCTGACGTAGATCGCGTTGCCGAATGCGGTGAGCTGGCCGCCGCTGAACGCCATCGTGAAGGCGCCGAGCGCGACCACGCCGGTCACCGCCAGGCCGATTGCCATGTAGTTGTAGACCTGCAGCATGTAGGCGCGCAGGCCCTCGTCGATCGCGCTGAGGCCAGCGCGTGAGGCGCCCATGCCGTAGCTGCGGGCAGCCTGTTTGTCGAATTCCGCCATGGGATTCCCCTGAGGTTGTAAAGCACGGTTGTTGGTTTGCGCCACGAATATGGTCATTGCCGCGCGGTGCGGCAAGCCTGTTCGCGCCGAATTCGTGCGGAAATAACCTTGCGAAACGTTAAGATCCGCGCCGCGTGCCGGGACCGCTACAGATCGCGCAGGTAGGCGGCCGGCTTGCGGCCGAGCACCCGCCACGTGCCGGCCAGTCCGAGCCCGACGGTGAGCACAAGCGCGCCGCCGACGGCGGAGACCGCAACCAGCGGCAGAAAGACGAAATCGAGCTCCATGACCCGTTCGACGACGATCATGGCGGCGACCGAGCCGGCGATCAGCGCGAAGATCGCCGTGACGATGCCGATGATCGCGAACTCCAGGACGTAGGCGCCGATCAGCCGGCGGCGGGTGGCGCCCAGCGTCTTCAGCACAACCGCGTCATGGATCCGGTGGCGGTGGCTGGCGGCGAGCGCGCCGGCCAGCACCAGGATGCCGGCGGCGATCGTCAGGCCGCTTGCCGCCCGCACCGCCCAGGCGAGCCGGCGCACCAGGCCGTTGACGGTCTCCAGCGCCTCGCGGACCCGCACGGACGTCACGGTCGGGAAGTTCCGCGTCACCTCGCGCATGACGGCGAGTTCGGTGGCGGACTCCGCGCCGCCCGGCATCGTCACCGTGGCGAGCACCATGTGCGGCGCTCCCGTGAAGGTGTTCGCCGAGAACACCATGACGAAGTTGATCGACAGCGACGTCCAGTCGACGGTGCGCAGGTTGGCGATCTCCGCCTTGAAGGTCCTGCCGAGCACGTTGACCTCGATCTCGTCGCCGACGGAGAGACCCAGTTCGCCGGCGAGTTCATCGGCGAAGGACACCAGCGGCGGACCGTCGTAGCCGGCCGGCCACCATGCGCCTTCGGTGACGGTGGTATCGTCGGGCGGCTGGTCGGCATAGGTGATGCCGCGGTCGCCGCGCAGCACCCAGCTCGCCTCCTCCGGCGCGGCGTACTCGCCGACCGGAATGCCTTTCAGGGACACGAAACGGCCGCGCAGCATCGGCACTTCCTCGATCTCGCCGCCGGGCGCCGTCGCCGCCACGGTCTCGCGGAAGCGCCCGGCATCGGCGCGCGGGATGTCGAGGAAGAAGAAGCTCGGCGCGCGGTCCGGCAGCGCCACGGTGAGCTGGCGGGTCAGGTTGCCGTCGATCAGCGCGATGGTGACGAGCAGCGTCAGGCCGAGGCCGAGCGACAGGACGACGCTCGGGGTGACGGCGCCGGGCCGATGGATCGCCGCGGTCGCCAGGCGCAGCTCGATCCAGCGGCTGCGGGGGAAGCGGCGGGCGAGCGCCATGATTCCCGACCCGACGAGACGCAGCACGACGAACGCCGCGATCGTGCCGCCGACGAAGCCGATCGCGATGAAGGGCTCGTAGGCGAGCCCGACCGTCAGGCCGACCAGCGCCAGCAGGACGACCGCCAGCGCCGCGACGTAGACGGGGCGCGGGCGTACGGCGAGGGCGGCGACGTGCTCGCGGTAGAGCGCCGTCGCCGGAATCTCGCGGGCCCGTCCGAGCGGCCACAGCGCGAAGGCGAGTGCAATGAGGGCGCCGTAGGCGAGCGCCTGGACCAGCACGACGGGATAGAGGCCCGGCACCGCGTCGGCGACCGGCAGGATTCCTGCCAGCGCCGAGCCGGCGAGCCAAGGGGTCAATGCGCCCGCCGCAATCCCGACGGCGATCGCGCCGCAGGCCAGCAGGAGGATCTCGGCGAGATAGCTGCGGAAGATCAGGCCGCCGCCGGCGCCGAGGCTCTTCAGCGTCGCGATGGTGTCGCGCCTGCCGTCGAGATAGGCGCTGACCGCGTTGGCAACCCCGACGCCGCCGACCACCAGAGCCGTCAGGCCGACCAGCGTGAGGAACATGGTGAAGCGGAATATCTGGTCCTTGAGGCCGGGCGCCGCATCGTTGCGGTCGCGAATGCGCCAGCCGGCTTCCGGAAATCTCTCCTTTGCCTGCTCCTCGATGGCGGCGACGTCGGCTGCCGAGGCATCGCCGGCAAGCGCCAGCCGGTCGTGCCAGCGCACCAGGCTGCCCGGCTGGATCAGACCGGTGCTCTCGAGGGCCTCCGTCGAGATGACCACCCGGGGGCCCCAGCCGAGGCCACTGCCGAGCCGGTCGGGCTCCAGCGCGATCAGGCCGGTCAGCGCGAACTCGGCATTGCCGATCGAAACCGGATCGCCGACGCCGATCCCCAGCCGCTCCGCAAGTCCCGCGTCGGCGACGAGACCAGCGCGGCCATCGCGGCGGGCGATCAGGTCGTGCAGATTGCCGCCTCCGTCCACTTCGAACGCGCCGAACAGCGGGTAGGCGTCGTCGACGGCCTTCAGCTCGATCAGGGTCTGGGCTTCCCCGTCGGGCGTCCGCGCCATAGCCCGCAGCGTCGCGATCTCCGAGACCTCGCCGAGCGTATCGAGCCAGGCCCGGATCTCCGGATCGAACGGCTGATGAATCCGCGAGAACGACAAGTCGCCGCCGAGGATCGCCTGGCCCTCTTCGGAAATGCCGAGGACCAGCGACCGGGAAACGGAGCCCACTGCAGCGATTGCGGCGACGCCGAGAGCGATGCAGCCGATGAATACGTAGAAGCCCCTGAGGCCGCCGCGGAGCTCGCGAAGCGCCAGACGCAGCGGCAGCGGCAGGCGTTGCGCGAGCGCGGTCATCGGGTGCCGGCCCGGATGGGGGTCATCGCCCTTGCCGTCACTGCGCAGCGACCGCTCGCTCGCGCGGCCGATCATGTCGCCGGGCGCCGTCGATCACGCCGTCCCGCATGGCTATGACCCGGTCGCAGCGTTCCGCCAGCGCGGTGTCGTGGGTGACGAGGACGAGCGTCGTGCCGCGTTCCTGGTGAAGCGCGAACATCAGTTCGACGATCTGTTCGCCGGTGGCGGCGTCGAGATTGCCCGTCGGTTCGTCGGCGAACAGGATCGACGGTTCGACCACCAGCGCCCGGGCGAGCGCGACGCGTTGCTGCTCGCCGCCCGAGAGTTCGGCGGGATAGTGGGTGAGCCGCGGCGCCAGGCCGACGCGGTCGAGTTCCTCGCGGGCCCGGCCCAATGCGTCAGCGTGGCCGGCGAGCTCGAGCGGCACGGCGACGTTCTCCAGCGCGGTCATGTTCTGGATCAGGTGGAAGGACTGGAAGACGATTCCGACATTTGCGCCGCGGAAGCGGGCCAGGGCGTCCTCGTCCATGGTCGCCAGGTCTTCGCCGGCGACGGTCACTTCGCCGGAACCGGGCGGCTCGAGCCCGGCCATTACCATCAGCAGGGTGGATTTGCCGGAGCCGGACGGACCGACTATGCCGACGGCTTCGCCGGCCCCTATATTGAGGTCGACGCCGCGCAGAACGTGCACCCTCGCCGCACCTGTGCCCAGACTGAGATGAACGTTTTGGAGACGGATTGCCTCATGCGACACGGAACACATCTCCCCGGACGTTCGGTTTCGGAAGGCAGACCGGTGTCATATGGGGCATTGGCGGCAAAGCTCCAAGCCGCGTTCGGCGCCTCTCTCGCAATCGTTACGATGATATCCGCTCTCTGGTTCTCCGCCGCGGCCGCCCAGTCCGCCGCAGAGCCCGGCACGATCCGGCTCGTCGCGTTCGGTGACAGCCTGACGGCCGGGTACATGCTCGATCCGGGCGATGCCTTCCCGGCGAAGCTCGAGGCCGCGCTGAAGGCCAGGGGCCACGACGTCGTTGTCGCCAACGCCGGCGTCTCCGGCGACACGACGAGCGCCGGCCTGGCGCGCGTCGACTGGTCGGTGCCGGCCGGCACGGACGGCGTGATCCTGGAACTGGGCGCCAACGACGCACTGCGCGGCATCGACATCGACGTCACGCGCGGGGCGCTGGAGGAAATCGCCGAGCGGTTCCAGGCGCGCGGCCTGCCGGTACTGGTGGCGGGCATGCTGGCGCCGCCAAACATGGGCGCGGCCTACGCGGACGAATTTAATGCGCTCTTCGCGGACCTTGCGCAACGTCACGATTTCATTCTTTATCCGTTTTTCCTGGATGGAATCGCCGCTGCTCCGGACCTCAACCTGGACGACGGCATGCATCCGAATTCACAAGGCGTCGACGTCATCGTCGAACGCATCCTGCCATATGTCGAACGGCTGATCGCCCGGATCGAGGAGCGCCCGCCTTCCCGGACGGACGGTTGAGCGGCGCCGACGACACTCTTTCTGAACAAGGGGGAAACTCATGGAATACCGACGTCTCGGACGAACGGATCTGCGCGTCAGCGCGATCGGACTGGGAACCATGACCTGGGGGGAGCAGAACACAGAAGACGAGGGCCACGAGCAGATGGACTATGCCCTCGACCACGGCATCAACTTCTTCGATGCCGCCGAACTCTACCCGATTCCGCGCAGCCGCGACACGCAGGGGCGCACCGAGGAGTACATCGGCAACTGGTTCAAGTCGCGCGGCACGCGCGACAAGGTGATTCTCGCCTCGAAGATCGTCGGTCGCAGCGAACTCGACTGGTTCCGCGACGACGGCGGCACGACCGACCTGTCGCGCGCCCAGGTGCGCGAGGCGATCGACAAGAGCCTGACGAGGCTGCAGACCGATTACATCGATCTCTACCAGGTGCACTGGCCGGACCGGGCGGTGTCGGGCTTCGGGTCGGTGCCGACGATCTTCAAGAAGACGGAAGGCCCGGAGGTCCCCATCGAGGAGACGCTCGAGGCGCTTGCCGAAGCCGTGAAGGCCGGCAAGATCCGTCATGTCGGCCTGTCGAACGAATCGCCGTGGGGCGCGATGACCTACCTCAGGCTCTCGGAGTCGAAAGGGCTGCCGCGCGTCCAGTCGATCCAGAACGCCTACAGCCTGATCAACCGCACCTTCGAGACGGGGCTTGCCGAAATCGCCCTGCGCGAGGACCTCGGCCTGCTCGCCTATTCGCCGCTCGGGCAGGGCACGCTGACCGGCAAATACCTGAACGGCGCCCGGCCGGAAGGCGCGCGCAGGACGGTCTACAACCAGATGCAGCGGTACGAGAAGCCCGGCACCGAGGAGGCCGTCGCCGCCTACGTCGCGCTGGCCGCGGATGCCGGTCTGGATCCCGCCCAAATGGCGCTGGCCTTCGCGCTCAGCCGGCCCTTCGTCACATCCGTTCTGGTCGGCGCGACCAGCATGGAGCAGCTGAAGACCAATATCGGCGCGGCCGAGGTCGACATCACGGCCGAACTGGAGGACCGTATCGACGGGATCCACCTGATTCGTCAGAATCCCTGCCCCTGAGATGCAGCCATGAGTGCGGACAGCCCATGCCACGTCTCTTCACCGGCCTGGAACTGCCCTCCGGCGCGGTCGCCGCGCTGACAGGGCTGCGCGGCGGGCTGCCCGGCGCGCGCTGGATCGATCCGGAGAACTACCATCTGACGCTGCGGTTCGTCGGCGACGTCGACAACCGGACGGCGCACTCGGTGGCGGAGATCCTCGATCGCATCCAGCGGCCGGCGTTCTCCATTACCCTCGACGGGATCGGCGCGTTCGGCGGCCGCAAACCGCATTCGGTATTTGCCGCCGTGCAGTCCTCGCCGCAACTGTCGGCGCTTCAGGCCGAGCAGGAGCGGCTGATGCAGATGCTGGGCCTGCCGCCGGATTCGCGCAAGTTCGCGCCGCATGTCACGGTGGCGCGGCTGAGGGGCGTTCAGCCGGCGTCGGTCGCCTCCTATATCGAGGCCCGCGGGGGCTTCTACTGGGGGCCGATCGCCATCGAGCGGTTCGTCCTGTTTTCCTCCCGTTCCGGTCAGGGGGGCGGGCCCTATGTGGTGGAGGAAACCTATCCCCTCCAGGGAAGTTACGGTTCCGACGAGGACCCTGAGCGGGACTGATGCGGGAGAGCGACGAGATGGCCGAAAAGCTGACAGAGCAGGAACGATCCGAGGCGCTCGCCGAACTGCCGGGCTGGAGCCAATCGTCGACGCGCGATGCTATCGAGCGGACGTTCACATTCAAGAACTTCAACGAAGCTTTCGGGTTCATGACCCGCGTCGCGCTGGTCGCCGAGAAGATGGATCATCATCCCGAGTGGTCGAACGTCTACAAGACGGTCGAGGTGACGCTTTCCACCCATGACGCGGGGGGGCTGACCGAGCTCGACGTGAAGCTCGCCAAGGCGATGGAGCGGATCGCCGGGCAGATCGGCGTCAAGAACTCGTAGTACCGACGGAGCCCGATCCAGGACTATTTCGGGCCCATGCGCAGTGCGCCGTCGAGCCTGATGCCGGTGCCGTTCAACATGCGGTTCTCGCAAATGGAGCGGACGAGGAGCGCGTATTCCCCCGGATCGCCGAGACGCTGCGGGAACGGGACGCTGTCGGCGAGCGACTGGCGAACGTCCTCGGACAGGCTGTCGAACATCGGCGTGTAGAACAGGCCGGGCATGATCGTCATCGCCCGGATGCCGTCCTTGGCCAGATCGCGCGCCATCGGCAGCGTCATCGACAGCACGCCACCCTTGGATGCCGCATATGCGAGCTGGCCGATCTGGCCGTCCTGGGCGGCCACCGAGGAGGTCATGACGATGACGCCGCGTTCTCCGTCCTTGCCGATCGGCGAGGCTTCGAGCATTCCGGCCGCCGATTTCGACGCGACGTTGAAGGTGCCGAGCAGGTTGACCGCGATGACCTTCTGGAAGGCGCCGGGATTGTGCGCCACGATCGCGCCCGAGTCGCGCTTGCGACCGGCGGTCTTCATGCCGATGGCGATGCCGGCGCAGTTCACGGTCACCCGCTCCTGGCCGTTGGCCGAGCGGGCGGCACTCAGCGCGTCGTCGATGCTGCCGGGATCGGTGACGTCGCATTCGCAGTAGGTCGCACCGATCTCGCCGGCAACGGAGGCGCCGCGCGAGGCGTTCATGTCAAGGATCGCGACCTTGCAGCCGGCTTCCGCAAGCATGCGCGCGGTTGCCTCGCCGAGACCCGACGCGCCCCCCGTGACGACCGCGGCAATGTCCTTTCCAAGTTCCATCGGTCTTCTCCCGCCGAGCGTTTCCCTGCCCAGTGTCTTTAGACGATCGCGATGCCGCTGCAAATGCGGGCGTCTTGCGGAAATCTCCGCAGTCCCCATTTCTTGGGAGCCCCTCCAGATTGGGCGCAAGACGAATATGACGGAGCCGCAGGTGAGCGAGACTGCCAGCTGGATCGGCGCGGAGGCGCAGCTTCCCGCCGTCTACGAAGCCAATCAGCGCAAGGTGCGCAAGGGATTCTGGCCGAAGTTCAGGCGCGTCGCCGCAAGGCTGCCGTTTGCCCAGGATTTGGCGGCGGCCTGGTTCTGCGCCGTCGACCCGGCAACGCCGCTGCGGGTGCGCGCGACGCTGTTCGGCGCGCTCGCCTATTTCGTGCTGCCGTTCGACGTGGTGCCCGACATTCTTGCGGTGGTCGGCTTCACCGACGATGCCTCGCTGCTGTTCGCCGCGCTGACGGTCGTCGCGGCCGGCATCAAGCCCGAGCACCGCAAGCAGGCGGCCGAGGCGCTCGCCACCCTCGACGGCTGACCGGCGAGAACTAGGGAACGATCACGACCTTGCCCTTGGCCTCGCGCCGGGCAAGGACGCCGAGCGCCTCCGGGACCTCCTCGAGAGGATAGGTTCCGTGGATCGCGACCGACAGCCTGCCCTCGGACATCCAGTCCAGGAGCTGGCGGGTGTTGGCGCGGTCGCCATCCGGATCGACGTCGGTGAACCGGCCCCAGAACACGCCGACGACATCGCAGCCCTTCAGCAGCACCAGGTTGAGCGGTATCTTCGGAATGTCGCCGCTCGCGAACCCGATCACCAGGTAGCGGCCCTCCCACGCCGTCGACCGCAGCGCCGCCTCTGCATGGCTGCCGCCGACGGGGTCGTAGACCACGTCGACGCCGTTGCCGCCGGTCAGCTCCTTCAGGCGCGTCTTCAGGTCCTCGGTGCTGTAGTCGATCGTTTCGTCGGCGCCCAGCGACCGGCAGAACTCCAGCTTGTCCGGCGACGAGGCGACCGCGATCACGCGGGCGCCGATGATCTTGCCGATCTCGATGGCCGCCGCGCCGACCCCGCCGGCTGCCCCGAGCACCGCCAGCGTCTCCCCCGCCTTCAGGCGGGCACGGTCCTTGAGCGCGTGCAGCGTCGTTCCGTAGGTGACGATCAGGCCGGCGGCCTGCTGCAGGTCGACGCCGTCGGGCACCCTGACGAGCCTGGCCGCCGACACCGAGACCATTTCCCGGCAGGCGCCCCAGCCGCCGTAGCCCATCACCTTGTCGCCGGGGGCGAATTCGGTGACGTCGCTGGCGACCGACTCCACCACGCCGGAGAACTCCGCCCCGGGCGAGAACGGCAGCTCGGGCTTGAACTGGTACTTGCCCTCGATGATCAGCGTGTCGAAGAAGTTGAGGGCCGCGGCGCGAACCCGGACGACGACCTCTCCGGGCTGCGGGACGGGATCGGGCAGCTCGCGCAGGACCAGGCTGTCGGGTGGCCCAAGCGTTTCGCAGAGAACGGCTTTCATCGGAGGGTCTCCTGGTCGGCTGCGCGGGAGGCGTGATGGTCCAGGGGACATATCGAAGCCGGGCGGCGTCGGCAAGGAACGGCGGGGCGCGAGCCCGCGGTACCGGGCGGACCAGCCGGCCGGGCGAAAGCCCTTGCAAATCAATCACGAATTGTTACAGAACGTCAAAATGTTGCCGCCATTGGTGTGCAACCGATATGAAACCCCGGTGCCGTGGCGGTTGCTCAGATGGTTGCGCTGTGGGGGCTGTTTGACGCAACCGACCGAATCGCGCCGACTCCAGAGAGATATTCCCGCCGGCGGGTTCGCCGCGGCAGAACCGATGCGTGGTAGGCAACAATGATTCAGAAGATCGCTCTTGTATCGACCCTGTCAATTCTGACGACGTTCCTGGCGTCCGCCGGTGCCGTGCAGGCGCAGACGGCGAAGCCGCTTGGCCAGTTCAAGGACTGGGGCGCCTATGTGGCGGAGGCCGGCGGCGGCAAGGTCTGCTACGTGCTGTCGCAGCCCAAGAGCACGGCGCCCGACAACGTCAACCGTGACCCCGTCTACTTCTTCGTGACGACGCGGCCCGGCCAGGGCGTCAAGAACGAGGTGAGCGTCGTCGTCGGCTACCCCTACCAGGAAGAGAGCAAGGCGAGCGCCGTGGTCGGTTCGGACAGCTTCACCCTGTTCACCAAGGACGACGGCGCCTGGGTCGAGAACGCGGCGGAGGAAGCCCGGCTCGTCGCCGCCATGCGGGCCGGCGCGACGATGCAGGTGAAGGGCACCTCCTCGCGCGGCACCGAAACGGTCGACAGCTATTCCCTCTCGGGCATCTCGGCGGCACTCGACCGGATCGCCATCGAATGCAAGTAGCCGGTTAGGCAAGAGACCGGTTTCGTCCTATATTGGAACGGCGCGGCGCGTGACGCTGCGCCTTTTGGTTTTCGCGCCCCTGCACTGCGCCGTCCGAACCGGCGGCTGACCTGCACCCGATCGGATCATGCCGGCAACACTCGATATCGCCCGTCAGAACGCCAACGCGCCGACCCTCGCCGGCGCGCCGGTTGCGGATGCGGCAGCGGCGGAGACCCGGCGCTCGCTCGTCGGCCTGACACGCGCGGCCCTCGGCGAAGCGCTCGCGCAGATAGGCGTGCCCGAGCGGCAGGTCCGCATGCGGGTGAGCCAGCTGTGGAGCTGGATATACAGTCACGGCGCGACCGACTTCGCGGTGATGACGGACATCGGCAAGGATCTGCGCACGCGGCTGGACGCGGCGTTCTCGCTGGCGCGACCGGACATCGTCGTCGAGCAGGTTTCCACGGACGGGACCCGAAAGTGGCTGCTGCGGTTCCCCTCCCGCGGGGCGGGCGAGGCGCCCGTCGACGTCGAGGCGGTCTACATTCCCGAGCACGATCGCGGCACGCTGTGCATTTCGAGCCAGGTCGGCTGCACGCTGACCTGCACGTTCTGCCACACCGGGACGCAGCCCTGGGTGCGCAACCTGACCGCCGAGGAAATCGTCGCGCAGATCCTCGTCGCCCGCGACCGTCTCGGCGACTGGCCGGGTGCGGCGCGGCCTCAGAACGGCTTCGTACCGGATGCCGAACGGGCCATTTCCAACGTCGTCCTCATGGGTATGGGCGAGCCGCTCTACAATTTCGACAACGTCCGCGATGCGGTGCAGATCGCCGCCGACGGCGAGGGGCTGTCTCTGTCCAGGCGACGCATCACCCTGTCGACCTCCGGCGTGGTGCCGCTGATTCCGCGCGCCGGCGAGGAGATGGGCGTGATGCTGGCAATCTCCCTGCATGCGGTCCGCGACGACCTGCGCAACGAACTGGTGCCGCTCAACCGGAAATATCCGATCGCCGCCCTGCTCGACGCCTGCCGGGCCTATCCGGGCCTGTCGAACGCACGGCGCATCACCTTCGAATACGTGATGCTGAAGGGCGTCAACGATTCGCTCCGGGACGCCAGGGAACTGGTGCGGCTGCTGAAGGGCATCCCCGCCAAGATCAACCTCATCCCGTTCAACCCGTGGCCGGGCAGCGCCTACGAGTGCTCCGACTGGGAGACGATCGAGGCCTTCGCCGACGTTGTGAACCGGGCCGGCTACGCGAGCCCGGTCAGGACGCCGCGCGGCCGCGACATCATGGCCGCGTGCGGCCAGCTGAAGTCGGAGTCCGAACGCATTCCGGCCTGGAAGCGCCGCGGCGCCGAGGTTGCGGGCTCACAGGCCGAGGAGGCCCGTTGAGCGCCATAGGCCGCTTTCTCGGCCGGCTGATCACGACCGGTTTCGGCTATGTCGTCGCCTGCGTTGCGGCCGGCATGGCGATCTCGCTCGGCATCGTGCTGCAGGCCTTCATCGAGGGAACGATCGGCATCTCCATGCGCCGGCTGGCGGCGGAGACCCTGTTCGCCGGCGGTATCATCGCCTCGTTCGCCGTCGTCTACGCCTTCGCCCCGGCCGTGGTCGGCATCGTCGTCGCCGAGGTGTTCCGGGTTCGCCGCATGGTCTACTACGTTGCGGCAGGCGGCGTCGCCGGTGCCCTCGCCTATGTCTCCCCGGTCGGCTCCGACATGTCGCGGGGGCCTGAGCTTGCCGGGCATGCGGTCGAGATCGGCCCGCAGTTCGCGCTCTACGTGGCCGCCGGGATCATCGGCGGTATCGTGTACTGGGGATTCTCCGGACGATCGGCCGGCGTCCTGGCGAAATCGCCCTGACTATCCCGCATCCTGCTCGAAGAAGCCCTCGAGCGTATGGTGCCGTGCCCAGTACAGGGCCTGTTCGAGCCGGTCGTTGCCCCAGAACAGTTCTCCGTCTTCCGTCATGAAAGTCGGCGCCCCGAACATGTTCAGCTGCATCGCCGTTTCGGTCTGCGCCTTGAGGCGGGCCTTGTTTTCCGGAGACTCGGAACGCTGCAGCACCGCCTCGGGATCCTGGCCGAGGGAGTGCAGGATGTCGGACAGCACCGCCTTGTCGGAAATCTGGCGTCCTTGGTCGAATTCGGCCAGGTAGACCGCCCTGGTGAAGTCGGCGCCCCAGTCCTCGTCGCAGCCTATAAGGGCGATGCGCGCTGCCGTCAGGCCGTTCTGCGGGAACGGATCGGGGGTCCGGAAGCCCAGTCCCATGGCGGCGGCGATGCGCTCCACGTCGCGCAGCATGTTGCCGCCCTTCAGCGGATAGATGTTGAACGGGGATGTGCTGAGACCCTGACCCGCGAACACCGGTCCGAGCAGGAACGGCTTCCAGCGGACCTCGACGCCGGCGCGTCGGGCGGCGGCCTCGATCCTCATCGCCGTCAGATAGGAGTAGGTGGAGGCGAACTCGAACCAGAAGTCGAGCGCCTTCATGCGCCGGCGCTTTCCGACGCCTGCCTGGCCGCGCGCCTCTGCTTGCGGCGCTTCGCCTTCGGTCCCTTGCCGCCGGCCTTTCCCCCGGCCTTGCGTTTGGACGCGCCCATGGCCTTCTCGACCTCCTCGGCGACCTCGGCGCCGCCGGTCATCTCGCCGAGCGTCCTGCCGTCGTTCCTGAACGGGATCTTCCGGTAGATCTCGTAGATCCGATCGAGTTTCGGAATGTTCAGTTCGGCCGGGTCCGGCAGGGTGCTGGTTTCGGGAACCGACGACTGGTTCAGCATCTTTTCGGGAACCACCTCGCCGACCTTGGTTGCGAGATAGGCGTGGAGGGTCGGGGTGCCTTCATATCGGAAATAGCTGATATCAGGCAGCTTTCCATCCCTGGTAAGGACGAACTCGATGCCGCTGGAGACGTCGGCGAAGGATGGCGGATCCTTCTGGCTCCAGTGATGCAGGAACTCCTCGAAGGAGATCTCGGGGATCATGTTCTGCGGCCGCCCCTTGATCTCGCGCTGTCGGTACCGGTACCAGGAATGCAGCGTGGAGATCGGGTCCCGGACGCAGACCACCTTCTCGAGCGATTCGAAGAACCGGAACTTGCGCTTGAACATCCTGACGGTGATGTGCTTGGCGCGGGGGCCGGAGGCCGACCTGTAGTCGGCATATTTGCCGAATGCCGCTTCGATCGAGGTTGTGCCGGTCTTCGGATTGGCTAGGTAGACGAAGTTGAAACGTTCTGAAATCAGCATAGGGGTCGTCTTTTTCGTTTCTCGCTACTTCGGAAAAATTCGGGCTTGGACGGCAAGCGGACACCGCCCGCACCTCTCGACCGGGTCCGGATTCAGGGCCACGCCGGTTGGTCAATCGATCGCAAACCTCGATGGCTTGCCAATGTGGCGCATTTGCGCCGGCGATGTTTATCGCCGCGCGCGACCTCGATCAATGGCCGCAGCGGCCTGACTCCCTTTAATTCGTGCGGTCCCGGAGATGCCGTCCGGAACCTCGCCGGGGCAGCCGGAGCCGCCACCGGCCAGCCAGGCCCGTCATCCCGGTGGCGCGCCGATCCCAACCGTCCCTCCCCAGCCCTACTGTGAGGCAGGGCAGGTGACCGCATGGCCTGCTGCACAATCGGCCGGCGGATCGCGGCAGGCCGATGGTCCTCGCCGCGTGCCGGGGCGGCTTGCCGGCCGAGCCCGGCGCGTCCTATAAGCCGCCCGGACCGTCTTCCCTGCAACGAGGATCCCATGTCGGACGTAAAGAAGGTCGTGCTTGCCTACTCGGGCGGGCTGGACACCTCGATCATCCTGAAGTGGCTCAAGGAAACCTACGGCTGCGAGGTGGTGACCTTCACCGCCGACCTCGGCCAGGGAGAGGAACTGGAGCCGGCCCGCCGCAAGGCCGAGATGATGGGGATCGAGGAGATCTACATCGAGGACCTGCGCGAGGAGTTCGTCCGCGACTTCGTCTTCCCGATGTTCCGCATGAACGCGCTCTATGAGGGCGTCTACCTGCTCGGCACGTCGATCGCCCGTCCGCTGATCGCCAAGCGCCTCGTAGAGATCGCCCACGAGACCGGCGCCGACGCGATCGCCCATGGAGCAACCGGCAAGGGCAACGACCAGGTCCGCTTCGAGTTGTCGGCCTACGCGCTGGACCCGGACATCAAGATCATCGCGCCGTGGCGGGAATGGGAGTTCAAGTCCCGAACCGACCTGATCGACTTCGCCGAAAAGCACCAGATTACCGTGCCGAAGGACAAGCGCGGCGAGGCGCCGTTCTCCGTCGACGCCAACCTGCTGCACTCCTCGTCGGAAGGAAAGGTGCTGGAGGATCCCTACGAGGAGGCGCCCGACTACGTCTACCAGCGCACGATCAGCCCCGAGGAGGCGCCCGACAAGGCGACCCATATCGAAATCGGCTTCAACTCGGGCGACCCGGTGTCCATCGACGGCCGCGAGATGAGCCCGGCGAGCCTTCTCGGCGTCCTCAACGAACTCGGCCACGACAACGGGGTGGGCCGGCTCGACATGGTCGAGAACCGGTTCGTCGGCATGAAGAACCGCGGCGTCTACGAGACGCCGGGCGGCACCATCTTGCACCATGCGCACCGGGCGATGGAATCGCTGACGCTCGACCGTGGCGCCGCCCACTTGAAGGACGAGCTGATGCCGCGCTACGCGGAGCTCATCTACAACGGCTTCTGGTTCTCGCCGGAGCGCGAGATGATCCAGGCCGCCTGCGACCTCAGCCAGCAGGACGTCGAGGGCACGGTGCGGGTCAAGCTCTACAAGGGCAACGTGACGATCGTCGGCCGGAAATCCGACAGGTCGCTCTATTCGGAAGACCTCGTCACCTTCGAGGACGATCACGGCGCCTACGACCAGAAGGACGCAGCGGGCTTCATCCGGCTGAACGCGCTGCGGCTGAGGACGCTGGCGGCGAGGAAGCGGCGGGACTAGCGCCCGGCCTATTCCTCGGGCAGGCCCGCTTTCCGCAGGCCTTCCCAGTAGATTTCGTGGCCTTTCACCAGTGCCTCCGGCACCGCCTTTCTGAGGCGGGCGATCGACATGTTCGGATAGGCACTTGTGAGCCTGTCGATTGCCGCACGGGCACGGTCGATATCGCCGGCGGTCGCCGCGGTCGTGGCGAGGGCGCGATAGCCCCAGGCGATGGTCGGGCGGGCGCGCAGGCCGGCTTCGACCAGATGCATTGCGCGCTGGTAGTCGCCGAGCTGCTGGTGGGCGATGCCGTTGCCGACCAGGATGTTGAAGGCGAAGGGATCATAAGGACTGAGCTTCAGCGCCCGGTCGAAGGCTTCGACTGCTTCCCGGGGCCGCCGCTCGTAGTGCTGCAGCCAGCCGTAGCGCATCCATCCCCAGGCGTGGTTCGGATCGATCTCCAGGCTGCGCTCGAGCAGCGACCGGGCCATGGGAAAATCCGTGGAGGTGATCGACAGCGCCGCGGCGATGGCGACCATCGTCGAGGGATCGTCGTCCGCCAGGCCGCCGGCCCGCCGTGCCAGCCTGATCGCCTCGGCGCGGGCCGCATCCATGTCGTCGTCCCACATGTAGGACGCATCCTGGGCTCGGCACCAGGCGAGCATGGCGGTGGCGAGCCCGTTCTTCGGCTCGATCCCGATCGCCCGGCCGAACAGTTCCGCGGCCTCGGCGTTGTCGTCGCGCGTATGCGCCCAGAAATGCGGATAGGCGCGCAGGATCAGGTCGTAGGCCTGCAGGTTGTCGGGCCGCTTGCGCAAGGCCCGGTCGATCTCCGCCTGGCGCAGCGAGGGATGCAGGGCCCCGGCCACGGCGCTCGCGACCTCGTCCTGGAAATCGAAGACGTCGCTCGCATCGCCGTCAAACCGGTTCGACCAGAGCTGGGTGCCGGCCTCCGCGTCGATCAGGCCCACCGTTATGCGCGCCCGGTTGCCGGCGCGCCGCACCGCGCCTTCGAGGATGTAGCGCACGCCCAGGGCGCGACCGATCTCGCGGGTGTCCAGCGGCGAGTCGCGCAGCGTCTCGGCCGTCTGGCGGGCGATCACGAAGAAATCGCGGACCCGCGACAGCATCGACGTGATCTCCTCGACCACACCGTCGGCGAAGAATCCCTGCTCCGGATCGCTGGACAGGGTCTTGAAGGGCAGGACGACGATCGACGGGCGCTGGGGTTCCGGCGCGACCGGGCCCGTCGTCACCGGACCCGTCGCCACCGGACCGGCCTTCGCCGGACCAAAAGCCTGCGAACCGGATGTCGACGGAGAGGACTGGGCCGGACCTGACCGCTTCATCGCGGGCTCATCGACGAGCCGCAGCGTCATTTCCTCCGGTTCGGTCCCGAGAATCTCGCGCACCGCCGCGCGGCAGTCCTCCAGATGTCGCAGCGCCGCGTTCCGCCGGCCCGCCGCAAGATCGCCCCGGATCAGCGCGCGATAGGCTTCCTCGCAGGCCGGGTCCTCGGCCAGGAGCCGCTGCGCGAGCCGCGCCACGGACTCCCGCCCGGCCGTGGTGGCTGCCGATGGATCGAACCGGTCGACGAGCGCCAGCGCCATGGCGTGCAGGCTGCGGCGCTCGGCGAGCATCCAGCCTTCGAAGGAGGGGTCCGGCGCCTCGATTCCGGCCAGGAACGGACCGCCATAGAGGCTCGCGGCCTCGGCGGCGCGGTCGGGCCCGTCCACCGGCGCCGCAGCGAACGCCGTCGCATCGCAGAACACCCGATCGGGATCGAGGGCGACGACTTCGGCGGATGCCGACAGCATCGACGGATCGGGCAGCGCCTTGCGCAATGCGGCGAGCGCGTGCCGGAGGCTGCCGCGCCCCTGTTCCTCGCCGCGGTCGCTCCACAACAGCGTCCGCAGCCGGTCGCGGCCGATGCGCATTTCCGGCGCCGTCGCAATCGCCGCCGCCAGCAGGAGCACCTTCCTGGTCGGCACGCGAACCGGTGCGTCCGCGACCCGGACGTCGAGGCCGCCGAGCAGACGAAGGGTCAGCGATCTCCCCGGTTCGAGAATCATGGTTTCGGTCCGGCTTGAGGGCATGGAACATGCTTTTAGCGGATTTTTCACGCCGGCGGGCCGTCTTTTCACGGCGATTGGCGCCCGGGTCGCCGGTCGGTTTCACAGGTGCGGGCGACAGTCACACCATCGAATGACCGATGGAGAGTACCATGACCAGCGCCCATCTCACCGACACGCAGTCCGTTCCCGAAGCCGGTTTCGCCGGTATCCTGCGCGGGCGGATCCACGCACTTGCCGCCTGGTGGAGCCGCTACCGGACCACGCGCATCCTCTCAGGCCTCGACGACCGGACATTGAAGGACATCGGCGCGACGGTGCCGGGCGGCGCATCGGCGGCGGTCGAAGCGCGGGTCCTGCGTCACCTCGAGTCGCTCCGCTGATACGGCGTCATCGACGCCTCGCAGGGCCGGAAAGCCAGCTTCTCCGGCCCCCGCCTTGCCCGAATCCCGTTCCTGGGGTCAACTTCCCGTAAAGAAAGCTCCGGTTACACGACCGGAGAAAGCCACGGCAATCGTGGCGGGAGGAGACGGCCAGTGAAACTCAGGACGACGATGCTCATTCACCCCGTGACGCTGGTGACGCGTTACGGGACCTTCGCCGCCATCATCATCGCCGCCCTCGTCACAGGCATACTGGTGGCGAAGGGGTGGCACGTCCGCTGGCTGTTCTACCCGCTGCTGTTCCTCGCCGCCGTCGGTATCTGGAACCTCTTCCAGAACCGCCACACGCTGTTGCGGAACTATCCGGTGATCGCCTACGTGCGGTGGATTTCGGAGGAACTCAGGCCGTTCCTGCACCAGTACATCGTCGAGAGCAATCTCGAGGGCCGGCCCTACACGCGCGAGCACCGCTCGCTGATCTACCAGCGCGCCAAGGCCGACGTCGACGTCCACCCGTTCGGCACCGAGCTCGACGTCTACGGCGACGAATACGAGTGGATCGCCCACTCGATCGCCGCCCGTCACGTCGATCCGAAGACCTTCCGTGTCGAGGTTGGCGGCGCGCAATGCTCGAAGCCCTATTCCGCCTCGCTGCTGAACATCTCCGCGATGAGCTTCGGCGCGCTCGGCGCTCACGCCATCGAGGCGCTCAATCTGGGCGCCAAGCTCGGCGGCTTCTATCACGACACCGGCGAGGGCTCGATCAGCCCCTATCACCGCAAGAACGGCGGCGATCTCGTCTGGGAACTCGGCTCCGGCTATTTCGGCTGCCGCGACAGGGCCGGCCGCTTCGATCCCAAGCGCTTCGCCGATCAGGCGACCTCCGAGCAGGTCAAGATGATCGAGATCAAGCTCAGCCAGGGCGCCAAGCCCGGGCACGGCGGCGTGCTGCCGGCGGAGAAGGTGACCGCGGAGATCGCCCAGACGCGCGGCGTGCCGATGGGCGAGGACTGCGTGTCGCCGCCCGCGCACTCGGCGTTCTCGACGCCGATCGAGATGATGGAGTTCATCGCCCGGCTGCGCGACCTGTCCGGCGGCAAGCCGGTCGGGTTCAAGCTGTGCATCGGCAATCCCTACGAGCTGATGGCCATCTGCAAGGCGATGATCGAAACGGAGATCCTCGCCGATTTCATCGTCATCGACGGGGCGGAGGGCGGCACCGGGGCGGCGCCGGTGGAATTCTCCGACCATATCGGCATGCCGCTTCGCGAGGGTCTCGTTTTCGCCCAGAACGCCCTCGTCGGGGCAGGCCTGCGCGACAAGCTGCGGCTTGCCTCCAGCGGCAAGGTGTCGAGCGCCTACTACCTCGCCGCAAACATGGCGATCGGCGCGGACTGGTGCAACGCGGCACGCGCCTTCATGTTCTCGCTGGGCTGCGTGATGTCGATGCGCTGCCATACCGGCGAGTGTCCGACCGGCGTGACCACGCACGATCCGCTGCGTCAGCGCGGCCTCGTCGTCCCGGAAAAGGCCAAACGCGTGCAGAACTATCAGCGCGAGACGCTGAATGCGCTGGCGGAGGTGGTCGGCGCCGCCGGCCTCGAGCATCCCCGCGACCTCCGGCCCGCGCACATCTTCCGGCGGACCAGCCCGGTGGAAGCGTTCCAGCTCGACGACATCTACGATTTCATCGCACCCGGCGAATTGCTGGAAAGCCGCAAGCAGACGCGCCTGGTGAAGTCCTGGCGTCGCGCGCAGGCCAATTCCTTCGCTCCCGTCTCCCTCTGACGCCGGCCTGATCGTCCGACCGGACGTCCCCACCGCTTCCGGCCGGCGAGGCGAGCGGGTGCCCGCCCCGTTCCGGCCGCCCGTCGGGAACCGCCATGGCGGCCTCCGCATTTAGCCTGAAGCCGAGGCAGCAGGCATTGGGCGGGTTCCGGGGCGGAGACGGACCGTTGGAGAGCGTGATGACATGCTATCGCTTATCGAAAGTTGCGATTGGACTGGCCACGGCCGTGGCGCTTGCCGGCTGCGGCTACACGCCCGGTGACAGGGCGTTGTCGGGCGGACTGATCGGCGCCGGCACGGGCGCCGGGGTCGCTGCCCTGGCCGGCGGCAATGCCGGTGCCGGTGCGCTGATCGGCGGGGCGGCCGGCGCGGTTACCGGCGCCGTCACGAGACCCGACCAGATCAACCTCGGCACGCCGATCTGGCGCCGCTATTGACGGCAGCGCGGCGCCGGGCCCTTTGCCTCTTCCGTTTTTGCTCGGCAGCCACTATATTGCAGCGCAGCACGTAACACGGGCGCGGCGTCTGGCCGGCGCCCGTTTTTTGGTTTCAGGATCATGCAGCTCCGCAACATCGCCATCATCGCCCATGTCGACCACGGCAAGACCACGCTCGTCGACTGTCTCCTCCAGCAGTCCGGCGCCTTCCGCGAGAATCAGCGGGTCGCCGAAAGAGTCATGGATTCCAACGACCTGGAACGTGAGCGCGGCATCACCATCCTCGCCAAGGCGACCTCGGTGGTCTGGCAAGACACGCGGATCAACATCGTCGACACGCCCGGCCATGCCGATTTCGGCGGCGAGGTCGAACGCATCCTCAACATGGTCGACGGTGCGATCGTGCTTGTCGACGCCGCCGAAGGGCCGATGCCGCAGACCAAGTTCGTGGTCGGCAAGGCTCTCAAGATCGGGCTGAAGCCGATCGTCGCCATCAACAAGGTCGACAAGCCGGATGCCCGCGCCGACGAGGTCGTCAACGAGGTGTTCGACCTGTTCGCCGCGCTCGACGCCACCGACGAGCAACTCGATTTCCCGATCCTCTACGGGTCCGCCAAGCAGGGCTGGATGTCCGCCGATCCGGAGCAGCCCCAGGATTCGATGGCGCCGCTGTTCGACCTGATCCTGAAGCACGTCGCGCCGCCGCAGGTGGAAGCCGGTCCGTTCCGGCTGCTCGGCACCATTCTCGAGGCCAATCCGTATCTCGGCCGGCTGATCACCGGGCGTATCACCTCGGGTACGATCAGGGCGAACCAGCCGATCAAGGTGCTGTCCCGCAAGGGCGACCTGATCGAGCAGGGGCGCATCTCCAAGATCCTCGCCTTCCGCGGCATCGAGCGCACCGCGATCGACGTGGCCGAGGCCGGCGACATCGTCGCGATCGCCGGCCTGTCGAACGGCACCGTCGCCGATACGTTCTGCGCCCCCGAAGTCGAGGCGCCGCTGGTTGCCCAGCCGATCGATCCGCCGACCGTCTCGATGACCTTCCGGGTCAACGATTCGCCGCTTGCGGGCACCGAGGGCGACAAGGTGACGAGCCGCGTCATCCGCGACCGGCTGCTCAAGGAGGCGGAGGGCAACGTCGCCCTGAAGATCGAGGAGACCGAGGACCGCGATTCGTTCGTCGTCTCCGGCCGCGGCGAACTGCAGCTTGCGATCCTCATCGAGACGATGCGGCGCGAGGGCTTCGAGCTTGCCGTGTCGCGCCCCCGCGTCGTGCTGCGCCGCGACCCTGCGACGGGGCAGCTGCTCGAGCCGATCGAGGAAGTTGTCATCGACGTCGACGAGGAGCATTCCGGCGTCGTGGTGCAGAAGCTGTCGGAGCGCAAGGCCGACATGGTCGAGATGCGGCCCTCGGGCGGCGGCCGCCAGCGGCTGGTGTTCCATGCGCCGACGCGCGGCCTGATCGGCTATCAGGGCGAGCTCCTGACCGATACCCGCGGCACCGCCGTCATCAACCGGCTGTTCCACGCCTACCAGCCCTACAAGGGCGACCTGGCCGGCCGCCGCAACGGCGTGCTGATCGCCAACGAGCCCGGCGAGGCGGTGGCCTACGCGCTGTGGAACCTCGAAGACCGCGGCCCGATGATGATCGAGCCGGGCTGGAAGGTCTACCAGGGCATGATCGTCGGCGAGCACACCCGCGAGAACGATCTCGAGGTGAACGTGCTGAAGGGCAAGAAGCTCACCAACATCCGCGCCGCCGGCAAGGACGAGGCGGTCCGCCTCACCCCGCCGATCCGCATGACGCTGGAACGCTCGCTGGCCTGGATCGACGAGGACGAGCTTGTCGAGGTGACGCCGAAATCGATTCGCCTGCGCAAGGCCCACCTGGACCCCCATGCGCGCAAGCGCGCCGAGCGGGCGAAGGAAACCGGCGCGGTGGCTTGAGGGCCTGACCGCGAGGCACCTGCGGCTTCGCGGCAACTCGTCGCGTCCAAAAACCGCCTGCGAGGCGCCGGAGCAAAATTGATCGATTGCCGTCCCACCGGAGCGGCGCTACGCTTTCGATCATGAGCACGACTCTTGTCGACGTTCGACCGGCACGCGCGTCCGATGCCGTCGGGATCTCGGAGGTCCACGACGAGGCCTGGACCGCCGCCTATCGCGGCATCATTCCGCCGATGGCGCTGGAAAAGATGTTGTCGCGGCGCGGGCCCGCCTACTGGCGCCGGCTTACGGCTCGCGGCGGCGCGGGCACGCTTGTTCTGATCTTCGACGGCGACGTGGCGGGCTATGCGACACTTGGGCCGAACCGGACGCGGCGTCTGAGCTATGGCGCGGAAATCTACGAACTCTACCTGCGGCCGTCCCACCAGGGGGTCGGCCTCGGCAAGCGCCTGTTCACCGAAGCGCGCCGGGTGCTGAAGACGAACAAGCTCGACGGACTGGTGGTCTGGGCACTGGATGAGAATGTCCAGGCCCGTCGGTTCTACGCCGGGCTCGGCGGCGCCGAGGTGGCCAAAACGTTGGAGCCGTTCGGCGACGCCAAGCTCCCGAAGGTCGCCTTTGCCTGGAGCTGAGGGTCCGGGCGCGAGGCACCCGCTGTCCCGGTCGCCGTGGTCAGAGCAGGCCGACCGAAGCCAGGAACATATCCACCGAATCCGTGTACTTGCCCGCCAGGCCGAGGTCGGCGTTTATCGCCGAGTGCGACAGCGCCTCGGGGAGCACGGTCGCCCGGCCGCCTAGGTCGCCCACCCTGTCGGCAAATGCTTCGGCACGCGGGCAGGCGGTGGCGCTGAGGCTCGAGCAGACGAGCAGCATGGGTGCGGGCGGATCGGCGAGCCGGTGGAGCGGGGAGGCGTCCCGCCAGAATTCCGGATCGTCGCCGAACACCTTGTCGTAGAACGCCATGTGCTTCCTGCCCATGAGTTCCGAAATGTCGTAGCCGCCGTCGAGCACCACCGTACCGAGCCAGGGAACGGCCCCGTTGCGGGAGGCGATATCGGGATCGGCCGCGAGCAGTGCGGCGAGATGGCCGCCGGACGAGTGACCCATCAGCACGAACCTTCCAGGATCGCCGCCCCAGGATCCGGCCATCGACTGGGCGGCGGCGAGCGCCGCCGCGAGGTCTTCGGCCTGTTCGAGCGGGTCGGCTTCCGGCATCAGCCGCGTGTTGACGGAAATGAATACGTAGCCCCTGTCGAGCCAGTGTCTCGTCTTGTTGGCGACGACGTCGTCGACGGTCTTGTCGCCGACCATCCAGGCGCCGCCATGCAGCATCAGGATCGCCGGCGGGTCGTCGAGCTTCGGCGGCAGATAGATGTCCATCGTCTGCATTGGGTTCGCGCCGTACTCGACGTCGCGCAAGACCCGGCCATCCGACTGGGCGAGGCTTCCGCCGGATGGCAGCGCGGAAAGGCCGAGTGCGACAAACAGTCCGAGAGCAAGGACGGCCAGCGCCCTGCCGGTCCGGCCGCCAAGCCCGGTGAAGCTCGATTTGCTCACCGGCTTCCTCCCGCCTTTCCGAAGATGACGGGGGTTGCCGACCGGCAGTCGAAGCCGGGGCTCAGTCCGTCGGCGGCCTGCCTGGCCAGTTCATTGGCATCGGAGTTGGCCAGGGCGTCCACATAGGCGACGTGGCAGGTGCCGCCCTGCCCGGTCCTGGTGACGACCAGTACCTGGCCCTGCCGTCCGTCGTCGAATTCGGTGAACCATCTCAGTATGGTCGCATAGGGCCGACCGTCGGCACCGAGCCGCCATTCGATGGTGTCGTTGATGCGATTGAAGGGCGGCAGCGTCTGCGACGCGGCGACCTGCCGCCTGGCGTCCTTCCCGAACGAAACCAGATATCGCAGGTCGCCTTCCGCCACCCAGACCGGAATGTCGTTCAGGCCCGGGCAGGACCATGCCATGCTGCCGCTTTCGGTATCCCGGGAGACGACGGCACAGGTATCCAGATCGATCTTCGTATATGTGCTTGTCTGACCAAAGGCCGCTGCCTGACCGGCGACAAGCAACCACAAAGCCGATATTGCAAGCCGGTGCACGTCGCGTCTCCCCGATCTGGTCCATTCCGGCGACGACACTAATAAGGCGGAGCGGCAGCTGCCAAGCCGATCCTCCAGGAAAAGGAGTTCTGACATGCGTATCGATGCCGTACCGATCGGCGACAATCCGCCCGACGAAGTGAACGTGATCGTGGAGGTGCCGGTCGGCGGGGAGCCGATCAAGTACGAGATGGACAAGGCGGCGGGCACCATGTTCGTCGACCGGTTCCTGTACACCCCCATGCGCTATCCAGGCAATTACGGCTTCGTCCCGCACACGCTGTCGGAGGACGGCGACCCGATCGACGTGCTGGTGCCGAACCAGCGCCCGATCATCCCCGGCGCAGTGATGAGCTGCCGGCCGATCGGCGTGCTCGTCATGGAGGACGAGAAGGGGCAGGACGAAAAGATAATCGCGGTTCCCGTCCACCGGCTGACGAGGCGATACGACCGTATCGATTCCTATCGGGATCTGCCCGAGATCACGCTTCACCAGATCCAGCACTTCTTCGAGCACTACAAGGATCTCGAGGAGGGGAAATGGGTCAAGGTCGCCCATTGGGGCGACCGCGAGGAGGCAAGGCGGATGATCGCCGAGTCGATCGAACGCGCCGGCGCCTAGACCGGTTCCAGTCCGTTCTGCCGGCGGGTTGCCTCGACGGTGCTGCGCAGCAGGCAGGCGATGGTCATCGGGCCGACGCCTCCGGGAACCGGCGTGATCGCGCCGGCCACCTCAACCGCCTCGTCGAAGGCGACGTCGCCGACAAGGCGGGTCTTGCCCTCGTCCGTCGGGATCCGGTTGATGCCGACGTCGATGACGGTGGCGCCCGGCCTTATCCAGTCGCCGCGGATCATCTCGGGACGGCCGACCGCGGCAATCAGGAGATCGGCGCGGCGGCACACCTCCGGCAGGTCCCGGGTACGCGAATGGGCAATGGTGACGGTGCAGTTCTCGTTCAGCAGGAGCTGGGCGACCGGCTTGCCGACGATGTTGGAACGGCCGACCACGACGGCCTCCATGCCGCTCAGGTCGGAATGCACCTGCCTGGCGAGGATCACGCATCCGACCGGGGTACACGGCACCAGCGCCGGCAGGCCGGTGGCGAGCCGGCCGGCATTCACGACGTGGAAGCCGTCCACGTCCTTGGCCGGATCGATCGTCGCGATCACGGCGGACGTATCGATGTGACCGGGAAGCGGAAGCTGGACGAGGATGCCGTTGACGGCGGGGTCCGCGTTCAGCTTGGCGACGAGATCGAGCAGTTCGTCCTGGCTTGTGCCGGCATCGAGCTTGTGCTCGTAGGAATTCATGCCCGCCTCGACGGTCTGCCTGCCCTTGTTGCGGACGTAGACGGCGCTCGCGGGATCCTCGCCGACCAGCACCACCGCCAGGCCAGGGGTGATGCCGTGTTCCGACTTCAGCCTCGCCACCGCAGCGGCCACATCCTCGCGAAGGCTCGCCGCCGTCGCCTTGCCGTCGATGATCCGAGCCGTCATTCCGCTTCCCCCTAATTCGGCCTGGTGCCGATCGATTCCGCGAGCGCCGTCAGGGCGCCGGACAATTCGCGAGCGTCGCCGTCAACATGCACCGTCTTGAGCCGGGCCTTGTGGCCCGATGCGACGGCGACGGTCGCCCGCGCGACACCGAGCGCGCCGGCGACAAGC
Organism: Microbaculum marinum; assembly: GCF_037855135.1. Taxonomy (NCBI): domain Bacteria; kingdom Pseudomonadati; phylum Pseudomonadota; class Alphaproteobacteria; order Hyphomicrobiales; family Tepidamorphaceae; genus Microbaculum; species Microbaculum marinum. Next base: position 54,135 of record NZ_JAZHOF010000014.1, read on the forward strand.
TTTTCCAGCGCAGCGTTCGCCGCGCCCTTCTCCGGCGCGGAGCGGACGCGGGCAGCCAGCACCGACGTGCCGTCGGCGAGCGCGACGATACCGTCAAGGGCGTCGCGGCCGCCCTTCGGCGTCAATCGGACGCGGATGTCGATGCCGTGCGCGCCGGCGCGGTACCAGTCTGTCGAGGCGATCTGCGACAAGTCGGATCAGAACACCGCCGGATAGATGTAGAGGATGATGACGCGCTGGATCAGGAAGATCAGCAGCAGCAGGATGATCGGCGAGATGTCGATGCCGCCGAAATTCGGCAGGAACTGCCGGATCGGCCGCAGTGCCGGCTCCGTCAGCCGCCACAGTGCCTCGCCGACCATGCTGACGAACTGGTTGCGCGTGTTGATGATGTTGAAGGCGATCAGCCAGGAGAAGATCGCCGAGGCGATGACGATCCAAACGTATAGCTGAAGGGCAAGAAGGATGACGTCGAGGATGGCGCGCATGGGTTCGGGTGCTCGTGCGTCGGTCGGCGATACACCGATCTAGCGATCCGGCCTGCCTACCGCAACCCTTTGACGCGCCGGGAGCCCGTTTCGTCCGCCTCGAGCCGGTCTTTTGCTTGACAGTGCAGCGGTGCGGACACTAAATCCGCTTCACCCAGACGGTCGGGGCCGTAGCTCAGTTGGGAGAGCGCCGCGTTCGCAATGCGGAGGTCAGGGGTTCGACCCCCCTCGGCTCCACCAGTCCTTCCACCGTCGGATTGCCTCACCGCGCAGGCCCGAACCGCCAGTGCGGCAGCGCCGCGCATGCTGCGGCGCATCGGCCGGAGCTGAACCTTCGGCGGCCAAGCGGCCGGATCGGAGGGATGGGAGGCAGCGGGAATAGGGGTCGCGATCTTCGCTACCCCCCATCCAATCCGGGCTGACTACGCACGACCAAATGCCAGCCTTCCCATAGCCATGCAACGGGCTTGCCAATCAAGGTAAACGCGGCCGCAGGCCATATCTTGGGTTTGACGGCGATCCTGGCTCCAAATCCGGTATGCCGAACGCTCGCCCATCTCAGACTGCGTCGCGTTTTGCAGTGCGAGTCGCAAAATGCGAATCGCAACCTGGCGCGAGGATCCGGGCTCAGGCGCCGGCGCCAACCGGATCCAGACCGAGCGCGATCCGGCCCGTGAACCGGTGCTGGCGCTTTGGCGGCAGCGGATGGAACTGCCCGCCGTGGACGTCCCGAACGAGACGCTCCAGGCCGAGCTTGCGGAAGAAGCCGGCGCCGCCGGCCGTCTCCAGCGCCTTTTCGGCAGTGGCGAGAACGCGTTCGGCAACGATCGTCTTTCGAACCAGCATGGCGTTTGCAACGTCGAGATCCATGTCGAACGCAAGGTCGTTCGCCAGGCGGACCATGTCGTCGGCAGCGATCTGCGCGGCGGTGAGACAGTTGGTGAGTTCTCCGAGCAGGTAGGGGATGGAGGGATCGTCCGGCCGCTTCCTCGCCTGATGGCGGGCGATCGTGGCGGCTGCCTCCGCCGCGCCGGCATAGGCTGACATGATCAGCGGCAGCGCCACGGTCAGGATGACGTTCCATGCGGGGTGATAGGCTCCCCGGGCCCGGCGCAGCGCGACGGCGGCATCCGGCACGAAGACACCCTCGAGCACGATGGTGTGCGAGCCGGTCGCTCTCATGCCGAGGCTGCGCCAGTCGTCGGCGAGCGACACGCCCGGCGCCGACATCGGCACGGCGAAGTGCAGGACCTGCCAGCCCGCGTCGGGATCCTCGTAGGGAGCGGACGTGACCAGCATCTCGCCCACCGGCGATCCGCTTGCGAACGGCTTGCTCGCGCTCACCTTGAAACCGCCCTCCACCCGTTCGACCGTGCCGTTCGATTCGAGCCAGTCGTTGGCGCCGGTGGAAACCAGGACGGCCTCGTTTGCGGCGACCCTGTCGAGCAACTTGCGGCCGGGCCGGCCGTTCGCATCGTTGTAGACCGCGGCGGCGACGAGATGCTGGTGCATCGACACGGCGAGCGCGGTCGAGGGGCAGTAGTGCGCGAGCTGGCGGATGAAGGTGCAGACGGCACTGTAGGAGAGGCCGCCGCCGCCATACTCGACGGGAACGAGCGCGGACAGGACCCTGTGCTCCTTGAGCACGTCGTAGTGAGACGCGACAAACGTATCGGCCGCGTCGCGGTCGTCGGCGCCTTCGGCGAACCGGGGCCCTATGATCTGCACAAGCGCCTGAAGATCGAGATACTCGGTCATGGTCATACCTTTCGTTTCGGGCAGTGGCGCGATCCTCCGCCGGGCGGGGCGATGCCTCAACTTCAACATGTGAAGTTCACGCGCGGACGGGCGATGCTAGGATGCGGGTCATGAGCGAACGAAAGGGCTACGCCCAGTTCTGTCCGGTCGCGCTTGCCACCGAAATCCTGGCGGAGCGATGGACGCCGCTGGTTATTCGGGAACTGCTGTCCGGCAGTGTCCGGTTCAACGATCTTCAGCGCGGCCTGCCGCGCATGTCCTCGGCGCTGCTGGCGCGGCGGCTGAAGGAACTGGAGTTCGCCGGCATCGTCATGCGACGGCCCGGCGCGAGCGGCAGGGGCGAGTACCATCTGACGCCGGCCGGACGGGAGTTGCTTCCGATCGTCGAGAGCATGGGCGCATGGGCGCAGCGCTGGCTTCGCCACAAGATGGTGGAACCGAGAAATCTCGATCCCGATCTGCTGATGTGGGACATCCGCCGGTCCGTCGTGAACGAGCTCAGGCCCGGCGCCCGGCGGTTCGTCGCGGAGTTCCGGCTTTCCGGCGTCCCTGCCAGCCGTCGGCGCTACTGGCTGGTCTTCGAGCCCGACCTCGTCGACCTCTGTTACAAGGATCCGGGTTTCGACCCCGATCTCCTCATCGAGACCAGCCTTGAGGTCCTGACCACGATCTGGCTGGGCCACCTGACGATCGGCACGGCCCTGGACGACGGCCGCCTGGTCATCGAGGGCTCGCGCCGGGACGTGGCAGCGTTCCGGTCCTGGTTCGGGCTCAGCCTCTTTGCGCCGGCGGGACGCCGCCCCGCAGGACAGATCGAGCTGGAGGCGGAGTAGCTGTCCGGCAAGTGCCGGTGCCGGATCGGCCTATTCGGCGGCTTCCGCCTTGCGCCGGGGATCGGCGGCGATCCACAGATCGAGGAAGTTCTCGAGCCAGCGACGGATCTCCGGGTCGTAGACGGAACGCCCCTCGAAATGATCGCGCCGGCCCTGGGCGCCGGGCATAGTCATGCGATGGGCGCCGCGTACGGTCCAGCGGTGCATCATCGCGAGCGTCAGTTCGGCATGGAACTGGATGCCGAAGGCGCACGGGCCGACGGCGAACGCCTGGTTCGGGAACAGGTCCCCGCCGGCAAGCTTGCGGGCACCGTCGGGCAGGTCGAAGCCCTCGCGATGCCACTGGTAGACCATTTCCGGCCAATCCATCAGCGATCGGCCGTCGCTGGTCGGGTGAAGCGGGTAGTAACCCACTTCCGCGTAACCTTCCGGATGGGGCTCGACGCGGCCCCCGAGCGTCTTCACGAGCTGCTGTGCGCCAAGGCACACGCCGAGAAAGGGGGCCCTTTCCTTCAGCGGGACGTTGATCCAGTCGATCTCGCGGCGGATGAAGTCGTCGGGGTCGTTGGCGCTCATGGGACCGCCGAAGATCACGGCGCCGCAATGTGCGTCCATGGTTTCGGGCAGCGGATCCCCGAGAACGGGACGGCGTATGTCGAGATGAAATCCACGACGCTGCAGCGCCTGGCCGATGCGGCCGGGCGTCGAGTTCTCCTGGTGCAGGACGATCAGAATCTGTTCCGGCATGATTTCCGCGCCATCATCACATGGCGCTGAGACCTCCGTCGAGCTTGATTTCGGCCCCGGTCATATACCGGGATTCGTCGGACGCAAGATAGATGGCGGCGAATGCCACGTCTTCAACGGTGCAGAGCCGGCCAAGCGGAATCTGGCGGGTGAGCTTGCCGCGCTGGTCGTCATCGAGCGCCTTCGGCTCGCCGCCGCGGGCGAACATCTCGCGCAGCATGCCGGTCTCGATGAAGGTGGGATGGATCGAATTCGCGCGGATGTCCCAGCCCTTGCGGGCGCAGGACAGGGCGGTCGACTTGGTCAGCATCCAGGCGCCCGCCTTCGAGGTGTTGTAGGCGGCGATGTTGTGGCCGGCGACGAGGCCGGCGACGGAGGACAGGTTGATGATCGAGGCCGGCTGGGCCTCGCGCAGGTAGGGAAGCGCCAGCCGGGTGCCGGTGAAGATCGAATCGAGATTGATGTCGAGGCAGCGCCGCCACTCCCGGTAGTCGGTCTCGTCGATGGATCCGACCGACCACACGCCGGCATTGTTGACCAGCACGCTGATGCCGCCAAACGCCTCGTCGGCTGCCGCCAGTGCTGCGGTCCAGTCCTGCTCGGACGTGACGTCGTGGCTGCAGGCGATGGCGCGCCCGGATTCATCCCCATTCAGGGATTGGGCCAGCGCCGCGGCCGCCGACCCGTCCATGTCGGTGACGGCAACGCGGGCTCCCTCCTCGACGAAGGCGCGCGCGATGGCGCTGCCGATACCGCCAGCGGCGCCTGTGATCAGCGCACTCTTGCCGTTCAGTCGTCCGCGATCGGACATGGGGCCTGCTCCGTCTCGGGATCGCTCGGCGGAGGCGGCGCGTCAGCGTCCGCCTGGGCGATGCATCGGGTATGGAACGTCTCCGGTAGGCGATACGAAGACGCGGCTCGGGCCGGGCGCCGGACGATCGGATACCAGTAGGCGCAAAGGGTCAGCCATCGGACCCGCCGTTGTCCGATCCCCGAGGTGATTCGCGCTCCGCGCGCAGCTTTAGGGCGATGCGCTCGCGCGAGGAGACGCCGAGAAGCTCGGCGACGCGCCAGATGAAATTGTCCTCGAACTCGTGTACCTCGCCATCGGCATAGACGAGTTCCCACAGCATCTCGACGACGCCCTGTCGGCCCTCCTCGTCGAGCGTCCGCTTGATGACGCTGGTGAACGCGTAGAGGTCGATGGCCTCCAGGTCACGGCGGCGCGCCTCGGCGATCAGCTCGGCGGTTTCCTCCTCGTTGAGGTCGAAATGCTCCTGGAGGACGGCGCGAAGCTTGTTCTTTTCCGGCTCTTCGACGATGCCGTCGACGGCGATCGCGTGAACGGCGAGGGCGGCCGTGGCGACCTTCGGGTCGCCAGCGTCATAGACCGGCTCCGACTCCGCCGTGAGATTGCGCAATACTTTCTGGATAGCCCCGAACATCTGGCCCCTGCCCTTGTCCGCAGGTTGCGGACCTCTGGATAACACGATCATTTAGTACAGAAATCGCCGGTGCCACCAACACCCGCGGCACTAGAAATCGCGGGCGTGTCCTGATGGCCACATGGCCACCCGCAAGCCGCCTACATCGTCGCGCCGATCACCCAGGGCGTGAACTCGTTGTCGCCGAATCCGAGTTCCTCGCTCTTCGACTTCCGCCCCGACGCGACGTCGAGCAGCAGATCGAAGATCCGCCGGCCCATTTCGTCGACGCCGACGCCGTGGGTGAGGATCTCGCCGCAATTGACGTCCATGTCGTCCGCCATGCGCTCGTACATCGGCGTGTTGGTGGCGAGCTTTACGCTGGGCGCCGGCTTGAAGCCGAACACCGAGCCGCGGCCGGTGGTGAAGCAGACGATGTTGGCGCCGGAGGCCACCTCGCCGGTGATCGAGGCGGGGTCGTAGCCCGGCGAATCCATGAACACGAAGCCCTTTGCCGTCACCGGCTCGGCATACTTGTAGACGCCGGTCAGGTTGGTGGTACCGCCCTTGGCTGCGGCGCCCAGCGACTTTTCGAGGATGGTCGTGAGGCCGCCCGCCTTGTTTCCCGGCGAGGGGTTGTTGTTCATGTCGCCGCCGTTCCGCGCCGTGTAGTCCTCCCACCACCTGATCCGCTCGATCAGCTTCTCCCCGACCCGCCGGTCGGGGGCGCGGCGGGTGAGCAGGTGCTCCGCGCCATAGATCTCGGGCGTCTCCGCGAGGATCGCGGTGCCGCCGTGGCGTACGAGCAGGTCGGCCGCCGCCCCGAGCGCCGGGTTGGCGGTGATGCCGGAGTAGGCGTCGGAGCCGCCGCACTGCAGCGCCAGCGACAGGTGCTCGGCCGACACCGGCTCGCGCCGCGCCGCGTTGGCCGCCGGCAGCATCGCCTCGACGCGGCGGATGCCTTCCTCCACCGCATTGCGGGTGCCGCCCCAGTCCTGGATGGTCATGTGCTGGAAGCGGCTTTCGTCGTCGAGCTGGTAGGCCTCCATCAGGAAGCGGATCTGGTTGACCTCGCAGCCGAGCCCGACCAGCAGCACGCCGGCGCAGTTCGCGTGGCGGACATAGCCCCACATGGTGCGCTGAAGCGTCTCGAGGCCGTCTCCGGCGTCGGCCATGCCGCAGCCGGTGCCGTGCACGAAGGCGGTGACGCCGTCGACGTTCGGGTAGGCGGCCAGTCGCTCGGGCGTGAAGTGGGCGGCGACCATGCGCGCGACCGTCGCCGAGCAGTTCACCGTCGAGACGATGCCGATGTAGTTGCGGGTTGCGACGCGGCCGTCGTGGCGGACGATGCCCTGGAACGTCGCCCGCTCTGTTTCCGGCACGAACTCGGTCGGTCTGGCTTCGGCGCCGAAGGCATAGTCGCGGGCGAAGTCGCCCATGGCGCAATTGTGGGTATGGACGTGGTCGCCCGCCGCGATCGGCTGCGAAGCAAAGCCGATGATCTGCCCGTACTTGCGGATCTCATCGCCCTGTCCGATCGCCCTGGTCGCGATCTTGTGTCCGGACGGGATCTCGGCAGTGGTGGCGACACCCTCGCCCGGAATCGGCGCGCCGACTGTAATGCGCCCCGTGGCAACGACGACGTTGTCGGACGGATTGAGGCGGACGACCCGCGGTATCTCGTTACGAATGGGGGATTGTTTGTTCACGATCGTTGTCCTGGCCAGATGTAGCGGGCGCGCACCTACGCCCCGGCGAACCGTGCAGTTAATTCATTTCGGATCCGAAACAGGCTCATGCAGAGCTGCTACTTCCACGTTGCTGCCAATGCCGACCATCTCCTCCAGGTCGACCAGCGCCTCGCCGAGCAGATAGGCCATCGCGGACCGGGCGTCATCGGGTCTGCCGTCGTCGATGGCGACATAGACGGCGCGATGCAAGGGGACGGAGGCCTGGCGCCGGGCCGCGTCGACATTGGCGATGGCGAAGCTTTCGGTCAGCGCCGGCTCGAGCAGGTGACCGAGCGAGATCAGCAACTCGTTGCCGGTCGCCGCCAGGATGGCGCGATGGAAGGACAGATCGGGTCCGATCCATTCGTCGCGCGAGCCGGCCGCCGCCATGCCGGCAAGTCCGCGCCGCATCCGGCCGAGATCGGCCTCGCCGCGCCGCTCGGCGGCGAGCGCGGCCGCGGCCGGCTCGATGATGCCGCGGAACTCGAAGAAGGCGCGGGCGTAGTGCCGATCGGGGCCGGCCTCGAAGGCCCAGGTCGTGACGTCGGGATCGAGCATGTGCCACTGCGAGCGCTGTCGCACGCGCGTGCCGGTCTTGGGACGCGATTCGACCAGGCCCTTCCCCGCCAGCATCTTGATGGCTTCGCGGAACGAGGTGCGGCTGACCGCGAGTTTGGCGCTGTAGTCGCCTTCGCTGGGCAGGATCGATCCCGGTTCGAATTCCCCGGTGACGATTTGGCGGCCGAGTTCGTCGACGATCTGGCCGTAGACGCTGCGTCGGGCGGAGGGCGCGGACCTGACCGGCTTCTCCAAGCGCTTTCTCCCGGTTAAGAGTGGGCCCGCTGCCGGATCCTCTATTCATACTACAATAGCACCCATAGCTTTCCAGATCGCAAGGGTTGAGCGCTCAGATGCCGCAGAAGCCGATCGAATTCATCGCCGTCGACTGGGGTACGACGAACGCGCGGGCCTATGCGCTCGACGGCGGCGGAACCGTCCTCGACCGGCGCGAAACCTCCCTCGGCATCCGCAACGTCGCCGACGGGCGGTTTGCCGAGGCGTTCGAAACGCTCGTCGGCTGCTGGCGGACGCCTGGTCCCGTCCCCGTCCTGATGAGCGGCATGATCGGCAGCCGGCAGGGATGGGTCGAGACCGCCTATCTCGACTGTCCCGCCGATCCGGTGGCGGTGGCGCAGGGCCTCGGCGCGGTGCCCGGGCAGCAGAACGTTGCGATCGTTCCCGGCGTCTGTCTGCCGGCGGGTTCGGCGCACCGCGACGTCATGCGCGGCGAAGAGGTGCAGTGCTTCGGCGCGCTGGAGATGTCGGGCGCGGGCGACGCAGTGATCTGCCTGCCCGGAACCCATTCGAAATGGGTCGACATGTCCGGCGGCGCGCTCGTCCGCTTCGCCACCTCGATGACCGGCGAGGCGTTCTCGGCAATGCGGGATCACTCGATCCTGGGGGCGCTGATGCCGGCGACGACGAGCCCCTCCTGGGAGGCGGGCTCCTCCTTCGCAACAGGCGTCGAGCGGTCCGGCGATACCGGCGGGCTCCTGCACCACCTGTTCTCGGTGCGCGCCGACGGCCTGTTTGACGTGGTGCCGGCAGACGGGCTTGCCGACTATCTGTCGGGCATCCTGATCGGCCACGAGGTGCGCGAGATGGCGCGGATGTTCGAACCGGACGGTGCGGTGCTGGTCGTCGGCGGCGGGTCGCTCACCGCGCGCTACGCAAGCGCCTTCGAGATGCTGGGCCTGTCGATGCAGGCGGTCGATGCGGAGCGTGCCACGATCGCCGGACTGACGGCGATACGGCGGCTGGCGGCCGATCCGGCCTGAAACCGTTGAAAGCACTTGGCCCGGCGCCCAGATTCCCGGGTGTACGGATTGATCTTAATCAATGCGGGCAGGGCGGCTTGCGCTGAAATTATTTTAAGCTTAAAGTTATTTTGTCGAACCGGCGAATCGCAACCCTGCGGGGCGCCGGCCGGCCGAACCGGGAGAGACGCGTCATGAAGGTATCGATCGTCGGGGGCGGACCTGCGGGGCTGTATTTCGCAATCCTTCTGAAGAAGGCCCGGCCGGACAGCGTCATCACGGCCTTCGAGCGCAACCGGCCGGACGACACGTTCGGCTTCGGCGTGGTGTTCTCCGACGAGACGCTCGACACCTTCGAGGGCTGGGATCCGGAGAGCTACAAGCGGATCACCGACGAGTTCGCCTACTGGGACGACATCGAGATCCATTTCAAGGACACGGCGCACCGGGTCGGCGGCAACGGCTTCTGCGGCTGCTCGCGCACGACGCTGCTGAGGATCCTGCAGGACCGGGCGATCGAGCTCGGCGTCGAGATTTGCTACCAGACGGAGGTCGATCCGGACACCGACTTCTCCGACTCTGACCTTGTGGTGCTCTCCGACGGCGTCAACAGCCGGTTCCGCGAGCATTTCGCCGAGCACTTCAGGCCGAATGTCGACCTGCGCCCCAACAAGTTCGCCTGGATGGGTTCCACCAAGCCGCTCGACGCCTTCACCTTCTGCTTCGAGGAGACAGAGTGGGGCATCTTCATCGCCCATGCCTACCAGTACGAGGAAGGCCGCTCGACCTGGATCTTCGAGACCGATGACGAGACCTTCGAACGGGCCGGCCTCGGCGCGCTGAACGAGGAGGAATCCGCCGAGTTCTGCCGGAAGATCTTCGGCAAGTATCTCGACGGCCATCCGCTGCTGATCAACCGGTCGATGTGGCGCAACTTCCCGATGATCCGCAACGAGCGCTGGGTGAAGGACAACATGGTCCTGCTCGGCGACGCCAAGGCGACCGCGCACTACTCCATCGGCTCCGGCACCAAGCTGGCCATGGAGGACGCGATCGCGCTGTTCGAGGCGATCGAGGCGAAGCCGGACGTGCCTTCGGCGCTGAAGCTGTTCGAGTCCGGCCGTCGCGAGGGTGTCGAGATCATCCAGCACGCCGCCGACGTGTCGCTGGTCTGGTTCGAGCATCTCGACCGGTTCTGGGACTACGATCCGATCCAGTTCGCCTTCGGCCTGATGACCCGCTCCAAGGCGATCACCTACGACAACCTGCGTCTGAGGGCGCCGGAATTCGTCGACAGGGCCGACCGGATGTTCGCCGAAAAGGTCCGGCTGAAGGGCTTCGACGTCGACGTCGACAACCCGGCGACGCCGGCGTTCCAGCCGTTCAGGCTGCGCGACATGGAGCTGCAGAACCGCATCGTCATGTCGCCGATGTGCATGTACTCCGCGAAGGACGGGGTGCCGGGTGACTTCCACCTGGTCCACTACGGCGCCCGGGCGATGGGCGGCGCCGGCCTGATCTTCACCGAGATGACCTGCGTGGCGCCGGATGCGCGGATCACCCACGGCTGCACCGGCCTGTGGAACGACGAGCAGGAGGCCGCCTGGAAGCGGATCGTCGACTTCGTGCAGGCGAATTCCAACTCCAAGCTGTGCATGCAGCTCGGCCATGCCGGTCGCAAGGGCGCCTCCAAGCTGATGTGGGAGGGCATGGACCGGCCGCTCGACAATGCCGAGGATGGCTGGCCGGTGCTGTCGGCCTCGCCGATCCCGTACTATCCGGAAAGCCAGGTGCCGCGCGAGGTGACCCGCGAGGACATGGACCGCATCGTCGAGGCGTTCGTCGCCGCGGTCGAGCGGACCGAGAGGCTCGGCTTCGACATGCTTGAGCTGCACTGCGCCCACGGCTACCTGCTGGCGAGCTTCCTGTCGCCGCTGACTAACCAGCGCACCGACGAGTACGGCGGCCCGATCGAGAACCGGCTGAAGTTCCCGCTCGAGGTCTTCCGGCGGATGCGCGAGGCCTGGCCGAAGCACAAGCCGATGTCGGTCAGGATCTCCGCCACGGATTGGGCCGAGGGCGGCCTGCCGGGCGAGGACGCGGTGGCCGTTGCGCAGGCCTTCGCCGCCGAGGGCGTCGACCTCGTCGATGTCTCGACCGGCCAGACCGTGAACTGGTCCGCGCCGGTCTACGGGCGCATGTTCCAGACGCCGTTCTCCGACCAGATCCGCAACGAGGCGGACGTCGCCACCATGTGCGTGGGCAACATCACCACCGCCGACCAGGCCAACACCATACTGGTCGCCGGACGCGCGGATCTGGTGGCGATCGGCCGTCCGCATCTCGTCGACCCGTTCTTCACCGCCCGGGCTGCTGCCTGGTACGGCGAGCCCTATCTGACGGTCCAGCCGCAGTACGAGCCGGGCTACGACCAGCTCGCCCGCAACAGCGTTCGCGACCGGCAGAACCTCGAGGAGCTGCGGATCAAGGCGCGTCCCAAGTCGCGGCAATCGTCCCGCGAGGCGCCGCGGCCGAAGACCTCGTTCATCGCGGCGGCGGAGTAGTCGGCAGGTGGCTGCAACCGGCGTATCGGCGATCGAAGGCCGCCACGCGGTGGTGACCGGCGGCGGCCGCGGCATCGGCGCGGCGATTGCCCGCACCCTGACGGCTGCCGGCGCGCTCGTCACGGTGACCGGCCGCGGCGAACAGCCGCTCGCCGAACTGGTCGGGTCCGGCGGCGCGGACGGATACGTGCTGGCCGACGTGACGGACGAAGCGGCGATCCAGGCGGCGATCGAAGCCGCTGCCGCCGACCGCGGACCCGTCGACATCCTCGTCGCCAATGCGGGGGCCGCCGAATCCGCCCCGTTTGCCCGCACCGATGCCGCCCTGTTCCGGCGCATGTTCGACGTCAACCTGATGGGCGTCGTGCATTCCGTCCATGCCGTGCTCGGCCCGATGGTCGAGGCGGGCGGCGGACGGATCGTCGTTATCGCCTCGACCGCGGGCCTCACCGGCTATCGCTACACCTCGGCCTACTGCGCCGCCAAGCATGCCGCGATCGGCCTCGTCCGGTCGCTGGCGCTGGAGACGGCCCGAAAGGGCGTCACCGTGAACGCGGTTTGCCCGGGTTTCACCGACACCGACCTGGTCGCCGATTCGATCGCCCGGATCGTCGAGAAGACCGGCATGACGGCGGCGCAGGCCGAGGCGGAGCTCGTCAAGGACAACCCGCAGGGCCGCCTGGTCGCCCCGGACGAGGTCGCCGACGCAGTGCTGTGGCTGTGCGGTCCCGGCGCGGCTGCCGTCACCGGCCAGGCGATCGCCGTGGCCGGCGGCGAGGTGATGTGATGGGCGTGGCGGGTTCGGGGGCCTCGATGGTTCGAGACGCGGCTGCGGCGCTCCTCACCATGAGGGGAGAGTTTGTTCGCGCAGCTGACTCTCGCCTCGCTACAACCGGTCTCCTCATGGTGAGGAGCGGGCCGTCGGCCCGCGTCTCGAACCACGAGGAGACCGATTTGCACGACGAGCCGGCACCTTGCTCCCACCTCTCCCCGGCGGGGAGAGGTGGCGGCCGGGGTAGCGGATATCCGATGATCCGGTTGGCGCGGATCGCACACGCAAGACACTGCCAGACAATCCAACCCAAGGAGCCTTGCCCGTGACCTGGACGCCCGCTTCCGTCGCCCCGCCGCTGAAGGACTACGAGGCGAAGCACTTCCTGCTCGAGGTCGAGGGCAAGGTCGCGACCGTCACGCTGAACCGGCCCGAACGCAAGAATCCGCTGACCTTCGACTCCTATTCGGAACTCGGCGCGATGTTCCGCGCCGCCGCCAACGACGAGGACATCAAGGCCTTCGTCGTCACCGGCGCCGGCGGCAACTTCTCCTCCGGCGGCGACGTATTCGAGATCATCGGGCCGCTGGTCGAGATGGATACCGCCGGCCTGATGCGCTTCACCAAGCTGACCGGGGAACTGGTGAAGGCGATGCGCGCCTGCCCGCAGCCGATCATCGCGGCGATCGACGGCGTCTGCGCCGGGGCGGGCGCGATCGTCGCGATGGCCTCAGACATCCGCTACGGCACGCCGGACTCGAAGGTGCTGTTCCTGTTCAACAAGGTCGGCCTCGCCGGCTGCGACATGGGGGCCTGCGCGATCCTGCCGCGGATCATCGGCCAGGGCCGCGCTTCCGAACTGCTCTACACGGGCCGCGCGCTGCGCGGCGAGGAGGCCGAGCGCTGGGGCTTCTACAACCGCCTGATATCCGGCGAGGAGGTGCTCGCCGAGGCGCGGTCCTTCGCGAAGGACCTCGCGTCGGGACCGACCTTCGGCAACGCCATGACCAAGCGGATGCTGCAGATGGAGTGGGCGATGTCGGTCGACGAGGCCGTCGAGGCAGAAGCCGTCGCCCAGGCGCTGTGCATGACCACGGAAGACTTCGCCCGCGCCTACCGCGCCTTCGCGGCGAAGAAGACTCCGGTGTTCGAGGGCAACTGATGGCCGACAGAACCTTCCTCGACTGGCCCTTCTTCGAAGACCGGCACCGGGTCTTCGCCGAGAAGATCGCGGCCTGGGCGGATGCGACGCTCGAGCCGCTGGTCGATCACCACGACGTCGACAAGTCGTGCCGGGCTATCGTCACCGCGCTCGGCGAGGGCGGCTTTCTGACGGCCGCGGCGCCGGCGGACGAAGGCCGGCGTCACGACGTGCGGACGCTGTGCATCGCCCGCGAGACGCTCGGCTACCGGACGGGACTTGCCGATTTCGCTTTCGCGATGCAGGGGCTTGGCTCCGGACCGGTCGTGCTCGCCGGAACTGTCGAGCAGAAGGCGAAGTACCTGCCCGGCGTCGCCGCAGGTGCCGCGATCCCGGCCTTCGCGCTGTCGGAGGAGGACGCCGGCTCGGACGTCGCGGCGATGGCGACGACGGCGACGGCCGATGGCAACGACCACGTTCGCCTCGACGGCTCCAAGACCTGGATCTCCAACGGCGGCATTGCCGACTGGTACGTCGTCTTCGCGCGCACCGGCGAGGCGCCGGGCGCACGGGGGCTCTCTGCCTTCATCGTCGAGGCCGGCACGCCGGGCTTCGAGATCGCCGAGCGCATCGACGTGATCGCCCCGCACCCGCTGGCGACGCTGACCTTCGACGGCTGCCGGGTGCCCGTCGCCAACCGCGTCGGCGCCGGTGGCGATGGCTTCAAGGTGGCGATGTCGACGCTCGACATCTTCCGCTCGACGGTGGGGGCCGCCGCGCTCGGCTTCGCCCGCCGGGCGCTCGACGAGGGAGTGGAGCGGGCCCGCACGCGGCAGATGTTTGGCGCGCCCCTGGCCGACCTGCAGCTTACCCAGGCGGGGCTCGCCGACATGGCCACCGGTGTCGATGCCTCCGCCCTGCTGATCTACCGCTCGGCCTGGACCAAGGACATGGGCGCGGCACGGGTCACCCGCGAGGCGTCGATGGCGAAGATGTTCGCCACGGAGACCGCGCAGCAGGTGATCGACCGCGCCGTGCAGATGTTCGGCGGGCTCGGGGTGAAGAGCGGCGTCAAGGTCGAGGAGCTCTACCGCGAGATCAGGGCGCTGAGGATCTACGAGGGAGCGACCGAGGTCCAGAAGGTGGTGATCGCCCGCGAGCTGCTGAAGGCGGCGGACAGCGCAGCGGCGGCGAAGGCATGAGGGGATTGCCGGCGGCGGACGCGCCGCGACGGCACGTGTGGAGGTAAGAGGATGTTTCGAAGCGGACACGTGGACAGCTTTGCGCGGGACAATCTCCCGCCGCAGGCGCAATGGCCGGAGTTCCGGTTCACGCTGCCGGAGCTCAACTATCCGGAACGGCTGAATTGTGCGGTCGAGCTCCTCGACAGGCGGATCGAAGCAGGCGACGGCGACCGGCGCTGCATCATCACGCCCGGCGAGACGCTGACCTACCGCGACCTGCAGGAACGGGTGAACCGGATCGCCAACGTCCTGACCAGGCGCCTTGGCCTGGTGCCGGGAGGTCGCGTCATGCTGCGCTCGGCCAACAACGCGATGATGGTGGCGACCTATTTCGCGGTGCTGAAGGCCGGTGGCGTCGTGGTTGCGACGATGCCGCTGCTGCGCGCCAAGGAACTCGCCTACACGATCCAGAAGGCCGAGATTCCGCTGGCGCTGTGCGACGTGCGCCTCGCCGAGGAGATGGAGAAGGCCAGGACCCAGGCGTCGCGGCTGGAGCGCATCGTCTACTGGGGCGGCGGCCCCGACACGCTCGAGGCGATGATGGCCGAGGAGCCGGCAGAGTTCGAGGCCTGCGACACCGCGAGCGACGACGTCTGCCTGCTGGGCTTCACCTCCGGCACGACCGGCGTTCCCAAGGGGACGATGCATTTCCATCGCGACATGATGGCGATCTGCGACGCCTATTCGACACAGGTGCTGCGGCCGGAGCGCGACGACGTCTTCATCGGCTCGCCGCCGCTCGCCTTCACCTTCGGTCTCGGCGGGCTGGTGCTGTTTCCGATGCGGGTCGGGGCGGCGACGGTGCTGCTCGAGGCCGCGCCGCCGGACAAGCTCCTGGAGGCCATCCGCGAATACAAGGCGACGGTCTCGTTCACCGCGCCGACCGCCTACCGGGCGATGATCGACATGCTGCAGCCCGGCGACCTCGCGTCGCTGCGCAAGTGCGTCTCCGCCGGCGAGACGCTGCCGAAGGCCACCTGGGACGCCTGGTACGAGGCCACCGGGCTGAAGCTGCTCGACGGCATCGGCGCGACCGAGCTGCTGCACATCTTCATCGGCTCGCCGGAGGAGGAGGTGCGGCCCGGCGCGACCGGCCGGCCGGTGCCGGGCTACGAAGCCAGGATCATCGACGAGGAGGGTAACGAGCTGCCTCCGAACACCATCGGTCGGCTGGCGGTGCGCGGCCCGACGGGCTGCCGCTACCTCGCCGACGACCGCCAGGCCGACTATGTTCAGAACGGCTGGAACGTCACCGGCGACACCTACATGATGGATGACGACGGCTACTTCTGGTACCAGGCGCGCTCCGACGACATGATCATCTCCTCGGGCTACAACATCGCCGGCCCGGAAGTCGAAGGGGCGCTGCTGACCCATCCGGCCGTCGCCTTCTGCGGCGTCGTCGGCGCGCCCGACAGGGAGCGCGGCCAGGTTGTGAAGGCCTATGTCCAGCTTCGCGAGGGTCATGCGCCCTCGCCGGACCTCGTCAAGGAACTTCAGGACCACGTGAAAAGCGAGATCGCGCCCTACAAGTATCCGCGCCAGATCGCCTTCGTCGACAGCCTGCCGCGTACCGAGTCGGGCAAGCTGAGGCGGGTGGACCTGCGTGAGATGGCCAGGCAGGAAGCGGCCTGACCGGGCCGGCAAGGGTTTGCGAACGCCGGGCCGTTACCGCCGGGCAACAACCACATTGGAGGATGATCAGGTGTCCCTGACCAGCGTTTCAGTTGACAGTCGCGAAGCCGGTGGTTCGGATGCGCCCGGCAACGGGCCCTCCGTCCTGTTGCCGGAAGGCTGGCAGCGGCCGAAGGGCTACTCGAACGGCATGAAGGCGCGCGGCGAGATCGTCGTTACCGGCGGCGTCGTCGGCTGGGATCAGCAGGAGCGTTTCGCCGACGGCTTCGTCGCGCAGGTCCGTCAGACCCTGACCAACATCCGCGAGATCCTGACCGCCGGCGGCGCGCATCCGCGCCACCTGATCCGGCTGACCTGGTATGTCACCGATCTCGATGCCTATCGCAACAACCTGCGCGATATCGGCCGGGTCTACCGCGATGCCATCGGCCCGTACTACCCGGCGATGGCGGTGGTGCAGGTTGTCGGTCTGGTCGAGCCCAAGGCGATGGTGGAGATCGAGGCGACCGCCGTGGTGCCGACGGCGTGAGCCGGGCGGTCGGCGATGGACCCGCCCCCGTCCGTCTGACGGCGCAGCCGGTCACATTCCGGATGCGGGACGGGACGTCCACGGCCGTCAGCCGGGAAACATCGCCTGTCCCAGCGTCAGGGCGAGAGCGGCGACGGCGATGATTGCGACCACGTCGAGTATCGCACCGGCGCGCAGCATTTGCGGCATTCCCACCGAGCCGCTGCCGAACACGATAGCGTTCGGCGGTGTCGCCACCGGCAGCATGAACCCGAGCGACGCCGCCAGCGCCACCGGCAAGGCGAGCATCAGCGGGCTGTCGCCCATGGCGACGGCGGCGGCGCCTGCGACCGGCAGGAACACCGCCGCCATCGCCGTGTTGCTGGCGAGTTCCCCCAGATAGACGACGATCGCCATCACCAGCAGGATCATCAGCCAGGTCGGCAGGGCCTCGAGGTCGACGACCAGTGCGCCGATCCAGGTCGAGAGCCCGGTGCCGGAGATCGCCGCGGCGAGCGCCAGGCCGCCGCCGAACAGGATCAGCACGTCCCAGCGCAACTCCTTCATGTCCGACCAGTCGAGCAGGAAGCCCGGCCGCGCCAAGCGTACCGGCAGCGCGAACATCAGGATGGCCCCGGCGATCGCGATGCCGGCGTCCGAGACCGGCAGCCCTGGCACCACCGCTTCGATGACCGGCCGCAGCAGCCAGCACGCCGCGACCAGGACCATGATCGCGGCGACCATCCTCTCCTCGCGCGACATCGGGCCCGGCGGATCCGCAGGGCCGGCAAGGCTCTCTTGCGAATGCCCGGCGAGGCGCGGCACCTGGAAGGCGATCCGCGTCAGGATCATCCAGGCCAGCGGCAGCAGGACGGCGACGATCGGGATGCCGATCAGCATCCAGTCGGCAAAGCCGATCTCGATGCCGTAGGACTCGTGGAGGAATCCGGCGAAAAGTGCATTGGGCGGCGTGCCGATCAGCGTCCCCATTCCGCCGATGGTTGCCGCGTAGGCGATCCCGAGCAGCAGCGCGCTCGAGAAGGCGGTGTCCTGCGCGCGCGAAACGTCGGGACGTTCGGCAAACGAGGCCGCGAGCGACTGGCCGATCGGCAGCATGACCATCGCCGTCGCGGTATTGCTGACCCACATGCTGAGGAACGCGGTGACCGCCATGACGCCGGCGACCACGGCAGTCGGCCCGGATCCGCCGACGCGCAGGACTTGCCAGGCGAGCCGGCGATGCAACTGCCAGCGCGCCATCGCCCGGGCGATGATGAAGCCGCCGAGAAACAGGAAGATGAGCGGATTGGCGTAGGATGCCGCAGTCTCCTCGATGCTCGTTACGCCGAGAAGCGGAAAGAGCACGAGCGGCAGAAGTGCGGTGACCGGCAGCGGCACCGCCTCGGTCATCCACCACACCGCCATCAGGATTGCCACCGCCGCGGCATTCCAGGCGGCCGGATCGAGGTCCGGCGGCGACCCCGCCGCACCCATCGCCACGGCAAGTGCCGGCCCGGCCAGGAGGCCGACGCGGCGCGCGGCCTGCGTGGCGGAGGAGCGGCTGTCGGCGTGTGGTTCGTCGGTCAAGGGACCCGGCCTTTCCTGCTCCGAGGCGATTCGTCCTCGTCGGGCAGCATCCCGATTCGAGACAATTCCGCCGGCCCCACTTCGGCGGATCGGCGCCTCGTCCTCACGCCGCAAGGGGGCTTGCGGCCTGCTGCGATCGGACGTATCGCGGTGCGATGCGGTTCTCCATGATGCAGATCACGGTCGAAAAAGCGCGCAAGAATTCGGGATCGCCTGCATGGTGACATTGCCCGACACGATCATGATCGTCGCGGGACTGCTGGTGCTGATCAGCATTCTGCAGCCGATCGCGCGGCGGTTCAGCCTGCCGAACGCGGTGCTTCTCGCCATTGTCGGCGTCATGATCGGACTGGCTGCGACCTACCTCGTCAGGTCCGGCTGGGCCTCCGGCCTCGACGCGATGGCGGAACTGCTGCTCGGGGTGCCGATCACATCCGAAGGGTTCATCTACATCTTCCTTCCGGTGCTGCTGTTTCACTCGGCGCTGGAAATCGACATGCGCCGGATGATCGAGGATGCCGCGCCGATCTTCATCCTGGCGGTCATCGCCGTGGTGGTCTCCACCGGTGTGATCGGCCTCTCCCTGTGGTGGGCCTCGGGGGTGTCGCTGGTCGCCTGCCTTCTCGTCGGTGCGGTGGTGGCGACCACCGATCCGGCCGCGGTTGTGGCGATATTCCGAGACCTCGGCGCGCCGACGCGGCTGACCCGGCTCGTCGAAGGCGAGAGCCTTCTCAACGACGCGACTGCCATCGTGCTGTTCACCGTCCTGCTCGGCATCCTGACGACCGGCATCGAGCCGGGGCTTGTCGATGCCACCGCAACGTTCCTGACCTCGCTTTTCGGCGGGGCGGCGGTCGGCTTCGCCGCTGCGCGCGTCGCCATGTCCGCGCTGCCGCTGATGCGCGGCTCGCAAGCGGCGGAGCTGACCCTGACGATCGCCCTCCCGTATCTGATATTCGTCATCGGCGAGCGGTACCTGGGCGTCTCCGGCGTCGTCGCGGTCGTCGTCGGCGGCATCGTTGTGGGAACCGTCGGCCGCAACCGGTTGTCGCCGAATTCCTGGCATCTCCTGTCGGTGATCTGGGGACAGCTCGCATTCCTTGCCGGGTCGCTGGTCTTCGTGCTGGCGGCGATCGTGGTTCCGCATCTCCTGATCGGCATCACCGGAATGGACGTCCTGCTGATCGCGATCGTCGTCGTTGCGGCGCTGGTGGCGCGGGCGATCGTTCTGTTCGGCCTGATGCCGCTGCTGTCGCCGCTCAATCTCGGAGAGCGGATCAGCGATCCCTACAAGTTCGTCATCCTGTGGGGCGGCCTGCGCGGCGCGATCACGCTCGCCCTCGCCCTTGCGGTGACGGAGAACGGGCTGATCACGCCGGAGATCCAGCGCTTTGTCGCGATTCTCGCGACCGGCTTCGTGCTGTTCAGCCTGCTGGTCGGGGGCACCACGCTGAGGCCGCTGATCCGCCTCATGCAGATCGACCGGCTGTCGCCGCTCGACCAGGCGCTGCGCCGCCAGATCCTGACGCTGTCGCTCGATTCGGTCAGGGAATCGGTCGTGGACACGGCCAAGCGCTACGGCCTCGATCCGGGCATGGTCACAGCCTCGCTGACCGCCTACCGCCGCCATGTCGACGACATGACAGGCGGGGAGGCCGCCGACCAGGCGATCCCCGACAGGACGCGGGTGACGATCGGCCTTCTGGCACTGGTCAATCGCGAGCGGGAGCTGATCGCCGATCATGCCGGCGGCGGTGCGCTCTCCATGCGGCTGACGGAACAGCTCCTCGCCAACACCGAGCAGATGGCCGACGCGACGCGGTCGGAGGGGCGGCCCGGCTACAATCGCATCGCTCAGCGCCGTCTGCACTTCGGTACGCCGTTCCGGATCGGGCACTATCTGCACCGCCGCTTCGGGCTCGACGCGCTGCTGAAGCGGTGCGTCGCCGACCGATTCGAAATGCTCATGGTGGGCCGTATCGTTCTGGAGGAACTTCAGCGCTACAACGCCCGCAAGCTGAAGCATGTGCTCGGCAGCCGGCTTTCGGAGATCCTCAGCGAGATCCTGTCGATCCGCATGGAGGCGACCGTCGCTGCGCTGGACGCGCTGCGGCTGCAGTATCCCGACTATGCGGAGGCCATCGAGCGGCGCTTCCTGGCACAGCTGGCGATCCGGCTGGAATCGGCTGAATACGATGCGCTTCGGGACGAGGAGCTGATCGGCGAGGAACTGCACGGCAACCTGAAACGGGAGCTTCTCGGCGTGAGGGCCGCCATTGCCCATCGGCCGCCGCTGGATCTCGGTCTGAACACCGCCTCGCTGATCGAGAAGTTCCCGATGTTCTCGGCGCTCGACGAAGCCGAGCGCAGGGAGATCCGCACGCTGCTCAGGCCGCGTCTCGCGTTCCCCGGCGAAATCCTCATCCGGAAGGGCGATCGCGGCACGTCCGCCTATTTCATCTCCTCCGGCGCGGTCGAGGTGGCGACGGGCAGGACCAAGGTCCGGCTCGGGCGCGGCGACTTCTTCGGGGAGATGGCGCTGATCACGCACACCCGCCGTCAGGCCGACGTCACGGCGCTTGGCTACTGCCAGCTCCTGGTGCTCGAGGAGGCCGAATTCCGCCGGCTGCTGAAATCCAACCCCTCGATCAGGGAGCGGATCGACCAGGTCGCCCTCGAGCGCCAGCAGATGAATGTCGGGGAACCCGTCTGACGCGCCGCTGCCGATTGCCAACCGCCGGCGCGGCGTCTAGTCGTACCCGCCGATCCGCCGGGCCTGCTCCAGGACAATGAACGCCGACCAACTACGGATAGACGGGCAGGGCTACCGACCCGATATCGACGGATTGCGCGCCGTCGCGGTTCTTGCGGTCGTCTTCTTCCACGTCGGCTTCGCGCCGTTCGGCGGCGGCTATGTGGGCGTCGACGTGTTCTTCGTGATCAGCGGGTTCCTGATCACCCGGCTGATCTGCGGACAGGTCCAAGCCGGGACGTTCAGCTTCGCCCAGTTTTACGCCAGGCGGGCGCGCCGGCTGTTTCCGGCACTGTACTTCACAGTCCTTGTGTCGTTCGGATTTGCGGCCTGGCTGTTCTCGCCGGCCGATCTCGAGCGCTTCGCGCGCTCGGTCGTGTTCACGATCCTGTCGCTGTCGAACGTCCTGTTCTGGCGGGAGAGTGGCTATTTCGACGCCAGCGCCGACGTGAAGCCGCTGCTGCATACCTGGTCGCTGAGCGTCGAGGAGCAGTTCTACCTCGTCTGGCCGGTCACGCTCGTGGTCCTGACATGGGCCGGCCGACGGCTGTCCGCGCGACGGAGCGGGTTCGAGCATGCGTGGATCGTGCCGGCCTTCCTGATCGCTGCCGGCCTCCTGAGCCTCGTCCTGACGGAAATCTGCCTTGAGTACAGCCCGCCGGCCACCTTCTACCTGCCGATGTTCCGGGTCAGCGAGTTCGCCATCGGCGGCCTGATGGTCTGGCTCGTCGCACGGCGGTCGCCGGAACCCGCTCTGCTCGAGCCGCTGGTTCTGGTCGGCCTGGCGCTGATTGCCTGGCCGGTCTTCGCCTACAGCGAGGAGACGGTGTTCCCCGGCCTCGCTGCGCTGCCGCCGTGCATCGGCACCGCGATCCTCATCTATGCCGGCACGGCGCCGCGGCTGGGCCGGCTGCTGAGCAACCGTGTGGCGGTCGGCATCGGGCTGATCTCGTACTCGCTCTATCTCGTGCACTGGCCGATGATCGTCTTCTATACATACTGGATCGTGCGACCGCTGACGGCCGTCGAGCAGTTCGCCATCGTCGGCGCCTCGATCGCCCTGGCGACCGGCATGTACTTCTTCGTGGAGACGCCCTTCCGGCGGGCCGTTGCAAAGTCCGGCGCCTGGTCGCCCGGGCGCTTCGGGCTGGTCTGCGCGTGCCTGGCGGCGTTGCTGATCGTGCCGGCGGCAAGCGCCTGGTCGAGCGCCGGCTGGCCGTCGCGGCTGCCCCGGGAGATCCGCGAGGCGGTCGCCGACCTGGAAGCAAAGCGCGACGCGACCTGGAAGATGGCGCGTCCCCTGAGCCGCAAGAAGCGGTTCGCCAGGGGCAAGACGGCGATCCTGGTGGTCGGCGATTCGCACGGCAAGGACATGACCAATGCGCTCGCCTTCGCCGCGGAGCGGCTCGGCGACACGCTCGACGTGGTCTACCGGCCGATCCAGACCCAGTGCCAGCCCTATATCGGCCCCCGCGCCGTCTCCGCGGTGCTCACGCAGGGCGCCATCGATCGCTGCAACGCCGAAGTGCGCAAGCTGATCGAGAGCCCGCTGGTGAGGAGCGCCGACTACATCGTGTTTTCGGTCCGATGGGACCCGGTCGGGGCCGTGGAGGTGGGCAGGACGATCGACGCGATCCGCAAGCGGTCGGAGGCGAAGATCATCGTCTTCGCCCGCACCGTCGAGTTCGACGACGTCCCCTCGCTGCTGGCGCGGTACCGCGCCTTCGACGGCTTCGACCGCTACATCGCCGCCCACCGCTTCGACGTGTCCGCGCTCAACCGGACGCTCCGGGACGTCGCCGAAGACCGCGATGTGACGTTCGTCGCCAGGGAGCCGCTGATATGTCCGCAAGAGGACGCCTGCTTCGCCTTCGACGAGGCCGGGCGCCTGCTGTTCTACGACTACGGCCACTGGACGCTCGACGGCGCCCGGTTCTTCGGCAACCGGATGGTCGACGAGGGCATCCTGGAGTTCCTGAAGGGCCGCCGCAATCCGCCCTCTTGAAGCCGGACAGGCTGCTTGCGGCGTCCGCCTACTTCAGGAAGTTGTTCTCGGCCAGGGCCCAGACATCGTCGAGCCGGCCGTTGAGCACTGCCTTGACGCCGTACATCGCCGTCGACACCGCCTGGCTGACCTCCACGGTCGGCGGCATCACCAGTTCGAAACGGTTGACCTTGACGTCGAGCAACGCCGGACCGTCATGGGCGAGCCAGTCGCGCATCGCGCCTTCCAGTTCGCCGGCGTCCTCGACACGGGCGCCGTAGAATCCGCAGGACTCCGCTAGCTTCGAGAAATGCGGGTTCTTCAGGTCCGTGTAGGCATCGAGCATGCCCTCGATCTTCATCTCCATTTCGACGAAGCCGAGCGAGCCGTTGTTGAAGACCAGCAGCTTCACCGGCAGGTTCTCCTGGACAAGCGTCAGCAGGTCGCCCATCAGCATGGTCATGCCGCCGTCACCGCACATCGCGACGACCTGGCGGCCGGGATGCGACTTCTGGCAGCCGATCGCCATCGGATAGGAGTTGGCCATCGTGCCGTGCAGCAGGCTGGTGGCGAAGCGGCGCTTCCCGTTGCCGCGGATGTAGCGCAGCATCCAGACGAAGGTCGTTCCGCCTTCCGATGTGAAGATCGCGTCCTCGGCGGCCAGCCTGTTCAGAGTCGCGGCAACGTATTGCGGATGGATGAGGTCCGGCGACGGCTCCTTCGTCTGGTCCTCGAGCGTCTTCATGCTGCGCTCGTGTTCCTTCAGGCTGGCCGACAGGAACGCGTCGTCGGAACGCTCGTGGAGGAGGGGCAGCAAGGCGTCGATCGTGTTGGCGACGTCGCCGACGACGCCGAGCGTCACCGGAGTGCGCTTGCCGATGTTGGTCGGGTCGGTGTCGATCTGAACGATCTTCGCCTTCTTAGGATAGAACTGAGTCCAGGCGAAGTCCGTCCCCAGGCACAGCAAAAGATCGCAGTGCTCGACGGCCTCGAAGCCCGACTTGATGCCGATCAGGCCGGTCATCGAGACGTTGTAGGGATTGTCGTGCTCGAGGAATTCCTTGGCGCGGGACGTGTGGGCGACCGGCGCCTTCAGCCTGGCGGCGAGCGCCATGACTTCATCATGGGCGTGGCGGCAGCCATAGCCGCCATAGATGGCGATCTTGCCGGCGGCGTTGACGAGATCGGCGATCTCGCGAAGTTCCTCGTCGCTGGGTCGGATCACCGGCTTCGGCCGCGACACCTTCCAGTGAATGGCGTCGTCCGTCTTCTCCTTGGTCATGTCGCCGTTGACGATGATGACGGCGACGCCCCGCCTGTTGAGCGCCGCCTGGGCGGCCATGGCGGTGATCCGGCGGGCCTGGTCGGGGTGGGAGATGTACTCGCAGAAGACGGAATACTGCTCGTAGATCTTGCGCTGGTCCACGTCCTGCGGAAAGCCGAGGCCCGACTGGA
Source organism: Microbaculum marinum (assembly GCF_037855135.1). Classification (NCBI taxonomy): domain Bacteria; kingdom Pseudomonadati; phylum Pseudomonadota; class Alphaproteobacteria; order Hyphomicrobiales; family Tepidamorphaceae; genus Microbaculum; species Microbaculum marinum. The sequence continues at coordinate 78,574 of NZ_JAZHOF010000014.1, forward strand.
TGCGGTCGATCTGCGTGGCGATCATCACCACCGGCGCGCCGTTGCGGTGGCTCTCGAACAGGCCGTTAACGAAATGCAGGCTGCCGGGGCCTGCCGATCCCGCGCAGCAGACAAGTTCCTCGGTCAGATAGGCGTCGGCGCCGGCGGCGAATCCGCCGACCTCCTCGTGGCGGACGTGGATCCATTCCATGTCGCTGCGGCGGATCGCGTCAGTGACGAAGTTGAGGGTGTCGCCGACGACGCCGTAGCACCGTTTCGCGCCCGCTTCCTGCAATGTCTCGATGATCACGTCGGCTACGAGTTTCGCCATGGCGCCGTCTCCCTGTCGGTTCCCGGATTGTCTGCAGCGGGACTATGGTCAGCTCAAACCGTCGAAACGGTTAACGCTGCGTGATCCCCGTCGGGCGCGGGTCGTCGGTCAGCGCCTGTCGCCGCGACCGTAATAGGCCTCCAGGCGAGCCTGCAGGAGTTCGAAGAAAATCGAAAGGATCCAGTAGATCAGCGAGGCGGTGATCAGCATCTCCAGGTGCTTGAACTCCGAACGGCCCTGGGTGCGCGCCAGAAACGTCAGTTCCCAGACGCCGACCACCGAGACCAGCGAGGAATCCTTCAGCATGGCGATGAACTGGTTTCCGGTCGGCGGCACGATCAGCCGCATCGCCTGCGGCAGCACGATCTTGCGCATGGTCTGCCAGGGTTTCAGGCCGAGCGCGTAGGCCGCCTCCGCCTGGCCTTTCGACACTCCCTGTATGCCGGCCCGGAAGATCTCGGCCATGTAGGCGCCGTAGCACACCGACAGCGCGGTGATGCCGGCGGGCACCGGATCGATGACGAAGCCGAGTGCCGGCAGGCCGATATAGATCAGGTAGATCTGCATCAGCAGCGGCAGGCCGCGAAAGAACGAGATGTAGAAGGTCGATATGCCGTACAGGAACGGATTCTGCGACATCTTCGACAGGGCGGCGACGAGCGCGATGACGCTGGCGATGGCGATCGAGATCAGCGAGATGTAGATCGTCGTCACGGCGCCCTGGGAGATCAGGAAGCCGATCTTCCGGCCGATGAACTCGAACGAGAGATCGAACGAGTAGAAGAAGGCGAGGAACAGCACCAGCAGTTCCAGCCACACGACCAGGACCTGATAGTTGCGCGGCAGCAGCCGGATCGCAATGAAGTTGAGCAGGAGCAGAACGGTTGCGACCAGCGCGCAGGCGAAGCGGCCGTGCAGGCCGCTGTCCGCAGGCTCGCCGATCGCCGGGCGGAGCAGCTCCCCCAGAGCGCTGCCGCGAAGGTCGACGTAGTAGAAGAACGCGATGCTGAGAAGGGCGAGCAGCAGCCACCGGACCGGCCGCTGCTCCCACAATTCGCTGATGGTGACGGTCACCGTTCGGAAGCCGTCCGGCGCCGGGGCGCCGGACTGTCCCGGCTGGTCTCGGCTACGGGCTGGTGTAGTCCGTGCCGTACCATTTCTCGGAAAGGCTCGAGAGCGTGCCGTCGTCCTTCATTTCCTTGATCACCTCGGCGATCTTGGCGCTGAACTCCGGGTCGCCCTTGTCGACGGCGACGGCGAGCGGCTCGTAGAACACCGGCTCGCCGATGATCTTCATGGGATAGCCGTTCTTGATCGCCTCGCGGATGGTCGGTTCGGCGGACAGCACGGCATCGAGACGGGCGCCGTCGCCGAGCTTCAGGTCGTCGAAGACGTTGGTGTCGGTCTCGTAGGAGCGGATGTCGCCGGGCTCGACCTGATATTCGAAGGCGGGCGTGCCTTCCGCGTCAATCACCAGGTTCTTGTTCAGGTAGGCCTCGTAGGTGCAGCCGCCACAGACGCCGATCGTCTTGCCGTTGAGATCCGAGAGGCTGGAGGCGGAGCTGTCGGAGTGCACCGCGAAGGAGGCCGGCGTGTAGTAATAGACCGCCGGGAAGTCGAGCACCTCGGCGCGGGCCTTCGTCGGGGTCATCGACCCGACGGAGAGGTCCCAGCGTCCGTTCCAGTTGCCCGCGGTGATGACTTCCCAGGCCGGCGTGATGATTTCCAGTTCGGCGCCGAGACGCTTGGCGATCTCCCGGCCGACCTCGACGTCGAAGCCGTCCATCTCGTTGCTGTCGTTGAGGAAGGACTGGGGCGGGTAGGCCGCGTCCGAGGACATGACCAGCTTCTTGTTGGACATGACCCGGTCGAGCGTCTCGCCTGCCGTTGCGCCGGTCGTCAGCACCGGGGCCAGGGCCAGAACGCCGGCGAGCGCGGCGGCGAGAAATACTGGTTGCTTGTTCATCTTGTCCCTCTGTTTCTGCCAGTTTCAGGCCGTTCCGGCCTTCTCGTGTAGAGACTTTTGCATGTCCTCCGTGTTGCTGTCATCCCGTCTGTTCGCCTGCCCCTCACTCCTGGGCCAGACTTCACCATCTCAGCGACATGCAGGACAGTCCCGCATCGAGCTTGCCGACTTCCTCCACCGGGACGCCGACGACATCGAAGCCCGCCTCCTCCAGTCGGGAGCGGGTCTGCGCGAAGGCGCTGCCCAGCAGTACGACGTCGTTGACGCGCAACGCATTGGCGGCGGCCTCTTCGCCCTCCGCGACGAGGATCGTCTCCATGTCCTCGAACAGTCCGGCGTCGCGCATCGCCCTGGTGGCGAGCACCGTCTCGCCGTCGAGCAGCGAGCAGGCGGTCTTGAGATGCAGGATCCCCGGCGGCGTCGCGACGATCTTCGCTGCGCGGCCGGTATCGGCCAGGATGGAGGCGAGCGCGCCGGCGCCGGTGCGATCGGTGCGCGCCGACAGGCCGATATAGACGCGGTGCGGAGTGACCAGGATGTCGCCGCCGTCGACGTAGCCGAGGCATGGCAGGGTGTGGAAGGAGGGAAAGCGCGCCTTCAGGACGGGCTCGATCCGGGCGGTCTCGCCGAGCCGCGATGGCGCGCCGGGCCGAAGCGCAATGGCGCAGTCGGGGAAGACGAGCGCCGGATCCTCCACGAACATGGAGTCGGGGAAGTCCTCGAGCGGCGGCAGTATGTCGACCGTGACCCCGGCCGCCGTGAGCGCGTCGACATAGGCGCGATGTTCGGCCCTCAGGGCGTCGATGGATGGGGCGCCGCGGTCGACGGCCCTCAGGCCGTCCACGGCGCTCGCCGAAGGTTCGCGTACGATCGCGTTCTCGAACCGCCACACCGGGCGGTCGGAATATGCCATCAGGCCCCTCCTCTCAGGCTGCGGCTCCCACCGTGCGAAGCCTGCTTTCGTAGTCGGCCCGGTCGTGATAGCAGCCGTAGAACACGCGCTTGCCGACGTAGCCCATGCGTCCGTGCAGGCACCGCCAGTTGTCGAATATCAGCGTCATCCCGGGCCTCAGCGGAATCTTCAGCCAGTTGTCCTGGTCGGAGGCGCGGCGGTGGAACTCGCCGTAGGCTGCATAGAAGGCGGCCATCTCGTCGGCCGGCAGCAGGAACGGTGCCCGGTCGTAGTTGTTGAAGGTGACCTGAACGAGATTGCCCTCCCGGTCGTGCCGGAACGGCGGCCGCTCGGCGCGCAGGTGCACGCCGGGCTCCAGATAGCGGCCCGGCACGACCACGCGCGACAGGGTCTCGTAGTGCTCCGGCGTCTCTTCGTGCATTGCCCGGGCGATCGCGAAGGCGTCGACAAGGACGCTCTCGCCGCCCTTGCCGTCGAACTCGAGGCAGTTGAACATCTGCAGGCCGGGGGCGTCGTGATAGTAGGTCGAGTCGGTGTGCGGATCGAGATACTGCGTCGAATAGGCGGTGTCGCCATGGTCGGCGAGCTCGGCCGACAGGCGCCAGAAATCGCCGAAGATCGTCTGTTTGGCAGGCGCGAGCCGGGTCGCCAGTTCGACGGTTCCCTCGTCGGTCGCCGGAACGCCGGTGACGACGGAGAACCCGTAGACATGAATGTTGCGGAGCCAGGCCCCGAGTCCGCTATCTCCGGACCTGACCGCCTCGAAGGCCACGTTCGGCACCGGGTCGGGCAGCGAACCCGCCGCCCAGTAGAGCCTCGGGTGATCGGGGGACAGCGTGCCCTCTTCGGGAAGGCGGCCCGCACATTCGGCCAGGCGCGCAGCCGACAGCGTCGTCGCCGGACTGTTGTCGGACCAGGCGACCGTCAGCGCCTCGCCGTTGCCGGCAACCTGCACGTCGATGCCGCGGAGTCCCGGGTCGATCGCAAAGGTGTCGACGCGGCGCTGCAGGGTGCCGGGATCGAGGCTCGCCTCGTCTTCGCCATGGTCGCGCAGCCAGGTCCACGGATAGTGGTCGCTGCCGCCGCCTGCCCAGTCGACGGTCAGTAGCTCGGCGCCCGCATCGATCGATTCAATCTTCGCCTGCATGTCTTGTCCTCTGACGCGCTTGCCGGGACGGGATCAATCTGTCCCGGCATTGTACACTTGTACAACAAGCTAGAGACCGCCATGGTAGGACGTCAAGTCCCGATGCAACTTTCGCGAACGAGATCGAGCCCGTGCACACCCCCGGCCCTTCCCTTCCGCCCGAAACGCCTGACAGCGGCGGCGATTCCCGTGACGCGCGGCGCGCCGATTTCGTGGCGGCGACGCTGGCCTGTCTTGCCGAGTACGGCTACCAGGGCACCACGGTCAGGCGGATCGCGGAACGCGCCGGCGTCGCGCCGGGGCTGCTGACGCACTACTTCAGCGGCAAGGACGCTCTGGTTGCCGCCGCCTATCGCACGCTCGGCGGTCGGTTCTCCCGGCATTTCGACGAGCAGATCGCTGCCGCCGGGAAGGACCCGAAGGCGCGCCTTGCCGCCTTCATACGTGCCTCGTTCCGCAGCCCCAATCTCGATCCGGATCTGCTCAAGGTGTGGGTCAACTTCTGGTCGCTGATCGTCAATGACCCCGAGATTCGCCGGATTCACGCGGAAAACTACGCGGACTACCGGACCCGGGTCGCCGGGCTGGTCGAGGCGGTGATGGCGTCAGAGGACCGCCAGGTCGCGCGGAGGGACCTCGAGATGCTCGCGATCGGCATCTCGGCGCTGCTCGACGGCCTCTGGCTCGAGCTCTGCCTCGATCAGTCCGTGTTCGACACTGCCAGCGGCGAGCAGATCGCCCTCGAGATGATCGCGACGCGGATCGGCGTGCCGATACCCTGACTGGAAGTTCCTTTTTCCGCGTCCGCGGTTCGACCAGGTCGGCGGCCGCCTTCCTGTCGAACGCCGCAATTCCCGCCGCCGACGGCAAGCGGCTCGTCGTCCCAGCAGACCTCGGCGCGTTGACATGACGAGTGATTCATGTTTCATTTTACCGCAGTCGAAGCCGTCTGGCGGGCTCGATGCAGCGGCCGCAGAGCCGGAACCGCCGGATGCTCGCTCGCGAGTCATGCATCGTCACGGCAGCCTGGCAGAGGTCCGTGACGTTTCAACAGGGAGGACAGCAATGGGGACTTACCGATCCGCGGTCTCGGCATTGGCGCTTGCCCTTGGCGTTGCTGCCGGGGCCGGAGCCGCACAGGCCGAGGACATCGTCATCGCGCATGTCTATGGCAAGACCGGCGCGCTGGAAGCCTACGCAAAGCAGTCTCACACCGGCCTGATGATGGGTCTGGAATACGCCACCGACGGCACGATGGAGATCGACGGCAACAAGATCGTCGTCATCGAGAAGGATACCCAGCTCAAGCCCGACATCGGCAAGGCGGCGCTTGCCGAGGCCTACGGCGACGACGACGCGGTGCTGGCCGTCGGGCCGGTCTCGTCCGGCGTGGCGCTCGCCATGCTGCCGGTCGCCGAGGAGTACGAGAAGATCCTGCTGGTCGAGCCGGCGGTCGCCGACTCCATCACCGGCGAGAACTGGAACCGTTACGTGTTCCGCACCGGCCGCAACTCCTCCCAGGACGCGATCTCCAACGCCGTCGCGCTCGGCAAGGACGGCGTCAAGATCGCCACCCTCGCCCAGGATTACGCCTTCGGCCGCGACGGCGTTGCCGCCTTCAGGGAAGCGCTGGACGGTACCGGCGCCGAGCTCGTCTTCGAGGAGTACGTGCCGACGGACACGCAGGATTTCACGGCCAGCGCCCAGCGCATCTTCGACGCTCTGAAGGACGAGGAGGGGCGGAAGTTCCTGTTCATCATCTGGGCCGGCGGCAACAATCCGATCGGCAAGATCAACGCCATGGACCCGAGCCGCTTCGGCATCGAGATCGCGACGGGCGGCAACATCCTTGCCGCGATGGCGGCCTACAAGGACCTGCCGGGCATGGAAGGGGCGACGTACTACTACTACGAGATCCCCGAGAACCCGATCAACGACTGGCTCGTCAAGGAGCACCAGGCGCGCTTCAACGAGCCGCCGGACTTCTTCACCGCCGGCGGCATGGCGGCCGGCATTGCCGTCGTCGAGGCCCTCAGGAAGGCCGGCTCGACCGACACCGAGGACCTGATCGCGGCGATGGAAGGCATGGAGTTCGAGACGCCGAAGGGCAAGATGGTGTTCCGCCCCGAGGACCATCAGGCGCTGCAGTCCATGTACCACTTCAAGATCAGGGTCGATCCGGACGTGGCCTGGGGAATCCCGGAGCTCGTCGAGGAACTGAAGATCGAGGACATGGACATCCCGATCCGGAACTGAGGGTGTTCTGATCGAAAGGTGGGGAATTCGACTCTCCGCTCTTGCCGAAGTCACTCCCTCCCCCCTTGTGGGGGAGGGTTGGGGCGGGGGGTCGCACTGCCGACCCTCGACGGGTCGGCTGGGCGTCCAAGGGGTGCTCCGCAAACGGCAATTCCGGCCATCGAGGCCGGTCTCGCCGTTGCCCCCACCCACGACCCCTCCCCACAAGGGGGAGGGGAGGAGCCGTTGGCGCGACCAGGACCGCTGGTCTCTTGCTGTGAACCTGATGCAGGCCTCCGCCATGACCGAACATCCCGTCCTGGAAACGCAAGACCTGACGATCCGCTTCGGCGGTCACGTCGCCGTCGACGCGGTGTCCTGCGCGTTCGACCGGGGAACGCTGACGGCCATCGTCGGGCCCAACGGGGCCGGCAAGACGACCTATTTCAACCTGATCTCCGGCCAGCTCAGGGCGACATCCGGCCGCGTCCGGCTGCACGGCGAGGACATCACCCGCATGCAGGCGCCGGAGCGCACCGACCGCGGCATCGGCCGCGCCTTCCAGCTCACCAATCTCTTTCCCAGCCTCACGGTGCGCGAAAACGTGCGGCTGGTCGTGCAGGCCCGCGCGCGGCGCCGCTACGACCTGTTCTCGCGGGCCGACGCCCATGTCGAGCTGGTCGAGCGGGCCGAGCATGTCCTCTCGGAGGTGGCGCTGCTCGACGAGGCCGGCCGCACGGTCTCCGCTCTGCCGCATGGCGACCAGCGCAAGCTCGAGGTGGCGCTGCTGATCGCGCTGCAGCCGCAGGTGCTGATGTTCGACGAGCCGACCGCAGGCATGAGCGTCGACGAGGTGCCGGTGATCCTCGACCTGATCCGCGGACTGAAGGCCGACCGCGACCGCACGATCCTGCTGGTCGAGCACAAGATGGACGTGATCCGCACGCTGGCCGACCGCATCGTCGTGCTGCACAACGGCGCGCTGGTCGCCGACGGCGAGCCGCGCGAGGTGATCGCGTCAGCCATAGTCCAGGAGGCGTATCTCGGCGTCGAATCGTCCGTGGGAGAGCCCGCCGATGGCTGAGCCGCTCCTCGCCCTCGACGGCGTCCACACGCACATCGCCCAGTACCACATCCTGCAAGGGGTGGACCTCGCGGTGCCGGCCGGCGGCGTCACCGTCATCCTCGGCCGCAACGGGGCGGGCAAGACGACGACGCTCAGGACGATCATGGGCCTGTGGCAGGCCTCGGGCGGGACGATCCGCTTCGACGGCGCCGACATTACCAGCCTCGACACGCCGGCGATCGCGCGCCGCGGCATTGCCTACGTGCCGGAGAACATGGGCATCTTCACCGATCTCACGGTGCGCGAGAACATGGTGCTGGCCGCCGTCGACGGGCCGATGGACTCCGGCCGCCTCGACTGGATCTTCTCGCTGTTTCCGCCGCTCAGGACCTTCTGGGAGATGCCGGCCGGCAACCTGTCGGGAGGCCAGAAGCAGATGCTGTCTGTCGCGCGCGCCGTGATCGAGCCGCGCCGGCTGATCCTGGTCGACGAGCCGACCAAGGGCCTGGCGCCGGCGATCATCAAGGCGATGACGGCGGCGCTCGCCGAACTCGCCAGGACGGATACGACGATCCTGCTGGTCGAACAGAACTTCGCCATGGCGAAGAGCCTCGGGCAGACGGTGTCGGTGATGGACGACGGGCGGATCGTGCATTCCGGCGCAATGGCGGAACTTGCGGGCGATGCCGCCCTGCAGGAGAGACTGATGGGCCTCAGCCTGGAGACGCACCAATGAGCGATCCGCGCGGCGAGACGGCGATCGCTCCGAGGATCGAGCAGGCCGGACTTGGCGAGCGGCTGGGAGCACGGGCGCCGGTGCTGCTGGTGCCCGCGCTCGCCATCGTCGGCTTCGCGGCGATCGGCAGTTCGTCGACCTGGATCACGCTGACCGCGGCAGGCCTGGCGATGGGCATGATGATCTTCCTCATGGCGTCGGGCCTGACGCTGGTGTTCGGTCTGATGGACGTCATCAATTTCGGCCACGGCGCCTTCATCGCGATCGGCGCCTTCGTCGGTTTCACCGTTCTGGGCTGGCTCGCCGGCTGGACCGCGACACCGTCGATCTGGCTGAACCTGGCGGCTCTACTCCCCGCCATCGCGGTCGCGATGCTGGTTGCCGGCGGCGCCGGCTACGTCTTCGAGCGCTTTATCGTCAAGCCGGTCTACGGCCAGCACCTGAAGCAGATCCTGGTGACCATGGGCGGCCTGATCATCGTCCAGCAACTGATCCTGGTGCTGTGGGGACCCGATTCGATCCACCTGTCGCGGCCCGAGACCCTGCGCGGGTCGGTGCTGATCGGCGAGGCGGCCGTCGAGAAGTACCGGCTCGTCGCCGTCGTCATCGGACTGGCGCTGTTCGTCGCCATGCGGCTCGTCCTGAACCGCACCAGGATCGGACTGCTGGTGCGCGCCGGCGTCGAGAACGGCGAGATGGTCGAGGCGCTGGGCTACCGGATCCGGCGGCTGTTCCTGGCCGTCTTCATCGTCGGCTCGGCGCTTGCCGGCCTCGGCGGCGTCATGTGGGGGCTCTACCAGGAGACGATCACCGCCCACATGGGCTCGGAGATCATGGTGCTGATCTTCATCGTCGTGATCATCGGCGGCCTCGGCTCGGTCGAGGGCTGCTTCATCGGCGCGCTGCTGGTCGGGCTGCTGTCGAACTACGTCGCCTTCCTGATGCCGAAGGCGTCGCTGGTCTCGACGATCGCGCTGATGGTGGTCGTGTTGATGTGGCGCCCGCAGGGGCTCTACCCGGTGGTCAAGGCGAAATGAGGGGGCGGGGATGAACGTTGACGCCGTACCCCCTCACCCGGACCTGCGGTCCGACCTCTCCCCATGGGAGAGGTGGGAGTTGGATGCGCCTCCCTGCACTACGTTCTCTCCCCATAAGCGATGCGACCCATCACTCCGGGCCGGTAAGCCGTCGCACTACGCTTGCCGTCACCTCTCCCCGTCGGGGAGAGGTCGGCGCGACGCGCCGGGTGAGGGGGCTCGGACGGCCGCTTCTTCTTCACCGGAGCGGAGTGCGGAGGGGGGAGTCTGGCACATTACTCACTTTCGTCATCCCGGACGGCCGCAAGGCCGATCCGGGATCGGAGAGCCACAGGACGGTCAAGGGCTCTCCGATCCCGGCTCTCCGCTTCGCTTCGGCCGGGATGACGACGAAGAGTTCTCTGTCAACGGGGCAGCTCCATGCTGACGCGCCTCCTCTCCGGCGACACGCCGCGCTCGAAGGTCCTCACCATCGTCCTCCTGGTGATCTTCGTCTCGCTGGCGCTGGCGCCGTTCCTGTTTCCGGGCACGCGGTCGCTGGAGACCGCGGCGCGGATCTGCATCTTCGTGGTGCTGGTGGCAAGCTACGACCTGCTGCTCGGCTACACCGGCATCGTCTCGTTCGCCCACACCATGTTCTTCGGCATCGGCGGATACGGCGCCGCGATCGCGCTCGAGCATCTCGGGCCGAGCTTCCTGTCGATCCTCGTCGGTGCCGTGGCCGGCGTGGCGGTCGCCGCGCTGCTGGCGCTGCTGATCGGGCTGTTTTCGCTCAGGGTGAAGGCGATCTTCTTCGCCATGGTGACGCTGGCGGTGGCCAGCGCCTTCGCCGTGCTGGTCTCGCAGCTTTCGGCCGTCACCGGCGGCGAGGACGGGCTCAACTACAGGATCCCGCGCGCCCTGACGCCGGCCTTCAGGCTGATGGACGAGCGGCTGTTCGGCGTCCGCCTCGACGGCAAGCTCTTGTCCTACTACTTCGTCTTCTTCATCTCGCTCGGCCTGTTCCTGCTCATGCTGCGCTTCGTCAATTCGCCGTTCGGCCGCGTCCTCCAGGCCGTCCGCGAGAACGCGTTCCGCGCCGAGGCCGTCGGCTACCGGGTGGTGAACTATCGCACGCTCGCCACCATCCTGTCGGCAACGGTCGCGGCGCTGGCCGGGGTGCTGCTGGCGGTCTGGCTGCGCTATACCGGGCCGGCGACCACGCTGTCGCTGGAGATCATGGTGGATATCCTGCTGATGGTGGTGATCGGCGGCATGGGGACGATGTACGGCGCCGTCATCGGCGCGACGATCTTCGTCCTCGCCCAGACCTATCTGCAGGAACTGATGGCGATCGCCGCCGATGCGACGGCGCCGGTCCCGCTGCTCTCCGACCTGCTGTCGCCCGATCGCTGGCTGCTCTGGCTCGGGCTATTGTTCGTGCTCAGCGTCTACTTCTTCCCGACCGGGATCGTCGGCCGGCTGCGCGGGGTCTCGAAGTGACCGGAATGCATGTCGTCGAGACCGGCGCCGAGATCGAGGACGCCAGGCCGCTGCTGCTGCTGCACGGCTGGTCCTGCCACGGCGGGTTCTTTGCGCCGCAGCTCGAGGCCTTCGGCCACAGGGCGCGGCTGATCGTTCCCGACCTTCCCGGCCATGGCCGCACCGGCGCGACGGGCCCCGCGCTCACCATCGAGGCGGCGGCGGACGCCGTCGCCGCGCTGCTGGCCGGGCGCAGCCTCGACGGCGTGACGGTGGTCGGCTGGTCGATGGGCGCCCACGTCGCCTATTCGATGATCGAGCGGCACGGCACCGCGCGGCTGTCGGGCCTCGTCGTCATCGACATGACGCCCAGGGTGCTGAACGACCGGCAGTGGCAACTCGGCCTGAGCGACGGCCTCGACGCCCTCCGCAACCGCGGCGTCCTGAAGTCGATCGAGGGCCACTGGCCGGAGATCGCGCCGCGAATCGCCCGGCGCATCTTCGCCGGCGACCTGCCGGTGGATCCGGCGCTGGCCGGCTATACCGAACGCGAGATCGCCGCCGCCGATCCCGCCCTGCTGGCGCCGATGTGGGCTTCGCTCACGCGCCAGGACTTCCGGGGCCTGCTGCCGAGGATCGATCTGCCGGTGATCATCGCGCATGGCAGCCGGAGCATGCTCTACGGCGCCGACGTGGCGCGCTGGCAGGTCGAACAGTTGCCGGACGGGCAGATCTTCGAGTTCGTCCGATCCGGCCACGCGCCGCATCTCGAGGAGCCCGATTCCTTCAACGAGATGCTGGGCGAGATCCTGGCTTAGACGCCGCGCCCGGGGCGAAACGGCCGGCGGCGAGCTTCAGCCCGTCAGAAGCGCACCGGAACCACGAAACCGGTGAGCCAGACGGCGACCAGCAGGACCGCGAAGGTTGCCGCGATCCAGCCGACCGCCTGCCCCGTCGGCAGCTCCCGCATCGACATGGCGTGGCCGCCGGAACCGCCCGAGCCATGGTCCATGCCTCCATGCTGCATGTGCCCTCTCTCCATCAACATCGACGGCTCGCTCGAGCGCAGGCCCAGCGCCGGCGTGTCGGCGCCCGGCAGCGTCATGCAGCCATGCTTCAGGTGACCCGCCACCAGCCAGTAGTTGATCGGATAGGCGATGATGCCGCCGACGATGGTGGCGATGCTCATGCGGAACCAGAAGGCCGGCTCCGTCGGGCTTTCCGACCCGGCCCAGAGGGCGCCGAGGACCAGCATGACCGGGATCATGCCGGTCATCACCATGTTCATCGACACCGTCTCGGCGAAGAAGGTCTTGCGCACGGCCTTCCAGTAGTCGCCGTCATACATGCCGATCATCATCAGCGCCTGGAAGATGAACAGCCCCGAGACGAAGCCGGCGAGGTACTCGATGGTCGCGTCCCAGCCGTTTGCCAGCCCGAACACGGGCACGATCGACGCGGCGACCATGATCCCGGTGGCATCGCCGGCCAGGCAGTGCATCTCGCTGTTCAGCGCCTGCTTCCAGGTCGCCGCGGTGAAAGCATCGTGCGTGCCCGGCAGCGGCCGCCGGCAGGCAACGAGGTAGAAGAAGGCGCCGACCGGCCCCGTGTAGACCGTCACCAGGATCCAGGCGACGCGCTGGACCCAGCTCGTCACGCCGTTGAACAGCGAGTCCCATACGACGAAGACGACGCTGAACGCGGTCAGCGTGAACCAGACGATCATCGCGCCATCGAGCATCGGTCCCCCCGGGCGAACACCCTTTCCCCCTGGGCAAGTCTAGAGGCGAGGGCGGCGAAGTTCCATCCCGCGGCAGCGACCGGCGCGGTCAGGCGCCGACGTCCTCGACGTAGACGAGGGCGCGGCCTTCGCAGATGCGTGAGCCGTCGGCGCCCACGCAGACCGTCTCCAGGTCGACCAGGTGCTTCTCTGGCCTCAGCCGCGTGACGGTGACGCTGGCCGTCAGCGGCGTGTCGTAGGGCGCTGGCATCAGGAACCGCATCTCCTGCTTCAGGTAGTTGGTGCCGAAGCCCGGCAGCTCCACGCCGAGCAGGTAGGAGAACAGCGCGCCGACCAGCGGTTCGGGCACGCTGTCCAGCCAGGCTTCGCCGAGCCCGGCCAGATCGGCGAACAGCGCCTTGTCGGCAAATGAGTAGGTGCGGGTGATCTCCGCGCGCCGGCCGAGTTTGATCGTCATCGCCCGCTTCCCTCAAGCACGCGATCCTCCAGCACGCATTCGCCCTGCAGCGTCACCCCGCCGTCGGACTGGCGCGTCACGGTCATCGACAGCCGGCCGGGATCGCCGTCGACCGGCGCGACGCGGAAGACCAGCGGCTCGCCGGCGTAGGAGGGCGCTGGAAACATCAGCGCCTGCCCGGCGTGGGCCGCGTCCGGCCAATGGCGTTTCGCCAGCGCCCAGAGCCGCGAGTAGAGCAGCATGCCGTGCGCGACGGTGCGGCCGAAACGGGTGCGCGCCGAGAACTCCGGGTCGACATGGATCGGATTGTCGTCGCCGGAGAGTTCGGCGAATCGGTCGAAGTCGCTCTGGCGCGGCGTCCAGACCTCCGTGACGGCGTTGTCTTCCGCGCTCACGGCCGCATCTCCTTCAGCAGGTGTTTCCGGACCTTCCCGGCGGCGGTGCGCGGCATGTCGGAAACGACGTGGAAGGCCTTCGGGATCTTGTAGGCGGCGAGCCGTTCGCGGCACCAGCGCGGCAGCGCCCCGGTGTCGATCGCCTCGCCCGGTCTTGCGATCAGGAACGCCTCGCCGACCTCGCCCCAGCGGTCGTCGGCAACGCCGATCACCGCGACCTCGAGCACGCCGGGATAGCCGACCAAAACCCGCTCGACTTCGGCCGGATAGACGTTCTCGCCGCCGGATATGTACATGTCCTTGATGCGGTCGACGATGTAGTAGTAGCCGTCGGCGTCGCGCCGGGCGACGTCGCCGGTCTTCAGCCAGCCGTCGGTGAAGGCCGCCTCGGTCGCCTCCGGATTGCCGAGATAGCCGGGCGTGACGCCCGGCCCTCTGATCTGCAGCTCGCCTTCGCCCTCGCCGTCGACCACCGTGCCGCCTGCGTCGACGATCCGCGTCTCGGCGAGCATCTGCGGCTTGCCGACCGAGCCGATCTTGCTCCGGGCATGGGCCGGGTCGTTGAGGAACACGGTCGGCCCGGTCTCGGTCATGCCCATGCCGTTGCAGACGCCGATGCCGCGGTCGGCGAAGGTGCGGATCAGCGGCTCGGGCAGCGGCGCGCCGCCGCAGGCGAACGCGCGGACCCGCGAGAAGTCGGTGTCGGCGAACCGCTCGTGTAGCGCCATCGCCTGGTAGATCGCAGGCACGCCGAAGAAGCTCGTCACCTCGCCGCGGTGGACGAGATCGAGCACCGCCCCGGCATCGAACCGGCGCAGGATCCGGCTGGTGCCGCCGAGCAGGAACAGCGGCAGCGTCGGCAGGTTGATGCCGCCGGTGTGGAACAGCGGCAGGAAATTGATCGACCTGTCCGAGGAGATCAGGTCGACGGCCTGGGCATAGTTGACGGCGTTCGCCCAGCACATGCCCGGAGTCTGGATAACCGCCTTGGGCAGGCCTGTCGTGCCGGAGGTGTAGAGCAGGTACCAGATTTCGTCCGTGCCGACAGGGCGCGGGTCGTCCCGCATCTCCGGCGCCTGCGCGAGCAGCGTCTCCAGGTCGATCTCCGCCCCGGTTTCCGGTTCCATGCCGATGCGCCCGAGGCCGTGCTGTCCTGCGAGCTCGGCGGCGACGCCTGCGAAGGCCGCGTCCGTCGCCAGCAGCTTCACGCCGGCCTGTTCGACCAGCGGCGACAGCTCCGCCGGCGGCTGCCGCCAGTTCAGCGGCACCAGGATCAGCCGCGCCTTCTGGCACGCGAACAGGAAGGTGAAGAAGTCGGGCCGATTGTGGCAGAGGATGCCGATCCGGTCGCCTGCTCCCGCGCCGAGACCGGCCAGGCCGGCCGCAAGCCGGTTCGACCGGTCGTTCACCTGGGCGAAGCTCAGCGCGGCGCCGGTCTCCTCGTCGACGAAGGCGATCCGGTCCGGCGTCAGTTCGGCGCGCTTGCCCGCCATGTCGGTCACGTGCTGCATGGTTCCTCCCGGACTGCTCCGGTTATCGTTGCGTGACGAAAGCCTGCATTCGGGTTTCCACCTCCCTGCGCGCGACCAGGTCGACGAACGCGCGGCGCTCGGCGTCCAGGCGGGCCGCGATGGCTGCTCTGCGCGCTTCGTCCCAGACCAGCCGCCGGGTCGCCGACAGGCTCGCCCGGTCCTTGCCGCGCAGCGACGCGGTGACCGCCTCGGTTGCCGCGTCCAGGCCATCCGGGTCGACGACGCGGTGGGCCAGGCCCAGTTCGAGCGCGCGCGTCGCGCCGATGCGCTCGTTCGTCGCCTGGATCGCAATCGCCCGCGCCGGGCCGATCCGGTCCGGCAGCATGGCCGTCCAGCCGCCGTCGGGCGCAAAGCCGACCTCGACGTAGTAGGATTGCAGGAAGGCCTCGGAACTCATCACGACGATGTCGCCGGCCAGCACCAGCCCGACCGACCCGCCGGTCGCCGGGCCGTTGACGCGGGCGATCACCGGGACGGGAAAGGCGAGGAGGTCGAGGATCGCCCCGTTCAGCAGGCCGACGATCCCATCGGCATAGTCCGCGATGCCCCGGGAGGTGGCCGATGCCTCGCGAAAGGCGGTGATGTCGCCGCCGGTCGAGAAGCTGCGGCCGCGCCCGGTCAGCACCAGGCAGGACACGTCCTCCCTGCCTGCTCCCGCTATCGCCGCGCGCAGGTCCTCCAGCAGTTCGGGAACCAGTGCGTTGTGCCGTTCCGGCCGGTCGAGCGTGACGGTCGCGACACCGCCGGCGACATCCAGCGTGACGAGCGGCGCGCCCATCGGCTCAGCGCCGCAGCCCGTTCACGATCATGTCGTGGGCGGCCTCGACGACCGCGTCGATCGGCGTCTCGTCGCCCCACACCACGGCGCGTTCGCCGAGCGTCTTGGCGATGCCCATCAGCGCCCAGGCCCGCACGTCGGGATCGCCGGGCCGGATCTCGCCGGCGTCCTGCGCCTCGGCCAGCGCCTGCCGGTAGCCGTCGGCGAAGGTCTGGAAATAGGCGCGGTAGGCGCCGGGATCGACGAACAGGGCCTCCTGGATGATCCGGTAGAGGTTCGGATGCGCCGAGACGAAGCTGAGGAAGCCGCGCAGGCCTTCCTTCTCCGCGGTCAGCCGGTCGCGGGCGCCCGCCGTCGCCGCGTTCAGCGCCTGCCGGAGCAGGCGTCCCATCTCCCGGACAAGCTCGGAGAATACCTCGTCCTTGCTCTTGAAGTAGATGTAGAAGGTGCCCTGGGCGACGCCGGCCTCGCGGGTGATGTCGATGATCGAGGCATCGTTGAAGCCCTGCGTGCCGATCACCGTTTCGGCAGCCTTCAGGATGGCGCGCCGGGTCGCCTCGCCCCGAGGAGTCTTGGGGTTGGCGGTCTTCGGGCTGGCGGTGGCTTCCATGAACGCCTCGGATCATTAATATGAATAGTGGTTCATGTTTCATGTTGCATGCCTGCCGCAGCGCCGTCAAGGGAGCTCGGAGGCGTGCTGGAGGCAGCGCCGCGCCGGGGCGGATGGTCTTCAGGCGCGCCGTGCGGTCTCGCGAGGCAGCTCCCCGAAGCGCTCCCTGTAGTACTGCGAGAACCGGCCGAGATGGGCGAATCCCCACGCCGACGCCGTCTCGGCCACCGACCGGCCGGTATCGCCGTGCAGCAGATCGAGCCGGCAGCGCCTCAGCCGCTCGTCCCGCAGCGCCTGCATCGGGGTCGTGCCGAGGTGGTGCTGGAAGCCGTGCTGCAGCGTCCTGCCGGCGACCTCGCATGCCGCTGCGATGTCGTTGCAGGTCAGCGGCCTGTCGGCATGCGCCCTTATGAAGTCGAGTGCCAGCTTGATGTACCGCGGCACGGGTCCGCCCCGGTGCGATCCGGCGAAATGGGAATGCGTGTTCGGCTGTGCCTCGAACAGCTCCCGGAGCAGCTCGGCTGCGTAGAAGCCGCGGCGCTCGCCGGTGGTGGCGCCGACCCCGGCGTGCTCGAGGTGCCGGGCGAACGCCACGACGTGGCGCAACCAGGCGGCGCAGTTCGGGCTGGTCAGGTCCATGGCCGGCTCGAAGGAGACGGACTGCTCGAACTCCCGGCCGAGATAGTCGCGCGCGAACCTGTCCAGGACCGCCCGCGGCACCTGTACCTGCAGCTTGCGGCAGCCCGCATGCCAGGTCATGGCCGTGTAGTGGGTCGGATTGAGGATCGAGGCACGCGCCTTGTGGGCCGCCACCATGCGCCCGCCGGTCCGGATCGTCGCGCCTCCTTCGAGCGGTATCTGGATCAGGTAGAACGAGCCGAGCTCGCCTGGCTCGATCTCCACCTCGGCGCCGTAGTCGATGTAGCTCAGCGACAGGAGGCCGGCGTCGACGTGGTTCTGGACCGTGTGGAACCGCCGCCCTTCGCCGGCGATCGCAAGCCGGTGCGGACAGAAGACGCGGCCGACCGTCTCGCGCGCCTCGTCGAGGTCGCGGGTGCGGAACAGGTTGTAGCGTGCCAGCGGCACGGACGCCTGGTGTGCGCGCATTGCACCCTCTCCAAGGTGCGCAGTCCAGTCGGATCGGCCGACGTTACCCCGCTGGCGGGGAGTCATCACCGGAAAACCGCGGGCCTCGGTCCGATTCTTGCGGATTCCGGATAGTCGGCGTCCGCGCCGGATTTACAGCCCCGTCCCGCCGGTGATTGCGTTGTTTCAAGCATAAACTGACGGAGGGGAAAACACATGCCCGACTTTTCCGGCAAGGTGGCGATCGTCACCGGCGGGGCGACTCTGATCGGCGAGGCGGTGGTCAGGGCCTTTGCCGACGCCGGCGCCCGGGTCGTCATCGCCGACATCGACGAGGACGGCGGCAGCGCGGTCGCCGGCCGTCTGGGCGAGGCCGTCGGCTTCCACAGGACCGACCTCCGCCAAGACGCCGACATCAAGGACCTCGTCGAGGCGACCGCCAAGTCCCACGGCCGCATCGACTACCTCGTCAACGTCGCCTGCACCTATCTCGACAACGGCGCCGCTTCGACCCGCGCCGAATGGCTGGAAGCCTTCGACACCAACGTGGTCGGCTCGGTGATGCTGATGCAGGCCGCCCGGCCGCATCTGGCCGAGGCGAAGGGAGCGATCGTCAACTTCGGGTCGATCTCCTCGCGTGTCGCCCAGACCGGGCGCTGGCTCTATCCGGTGTCGAAGGCGGCGATCCTGCAGCTCACCCGCAACCAGGCGATGGACCTCGCGCCCGACGGTATCCGGGTCAACGCCGTGTCGCCGGGCTGGACGTGGAGCGCGATCATGGTGGAGCTGACGAAGAACAACCGGGCGAAGACGGATGCCGTCGCAGCGCCTTTCCATCTGGCGAAGCGGGTCGGCGACCCGGAGGAGGTCGCAAACGCGGTCCTCTTCCTGTGCTCGGACGAGGCGTCCTTCATCAACGGCACCGACATCCGCGTCGACGGCGGCTACACGGCGATGGGCCCGGAGCGCGCCGACGCGGCGATCCCGCTGCTGATGGAAGACTGACAGGAGGGCAATGCAATGACCAGGCGCAGTGTGACCATCGTCGGCGGCGGCCAGTCCGGCCTGCAGCTGGCGCTCGGGCTTCTGAAGGACGGCGGCTACGACGTCCGCGTCGTGCAGAACCGCACCGGCGAGGAGATCGCCGCGGGCAGGGTGACGTCGAGCCAGTGCATGTTCGACGAGGCGCTGCAGAACGAGCGCGACATCGGCGCGAACTTCTGGGAAGCCGACTGCCCGACCGTCGATTCGATCAACTTCGCCGTTCCGGCGCCGGACGGTTCCGGAGCAAAGGCGATCGACTGGAACGGCAAGCTCGACCGCTACGCCCAGAGCGTCGACCAGCGCGTCAAGTTTCCCGTCTGGATGAAGGAGGTGGAAAAGCGCGGCGGCACCATGGAGATTCACGACGCCTCGGTCGACGACCTGGAGACCTATGCGAAGGAGAGCGACCTCGTCGTGGTCGCCGCCGGCAAGGGCGAGATCGCCGGCATGTTCGCGCGCGACGACGAGAAATCGGTCTTCGACAAGCCGCAGCGGGCGCTGGCGCTGACCTACGTCACCGGCATGACGCCGCGGCCGGAGCACTCGGCGGTGTGCTTCAACCTGATCCCGACGGTCGGCGAGTATTTCGTGTTCCCCGCGCTGACCACCACGGGGCCCTGCGAGATCATGGTCTTCGAAGGCATTCCCGGCGGCCCGATGGACTGCTGGGGCGAGGTGAAGACGCCGGAGGCGCATCTGGAGACGTCGAAGTGGATCCTCGACACGTTCCTGCCCTGGGAGGCGGACCGCTGCCGCGACATCGAGCTCACCGACGACAACGGCGTGCTGGCGGGGCGCTTTCCCCCGACCGTCCGCCACCCCGTCGGCCGCCTGCCCTCCGGGCGCGCGGTTATGGGGATGGGCGACGTGGTGGTGCTCAACGACCCGATCACCGGGCAGGGCTCCAACAACGCCTCGAAATGCGCCCGCGTCTACATGGACGCGATCCTGGCAAACGGCGACCGGCCGTTCGACGAAGCGTGGATGCAGGCGACCTTCGACAGCTACTGGAGCTACGCGCAATACGTCTCGGGCTGGACCAACGCGCTGCTGCAACCGCCGCCGCCGCACGTGCTCGACATCATGGGTGCCGCGCAGCAGTTCCCGGCGCTGGCGAAGCGGATCGCCAACGGCTTCAACGACCCGACCGACTTCTTCCCGTGGTTCGCGGTGCCGGAGGAGGCCGACGCCTACCTGAAGTCGCTGGCCGCCTGAGGAGGGCCGGACGATGCCCGACGACGGCGGCATCGAGACCCGCTTCAGGCAGGGCATGCGCCGCCTCGCCTCCGGCGTCTCGGTGGTGGCGGCGCGGACGCCCGACGGCAAGCGCTGCGGCATCACCGCCACGGCCGTGTCGTCGCTGACCGTGGCGCCGCCGACCCTGCTCGTCTGCATCAACAAGGCGACCTGGCTCGGCGCCGAGATCGCACGGTCCGGCGCCTTTAGCGTCAACCTTCTCGGCCGCGGGCAGAAGCCGGTCGGCCTCGCCTTCGCGGGGATCGGCGGCCACTCCGGCGAGGACCGCTTCGCAGTCGGTCGCTGGCAGGACGGGGCCACCGGCGCCCCGCTCCTCGGCGGCGCGGTGGCCAGCTTCGAGTGCCTCGTCGATCAGGTGATCGACAGGTCGACGCACCTCATCGTCATCGGCCTCGTCCGGGAAGTGCACGGCGCAACCGAGGCCGGTCGCGGCCTGATCTACGCCGACGGCAACTTCGGCGTCTGCCTGCCCGTCTAAGGGCAGGGACCGCACCTGCCGTCCGACGCGCGCGGCGGACGCCTCTTCAGGCGGTGGACTTCTCAACGGACGCGACGGGAAAGTGAAATGGTGCCGCCAGGGTGACTCGAACACCCGACCTACGCATTACGAATGCGCCGCTCTACCAACTGAGCTATGGCGGCAACCTGAGCGCATCAATAGTGATGCGGGCGATGCTTTTCAAGCGCTAACGAAGTCCGGATGCACGGGCTCCCGGCGGCCGGCGGCGGCGGCTAGAAAAGCCCGAAGCGCCGCTTCGGCTTGTCGGTGTCCTCGTCGTCCGGGACCGGGCCGGGATCGTCCGGAGGGCGGTCGAACGCCATCGGCACAGCATCGCGATGCTCCTCGGCGGACCGGTCGCCGCCCGGCTCCGGCGTGGCATCGGCGCCCACCGGGACGGGCGCCTCAGGCTTTCCGGACCTGTCCGGCCGCGTCGCCCCGGTCTCGCTCTTCTCGGTACCGGTCCGCTGAGGGCCCGTCTTCTCAGGCCCCGTCTTCTCAGGCCCCGTCTTCTCAGGTCCCGTTTGCTCCGGTGACGCCTTCTGCGGTGGTGTCTTCTCCGGTACGGGCGCGGATCTGGCCTCGGTCTCCGGCGTCTTCCGGGGCGCATCCGAGGCGGAGCCGGGAGCGGCGGCCGCGCCCGGCGTGCCGGTATCCGATGCCTTCTCCGCGGAGGACCTGGCCGGGCTTGCCGGCGCGACGGGCGGCGCGGGACCCGTGGCCGCAGCCGCCGCGGCGCCGGCCGCCGGCGCGGAACCGGTCTTCGCCGTTTCAGTCTTCTCGATCTTGGGCGTCTTGGCGTCGGGTTCCGGGGCTACCGTCTTCGGTGTTTCCGCTGGCGCCGGCGCCGGTTTGTTAGCCTCCGGTCCGGCCGGCGCGGTCGTCGCGGCCGCCGGTCCGGCAGGGGCCGGGCTACCGGTCGGCGCGCTACCAGGGGACATGCTGCCAGTGGCCGCGCTTGCAGGTGCCGGGCTCGCGGGTGCCGGGGTTGCAGGGGCGGGACTTGCCTGGGGAGCCGCGGCCCCCGTCGGCGCCCGTGTCGCCGGCTGCGGCGTCACTTCGATCATCGCCCGCGGCGCGTCGATGGCCTCGGCCGGCGTGTCCGGTTCGTCCTGCCCGGGCGCTGTCAGCGCCTCGACCGGCACCTTCCATTCGAAGGCATCCAGTTGGCCGGTGATCGGCGACACCGGCGCCCACTCGGCGGCGATGTAGCCGTCGGCGGTCCAGGCGGGATCGCGCGGCGCGCGCACGGCGCGGGCGAGCCATTCGCGGACCTTGCCGGCGTCGCCGGTCTCGCCCTCCTCGATGTCGGCCATCAGCATGCAGATGCGCTGGCTCGGCGCCGAACGGGTCAGCGGCTCGACGGCCTTGCGCGCTTCCTTCCAGTCGCGCGCCTCGATCGCGGCGACGGCCACCGCGATGCGGCCCTCCTCGTTGTTGGGCATCTTCTGCAGGAGCGTCTGCGCGCGCTTCAGGCGGTCGCGGGCGGAGTCGCCGGGCCGCGCATGCGCGTAGACCTCGGCGAGATCGGGATGCGGCGACTGCCGCCATGTCTTCTCGATAATCCGGGTGACCTGCCGGGTGTTGCCGGCGGCGGCCGACAGCCGCCCGGCGACGACGGCAGCCGGCACCAGTTCCGGCGCCAGCTTGTGGGCTTCCAGCGCCAGAGCCAGCGCGCGCTCGGGTTCGGCCTCCTCGACCTCTATCGCCTGCGCCGTCATCAGCACGGCGCGGGAGCGCTTCGCCGCCTTCTTGTCGATCAGCCTGTGCTCTGCATTGCGTTCCACCGTCGCCAGCGCCGCCTGCCAGTCGCCCTCGCGGGTCTGCTGCTCGAGCAGCGCGTTCGCCGCCCAGCCGAGGCCCGGCGCCCGCTCGGCGGCGCGCGCGACGCACAGTCTGGCGGTTTCCTCGTCGCCCGCCCGCTGCGCCTCGATGAGCAGTCCGCGCAGCCCGAGCAGTTCGGTGTCGGGCCGCTCGGCCATCGTCTCGAACGCCTTCCGCGCTGCCTTGCGGTCGCCCGACAGCTGCGCTGCCTGGGCGTCGAGCAGGAGCGCCAGCGGCTCGTCGCGCAGCAGCTTGTCGGCCTCCTTGGCGGAATGGCGGGCCAGCCGGGCGTCGCCGGCGGCGGCCGCGATCATGCCGCGCGACAGGGCGCGGTAGCCCTTGGTCTGGCGCCGCTCCCGGAAGAAGCCCGACATCGCCGCGGGGCCGTGCAGGATCCAGCGGATCAGCGTCCACACGATCATCAGCGCGACGAATATGACGAGCACGGCGACCGCGGCGACCATCAGGCTCGTCTCGACGTGCCAGCCCTGCCAGTCGAGCACGATGTCGCCCGGCCGGTCGGCGAGCCACGCCGCGCCGAAGGCGACGACGCCGACGAGGAGAATGTAAAGTGCTACCCGGATCATGCTCCTGCCTCTGGCTCGATGATCAGTTCGTCGCCGGTTCCGGTGCGGCCGACGAGGTCGCGTTCGCCTTGCCGTTGCCGGGCTTCGCGTTCGCCTTGCCGGGCGCCGGCTTGCCGGACTGGGCCGGAGGCGTCGACGCGGGTTCCGACAGGGAGGCGGTCAGCGACGACGATATCTTCTCCAGCGCTCCCTCGACGGCGATACGCGCCTTCAGGTCGTCCGCCCAGGATTGTGATGCCTGCAGCGCGGGCGCGTCGAGCGACGCCCATTCGCTCTCCGCCGCCGACAGCTCGCCGGCCTGAAGGGCGGCCTCGATGCGGGCGACGGTCGCGCCGCGCCCCTCGCCTTCGGCCTCGCCGGTCGGCCGGACCCGGACCAGCGACCTGGCGCTCGTCATCAGCGAGCCGACCAGTCCCGTCTGAGAGTCCGCTCCCGCCGACAGGATCTCGTCCGACACGGCGTCGAACCGGGTCGCGAGCGTCTGCGCATCAGGCACGCCCGCGGCGGCGTGGTCCGCCAGGACGGCCAGGTCGGCGCTGTCGCCGACCAGCGGACGCAGCACGTCCAGTTCCGCCGTATAGGGAGCGCCGCTGTCGACCGCCTTTGCCAGCCCCGTCAGCGCAAGCGCGCCGGCAGCCGTGCGGGCGGCCTCCTGCGCGGCATTTGCGTCGCGTTCCTCGATCGATGTGCGGAACGCTGCAAGCTTGTCGTCGACGGTCGTGGCGGACTGGCTGACGGTGCCGCTCAGCTTGTCCAGTTCGTCGCGCATCGCCGTCAGTTCGGACTCGAGCCGCGCAAGCGTCTCGTCGGTCGCAGCGGACCCCGACTTCGCCAGCGCAGCCACCTGGTCCGCCGTCTGCTGCAACTGCTTGTCCAGTGCCGCCATGCGGTCCGACAGCGCGGCGATCGGTGCGGGCGTGTCCGGCGGCGTCCCGTCAGCGCCTGTCGCGGCCGGGCGCGTTTCCAGCGCTTCGACGCGCCGGGCAAGGTCGGACAGCAGCGTCTCGGCGTCGCCGGAAGCCGCTCCTCCTGCGCCTTCCAGCTTCTCCTCGAGAGCCGCCACCCGGGAATCGAGGGAAGGCCCGGCTGCGTCGTCGCCGGTGCCCGTCAGCGTGCCGAGCGAGGCCTCGAGGTCGCGGACGCGCCGGACCAGCGCATTCTTCGGGTCTGAGCCGAGCTCCTTGAGCGCCGACTGGATGTCGTTCACTTCCTTGCCGAGATCGCGCTTGGCGTCGCGCGCGGCGCTCGATTCCAGCGTCGCGATGCGCCGTCCGAGTTCCTGCGACTGGACCACGACGGCGTCCATCACCGTGCTCTGGTCGCGCGGCAGGATGCCGCCGTAATAGAGACCCAGATAGATGCCGAGCGCGATCAGCGCCCCGACCAGGCCGGCGCCGATCAGGCTTGCCCGCCGGGCGGTCGGGATCGGCGTCTCGCCGGAGCCGTTGCCGTTGTCCGATCCTCCCCCCTGACCGGACGGGCCGTTTCCGCCGGGGCCCGGCGGCCGCTTGCCGGCGCCGCCGGTCCCGCCAGTCCCCGCTTCGCCCGTCCCCGCGGAGCCCGGCTTTGCGCCCGCTGTCGATGCCGAGGGCTTGGTACCGGCGGCGGAAGGTACCGCGGATGCGGGCTTCGACGTGGCCGATGCTCTGGCAGGCGTTTCCTTCGCGGCGCGATCGGTCGGCTTCTCCTCCTTGAGGGGTGCCTTCGATGGGGCCTCCTTGGCCGCGCCGGACCCGGATGCTGCTTGCGAGGTGGTGCCCGTCGCCGACGATGCGGTCTTGGGCGAGCCGGCGCCGGACGAAGCGGCTGCCGGGGCGGCTGGCCCCGGGGATGATGCCGTCGCGCCGGCAACGGACGGCGAGGGGGACGACGAAGACGCCGCGGAGGCGCCCGCAGCCGCCGCGCCGGAAGCCGGCACGCTTGCGGCCGCCGGCGCGGCGGTCTCCTTCGAACCGGCCACCGGATCGGCCGTCTTGCCGGCGGTGTCTTCGGGGGATGCGGCGCCGGTCGGAGAAGCGGACGCGCCGGTGCCGGCCTTCGATCCCGACCGGGAGAGTTCCGTCGCCGTTCCCGCTATTGTGGGAGGTCGGACGGCGCGGCGCTTGCGACTGCCGGACTTGGGCACGCTTTTCCCGCTATCCGTGTTCCTGTCGGATCCCGCCCCTGCGGCTTTCGGATCGTCGTCGCCATTGCTCATGATCTAGCCACTGCCATTCCTGCCAACCGGCGCTGGAGGCTCCCCGTCAATCCCGAGGTCACGTCCTAGGGTTATACACGTTTTCGTTTTGCTGTTGCGAGACGAAGCGTCTCACTGTTGCCGACGAGCCTTAACCAAACCCTCAAGGGCCGCCAGCAGAGCCCGCTCGTTCGGTGCCTCGGCCACCGCGACTACCATGAAACCGCAGGAGGCGGCCGCCGTGCGGACTCCCTCCGACAGCACCACGGCGGGAACCCGAGCAAGCCGTGCCGACAGGCCGGTCCGCTCCGTGATGGCTCCGAACGCCAGCGCGCTGCGGGCGGAATGGAAAAGGATGGCGCTGACCATGCCCTGGGAGATCGCTGCTTTCACCGCATCGGGAAGGTCGGCGGCGGGCCGCGCCTCGTATACCACCACGCGCTCGCACCGATACCCCGCCCTCCTCAGGTCTTCGTCCAGATCCGCGCTGACATCGCGGCCGCTCAGGTAAACGACCGGCCCGCGCCCCGGTTCCCGCCCCCCCGCTTCCAGTGTCAGGCGCACCAGCGCTGCGAGATCGCCAGCGTCGCCCCCGGCCGACCGCACGTCCCTGAAACCGGCCTGACGGGCGGCGTCCGCCGTGCGGTCGCCGACGGCGAATGTCGGTACCTGCCTGAGTCGGTCCAGGTCCGGCCTGGCGGCGATTGCGGCGACGGCGTTGGCGCTGGTCAGCAGCAGCGCCGCGGGACGTTCCGCAACCTCGAAGCGGTCGACCGGCACGATGTCGAGGGCCGGCGCGGCGATGGCATCGATGCCCATCCGGGCGAGTTTTCCGATCGTGCGCCGCGCGTCTGCGGCCGGGCGCGTGACGAGGACCGTCAATGGCCGTCCCTGAGGGTGGCGAGGAACGCTTCGCCGGCGCTGTCGATGATCTCCCGGGCGGCGGAGCGGCCGAGCGCCTCGGCCTCCGCCGCGCTGCCGCTGCGCTCGGCGGCGAACGACGTCTGTCCGTCGTGGCTAATGACCAGACCGCCGAATCGCAATCTGCCGTCATGGACCGCGGCGTGGCCGGCGATCGGCGTCCGGCAGGAGCCGTCGAGGACGTCGAGGAACGACCGTTCACACGTCAGCGCCGCGGCGGTGTCGGCGTGGTTGATGGCGGCGACCAGGTCGTTGACCCGGCTGTCGTCCGCACGCGTCTCGACGGCGATGGCGCCTTGGCCGAGCGCCGGCGGGAACGTCTGGGGGTCGAACAGCGCGGCTGCCTCCGCCTCCGCGTGAAGCCGCTTCAGGCCGGCCAACGCCAGCAGCGTCGCGTGCACGGTGCCCGCCTCGAGCTTGCGCAGCCGGGTCTGCACGTTGCCCCGCAGCGTCACGACCTCGAGGTCCGGCCGGGCGCGCAGCACCAGCGCCTGGCGGCGAAGCGATGCAGTGCCGACGATGGCGCCGGCCGGCAGTTCGGCGAGCGATCCGGCGATGCGGCAGATGAAGGCGTCGCGGACGTCCTCGCGCGGCAGGAAGGCCGACAGCACCAGCCCGTCCGGAAGCCAGGTCGGCACGTCCTTGGCGGAATGGACTGCGAGATCCGCGCGGCCGTCGATCAGCGCCTCCTCGATCTCCTTGGTGAACAGTCCCTTGCCGCCGGCCTCGGCGAGCGTGCGGTCCTGGATCCGGTCGCCGGTCGTCTTCATCGCCACGACCGCGATGTCGCTCTCCGCGAGGCCGTGCGCGGCGCGCAGCCGGGCGGCGACCTCCTCGGCCTGGGCGAGCGCGAGCGGGCTTCCGCGGGTGGCGATGCGAATCGGCATGTCGGACAAGACGGATCCTTCTGGATGACGGCTGTGGATGACAGGTGCGGCCGGGGGCGACTATAGAGATGGGCACATGCGATTGAAAACGGCCTGAGGGTCGAAACGGGACCGGAACACGACGTGCGGGTACTTGGTATCGAGACGAGTTGCGACGAGACCGCGGCCGCGGTGGTGGAGCGCCGCGCCGACGGCTCGGGCGTCATCCTCTCCAACGTCGTCCTCAGCCAGCTTGCCGAGCACGCCCCGTTCGGCGGCGTCGTCCCCGAGATCGCCGCGCGTGCCCACGTCGAGGCGCTCGACTCCCTGATCGCCCGGGCGCTGCGGGAGCCCGGCATCGCGGCAGCCGATCTCGACGGCATCGCCGCGACCGCCGGCCCGGGGCTGATCGGCGGGCTGCTCGTCGGACTGATGACCGGCAAGGCGATCGCGGCGGCGGCCGGCAAGCCGTTCGTGGCGGTGAACCATCTGGAGGCGCACGCGCTGACCGCGCGGCTGAGCGACGGAATCGGTTTCCCCTACCTGCTGCTCCTCGTCACCGGCGGCCACACCCAGATCGTTGCGGTGCGCGGCGTGGGCACCTACGAGCGCTGGGGAACGACCGTCGACGATGCGGTCGGCGAGGCGTTCGACAAGGTCGCCAAGATGCTCGGTCTCGGCTGGCCGGGCGGCCCGGAGGTGGAGCGCATCGCTGCCGGCGGCGATCCGCAACGCTTCGCGTTTCCCCGGCCGATGGCCGGGCGGCCGGGCTGCGACTTCTCCTTTTCCGGATTGAAGACGGCGGTGCGGCTGGAGGCGCAGAAGCTGGCGCCGCTGAGCGACGGCGACGTCGCCGACCTGTGCGCCTCGTTCCAGGCCGCCGTCACCGATTCGCTGGCGGACCGGACGCGTTCGGCCCTGGAGCGGTTCGTCGCCGGCTCGGGCGACGCGCCGACCCTGGTCGTCGCCGGCGGCGTTGCCGCCAACGCCGCGGTGCGCGGGCGCCTCGAAGGACTCGCCGGGCACTACGGCGCAACGCTGGTGGCGCCGCCCCTCCGGCTGTGCGGCGACAACGCGGCGATGGTCGCCTGGGCGGGCTGCGAACGGCTGGCGCTCGGCAGATCCGACACGCTCGACGCCCCGGCGCGGGCGCGCTGGCCGCTCGACGAGATGGACGCGGCGTGATGGCCGTGCTCCGGACCGTATCCACCGTCGGCGTCGTCGGCGCCGGCGCCTGGGGAACGGCGCTCGCCGCCGCCGCGGCGCGGGCCGGCCGCGAGGTCCTGATCTGGGGCCGCGACGCCAGGACCGTCGACGACATCAACCGTCATCACGAGAACCGCCTCAGGCTTCCCGGCATCGCACTCGACGACGCCATCGCCGCCACCCGCTCGCTCGACCGGGTCTGCGCGATGGACGCGATCATCCTGGCCGTGCCGGCGCAGTCGGTGCGCGGCACGGCGGCGGACATGGCTGAGGCGTTGCCCGAGGGCCGTCCGGTCGTGGTTGCCGCCAAGGGATTCGAGCGCGGCAGCGGCGCCTTCATGTCCGACGTCGTCGCCGAGGTGCTGCCGCAGGCGGTCGTCGGCATCCTGTCGGGGCCGAGCTTCGCCGAGGACGTCGCCCACGGCCTGCCGACCGCCGTGACGCTGGCCTGCGCCGACGACGATCTCTGTTCGGCCCTCGTCGAGGCGATCGGGCACAACACCTTCCGGCCCTACCGCTCCGGCGACCTGATCGGCGTGCAGGTTGGCGGCGCGGTCAAGAACGTCCTGGCGATCGCCTGCGGCGTCGTCGTCGGCAAGGCGCTGGGCGCGAGCGCCCAGGCGGCGCTGGTGGCGCGGTCCTTCGCCGAACTGACCCGGCTCGGCCGGGCGCTCGGCGCCAGGCCCGAAACGCTGGCAGGCCTGTCCGGCCTCGGCGACCTCGTGCTGACGGCGACCAGCGCGCAGTCGCGCAACTATTCGTTCGGAGTGGCGCTCGGCCGCGGCGAGTCCGTCGACGAGCTGCTGGGGCCGCGCCGGCCAGTGACCGAGGGCGTCTGGACCGCTGCCGCCGTCGTCGGCCGGGCACGCGCGCTCGGCATCGAGATGCCGATCTGCGAGGCCGTCGCCGCGGTGGTCGCCGGCAGGCTGCCGGTAGATGCGGCGATCGAGGGCCTGCTGTCGCGGCCGTTCAGGTCCGAGGAATAGCCGATCGGCGCAGCCATGAGCGGATTCGATACCTATTATGATAGCAAATAGGCTGGACCGGGAGAATTAGCGGGTCTAATAGTGATCCGCCATGATCAGGAATCTCGACACCGCGCTGGTGCGCACCTTCGTGACGGTTGCCGGCTGCCGCAACATGACGGTAGCCGCCGACCGGCTGGCGCTGACCCAGGGCGCGGTCAGCCAGCAGATCCGGCGGCTTGAGGACGTGCTTCAGGTCGCCCTGTTCGACCGCGACCGACGTGGCCTGAAGCTGACGCCGCAGGGCGAGCGGCTGCTGGGTCTGTCGAAGCGGTTCCTGGAGATCAACGACGAGATCCTCTCCGAGATGAACGGCGCCGCCGTGCGCGGCAAGGTGCGGTTCGGGATTCCGCACGACCTGGTGACGAGCTGCCTGCCGCGCGTCCTGCCGGCCTTCGCCGATGCAAATCCCAATGTCGATGTCGAACTCGTCTGCGGCTCGTCCCCCGACCTGAGTGCCGCCATCGATCGCGGCGACGTCGACGTCGCCCTCGTCGAGGAGCGCGCCGACAGCGCGCGCGGCGAATGCCTCGGCGTCGAGCGCCTGCTCTGGATCGGTGCCCGCAACGGCACCGCGCATCGCAAGCGGCCGCTGCCCCTGTCGATCGTCAGCGAGACCTGCGTGTTCCGGCAGACCGTGCACGAGGCGCTGCGGGACGAGGGCGTCGACTGGCGCATGGTCTTCGAGAACGGCAATATCGACGCGACCATGACGACGGTGCGCACCGACATGGCGGTGACGCCCTCGCTTGCCTCCTTCGTGCCGCCCGACCTGCGCGTGCTGCCGCCCGACGCCGGCCTGCCCCAGCTGCCGAACTTCTCGATCGGCCTGTTCGTGCGGTCCGGCGACACCGACCGTGCCGTTGACGAGCTTGCCGCCCATATCCGGCGCGCCTTCGTCGGCGAGAAGCGGGACGCCGCCTGACCTGCGGCGATTGAAGAGCGGAGCGAATCGGCACTATCGTGCGCCCCTCAAACGCGGGCGACAGGGGCTTGAGGGAAGCATGGCGTACTGGCTGTTCAAATCGGAGCCCAATACCTGGTCGTGGGACGATCAGGTGAAGAAGGGCAGGACGGGCGAGGAGTGGGACGGGGTACGCAACTATCAGGCCCGCAACTTCATGCGCGAGATGAAGAAGGGCGACCTCGGCTTCTTCTATCACTCGGTCAACGAGAAGCGCATCGTCGGCATCGTCGAGGTGGTGGCGGAGGCGCATCCCGACTCCAGGGACGGGTCCGGCACCTGGGAATGCGTCGATATTGCCGCCGTCGAGCCGGTCCCAAACCCGGTCTCGCTGGACGACATCAAGGCGGAGCCGAAGCTCGCCGACATGGTGCTCGTCAACAATTCGCGCCTGTCCGTGCAGCCGGTGACGGCGGCCGAATGGAAGCAGATCCGCAAGATGGGCGGTCTCTAGGGCCGCGGCCCGGCCGGCGGCCGGCGGCCCTCTGGCCGCGACAGCCTGAGACCGACCACCGCGCCGATGACGGCGCCGCCGAACAGGCCGGCGATGATCATGATCGATCCGAAGAATCCGCATGCCGTCCCCGAGCACGCCTCCGTCGGGTCGCCGATCAGTGCCCCCGCGACGTAGCCCGCGGGAACCCCGAGGACGGCTCCGATGAGCGCGCCGATGGATGCTATGAGGACCGGGCGCATGCAGCCTTGCCTTGCTTCGATCTGGGAGCCGGCTTGAAGGCGCGGCGGGCGTGGCGACCGTGACCCAGCCCGAAACTCCGAATGCCGCCTTCGTCGAGGACAATACCACGCCGCGGCCGGTTCCGCTGTGTCCCGAGATCACCTTGCGGCTGGCCGACGAGGCGCTGCCGCTGTGGACGCGGACGGAGGAGGCGCTCGGCCGGATGGGGCTGCCGCCGCCGTTCTGGGCGTTCGCCTGGGCGGGCGGCCAGGCGCTGGCGCGATACGTTCTCGACAATCCTCCGGTTGTCCGCGGCCGCGCCGTGCTCGACCTCGGCGCCGGTTCCGGGCTGGTGGCGATCGCGGCGATGGCCGCCGGGGCGCAACGGGTGCTGGCCGCCGATCCGGATCGCTGGGCGATCGCGGCAATCGGCCTCAATGCCCGCCTCAACGGCGTCGAGGTCTCGGTCACCTGCGAGGACGTGCTCGAGGGCTCGGACCGGATCGCCGCCCGGTTCGGGACGATCCTCGTCGGCGACCTGTTCTACGAGCGCGAGGTCGCCGACAGGCTGTTTCCCCGCCTCGCCGCCTGGCGGGCGGCCGGCGCGACGGTGCTGATCGGCGATCCCGGCCGCAGCTATCTGCCGAAGGACCGGCTCGTCCGGATCGCCGAATACGGGGTGCCGCAGAGCCGCGAACTCGAGGACATGGAGATCAAGCGCACCGCCGTCTGGCGCCTCGCCTGACGTCCGGCGCCGGATTGTGCCGCCCGGCGCTTCCGCTACTGTCCTTCTGGCTCTAAACATCGTTCACGAAACGCCAATCCGGAGTTGCTCGACATGGTCTTCGCAGGAATCAACTATCTCGCCGTCGTCATCGCCGCAGTGGTCGGCTTGGCGGCGGGTGCCATCTGGTACCGGGCGTTCGGGACGGTTTGGATGGCCGCGCTCGGCCGCACCCGGGCCGACGTCACGCCGAAGCCCGGCCCGTACGTGGTTGCGGGAATCGCACAGCTGCTGATGGCCTACATGCTGGCCGGTGTGCTCGGACACCTCGGCGAGGTCAACGTGCAGAACGGCATCGTCGGCGCGGCCTTCATCTGGCTCGGCTTCGTTGCAACCTCGATCGCCGTCAACGATTCCTTCCAGGGCGCGCGGGTGACGCTGACCCTGATTGACGCGGGCCACTGGCTGGTCGTGCTGACCCTGATGGGCGCCGTCCTCGGCGCGTTCGGCGCATAGCAGGCGCCGGCGGATCGACGCTGTCGACGAAAGTTCCATGGCCCGGCCGTTGCCGGGCCGGGACGCCACCAGCATAATGCCGGCGAAAACGGGCGGGTGCCTGCCAGGGCGCACCGTCGAACCGATATTCCCGGGAGTAGAGGGAGGGATTAGATGCAGGACACGGTGATTCCGGTGCCCGAGGACTGGGCCAGGCGCGCCTATGTCGACGATGCGGCATACCAGCAGATGTACAGGCGGTCGGTGGACGACCCCGAGGGCTTCTGGGCCGAGCACGGCAAACGCATCGACTGGATCAGGCCCTATTCCCGGGTCAAGAACACCTCCTACGATCCGCACGACGTCTCGATCAAGTGGTTCGAGGACGGCACCCTGAACGTCGCGGCGAACTGCATCGACCGGCACCTCGAGGAGCGGGGCGATCAGGTCGCGATCATCTGGGAGGGCGACGACCCGGCCGACGACGCGAAGATCACCTACCGCGAGCTGCACGAGAAGGTCTGCCGCTTCGCCAACGTCCTGAAGAAGCTGGGCGCGAAGAAGGGCGACCGCATCACCATCTACATGCCGATGATCCCGGAGGCCGCCTACGCGATGCTCGCCTGCGCGCGCATCGGGGCGATCCATTCGGTGGTGTTCGGCGGCTTTTCCCCGGATTCGCTGGCCGGCCGCATCCAGGGGTGCGATTCCAACATCGTGATCACCGCCGACGAGGGCCTGCGCGGCGGCCGCAAGGTGCCGCTGAAGGCGAACACCGACGAGGCGCTGAAGAAGTGCCCGACGGTGAAGAACGTCGTGGTGGTCAGGCGCACCGGCGGCGACATTGGATGGGAAGAAGGCCGCGACGTCTGGCTGCACGACGAGATGCAGGCGGTTTCGGCCGACTGCCCGCCCGAGGAGATGAACGCCGAGGATCCGCTGTTCATCCTCTACACCTCCGGCTCGACCGGCCAGCCGAAGGGCGTCCTGCACACCTCCGGCGGCTATCTGGTCTACGCCTCGATGACCCATCACTACGTCTTCGACTACCACGACGGCGACGTCTACTGGTGCACCGCCGATGTCGGCTGGGTCACCGGCCACAGCTACATCGTCTACGGCCCGCTCGCCAACGGCGCCACGACGCTGATGTTCGAGGGCGTGCCGAACTATCCGACCGCGGCGCGGTTCTGGGAGGTCTGCGACAAGCACAAGGTCAACATCTTCTACACCGCCCCCACGGCGATCCGGGCTCTGATGGGGGCCGGCGACGACCTGGTGAAGAAGACCGACCGCTCCTCGCTGCGGCTGCTCGGCTCGGTCGGCGAGCCGATCAATCCCGAAGCCTGGATGTGGTACTACAACGTCGTCGGCGACGGGCGCTGCCCGATCGTCGACACATGGTGGCAGACGGAGACCGGCGGCATCCTGATCACGCCGCTGCCCGGCGCGACCGGACTGAAGCCCGGCTCGGCGACGCGGCCGTTCTTTGGCATCCAGCCGGCGCTGATGGACGGCGAAGGCAACGAGCTGACCGGGGCCGCCTCCGGCAACCTGGTCATCACGGACTCCTGGCCCGGCCAGATGCGCACCGTCTACGGCGACCACGAGCGCTTCGTGCAGACCTACTTCTCGACCTACAAGGGCATGTACTTCACCGGCGACGGCTGCCGCCGCGACGAGGACGGCTACTACTGGATCACCGGCCGCGTCGACGACGTCATCAACGTCTCCGGCCACCGCATGGGCACGGCGGAAGTCGAATCCTCGCTGGTCGCCCATCCGAAGGTGTCGGAGGCCGCCGTGGTCGGCTATCCGCACGACATCAAGGGCCAGGGCATCTATGCCTACGTCACGCTGATGTCGGGCGAGACGCCGAGCGAGGACCTGCGCAAGGAACTCGTCGCCTGGGTCCGAAAGGATATCGGCCCGATCGCCTCGCCGGACCTGATCCAGTGGGCGCCGGGCCTGCCCAAGACGCGCTCCGGCAAGATCATGCGCCGAATCCTGCGCAAGATTGCCGAGGACGAGTTCTCCAATCTCGGCGACACCTCGACGCTCGCCGACCCGGCTGTCGTCGACGACCTGATCGACAATCGTCAGAACCGGGCGAAGTCGTCGGCCTGAGGGCGGTGCCCCGTTGCTGGCGCGCGCGGCTCCTCACTGCCGGAACCAGCAGCCGCGCTGCGGCGTTCTTCTGAAAACCAACCGGCGTCCGGACCGAGAGGTTCGGGCGCCGCGGCATTCAGGAGATCCGTCATGAAAGGCATTCTGCTCTGGGCCATCGGCGTCCCGATTCCCATCATCATTCTGATCTATCTGCTGTTCTGAGGAACTTTTGCAAACGGCCCGCCGCGGGCGCCGACTCGTCGGAGTCCGGTTCGTCGGCGGGTCGATTGTCCGTTGCGGCCCGTGCCAAGGCCTTGATGCAGCGGACGTTATGGCAACACGGCGTGAATCGACCCGGTAGCGGGCCAGATCGCCTGAAGTCGCCGCGGAGCGGATGCTTCGTCAGCGGCGTCACTTTTTTGCGCCTTGCCGCCTTTGCCTGAGGCCATGCGTCCTATCGGTTGTTTTGGACATGGTCATCCGGTCGTCGCGGCCACCCCATCCGGCCAGGTCGGACAGGAACTGGCGCACGCGCGCCCAGCAGGTTCGCGGGCGGCCTCAGAAGTCGCTCGCGATCCCCTTGCGCTCCCAGTCGCCGAACCGCGTCGGCTCCGGGCCTTTCGGCCCATTATACTCCTTCGGACGCTCCGATTTCGCCGCGTCGGCCTCCGCGCGTCGGGCCTCCGCCTCGGCAAGCGCGCGCTTGGCTGCGTCCTTGCGGCGTTTCTCGACCTCTGCGTCGTTCGGTGAATTGGTCATTTCGGTCATATCTTGTCGCTATGTGGAACCAAACCAACATATAGACGGTCGATCGTAAAGACTGGGCTTCGAAGGAAGGATCACGGACCGATGGCCGGGTATTTCAGAACGGCAATCCTGCTGGCGGGCATGACGGCGCTGTTCATGGGCGTCGGCTACCTGCTCGGCGGTTCCGGCGGCATGATGATCGCCTTCGCCGTCGCCTTGGCGATGAACGCGTTCAGCTACTGGAATTCCGACAAGGTCGTGCTGCGCATGTACAACGCGCGCGAGGTCGACGCGCGCACCGCGCCGGAATTCTATTCGATGATCCGGGACCTGGCGGCGAACGCCGACCTGCCGATGCCGAAGGTCTACATCATCGAGAACCCGCAGCCGAACGCCTTCGCCACCGGGCGCAATCCGCAGAACGCCGCCGTCGCCGCGACGACCGGCATCCTGCAATCCCTGTCACGCGAGGAACTCGCCGGCGTCATGGCGCACGAACTCGCGCACGTGAAGCACCACGACACGCTGATCATGACGATCACCGCGACCATGGCCGGCGCGATCTCGATGCTCGCCAACTTCGCGCTGTTCTTCGGCGGCAGCCGCAACAATCCGCTCGGCCTCGTCGGCACCATCCTGATGATGATCCTTGCGCCGCTCGCGGCCATGCTGGTGCAGATGGCGATCTCCCGGTCGCGCGAGTACGAGGCCGACCGGATAGGCGCGGAGATCTGCGGCCAGCCGCTGTGGCTCGCCTCGGCGCTCGGCAAGATCGCCGGCGCCGCGAAGCGCATCCCCAACCAGGCCGCAGAGCGCAATCCGGCGACCGCCCACATGTTCATCATCAACCCGCTGCACGGCGAGCGCATGGACAGCCTGTTCTCCACCCACCCGGCCACCGAGAACCGCGTCGCCAGGCTGCGCGAGATGGCCGCCGGGATGGGCGCTGGAATGGGCGCAGCGACGCCGGCCGGCCGCAGCGGTCCGTGGGGCGGCGGGCCGGACCCGTCGGCCGGCTCGGGCAGCGTACCCCCGGCGGGATCGCGGCCCGGCGGATCCCGGTCGGGCGGATCCCGGTCGGGCGGATCCTCGGGTCCCGCCCGCGGCCCGTGGGGCTAACCCGGCTTCGTGGCCCGCGACACCGCACAATGGAAGGCTGCGCGGCGGCGAAAGGCCCCCGCAAGCCCTGGCCGGCCCGCTCCGGCCGGGCTGGAGGCGCGCCGCATCGCGGTGGATATCGTCGCCGGTGCCCTGAAGCGCGCGCAGACGCTCGACGCGGCACTCGACAGCGAGCATGGCCACCCCGATCTGGCTAGGCTCGATGCGCGCGACCGGGCCTTCGTCAAGGTGCTCGCCGCCGAGACGCTGCGCCGGCACGGCCAGATCGACCTGGCGATCAAGCGGTTCCTCGAAAAGCCGCTGCCGAAATCCGCGGCCATGGTCAACACCATCCTGTCGGTGGGCGCCTGCCAGATCCTGTTCCTCGACGTGCCCCCCCATGCCGCCGTCGACACGGCCGTCAGCCTGGCGGCCGCCGACAGGGCCGGTCGGCACTTCCGCGGCGTGGTCAATGCAGTCCTGCGGCGCATCGACGGGGCACGTGATGACTTACGTGCCATGCCGGATCCCGGCAGGCTCAACACCCCCGGCTGGCTCGCGGACCGCTGGACCGCGGCATACGGGGCGGAGGTCGCCGGCGCGATCATGGCCGCCCATCTCGAAGAGCCGCCGCTCGACCTGACGGTGCGGTCGGAACCGGAGGTCTGGGCGCAGCGCCTCGGCGGGACCGCGCTGCCGACCGGGACGGTCCGGCTGACCGGCGCCGGCGACGTCACCAGGCTCGCCGGGTTCGAGGACGGCGCCTGGTGGGTCCAGGACGTCGCCGCGGCGCTGCCTGCGAAGCTCCTCGGCAATGTGCAGGGACTGCGCGTCGTCGACCTCTGCGCCGCACCCGGCGGCAAGACGGCGCAGCTGGCCGCCGCCGGTGCGACCGTCACCGCGGTCGA
The DNA here is from genome assembly GCF_037855135.1 of Microbaculum marinum. Classification (NCBI taxonomy): domain Bacteria; kingdom Pseudomonadati; phylum Pseudomonadota; class Alphaproteobacteria; order Hyphomicrobiales; family Tepidamorphaceae; genus Microbaculum; species Microbaculum marinum. Next base: position 115,170 of record NZ_JAZHOF010000014.1, read on the forward strand.
CCGCTCCGCAGCGCGCATGAAGCGCCTCGAGGCAAATCTTGCCCGGCTGGGGCTGGCCGCGAGGACGGTCGTTGCCGACGCCGCCGAATGGCAGCCGGACGAACCGTTCGACGCGGTGCTGCTGGACGCTCCCTGCGCGGCGACCGGGACGTTGCGGCGCCATCCCGACATCGCATGGATCCGGCGGGCGTCCGAGATCGGCCGGCTTGCCGACCTGCAGCGCCGCCTGCTGCGGCGTGCCGTCGACATCGTCAAGCCCGGCGGCACCATCGTCTACGCCACCTGCTCGCTGGAGCCGGAGGAATGCGAGGCAGGCGTCGACGCCCTGATCGACGCTGGCGCGCCGGTCGAACGGGTGCCGGTCGGCGCCGGGGAGATCTTCGGTCTCGACCAGTGCCTCAGCCCCGCCGGAGACCTGCGGACGCTCCCTGCCCATACGCCGGTTCCAGGTCGCGATCCCTCGGATCGCGATCCGCGCGGCGGCATGGACGGGTTCTACGCGGCCCGCCTCGTTCGAACGTGATCGCGAGGGTCGGCGCTGCGCTTCACAGCGGCGAAATGCTTTGCCGGCGCGGGGTCTTGCGGGTCGCTCAGTATTATTAAACTTTTATCGTTAATAGTCGGGGCCCGAGTGAAGGGAACCGGGCCAGCCGGCCACGGGTGGGAGGCCGGCGACCGCGCGATCGCGATCGCGCGCACGAGAAAGAGGCTGCGGCAGGTATGGCCGGCATAGCGTTAGGGGATCGCGTAAGGATCGGCACGATCCTGGCCGGGCATCAGCTGCGCTCGATGCTGACCGGCGCCTATGCGGGTCCGTTTTCTCGCTGGCGCCTTTCCGGCGGCGCACCGGACCGTCTGACCGTCGCCCCGCATGATCTGAGAACAGCCGATCCGACGATTGCCGAGGATTTCTATTCCGGCCGCTACGCGCTCGCCGGATCGGTCGTCGACATCGGCGGGAACTCGCCCTTCACCATCGATCCGCCCTCGGCGGAGTGGCAGCGCGCGCTGCACGGCTTCGGCTGGCTTCGTCACATGCGGGCCGCAGACACCGAACTGACCCGCCTGCACACGCGCGCGCTGATCGCCGACTGGATCAACGAGTACGGCAGTTACGACCACGCGGTGTGGGCTCCCGAGATCATCGCCCGGCGCTTGGTCTCCTGGCTCAGCCATTCGCCGCTGATCCTGCGCGGGGCCGACCAGGCCTTCTACCGGCGATTCATGCGGTCGCTGGCCCGCCAGGTGCGATACCTCGCCCGCGCCGCCGATGACGCGCCGGACGGCACGCCGCGCCTGATCTGCGTGATCGCGCTGTGCTACGCGGGCCTGTGCATGACCGGCCGGCAGCGGCTGCTGCGCCAGTCGGCGCGCTGGCTCGATTCCGAACTGGTCCGCCAGGTCCTGCCCGACGGCGGCCATGTCAGCCGGAATCCGGACGCGATCGTCCGCATCCTGCTGGACCTGCTGCCGCTGCGCCAGACGTTCGCCGCGCGCGACCTGCCGCCGTCCGCTGCGCTGATCTCGGCCATCGACCGGATGATGCCGATGCTGCGGTTCTTCCGGCACGGCGACGGGGCGCTCGCCCATTTCAACGGCATGGGGCCGACCTATCCGGACGTGATGGCGACCCTGCTCGCCTATGACGAGAGCCGGGGCGCGCCGGTGCTGAACGCCAGCTATTCCGGCTACCAGCGTCTGCAGGCCGCCGACACCGTCATCATCGTCGACACCGGCGCACCGCCCCCGCCGCTGCTGAGCCGGGAAGCCCATGCCGGCTGCCTGTCGTTCGAGTTCTCCTCGGGACCGGACCGGATCATCGTCAACTGCGGCGTCCCGGCATTCGGCAACGCCCAGTGGCGCGTGGTGTCCCGGTCGACGGCCGCCCATTCGACCGCAGCCCTGGAAGATACCTCCTCGTGCCGATTCGCCACGAGCCCGATGGTCCTGAAGAAGCTGGGACCGATCATGCTGTCGGGGCCGCGCAACGTCACCGTCGAGCGTCATGATGCCGAGGTGATGGCCCTCAGCGCCGGCCACGACGGCTATCGCAGCGACTTCGGCATCCTGCACGAGCGCCGCATCGCGCTGTCCCCCGACGGCGGGCGGATCGACGGGGAGGATGTCTTCTCGACTGCTGCGGGGGCCGGTTCGCGCGCCAACCCGAGCTATGCGGTCCGCTTCCACCTGCACCCCGGCGTCAGGGCGACCCTGACGCGCGATCACAGCCGCGCCATCCTCGCGCCGGCCCGCGGCGAGCCGTGGGAACTCTATGCAGGCGGGGCCGACATCAGCATCGAGGAAAGCGTCTATCTCGGCGGCCTCGACGGCGCCCGCCGCACCGACCAGATCGTCGTGCACGGGCGCGCCCGGCATTCGCCGCGGGTCACCTGGCGGCTGCAGAGGCTGGATCGCCGGGAACGGGTGGCGGAGAGCCCCGGCGAGCCCGGCGAGCTGCCGCTGGTCAGCGAGGTGGAGGAGGCCGTCGTCGCCGCGCCGTCCGACGCGGAGGCGGAGGCGCCCGAGGTGTCCGAAGACGCGGACCCGGAAGAGCGCTCCTGACTCCGCCGTGATGCCGCAGGAGGGAGACCGTGCGGCCGGCCCGCCTGGCCGGCATGTTCCTGTCGGGGCGCCTTGAAGCGCGGCGCGCTTCCTTTGGTTTTTCCGCGCATCGTGCTAATCGGCGGCGCGAACTCCCTCCGCAGCAGGATATGCCGATGACCGACAAGCCGACGCCCGTCCGCCGGGCCCTCGTTTCCGTTTCCGACAAGTCCGGGATCGTCGATTTCGCCAGGGCCCTGGCCGATGGCGGCGCCGAGATCCTGTCCACCGGCGGCACGGCGCGAACCCTTAGGGAGGCCGGACTGGCCGTCGTCGACGTCGCCGCGGTCACCGGCTCTCCCGAAATGCTCGACGGACGGGTCAAGACGCTGCATCCCAACGTCCACGGGGGCCTGCTGGCGGACCGTTCGAAGCCCGAGCACATCGCGGCGCTTTCGGAACACGGCATTCCGGAGATCGACCTCCTCGTGATCAATCTCTATCCGTTCGAAGACACCCTGCGGCGCGGCGCCGCCTTCCCCGAGTGCATCGAGAACATCGATATCGGCGGCCCGGCGATGATTCGCGCGGCGGCCAAGAACCACGGCTCGGTGACGGTGCTGGTCGACCCGGCCGACTATGCCGGCGTGCTCGAGGAAGTGGGCGCCGGCGGCGTCAGCGCCGGCACGCGGCAGCGGCTGGCGGCAAAGGCCTTCTCGCGCACGGCGGCCTATGACGCGGCGATCTCGCGCTGGTTCTCGGAGGAGACCGGCGAGGCGGAACCGACGTTCATCGCATTCGGCGGCACCCTTGCCGAACAGCTGCGCTACGGCGAGAACCCGCATCAGCGCGCCGGCTTCTACCGGAGCGCCGAGAGCCGGCCCGGACCCGCCAGGCCGGGTGTCGCGACCGCCCGGCAGGTGCAGGGCAAGGCGCTCAGCTACAACAACATCAACGACACGGACGCGGCCTTCGAACTGGTCGCCGAGTTCGATCCCGGGGACTCCGCCGCCGTCGCCATCATCAAGCACGCCAATCCGTGCGGCGTGGCGGTGGGCGACAGCCTGCGCGAGGCATACGAGAAGGCGCTGGTCTGCGATCCGGTGTCGGCCTTCGGCGGCATCGTCGCCCTCAACAGGACGCTCGACGCCGAAGCCGCCGAGAAGATCGTCGAGATCTTCACCGAAGTCATCGTCGCGCCCGCCGCGAGCCCCGAGGCGATCGAGATCGTCGCCGCCAGGAAGAACCTGCGGCTGCTGGTGACCGACGGCCTGCCGGATCCGGCGGCGCCCGGCCTGATGGTGCGGTCCGTCGCAGGCGGCCTGCTGGTGCAGTCGCGCGACAACGGGCGCCTCGGCGCGGCGGACCTTCGCGTCGTCACCCGGCGCGCGCCGAGCGAGCAGGAAATGCGCGATCTGCTGTTTGCCTGGCGGGTCGCCAAGCACGTCAAGTCGAACGCGATCGTCTACGCCAGGAACGGCGCGACGGCCGGCATCGGGGCGGGGCAGATGAGCCGCGTCGATTCGGCGCGGATCGCCGCTCACAAGTCCGCCGAGGCGGCGAAGGCGGCCGGCGCCGACCGGCCGCTTGCCGAGGGAGCCGTGGTCGCGTCCGACGCCTTCTTCCCGTTCGCCGACGGCCTGCTGGCGGCGGCGGAGGCCGGCGCGACCGCCGTGATCCAGCCGGGCGGGTCGATGCGGGACGACGAGGTGATCGCCGCGGCCGACGAAAAAGGCCTTGCCATGGTGCTCACGGGCATGCGCCACTTCAGGCACTGAGACACCCCGGGGAGGGCGGGCAGCGATGCGCAGGATCATCGGGTGGGGCCTCGCCCTGGTGCTGGTCGCGGTGCTCGCCGCGGCGGCCTATGTCTGGCTGTCGATTACCGGCTATTTCGTCCACAAGCGCACGCCTGCAGAGCTGCTCGCCCTGCTAGAGCCCGATATCGTCATCAGCAAGCCGGACGGCGCCGGCCCGTTTCCGGCAATCCTGCTCTATTCGGGCTGCGAGGGCCTGTTTCGCGACGACAAGCGGCTGGCGCTCATGGGGATCTATTCGGATCTCGCGGTTGCCGAAGGGGTCGTGGCGATCGTCGTCGACAGCTTCACGCCGCGCGGCATAGGCTACGAGACGGCGGTCGGGGATGTCTGTTCGGGATGGCTGCTGCGCGGCGCCGAGAGGGCCGGGGACGTCGCCGTGACGATCCCCTTCGCCCGCGACCTGCCCTATGTCGATCCCGAACGGTTGGCGGTCGCCGGCTGGAGCCATGGCGGCTGGACGGTGATGGATTTCCTGGCGATGCCACCCGACGCCCTGGTGCCGCAAAGCCTGACCGAATGGCCGGAAGATCCCTTTGCAGGCCTGACCTCGGTCTACCTGACCTATCCCTATTGCGGCATGAACGCGTCGGGCTTTCCGACGCTGGCGCCGAGCCGGGGGTTTGCCGAGCCCCTGCCGGTCTGGGCGATCCACGGCACCGCGGACACGACAGCCGATCCGGTGCCCTGTCATGAGGCCTACGCGCGCGTCCTGGCGGAGGGTGCGCCTGTCGATACGGCGACGATCGAAGGCGCGACCCATGCCTTCGACCGGCCCGATGTCGATCCGGCCTCGACGTCGAAGTACAACCCGGAATTCGCGGAAATCGCCTATCGGCGGTTCCGGCACTTCCTGCGCGATGTCCTGATACCCGGGCGCGAAGGGTTCTGACCTAGCCGGCGTTCTCGAATCCCGTCAGCACGTTCACGGCATTGACGCCGATCTCCTCGACCGCATAGCCGCCTTCCATCAGGAACACGGTCGGCCGCTTCAGGCTGGCGATCCTGCGTCCGATCTCGAGGAAATCGGGTGACTTCAGCTTGAACTGCGAGATCGGGTCCTTCTCGAAGGTATCGACCCCCAGCGACACCACAACCACGTCCGGGCCGAAATAGGATATCTCGTTGCAGGCGTCGCTGAGCGCCTGTCCCCAGGCCTCGAAGCCGGTTCCCCATTCCATCGGATAGTTGACGTTGAAGCCTTCGCCCTTGCCGTGGCCGATCTCGTCCGAATAGCCCAGGAAGTACGGATACTCCTGGCGCGGATCGGCGTGCAGGGACAGAAACTGCACGTCGGCGCGCTCGTAGAAGATCGACTGCGTGCCGTTGCCGTGATGGTAGTCGATGTCGAGGACCGAGACCCGGTCGCAGCCGTGGTCGCGCAGCCACTGCGCGGCGATCGCGGCGTTGTTGAGAAAGCAGTACCCGCCGCAATAGTCGACCGCCGCATGGTGGCCCGGCGGCCGGCACAGCCCGAACGCCGCCCGTTCGCCGTCCTTGACCATGCGCGTCGCCGTCAGTCCGACATTGGCGCTGGCGCGGACCGCCGGCCATGTCCCCGAGGTGATCGGCGCGCCGGCGTCGAACGAGAAGTACGACAGCTTGCCGTCGATCTCGTCGGGCTCGATCGCCCTCATCCCCCTCACGGGCCAGGCGAGGGGCAGGGCGTCCCAGTCGCGGCCGGTCTTCTGCCACATGGCCCAGGCTGTCTCCAGAAAGATCAGATAGCGCGAATCGTGGATCCGTCCGAGCGGCTCAATGCCGAAATCCTCCGGCTCCACGACCTCCCCGAGCCCGACCTCATTGACCCGCGACAGGATGATGTCGGCCCGCACCGGCTTCTCGTGGGCCGGTTTCAGCGTCCCGTCGATCAGTTCGACTTTCGCGGCATGCAGGCGGTGATCGTCGGAATAGACGGTTTTCATGGCGATCCTGGCTCGAATTGGTTTTTGCGGCGGGCCGTAGGTCTACCGAATTATGGGGCGTTCGCCCACCCGTCCCATGCAACAATGCGCCCGCCGGGCAGCCTCCCTGTCTGAATTCGGCTGCCGGAAACATCTGAAACGAACTGATTCCGCCGCGAAACACGGTCGACGTCGCCCTGCAATCCGGAGCCGCTTTTTTCCGGCGCCTGAATTTTGAAAGGGAGCTTGTCATGAATCAGATGTTTCGCCTGGACACCGGCCGCGCCGCCGCCTTCGAGGAGCGGATGGTCGGGATGCTCAACGAGGGGGCTATGTGCCTGATGGTCTCGATTGGCCATCGCACCGGCCTGTTCGACGCGATGTCGCGGATGGGCTGGTCCGACAGTGCGGGGATCGCCCGCGAGGCCGGCCTCGAGGAACGCTACGTCCGCGAATGGCTGGGCGCCATGACGGTCGGCCGCATCGTCGACCACGAGCCGCGGACCGGAACCTACCGCCTGCCTCCCGAGCACGCCCGCGTGCTGACCCGCGACGCGGAGGCCGGCAACTTTGCCGTGACGGCCCAGGAGATATCGGTGCTGGGCGGTGTCGAAACCGCAATCGTCGAATGCTTCCGCGCCGGCGGCGGGGTGCCCTATGGCAGATTCGAGCGGTTTCACGAGGTCATGATGGAGGAGAGCGCGCAGACGGTGCTGCCCGCGCTGATCGACCAGATCCTGCCGCTCGGTGGCGATGTGATCGCCAGGCTGGAGGCCGGCATCCGCGTCCTCGACGTGGGCTGCGGGCGCGGCCGGGCGTTGACCATGATGGCCGAGGCGTTCCCGAACAGCCGTTTCGTCGGCTACGACCTGTCGGAGGAAGCCATCGAATTCGCCAATGCCGGCGCTGCCGCGCGCGGCCTGGCCAACCTGACCTTCGAGGTCCGGGACGCCCGCGACCTGGCCGCAACTGCCGACGAGAACGCCTTCGATCTCGTCGTCACGTTCGACGCCATCCACGACCAGGCCGATCCCATGTCCGTGCTGCGCGGCATCCGCCGCACCCTCAGGGAGGACGGCGTCTACATCTGCCAGGACATCCGTGGGTCCTGCCACCACCACGGCAACATGGACAACGTGCTGGGGCCGTTCCTCTACACCGTGTCGACCATGCACTGCATGACCGTGTCGCTCGCCCAGGGCGGCGAGGGGCTTGGCACCATGTGGGGCTGCGAGACCGCGATCGCCTACTTCGCCGACGCCGGCTTCTCGAAGGTCACCCAGCACGAACTCGAGCACGACATCATCAACGCCTACTACGTCTGCCGGCCCTGACGGCTATCGCGTCCGGCGGCACTTACTTGCCGGCGGACGCGGCCTCCATGCAGCCAAAGCATGTGGGGATCGTTCACTGTTTGTGACCGGACAATAGCGCGCATGCTTCTGCCGGCGCGCGCACCGGCCGCTGGCGATCTACGGGACGGAGCGGATCACTGCGGCGTCAGCCGCACGTGACCCGCGTTCCAGGCGCCCGGCCAGACCTCGGCGGCGCCGGCACGCTTCTGCCGGATCAGGCCCACCGGAATGTCGCGGGCGATCAGGAACGGCCCGTCGCCTTCCTCGCCGCCCGCACCCCGGTCGCCGTCGACCGGGCCGACCGCGGCGTGGATGCCGGTGAAGCCGAGTTCGACCTCGCAGGGAACGTAGACCGCGCAGCCGGAGACGTTCTGGTCGTTCTGGGTCGTGCCCGGCGCCGCGCCGACGCAGCCGGTCGCCGCCACCGTGCTCATCAGCTCGATCGCCCGCGCCTTGGCGCAGCCGAAGACGCGGCTGTAGCCGGACAGGTAGTAGGTCATCGACGGCACCATCAGGAGATCGAGATCCTGCGGTGCGAGCAGGCTGGACAGCGCCGGCATCTCGACGTCGAGGCAGATCAGCGTCGCAAGCCGCAGGCCGTTCCACTCGACGATCCGGATCTCGTCGCCCGTCGCCAGGTTCCAGTTGTCGGCGTCCTGCTCGCCCGGCGTCAATGCCAGCTTGTCCTGGGCGATCGTCCGCCCGTCGGGCAGGACCAGCCAGGCCCGGTTGCGGTAGCCCTCGCCGACCTGCCAGGGCATCGAGCCGGCGAGCAGCGCCACCCCGTGCTTCTGCGGCAGCGGTTTCAGCAGCTCCAGCGCCGCCGGCGCCTGGTCGGCCATCCAGCCGATCTCCTCGGTCGGCCTGAGGCCGTCCGGCTTGAAGCTCAGCCATTGCTCGGAGGCGTATTCCGGCATGATCAGGAAGGCCGCGCCGGCCGCCGCGGCCTCCGCCATCTTCGCCTCGACGCGGGCGACCCAGCCGTCGAGCCCGTTGACGGGTACGGACAGGTTGGTCGCCCACAGGGCCAGCGTCAGGGTGTCAGTCAACGGAGCGCTCCGGTTCGCCGGGCCGCGCCGATGCGCGGCGGTTACGTCGGAGCAAACCCGCTAACGGGCCCGCTGGCAAGGCCCGTCCGGCGGGCACCTGCGCCGGGCCGCCGTCGGCCCCTCAGCCGTAGCGATACTTCGGCCGCCAGCCCCGGCGGCCGCCGTCGAGCAGATCGAGGAAGTGCCACAGGCTGCAGAAATCGTCGCCGGGGCTGAAGCCCGCGTCGGAGACCCTGACGATGCCGCCGGTGTCGCGCCGGAACACGGAGGTGCCGGGCAGCCAGCCGTTGTCGCCGCGATAGCCCATGTCGTCGGCGAAGCTCGAGCCGCGATGGCTGAGCATCGGGAACCGCCAGCCGCGCGACTGCGCGAAGGCGGCCTGCTCGGCGGGCGAATCGGGGCTCGTCACGACGAAGGCGGCGCGGTCGGCGAGATGCTCGTAGACGCCGTTGTAGCCGTCCGCCCACAAGGTGCAGTAGGGGCACGACCGGCCCATGTTGTGGATGACGATCAGGTCGTCCTTGCCGCCGAACGCCTCCGACAGCCGCACCTCGCCGGTGGTCGACTGCAGGACGTAGTCCTCGACCGGCTGCGGTTCGGCCCGGTCCTGCAGGTCGCGCATCTCGGCGCGCAGCGCGGCGATCCTGCGCCGGTAGTCCGCCAGCTTCCCCGATGCGTCCGCATAGTCCATGGGTGTTGCTCCCCGACCGTGCTCAGGCCGCGTACTCGTCGCGCAGCCTGACCCACGCCATCGTGTAGGGCAGGTCGTCCTCGTCGCGGCCCTTGGGCAGGAGGTCGAGGTAGTTGTAGGCGGTGTTGAGGATGTCGATGCCGCGCATGTAGGCGGAGTAGGTATGGTAGATCGCGCCGTCGTCGTCCTTGTAGAAGACGCTGACGCCCGGCATCTCGATCCCGTAGGTCCTGCTGGTCCCGTAGTTGTACACCGGCGCCTGGCTCTCCACCTCGTCCTGGGTGAACGAGACGGCGAAGTCCCGGTTGAAGCCGTTCTCGCCGGACGACACCCAGGGAAAGCTCCAGCCCATCCGGCCGGCTAAGGCCTGCAGCTTGGCAAGCGGCGCCCGCGAGATCGCCACGAAGGAGACGTCGCGCTGGCGCAGGTGGGCGACGATGCCGTTGAAGTTGTCGGCCCAGAACGAGCAGCTCTTGCAGCCGGTCTCCCAGTCGGGGGCGAACATGAAGTGGTAGACCAGAAGCTGCCTGCGGTCGTCGAACAGGTCGGCCAGCCGGACCGGGCCGTCGGGACCCTCGAACGTGTAGTCGGTGCCGACGCGCTCCCAGGGCAGCTTCCGGCGCGCCTCGGCGAGCGCATCGCGCTGCCGGGTGAAGGCCTTCTCCTCGGCGAGCAGCCGCTTGCGCGCCTGCAGCCATTCCTCCCTGGACACGACGGTGTTGGCGGTGTTGAGGGGCATCTTGCGTCTCCATTCGCAGACGGGCGCCGGCGGGTCGCCGCGCGGCGCCGTCGGGTTCACTCTTCGGTCTTCGGGCCGCCGGGCGCCCCGCCCTGCCTGCGCGTCTCGATGTCCTCGAGGGTCGCGGCCAGCGTGTCGAACTGCGCCTGCCAGTAGTGGGTGTAGCCGTTGATCCAGACGGCGGCCGAGAAGATCGGCCCGACGTCGAGGCTGCACCGGCTGATCCGGCCGGTGCGTTCCTGCCGGACGAGGCCGGCGCGGACCAGCACCTGGATGTGGCGCGAGACCGCCTGCAGCGAGATGTCGAACGGCTCGGCCAGTTCGGAGACCAGCAGCGGCGCGTCCTTCAGCCGGGCCAGCACGGCGCGCCGCACCGGATCCGACAGCGCGAAGAACACCGCGTCGAGGGTCTCGTCGGCGCTCGGCGCGGCATCCTCGTCAGGCAGGGCTCGGGCGTTGGCGGCTGTCATGCCGCCTGATTATCAACGTATAGATTGATAGTCAACAAGATTGTTGTTTAAAGTCGGCCGGCTGTCTCGCCGGCTATCTCCCGGCGGAGGCCCCTCATTCGAAGGCCCCCTCGGTCGAAGGCAGGGGAGGCCCGGGTCGCCCGGGCCTCCGGTCTCTCGGGCGGACTACTTCTGCAGTTCGGTCCAGATCGCCGTGTACATGTCGCGCGACGCCTGCGGGCAGTCCGGAACGAAGTTGCCCTTGTCGGCGAACTCGGCGGGGACGTTCACTTCCGGCGCGTCCTTCATGTCCTCCGGCATGTACTGCTGCGAGCCCTCGATGCCGTTGGCATAGCGGGCGAACGCCGAGATCAGGGCGGCGTTCTCGGGGTCCATGATGAAGTTCTGGAACAGCTTGGCGTTCTCGGGATTCTGCGCGTCGGCCAGGACGGCGACGGAATCCATCCACAGCACGTAGCCTTCCTTCGGATAGCCGTAGACGACGTCCGGGTTCTGCAGGCGCGCGCGGAAGGTCGAGCCGTTCCAGTTGACGCTGGCCATCATGTCGCCGCTGGCCAGACGCTCGGTGGTGCCGTAGTCCATCGACATCCACTTCGGCTTGGCCGCCAGCAGCGCGTCGCGGACCTTCTTGAGGAGTTCCTTGTCCTCCGTGCAGGGCTTGCCGCCGGCGTAGAGGATCGCCAGGTTCATCACGTCGTTCATTTCCGGCACGACGTTGATCTTGCCGACCAGTTCCTCCGGCGGATCCATGAAGATCGCCGAGGTGTTGGGATCGCCCGAATAGGCCGACGTGTTCACCGCCACGCCGGTCGAGCCCCACTGCCAGGGCACCGTGTAGTGGCGGCCCGGATCCCAGTCGACGTCGACCCAGCGCGGATCCATGTTCTTGAAGTTCTCCATCTGGTCGGGCCGCGACTCCATCAGCAGGCCTTCGCGGATCCAGATCGGCACGTAGCTGTTGGAGGGCACCACGATGTCGAAGCCGTGGCCGCCGGCCTTGATCTTCGCCAGCGCCGTGTCGTTGGAATCGTAGTCGGTGACGGTGACCTCGACGTCGTGCTCCTTCTCGAACTTCTCGATCAGGTCCGGGTTGGTGTAGTTGCCCCAGTTGAAGATGTTGAGCTTGCCTTCCGCGCTCGCGATCGCCGTGGTGGCAAGCAGCGCCGCGACGGCGGCGCTCGTGGTCAGTTTCCACTGCATGTCGTGTTCTCCCTCTGTTGATTTGAGGCGCCGGAAGCCATTCCGGTCTTCCCGGCGCCCACCCTACTTTCTTCTTCGGCTTAGAAAGAAGAAAACCGTCACCAGCGCCACCGATATCGCCAGGAACACGGTGGAGATGGCGTTCATTTCCGGCGTGACGGCGCGCCTGAGCTGTCCCAGCATATAGGTCGGCAGCGTGTCCTGTCCGGCCGACTTGACGAACTCGGTGATCACCACGTCGTCGAGCGAGATGACGAAGGCCAGCATCGCGCCGGCAAGGATGCCCGGCCACAGCAGCGGCAGTGTCACCCGCCGGAACGCGTTCCAGGGCGTCGCGTAGAGGTCGGCTGCGGCGATTTCCAGCGTCAGGTCCATGCTTTCCAGCCGCGCCCGGATCGGCAGGTAGGCAAACGGGATGCAGAACGCGGTATGCGCCGCGATCAGGTAGCCGAGGCCGGTGTAGCCGGTCGCCACCTTGACCATCGCGAAGAAGATCAGCAGCGCCACCGCACTGACGATCTCCGGCACCATCAGCGGCTGGTTGATCATCGCGTAGATGGCGGTCAGGCCGCGATAGGGCCGCGTCCGCGTCGTGCCCAGCGCCGCCATCGTCGCCAGCGTCGTGGCGATCACAGCCGCGAAGCTGGCGATCACCACCGACCGGATCGAGGCCTGCTGGACCTGGTCGTTCTGCCATGCCGCGACGTACCAGCGCCAGGAGAAGCCCTCCCACGAGGCGATCGAGACCGACGAATTGAACGAGTAGACCACCAGCGTGATGATCGGCGCGTAGAGCGCCACGAAGCAGACCACGGCGATCGTCGTGAAGCCGGTCTGCCGCCGCACCGAGAACGGCCGGCCGCGTTGCCCCGACAGCTCAGCCATGGCCCGCGCTCGGTTTCGCCGAGGTGCGCACGTAGGCGATCAGGGCCACCATCACGATCACCAGCAGCGTTATCGACAGCGCTGCGCCGAGCGGCCAGTTGCGGCCCTGGCCGAACTGCAGCTCGATCAGGTTGCCGAGCATCATCTTCTTGCCGCCGCCGAGCACCCGCGGCGTCACGTAGGCGCCGAGCGATGGAATGAACACCAGGATCGACCCGGCGATGATGCCGGGCTTGACCAGCGGGACGATCACCCGCCTGAGCGCCTGGAACCGGGTCGCGTAGAGGTCGTAGGCGGCCTCGACCAGGCGGAAGTCGAGCTTCTCCATCGAGGCGTAGAGCGGCAGAACCATCAGCGGCAGGTAGACGTAGGTCATGCCGACCAGGATGGCGAAATCGGTGTACAGCATCTGCACCGGCTTCTCGACGATGCCGAGCCCGAGCAGCAGCTGGTTGATCAGCCCCTCGGCGCGGATCACCTCCATGATCGCGAAGGTGCGGATCAAGAGGTTGGTCCAGAACGGTATGGTGATCAGGAACAGCCACAGCTCGCGGTACTTCGGCGGGCGCGTGGCGATGAAATAGGCGGTCGGGAAGCCGAAGAAGAAGGTCAGCAGCGTCGTCATGAACGACAGCTGTATGGAGCGCCACAGGATCGACAGGTGGGCGTCGGCCAGGCTCAGCGTGTCGTCGAATATGTCGCGCTGGAACAGGACCTTGAACCAGCCCTCGGTGGAAAACTCCCACACCACGCCGCCGTAGGGGCCGGCCGTCAGGAACGAGTACACCAGCACGATCAGCAGCGGCCCGGAGGCGGCGAGAAACAGCACGATCAGCGCCGGCGTGGCGAGCAGCCGCTTGTTGCGGATCTCGCGCCGCCGCGCCTCCTCCACCAGCGCGCGCTGCGACCCGGCCGGCCGCTCCGCCGCGATCGCCGCCGCCGCGGACCTCGGCCTGTCGTCGGCGGAGGCGTCCGGGGCGACCATCTCAGTCCTTCAGCACCTGCACGGAGCGCTCGGCGAGATGGATGCCGATCGGGCTTCCCGGTTCGTGCCCCTCGTCGCGCCCGCGCATGTTCTGGGCGCGCACGGTGAACAGGTCGCCCTCCGCCAGCCGCACGTGATAGTGCGTGTCGGTGCCGAAATAGACGACGTTCTCCAGCGTCCCCGTCAGGGCCGCCTCGCCGTCTCCGGTGGCAAGCCGCGCATGTTCCGGGCGCACCACCACGGTCACCCGCCTGGCCTCGCCCATGCCCTCGGGCATGTCGGCGTCGGTCTCGGTCCCCGACGGCAGCCTGAGCCGCGCCGTGCCCTCCGAGATCGAGATGATCTCGGCCTCCATCAGGTTGGTGTCGCCGATGAAGTTGGCGACGAACCGTTCCGAGGGATGATCGTATATCTCTCGCGGCGAGCCGACTTGGAGAATGCGGCCGCTGCTCATCACGGCGACCCGGTCCGACATCGTCAGCGCCTCTTCCTGGTCATGCGTGACGAAGACGAAGGTGATGCCGGTCTCGTGCTGCAGCCGCTTGAGTTCTATCTGCATTTCCTTCCTGAGCTTCAGGTCGAGCGCCGACAGAGGCTCGTCGAGCAGCAGCACCTCGGGGCGCGGCGCCAGCGCCCGCGCCAGCGCGACGCGCTGCTGCTGGCCGCCGGAGATCTGGGAGGTCTGTCGGTTCTTGAGCTGCTCCATGCGCACCAGCCGCAGCATCTCGTCGACGGTGCGGGCGACCTCGTCCTTCGGCTTGCCGAGCATTTCCAGCCCGAAGCCGATGTTGCCGGCAACCGTCATGTGCGGGAACAGCGCGTAGTTTTGGAAGACCGTATTGACCGGCCGCTTGAACGGCGGCAGGCCCGAGATGTCCTGCCCGTTCAGCAGGATCGAACCCCGGCTTGGATGTTCGAACCCGGCGATCAGGCGCAGCAGCGTGGTCTTGCCGCACCCCGACGGTCCGAGCAGCGTGAAGAACTCGTTCTGGCGGATTTCGACGCTGACATCGTCCAGCGCGATGACTGCGTCCGGCCCCTCGCCGAAAACCTTGGTAACGCCCCGCGCTTCGACGGCAGCATTCACCAAAACGTACGTCCCCCGGTCCATTGCAACTGGGCAAAAATGGTATCACGCCGGACGGTGGACGCAAGCGCAAAGGCCGGTTCCAGAGCCGAAACAATGCCCTGATAGATCTCAGCGGCTGCGCAAATTGTGATCACATTCGCGGCCGGGTGCCCGGCTCAGTAGTCCCATTCCATGTTGATCCCGACGCTGGAGGAGCCGTCGGCGCCGACTTCGCCGCGGGCGCGGATGTTGTCGGTGATGTCGATGTCGACGGTGACGCGGCTCGACTGGGCCGAGGTCCCCTGGGTGACGCCGAGATAGATGTTGTCGTTGATGTAGCGGCCGATGCCGATCGCCGGGTCGTCGCCGGCCGTGGTGATCTGCAGCACGTCGAGCCCGAACTTCCGGCGGATCGAATCGAGCATGCCGGGGCCGCCGCCGATGCCGGCAAGCGTGGCGGCCGCCTGCGCCAGCTGGACCGCCTGGCCGGCCGTCAGCTGCCCGGTCGCCCGGTCGAACAGGATGTGTGCCAGCACCTCGTCCTGCGGCAACGCCGGCGAGGACGACAGCTGGATGGTCGGGTTCGAGGCGCGGCCGCCTATGGTGACGATGCCGGTGATCGACGAGGTGGTGGTCTCGGCAACGAGGTCGAGCTGCGGATCGATCTTGTCGGTGCCGGGGAAGGTGATGATGCCGCGGGTGAAGTCGATGCGCTGGCCGATCACGTCGATGTAGCCGCGCCTCAGTTCGAACCCGCCCTGCACGATCGGCGTCGAGGAGGTTCCGCGGATGGTGATGCCGCCGCCGAGCTGAGCGTCGACGCCCATGCCGCGCACAAAGATCCGGTTGGTGGTCGAGACCTTCAGGTCGAGTGCGACGTCGAAGTCGCCGCCGCCGCCGCCCTGGCCGCCGAGCGCCTGCTCCTCGTCGAGCTGCGCCTGCACCGCCGGCGGCGTGTTGACGTGCTCGACGGGGATCGGCGTGATCGAGGCCGGCAGCCGGTCCGGCAGCTGGATGTCCATCCGGCGTATCGTCACGGTCCCGGCAAGGTCCGGACCGGTCGCCGCCGGTCCGGTCAGCCGCAGCGCCGCGTCGATCGTGGCGTCGACCAGATCGTTGTTGATGATCTGGGCGTCCTCCGCGTTGAGCGTCACGTTGACCGGCAGGTCGCCGCTGAGGCCGACGGTGCCGGAGCCGGAAATGGTGCCGCCGTTCGGCGCCCGCGCCGACAGCCGGGTGATCTCGATCCTCTGCAGTCCGCCGCGCGCCTCCAGCGCGATATTGTCGAGATTGACGCCGTTGAGCGGGCTCGAATAGGTGCCGCCGGTCATCCGGATCGTTCCCGAGGCGTCCGGCGCGGCGGCGGTTCCGCGCACCCGCATGTCGACGGTGACCGGACCCGACACGCGGTCGCCGGAGGCCGCCAGCATGTTGTTCAGCATCGCCAGGTCGAAGCGCCCGTCGATGCCGAGGTCGAGCCCGCCGCTCGCCGACAGCGGCGCCGAGCCGGAGATGGTCACGTTGGTGCCGGAGCCACCGGTGATGCGCGCGTTGACCGTCGTGCGTCCGTTGGCGAGCTGGCCCGAGGCGGTGATGCTGGCCGGGTCGATGCCGGCCTGCCGCATCGCCGCGATCGACAGGCCGCTCACCTGCAGGTCGTACTGGCCGCTCGG
This sequence comes from Microbaculum marinum, assembly GCF_037855135.1. NCBI lineage: Bacteria > Pseudomonadati > Pseudomonadota > Alphaproteobacteria > Hyphomicrobiales > Tepidamorphaceae > Microbaculum > Microbaculum marinum. The sequence continues at coordinate 131,548 of NZ_JAZHOF010000014.1, forward strand.
CGAAGCCGCGCTGCCGCGGACGTTGGCGCTGCCCGACAGGGTTCCCGACAGGCCGGTGCCGGGCGCGGCGATCTCGGCCAGCGACAGCGGCAGGGCGCGGATCGCCACCTGCAGGTCGAGCGTCTCGCCGGCGGTGCCGTTGACGTCGATGCCGCCGCCGCCGGTGGCCAGCGAAAAGTTGGAGATCGCAACGCCGCCGTCGGCGACGCGGATCGTCGCGGGGCGCGCCAGCGTGCCGGTCTGGCCGCCGCCGCTGAGCGTCATCGCGGCGAGGTTGACGGTGATGTCGCCGTCGACCAGCGCGACGCCGCCGCGTGCGCTGACGCTGGCGCCGAGGCCCGAGGTCTCCAGCGTGAAGGCATTCTCCTCGACGCCGCCGCTGGCCGTGAGCCTGAGGCTGTCGATGCGCTGCCCGCCGGCATCGATTGCCCGCGCCGTGACGTCGGCGTCGACGATCAGCCGGCCGGTCGGATCGCGCACGTCGGCGGTCAGGTCGGCCGAGCCGATCCGGGTGTCGAAGGCGGAGACGCCCGAAGCGCTGGCCTTCGCCCGCACCACCTGGACGCCGTTCTCCACCGCAAGGTCGACGGTCGCGTCGACCTTGCCGGCCATCTCGGTGAGCGTGAACACCGACAGGTCGCCGAGGTTGGCCGCCTTGACGACGACCTGGCCGGCCGCCTTGTTGTCGGCGTCGAGCCTGACGTTGCCGGCGACCCGCACCGAGCCGATGACGATGTCGAGGCCGCTGATCTCGAAGCCGCCGTCCTCGCGGGCGATGCGGCCCGATCCGGTCGCCGCCTGCCCGTCGACGGTGCCCGACAGCTTCAGCGCGCCGGACGGCGCTTCGGTGACGTCGGTGGCGTCGACTTCGACCGTCAGGTTCTCGATCGGCCGGTCCATCGCGGTCGCCTCGTCGATGGCGACGCGCGCCTGCAGCGCCAGGTCCTCGAGCGAACCGGTGAGCCTTGCCGTTGCGCGGGCGGAGCCGGTGACGCGGGGGTCGAGCCGGGCGAGGTCGGTCAGCTCGATCTCGGCGTCGACGTCGGCGCGCGCTTCGTCGGCGCGGCCGTCGGCGACCAGCTTCAGCGCCGCCCCGGACACCGTCAGGTCGTCGAAGGCGAAGCTGCCGTCGGCGTCGCGTTCGGCGCCTCCGGACACGGTGAAGCTCTCGCCGAGCGCGCCGTCGAGCTGGGCGATGCCGGTGCCGAAACCCTCGATCCCGCCGTCCACGGTCGCCGACAGCCGGGCGCCGTCGAAGCTGCCGGCAAGGTCGGCCTTCAGGCCCGCGATGCCGGTCAGGTCGAGACCGCTCAGGCCGGCGAAACTGGACAGGTCGACATTGCTGGCCGTCAGGTTGCCGTCGAAGCCGGCCGCGTCGATGACGCCCGCCCACAGGATCTCGCCGGCGCCCAGCACCAGCTTCAGCGCGTCCGCCTCGAACCGTCCGGCCGGCGTCGCCGTGCCGGTGACGTCGAGCGCCACGCTCTCGCCGGCCGCGCCGGCATAGGAGCTGTCGGCGGTGGCGACGCCGGAAGCGCGCCCGTTGGCGGCGACCGCGATCGGCGTGTCGGGATCGTCGAGCGGGCCGTCGGCATCCGCCGACATCGACAGGTCGAGCGCGGCGACCGAATTGCCCTCCACCGCGACGTCCTCGGCCAGCAGGTTCGCCGAAAGCGCCGCGCTGCCGGGCCCGTAGTCGGCGCGGCCGCTGACCTCGATGCCGCGCCACGACGCGGCGACCGGCAGGATCCCCGCGAAGCGCTTCGCCTCGCCGGCGATCACCTCGTAGGCGAGCCGCGCCGACATCGTCTGCGGGTCGACGCTGCCGGAGACCGAGACCCAGCCGGCGGCAGTGAGCGCCTCGAGCGATTCGATCGTGATCGGCCCCTCGTCGGGGAAGACGACCCGCGCGGCCAGCGTCGAGCGGCCCTCGGCAAGCGGCGCGTAGGCAGGCTGCAGCAGCCCCGCCACCTCGCCCTGCAGGTCGAGCGCCAGCGCCCTGCCGGCCCCGCCACCCGGCAGCGCCCGCCGGGTGACGGTGACGGTGCCGTCCGCGTCGCCCTGGTCGCCTGCGGTGAGATCGATGGTCGCGGCGAAGTCGTCGATCGGCCCGACGCCGTCGACGCTGATGCGCAGCGGCGGCAGGCCGGGCATGCCGCTCAGCCGCGACACCAGCCCGCCGGCCGGCTCGTCGACGGTGAGGTCGAGGTCGAGATACTGGTCCTGCGGCCGGTAGCCGAGCCGCGCGGCGATGGTCCCGGCGGTGCCGTCGACGCGCTCGACGTCGAGCCGCAGCGCCAGGCCGTCGGCGGGATCGCCGAGCCGCGCGTCGCCGGTGACGGTCACCGCCGCCGGCTCGCCGAGCACCGGCTCGCCGAGCGCGATCCGGTCGACGTTCAGCCGGTCGACGACGATCTCGAAGGGAAGCACCGGAATGCCGCCGCCGCCCGGCTCGGGCGCGGCCTCGCGCGCCGGCGGCAGCCGCAGGATCGACACGTCGCCGACGTCGACCGTCTCGATCGACAGGACCCCGGCGGCGAGCGCGAACGGCCGCCAGGCGAGCCGCGCCCGGTCGACGTCGAGCCAGGCGCCGTCGGCGTCCGACAGGCTGACGTCGCGCACCGTCATGTCGAAGGGAATGCGGCCCTGCAGGCTGCCGATGCGCAGTTCAGCCGTCTCGGTGCTGCCGAACGTCTCGGCCGCCCAGACGATCAGCCCCCGGCCGGGCGGCGTCTGGATGAACACGAACAGCCCGCCGACCAGCAGCAGGGGAATCAACAACAGCGCCGACACGATGCCGGCTATGCGACGCGTTCTGCTGCGCACGGTGTCTCCAGTGGCTCCGGACCCGCGGGCCTCTCGCCGAACAGGGCGCTAGAACGATTGTCCGAGACCAACGTAGAAGGCGACGCTTGGATCCCAGGGGCCGCGCTCCAGCGGCACGGCGACGTCGAAGCGGATCGGGCCTATGGCGGTGTAGTACCGCAGTCCGAGGCCGGCCCCGACCTTGAAGTCCTCTGAACCGAATGTAGGCGTTCCCGAGGAGAATGCACCCCCGGCGTCGACGAAGGGCACGATTCCGATGGTGTCGGTCACCCTCAGGCGCGCCTCCGCCGAGGCGACGAACAGGTGCTTGCCGCCGATGATCTCGCCGTTCGGCAGGCGCGGGCTGACGCCCTGGTAGTCGTAGCCGCGGATCGTGCCGCCGCCGCCGGCGTAGAAGCGCTTGTCGGCGGGAATCTCGGCGACGCTGTCGGGACCGATCACCGTTCCCGCGAGGATGCGGCCGGCAAGGATGAACCGCTTCGCCGCGTCGAACGAGTGGTAGGTGGACACGGAGCCCTCCAGGCGCGTCATGTTCACCGAGGAGCCCAGGAAGGAGGGATAGGGCGTGACCTCGCCGATCGCCCGGATGCCCTTCGACGGGTCGAGCTTGTCGTCGGTCGAATCGTAGCGCGCCGAGACCGGAATGCCGACCAGCGTGTAGGTGTTGGTGCCGAGCGCGTCGGTGATGCGCTCGTGCTCGACGGATGCGCCGATCCGGCCCTCGAACTCGTCAGTGAACCGCCGCCGCCATGCGACCTGGCCCCCGCCGCCGGTACTCTCGTAGGCCTCGGGGACCTCGTGGAACGCCCGCGCCTCGATCAGCAGGTCGTCGAGCGAGGTGACGAAGCCGGGCTTCTCGAACGTCGCCTTGGCGACGTATTGCAGGTCGGTGAAGGAATTCGAGAACAGCCGCGACACCTCTCCTTCGATGCGCAGCTTCTCGGCCTGGCCGAACAGGTTGCGGTGGCCCCAGTAGCCGTTGACGGTGCCGCCTTCGGTCGAGGAATAGCTGGCGCCGATGCCGACGAAGCGCGGCTTGCGCTCGTCGACCTGGATGATCAGCGGGATCGTGCCGTCCGGCCCGACGCTGTCGCCCTCGATGATCCGCACCGACTGGAAGATGTCGAGCCGGGCGACCTCGTCGCGGATGCGCTCCACCTCCTGGCGGGAATAGCGGGTTCCCGGCTTCACGTTGGCCATGTGCTCGACGAACTGCGGATCGACGCTCGTCGCCCCGCGCACCTCGACCGTGCCGAGATTGGCCTGCCGGCCGGGCTCCAGGAAGAAGGTCACGTCGAGGGTGTCGTTGGAATGGTCGGCGACGGCGCGGCGGCTGGCTACCCTGGCCAGCGGATAGCCGAGGTCCTGCATCTGGTCGACGATCCGCCCCTCGGCGGTCAGGACCAGGGCCGCCCGCGCCGGCGTGCCGGGCGCCAGTCCGAGCGCCGAGACATCGATCGGCAGCGGCGCCGGGGGCTGCCCGGTGGCTGCGTCGGCGAGTTCGATCACGCCGAACACGAACTGCGGGCCCGCCTCGACCCGCACGACCACCGGAACCGGGCCGCGCAGCGCGGCCGCAGCGGCCGCGTCCACTGCCCTCTGGTCGGCGACCGGGACCCCGGCGACGGTGATGTTGATCAGTCCGCCGTAGAATCCGCCCGCGTTGAGCGCCGCCTGGATGCGCTGCATGTCGGCGGCCGCCCGGCGCACCAGTCCGACCGGCCCGGCCGGCGGCTCGCCCTCGAGCGCCTTCAGGTTGGATGTGTCGGTGATGTTGGTCTTCAGCGCATCGGTGCCGCCGGTGACCTCGATCGTCGAGGTGTAGGGGATGCCTGGCGCCGTCGTCGCGGCCGAAGCCTCCGATTCGGCCTCCGGCTGTGCGTCCGGCGCCTGGGCATCCTGGGCCCGCGTCGGTGCTGCAACCGACGCAAGCGTCCACAGGCCGGCCGCGACGGTCATGGCGGCAAGCCCGCCCGTCCGGCCGCCCCCCGGGAGACGATCGACAAATCTGAACACGTTGAATCGAAGTCTCACACGCCTGCTCGAACTACCTGCCGCTCGACCCTTTCGCCGGTTTCGCCGCCTTACTCCTACACCCCAACTCTATCCAAGACGAGGCGCGCTGCCATAACAAAACTGAGGAATTATCGACTCCAGGGGTTACGCAAGCGTTGCAGCCCCGGATCGGCCTCGGGGTTTCGTTGCCGGGAAGGTTTTAGCCCAGATGCTGCGAAATTGAAGCCTCTGTGTCGCCGGCGGGTGCCGGACGGGCATGCGGCCCCGGCCCCGGCCGCCCGGCGTTCGGCGCGGTATCGTACCTTCGTATGATCGGCCCGGACGGGGATATGGGACATCCGCACCAGTGTATGGACGCGCGGATGCCCGTCACGTGCGAGCGTGGCGGAAGCCGTCGCAGGCGCGTACGGCGCAATTCGACCCGCAGGGGAGGCAGCGATGTCGCAGCGATACCGGATGTTTTCGCACGTTCTGTTGGCGGTGTGCTTGTCCGGCGTCCCTGCCGCGGCCCAGGAGGGCGGCCATCACGATGGCGGCCATGCGGTCGTGATCCCGGCCGGCGAGGCGGCGACGTTCCTCGCCGAAAACGCTGCCGCCATGGTCACGATGATGGCCGGCATGGACGTGAAGCCCACGGGCGACATCGACGCCGACTTCACCGCGATGATGATTCCGCACCACCAGGGCGCCATCGACATGGCGGTCGCCTACCTGCGCTACGGCCACAATCCGCAGCTTCGCCGGCTGGCCCAGGAGATCGTCGTCGAGCAGCAGCAGGAGATTGCCGCGATGCGCCTTGCGCTGGGCCAGCCGCTGCCGCCGCCCGCACCGGCGCCCACAGTCCCGGAGGTGCCGGCAGCCGTCGCGGTGTCCGGAGACGGTGCGGCAGCATCCGCCACCGCCGATTGCCGCCCGCAGTGACGCCCGCAGTGACGCCCGCAACCTCAGGAAGAGCAACCGTCATGATCGCCCTCATCCGGTCCATCCTTTTCGCTGCGACGCTGATGGCCGCCGCCGTACCCGTGCTCGCCGGCCAGGCGCCCTTCGGCGCTTCGGCCCCGGATATTCCGGTGAGCGACCGGGACCGCGTCTATGCCGCCGAGCAGTTCTCCAACACGGTGTCCGTCACCGATCCCGCGACCAACGCCCTGCTCGGCGTCATCCGCCTCGGCGACCCGCAGCCCGCCAACTTCAGCCCGCTCTACCGCGGCCAGGTGCTGGTCCACGGCATGGGCTTCTCGCCGGACCGCCGGACTCTCGCGGTCGTCTCCATCGGCTCCAATTCGGTGACCTTCATCGACACGGCGACCAATGCCGTGAAGCACACCACCTATGTCGGCCGCTCGCCGCACGAGGCCTTCTTCACGCCCGACGGCAGCGAAGTGTGGGTGACGGTGCGCGGCGAGGACTACGTGGCGGTGCTGGACGGCACCACCTACGCGGAGACGTCCCGCATCCCGGTGCCGGACGGGCCGGGCATGCAGATCTTCTCGCCCGACGGCCGCTACGGCTATATCTGCTCGTCGTTCACCCCGGAGACGGTGGTGGTCTCGGTCGCCGAGCACAGGATCGTCGGCCGCGTCCCGCAGGCGAGCCCGTTCTGCCCGAACATCGCCGCAACGCCCGACGGCACCCAGGTATGGCTCACGCTGAAGGACGTCGGCAGGACCCAGGTCTTCGATGCCCGGCCGCCCTTCGAGGTGCTGCGGACCATCGATACCGGTCCGATCACCAACCACGTCAACTTCGCCCGCAACGCCAATGGGACATTCGCCTACGTGACGGTCGGCGGGCTCGATGAGGTGAAGGTGTTCCGCACCGACGACTTCACGCAGGTTGCGACCATTCCGGTGGGCAAGCTGCCGCACGGCATCTGGCCATCGGGCGACGGCTCGCGGGTCTATGTCGGGCTGGAGAACGCCGACACGTTGGCCGCCATCGACACGCTAACCAACGAGGTGATCGCGACCATTCCGATCGGCCAGGCTCCGCAGGCGGTGACCTATGTGCCGGCCGCCGTGCCGGCAGGCGAGGGCGCCGCCAACCTGCAGCCGCTCGGCCTGGCCGGCGAGACGGCCCATCTGAGCCTTTCGGCGGCCGGCGCCGCCGCGCCTGATGCCGCCACCAGCGTGTCGCTGTTCGACCAGGGGCTGATCCAGATCCTGCAGGCCTCGGTCACGGGCCTCGCGCCGAAGCGCCCGTACGTGCTGGCCCTCGCCGGCGCGCCGGACGGCTCCGGCCCGCTCGAGCCGCTGTCGGCCTTCGTCACCAACCCGGCCGGCGCCGCCATCGTCAACGCGACGGGGCCGATACGCCAGATCGTGCAGGCGGCCGAAGCAACGACGCGGCGCTATCTGGTCATTGCCGAAGGCACCGCGGCCAAGCCCGGCGCCGTGGCGCAGGTTCAGACCGCGCCCTGAGCGGTTCGGGAGCGGTTCGGGAGCGGCTCAGGACTGCGCTGCCTGCAGCTTGCCGATCAGCCGGACAAGCTCGGCCTGCTCGTCCGGCGCCAGCCTGTCGGCCACCGACTGCTCGAACTGCCGCACGCGCTTCCGGGCGTGCTCGAAGAAGTCCTTGCGCGCTTCCTCGAAGAACAGGGCGTTGTAGCGGCGGTCGTGGGCAAGCTGCTCGCGGCGCACCAGGCCGCCGGCCTCCAGCCGGTTGAGCACCGGCGTCAGCGTCGACTTGTCGATGCCGAAGGCGTTGGCCAGGTCCATCTGTGTGATGCCGGGATTGGCCCGGATCAGCATCAGGATGCCGAAGGCGCCCGGCGTCAGGCCGATGTCGCCGAGCGCGCGTTCGAAATCGCGGAAGATCGTCGCCTGGGCCCGCCGCAGCAGGTAGCCGATATAGCTCGGCAGCTCGCCGTAGTCGATCTCGGCGCTGCCGTCCGCCTTCCCGGACCGCCCCCGGCTGCCGCCATCGGCCGCGCCGCCGGTTCCGGTCCGACCTTCGGATTCCATCGTCACGCCACTGCTCCCCGCCTCGTCTGCGACCCGGCCGTCCGGATTGCGCTCCTCCGGCGCCCCACTCCGGCGCCCCACTCCGGCGCTCGGGCCCCCGGCGCCCGGGCTACGGCCTCTCACGCGCCTGTCTACAGCAGGAACCGCGGCCCGGTCTGCGTTCCTCAGGTTGAAGACGCATTAGTTTGACGTACTTACTACCGCGTTCGTACACTCGCGTCATCCGCGACGCCTGCACCGCGGGATGGACCGCGGGAGAGCGCATGGCCGGCGACACGAGCCGCGCCGGCTCCGCCGGTGTCCGGACGTATGTCGGCTCCGCCGATATCGAGATGTATGTCGGCTCCGCCGATATCGAAATGTATGTCGGCTCCGCCGACGGGGAGGAGAAATGGAAGTCTCGTTTCGCCGCGAGATCGGCGATCTACGGCTCGGCGCCGGCGACACCTTCCACGGCGAAGGCATCATGGCCGTCACCAAGGCGCTGCTGCAGTCCGGGGTCGCCTATGTCGGCGGCTACCAGGGCGCCCCCGTCAGCCATCTCCTCGACGTGCTGGTCCAGGCCGGGGATCTGCTCGAGGAGCTCGGAATCCACCTGGAGACCTGCACCAACGAGGCCGCCGCCGCGGCGATGCTGGCCGCCTCCATCAACTATCCCGTGCGCGGCGCGGTGACGTGGAAGTCGATCGTCGGCACCAACGTCGCGGCCGACGCCTTGTCCAACCTGTCGTCGGCCGGCGTCATCGGCGGCGCCCTGATCGTCGTCGGCGAGGACTACGGCGAGGGCGCCAGCGTCATCCAGGAGCGCACCCAGGCCTACGCGGTGAAGTCGTCGCTGTGGCTGCTCGACCCCCGACCCGAGCTGCCGACCATCGTCAGAATGGTCGAGAAGGGCTTCGAACTGTCGGAGGCGAGCAACACGCCGGTGATGATGGAGCTGAGGATCCGCGCCTGTCACGTCTTCGGTTCCTTCGAGGCCGCCGACAACCGGCGCTCGGAATTCTCCGCCGCCAACCGCATCCAGCAGCCGGCGACATTCGACTATGCAAGGCTCAGCCATCCCCCGGTGACCTTCGTGCAGGAGGCCGACAAGGTGCACCGCCGCCTGCCGGCCGCCCGCGCCTTCATTCGCGACAACGCCCTGAACGAGCGCTTCGGTCCCGATAGCGGCGACATCGGCATCATCGTCCAGGGCGGCATGTTCAACGTGCTGAACGGCCGGCTCGCCGAGGCCGGCCTGTCGGACGCCTGGGGCAACCTGGAGATCCCGACCCACGTCCTCAACGTCACCTATCCCCTGGTGCCCGAGGAGATCACCGAATTCTGCGCCGGGAAGCGCGCCGTGCTGGTGGTGGAGGAGGGAGGTCCCGACTTCATCGAGAAGGAGATCGGCCAGATCCTGCGCAAGGCCGATCTGAACACCGTGCTGCACGGCAAGGACGTGCTGCCGATGGCCGGCGAATACTCCCCCGTCGTCGTGGCGAAGGGCCTGTCGGCCTTCCTGTCGCGCTACGGCCGCAACGAATCCGCCCGCCTCGACGACTGGGTCGACGCGGTGTGCCGCCATTCGGAGGCCGTCGGCCGGGCGCTCAGCGCCCCGCTGCCGCCGCGCCCGCCGACCTTCTGCACCGGCTGCCCGGAACGGCCGGTGTTCTCGGCGATGAAGCTCTTGCGCCAGGAGACCGGCCCGGTCCACGTCGCGGCCGACATCGGCTGCCACGCCTTCGCGACCTTCCCGCCGTTCAGCCAGGGCAACTCGATCCTCGGCTACGGCATGTCGCTGGCGTCCGCCGCCGCGGTGTCGGGGACGCAGGCGAAGCGGCCGCTGGCGGTGATGGGCGACGGCGGCTTCTGGCACAACGGGTTGCTGACCGGCGTCGCCGGCTCGGTGTTCAACCAGGACGATTCGGTGCTGGTGATCTTCAAGAACGGCTACACCAGCGCCACCGGCGTCCAGGACGTGCCCTCGTCGCTGCCGAGCGAGCACGGCCGCGGCAAGTCGCTCGACATCGAATCGACGCTGAAGAGCCTCGGCGTCAAATGGGTCGAGACGGTGCGCTCCTACTCGGTCTCGACCATGCGCAAGACGCTGAAGGCGGCGATGGATGCGCCCGAGAAGGGGCTGAAGGTGATCGTCGCCGACGGCGAATGCCAGCTCGCCCGCCAGCGCCGGGTGAAGCCGGCCAATGCCAAGGCAGTCGCCGAGGGCAAACGCGTCGTGCGCACCCGCTTCTGGGTCGATCCGGACGTCTGCACCGGCGACCATGCCTGCATCCGCCTGTCGGGCTGTCCCTCGCTCACGGTCAGGCCGAGCGCCGATCCGCTCAAGCCCGAGCCGGTCGCCCACGTCAACAACGACTGCGTCGGCTGCGGCCTGTGCGGCGAGGTCTCGCACGCAGCCCAGCTCTGCCCCTCCTTCGCGCGCATCGAGATCATCCAGAACCCGACCGCCTGGGACCGCTTCCGCGCCGCCCTGTCGGCCCGGCTGATCCGCCTGCTCGGCGGCCACGCCCCGGCACCGCAGGCGCCTCGCCCCGCCGCGCCGCAGCCGGTCCCGGCGGAGTAAACATGGCCAAGCCGAGCACCACCCCGGACGCCGATGTGCCGGCGACCCGATGTGGGAAGCGGAGAGCAGTTTTCGCCCTCCGCACGACAAGCCAGCCCGCCTCCCCCCACCTCTCCCATGGGGAGAGGTCGGCACCGCAGGTGCCGGGTGAGGGGCTCCGGCGCGAGCCGCATTCCACCAACCGTCTGGCCTCGGCACCCCCTCACCCGACGCTGCGCGACGACCTCTCCCCGTCGGGGAGAGGTGAGGGCAAGCGCTGCGAACCATCATCGGTTACCCACACCATCACGCGCCGACCTCCCTCCGCCCACACCACGACCAGCCGACCCATCTCCCCCCACCTCTCCCATGGGGAGAGGTCGGCGCCGCAGGTGCCGGGTGAGGGGCTGCTGCGCGAGCCGCATCGCCTGGCGCCCCCTCTCCCGACGCTTCGCGTCGACCTCTCCCCGCCGGGGAGAGGTGGTTGCCGGCGCTGCGAGATACCGGCATCCGCCCACACCACGACAAGCCGACCTATCTCCTCCCACCTCTCCCATGGGGAGAGGTCGGCACCGCAGGTGCCGGGTGAGGGGTTACAGCGTGAGCCGCATCCCTCGGCCTCCGCCCGCGGCATCGGGACAAGCGCGACATGACGGGGACAGCCTCCCGTCCCGTCTCGATCCTGATCTCGGCGCTCGGCGGCGAGGGCGGCGGGGTGCTGGCCGGCTGGATCGCCGATGCCGCCGTCGTCGCCGGCCTGCATGTCCAGCGCACCTCGATTCCCGGCGTCGCCCAGCGCACCGGCGCCACCACCTACTACCTGGAGATCCTGCCGGGCACCGACCGCACGCCGGTGCTGGCGCTCAACCCGGCGCCCGGCCGCGTCGACGTGCTGGTCGGCACCGAACTCCTGGAGACCGCCCGCATGGTGCAGGCCGGCTACGCGACGCCGGACCGCACGCTGCTGATCGGCGTCCGCCGCCGCGTCTTCACCGTCGCCGAGAAGCAGGCGATGGGCGACGGCCGCCTCGACCCCGGGCGGCTGGAGGAGATCGCCCGGCAGTTCTCGCGCCGCGCCATGATCGGCGACCTCGAGGCGGTGGCGCGCGCGTCGGGCGGCCATCTCAACGCGGTGCTGCTCGGCGCGCTGGCCGGCTCCGGCGCCGTGCCGATCCCCGCGGACGCCTATCGGGAGGCGGTCCGCGCCGGAGGCAAGGCCGTCGAGCAGAACCTGCGCGGCTTCGAGGCGGGGCTTGCGTTTGCCCGCGACGGCGCGCCGGATGCCGTCATGCCGGAGACCGGTGCGCCCGAGTCTTCGCCTTTTTCGGCACCCGATAACCCCCCCGTCCCGGAATCCTGGTCGCTCCATCCCCCCGAGGCGGTGCCGATGATCGAGGCGGGATCGCAGCGCCTCGCCGCGTATCAGGACGACGCCTACGTGGCGCTCTACGCCGAGCGGCTCGGCCGCTTCGCCGGTCGCCCGGGCGTCGACGGCGCATTCCTGTCCGAGCTCGCCCGGCTGCTTGCGGTGCGGATGGCCTTCGAGGACGTCATCCGCGTCGCCCAGTTGAAACTGGCTTCCGCCCGCCTCGAGGCGGTGCGGGCCGAATCGAAGGCGCGGGCCGGCGACATCGTCGACGTCGTCGAGTACATGAAGCCCGGCCCCGAGGAACTGGTGTCGCTGCTGCCGGCGGGCCTCGCGCGCCGCGTCCTGGCGGCCCTCGAGCGCCGCGGCTGGTCCGGCTGGTCGATCCCGATGAACGTCACCGCCACCCGGTTCGGCGGCTTCCTGCGGCTGAAGCTCCTCGCCTCGCTGCGCGGCTGGCGGCCGCGCACCCTGCGCTACGCCGAGGAGCAGCAGTGGATCGAGCGCTGGCTGTCGCTGGTCGACCGGGCGCTCGAGATCGACCCCGCCGCCGCCCGCGAGGTCGTCGCTCTGGCGGGGCTGGTGAAGGGCTATTCCGACACCGACAGGCGCGGCCGCCGCAACTTCGGGACGATCGCGACCCGCATCGTCGAACCGGCACTCGCCGGCGACCTGCCCCCCGGCCTGTTCGCCGACGCCGTCCTCAACGCCCGCCTCGCCGCCCTGAAGGACCCCGAGGGCGCCGCGCTCGGCCAGACGATCGAGGCGCTGTGGGCGAGCGTCGGCCCGGATCGCCAGGCGGCGGAATAACGGTCGCTCGTTCCGCCGGCGCCGGAACCCGCCGCAACCGCCCCGCTGGGCCCCGGCTCAAGGCCGGGGCGTAGGCTACGGAATTGGCAAATGCTAAGCCCCACGCACAGAATACGTCCCGGCCCCCGAGCCGGCAACTGTGTTTTTCAGGCATGGAAGGGTACCTCGTCGCGGAGGATGGCGTTTGCGGTGAGGAGGATCTTT
>NZ_JAZHOF010000015.1:0-102351 GCF_037855135.1 Microbaculum marinum
GTCCGTGTCGGATCCGGACACGCCCCCGCATGGGAGAGATGACATGAGCATACGCGCGTTCTGGAGAGTGTGAATAAAACTGTCGGCGGGTTGCTGGTAAGCAATTGGCTGTGCAGTCGAAATCGGCGCTCCACCCTGACCTCGATTGCGTCCCCGTCGACATGGCCGGGCCCGTCCCGGCCATCCACGTCTTCTCCGCGGTGACCGCTGTCCGTGGATGCCGGCACAGAGGCCGGGCATGACGGCTGAGGTCGGGAGAGGCGCTGACGCGGCCCCTATGCAGCGGCTGCGCCGGATGTTGCGCTGGATCCCCGTAGTCACGGGGATGAGCGGAAGTTGAGGTGACGGTTGAGTGCGAAACTTACACGCGCAGGCCGTGCCGTGGCCGCTGCCGGATCGCTCGTCTTTTCCCCGATCATGTCGGGGACGCAGCGCGCAGGCCGGCGCGCCGTCCTCGCCACGCCGCCGGCGCCGGCCGGCGGTGTTGAAAACATGTAACAGTCGGTATCCCCGGGAGGGTCTGCCACAATCTGCGGCCAATCCGCCCCGTTGTGACCCCATTGTCGCTCCGATTCCTCCCGATAGTGCGGCCGATCCCAGATTCGCAGACACGCCGGAGATCGCGATGCGCCATGCAATGCCCCTGCTGTTCATCCTGGTGGCCGCGAGCGGAACTGCCGAGGCGGAGCCGCTGGACGCCCTGACCGGGGACGGCCGGTACCAGCTGATGGAAATCAACGACAAGGTCGTCCGGCTCGACACGCGGTCCGGCCGGTTCGAGTTGTGCCGGATGGAAAACGGGAACTGGACGTGCCTGGTCGCGCAGGACGAACGCCAGCGGCTCGAGGATACGGTCGCGGCCTTGTCGAGCCGCGTCGACGCGCTGGAAGCCGCGCGGCGGCAGGACAAGGCGCTGGCGCGGGCATCCGGTCCACTCGCCACCCCCGTAACCGTGAGCCAGCCCAAGGTGGCCGAGGCGGCGCCCGTGACGCCTAGCTCTGTGACACCTGCCCCCGTGACGCCTGCTTCTGGGACGCCTGCTTCTGGGACGCCGGCCCCGACGGCGCCGGCTGCATCGCTGGGCACCAGATCGATCGCCGCTGCGCCGGTGCCGGCGGAGCCGGTGCCCTCGGTCCGGCCAGGCGGCCTCGATCCGGGCGCTCACACGCCGGCGGCGACGGGCGAGCCGTTCGACATTTCTCCCGGTGCGACCGTCGCTGCCGCCGAGGAGAGGCCGGGCCTGTTCGACCGGATCACGGGGCTTCTGCCCAGCATTGGCTGGTGACCGGCTTCGAGGTGCGGCCCGCGGGCCGCAGCAACTGGCGGATGAAAGTCCCCCGAACGCGCCTGATCGATGGCCCGGGCGCGCCCGATGTCCCGACCCGCCGATCGTGCTAGTGTGCGCCACAGACTCGTCGTTCGAGGTACCGGCATGATGACACTCACCGGCGGCTGCCTGTGCGGCGCTGTCCGCTACGAGATCGACTACGAGGGAGAGCGGGGCTCGACCTGCCACTGCGCCATGTGCCGGCGCCAGTCCGGCGGGGCCTTCATGGGCTTCGTCACGGTTCCGCGCGGCCATCTCAGGCTGACCGGCGAATTGAAGACTTACCGCTCCTCCGAAATCGGCCTGCGCAGCTTCTGCCCGAACTGCGGCACGCCGATCACCATGGACTATTCCTTCGAGGACGACCGCACCGGCGTCGTCACCGGCAGCCTCGACGATCCCGAAGCGGTTCCGCCGAGCCTGCACTGGGGCGCGGAATCGATGCTGTCGTGGCTGAAGCTCGAGGACGGTCTGCCGCGGATGACCACGGACGAGGACCCCGAATTCGTCGAGGCGCTGCGGCGGCTGGGCGAACGCGACCGATAGTGACCGCGGCGGGCGACCATGCGCCCTCGCCATGCTACAGTTCCGCGATGAGCGACGACAAGCCCACGCCCGGCAAGACCGACGAGGCGCGCCGTGCCGATGCGCTGAAGGACCTAGAGAACGCGGCCGCGGGCTCCGAGGTGTTCGGCACGTCGAGCTTCGTCAGGCAGGCGGACCGGGCGAAGGCGCATTTCGCCGGACAGGACGCCGATCCCGACGACGCGGTCGAGGTGTGGGGCAGGCGCATCGGGCGCGGGCTGTCACTGCTGGCGTTCGTAGGCCTTCTGTTCTATCTCGCCGCGACCTATCTCTGAGCGGCCATGGCACGCGCGAATTCCCATTCCTTCTGGCAGGATCGTCCCTCGCCGTCGCTCGACGAGATCGAGGCGCTCGCCGGCGATGCCTTCGGCACGCTGCCCGACGCGTTCCGGAAATTGTGCGGCGAGATCGTCATCCGCGTCGCCGACTTTCCCGACGAGGACGTTCTCGACGAGATGGGGCTGGAGTCCCCGTATGACCTGCTCGGCCTGTTCCAGGGCACCGGCCTTGCCCATCGAGGCCACGTCCAGACCGGCGAACTGCCGAACATGATCTGGCTCTACCGGCGACCGCTGCTCGACTTCTGGGCGGAGTCCGACGACACGCTGGGCCATCTCGTGGCCCACGTGCTGATCCACGAGATCGGTCACCATTTCGGCATGTCGGACGACGACATGGAGGCGATCGAAGCGGAGGCGCGCGACTGAGGGCGGCGACGGATCGGCGCTGCCTGCCAGGCTGTTCCGTTTGCAGCGGAATTCTGCTACCGGTCGCCGTCGTGGTGGCTCAGGCCGCCGCGACCACGGCACCCGTCGGGTTGGTGGAAATACCGCTGGAAAGATCGAAGGTGAGGATGTCCGTCAACAGTACACTCCTGCTGGCCGCCGGCCTGTCCGTCTCGCTGCTGCTTGCAGGCTGCGGCATCAAGCCGACCCAGCTCGAGCCGCCGCCCGGGTCCGATCCTGCCGAGGTGCGCGATCCCGCCGTCAAGACGCCGCCGCCGCCGGATGGCGTCAAGCCCGACAAGCCGTTCATCCTCGACGGACTGCTGATGTAGGCGCACCCGATGCATCATTTCGGCTATCGCGGCGGCGTCCTGCACGCCGAGGACGTGCCGGTGGCCGACATCGCCCGGTCCGTCGGCACGCCGTTCTACTGCTATTCGACGGCGACGCTGGAGCGCCACTACCGGGTGTTCGCCGAAGCGCTGGCGGGCTTTCCCTCGCTGATCTGCTACGCGATGAAGGCCAATTCGAACCAGGCCGTGCTGACGACGCTGGCCCGCCTCGGCGCCGGCATGGACGTGGTTTCCGAGGGCGAACTCAGGCGCGCCCGCGCCGCCGGGGTGCCCGGCGACCGCATCGTCTTCTCCGGCGTCGGCAAGGCCGCCCGCGAGCTCGCCTACGGGCTCGACGAGGACATCCTGTGCTTCAACGTGGAATCCGAGCCCGAGCTCGAGCTGCTGTCGGAGATAGCCGCCGCGCGCGGCCAGACCGCCCCGGTGTCGCTGCGCATCAATCCCGACGTCGATCCCAGGACCCATCACAAGATCGCGACGGGAAAGGCGGAGAACAAGTTCGGCATCCCCTGGGCGCGGGCGCGCGACGTCTATCGGCGCGCCGCCGAACTGCCGGGCCTGAAGGTAACCGGCATCGACATGCATATCGGCAGCCAGATCACCGAGCTGGAGCCCTTTGACGCGGCGTTCGAACGCCTCGGCGAGCTTGTCGGTGGATTGCGCGACGACGGCCACCGGATCGAGCACATCGACCTCGGCGGCGGGCTCGGCATCCCCTACGCCGGCAACGGCGCGCCGCCGCCGCTGCCCGCCGACTACGGCCGGATCGTCCACCGGCGGGTCTCGGCGCTCGGCTGCAAGGTGATCGTCGAACCGGGGCGGCTGATCGCCGGCAATGCCGGCATCCTGGTCACCCGCGTGCTGTACGTGAAGCAGGGCCATGACAAGATCTTCCTGATCGTCGACGCGGCGATGAACGACCTGGTCCGGCCGACGCTCTACGAGGCCCATCACGAGATCGTCCCCGTCGACGAGCCGGCGGCCGGCGCCGTCCGGGACGTGGTCGACGTCGTCGGCCCGGTCTGCGAGACGGGCGACTATCTGGCGCTGGCCCGGAGCCTGCCGCGCAGCCGGTCCGGTGACCTGCTGGCGATCATGTCGGCGGGCGCGTACGGTGCCGTCCAGTCGACCACCTACAACACCCGCCCGCTCGTCCCCGAGGTCATGGTGCGCGACGATGCCTTCGCCGTCGTCCGCCCGCGTCCGGACTATGACGACCTGATCGGCCTGGACCGCCTGCCGCCCTGGCTGGACGGCGGCTGAGCACGGCGCTCACAAACGCCTGATTGGCGCCACGATTGCAATCCAGCCTATGCTCCGGCTTTCCCCAGCCCAGGCTCGCCCTAGACTATTGGGGTGAAGTCGACCGGGAAGGATGATCCGTTGGCCGGACCAGAGACGACGCAACGCAGACCTCCGAGGATTTCGGGAAGGCACGCCGCGGACGGTGGCCCGGAGGGCGCGCAGCGTCTGAAGATCCGCGGAGCGATCCAGCGGGCGGGGCTGGCGCTCTCCTTCGAGCGTCTGTGGCCCGCCGTGCTGCCAGCGATCCTCGTCGTCGCCCTCTACTGCATCGTATCGTGGTTGGGTCTCTGGCTCACCCTGCCGCCGGCGTTCAGGATCGCCGGACTGGTGCTGTTCGCGATTGCCTTCGCGGCGGCGCTGTGGCCGCTGAGGCGGGTCCATCTGCCGGGCGCCAGCGAGTCGCGCCATCGCGTGGAGACGGCGACCGGCCTGCAGCACCGTCCGCTGACCGCGCTGTCCGATACGCTGCCCGCCAGCCAGGCCGACGAGGCGACGAAACGTCTGTGGGCGGCGCATCGCAGCCGCGCCGCCGCCGGCCTGGGCCGGCTATCGGCCGGCATTCCCGCACCGCGCGTCGCCGAGCGCGACCCCTATGCCCTGCGCGCCGTGGTGCTGCTGATGTTCGTGGTGGCGCTGGCCTGGGCGGGACAGGACTGGCGCGGCCGGCTGCTGTCGGTGGTCGCGCCGGCGGGGCCGGACGAGACGCAGATCGCACGCATCGACGCCTGGGTGTCGCCGCCCCGCTATACGGGACGGCCGCCGATCCTG
This sequence comes from Microbaculum marinum, assembly GCF_037855135.1. Taxonomy (NCBI): domain Bacteria; kingdom Pseudomonadati; phylum Pseudomonadota; class Alphaproteobacteria; order Hyphomicrobiales; family Tepidamorphaceae; genus Microbaculum; species Microbaculum marinum. The sequence goes on from NZ_JAZHOF010000015.1 coordinate 5,064, forward strand.
CTGACCGGCGGAACCCGCGCCGCGCCGGCGCAGAGGGATCGCGGCGATGCCGCGAATCGACCCGATGCCGTCTCGGTGCCTCAAGGATCGCGCCTCGTCGTGCGGGCGCCGAACAGCGCCGGCGTACGCGTCACGGCCGCCATCGGCATGGCCGAGCCGACTCCCATCGCCTCCACTTCCGCCTCCGCAGCTGAAGGGAACGAGCAGGCACAAGGCGCCGAAGCCGTCGCCACGGGGCCGGCCGAGTACCAGATCACGCTCGACGACAGCGGCAGCGTCGGCATCGAGCTCGACGGCGAGACGATCTACGACTGGGCCTTCGACGTCATTCAGGACCAGCCGCCGTCGGTCGGCTTCGCGCAGCCGCCCGATTTCACCGCGACACAGGCGCTGCGGCTGAACTACTCCGTCAGCGACGATTACGGCGTCGTTTCGGGCGAGGCGACCTTCGTGCCGCTCGATCCGCAACTCGCCGCCGCCGATCCGCTCGTCCCCGCCCCGGACTTCGCCCTGACGCTGCCGCAGCTGCGCGCACAGTCGGGCACCGCCCAGACCATCAAGGACCTGTCGTCGCATCCCTGGGCGGGCTCGAAGGTCAAGCTGCGCCTCGTCGTCCGCGACGACGCCGGCCAGGAAGGCCTGAGCGAATCGCTCGAGATCACGCTCCCGCAGCGGCCCTTCTACGAGCCGCTGGCGCGCGCCGTCATCGAGCAGCGCCGCACCCTGGCGCTCGACCGCAATTCGGCGCCGACGGTGGCCCGCCTCCTCGACGTGCTGGCGATCGATCCGGAGGACCACATCGACGATTACGGCGTCTATCTGGGCCTGCGCAGCGCCTTCTGGCGTCTCAAGTCGGGCGACGGCAGCGAGGAGACGCTGCGCAGCGTCGTCGACCAGCTCTGGGAAGTGGCGCTGCAGATCGAAGACGGCGACCTGTCGCTGGCGGCCGAGGACCTGCGCGCCGCCCAGGAGCGACTTATGCAGGCGCTCGAGGACGGCGCGCCGGATGACGAGATCGAGCGGCTGATGGCCGAGTTGCGCCAGGCGCTCGACGAGTTCCTGCGCGAACTTGCGCAGCGCGGCATGGAAAACCAGGACCTCGCCGATCAGCTGCCGGTCGATCCGAACGCCCAGACCTTCACCCGCAACGACCTGCAGCGCCTGCTCGACGCGATCGAGAACATGGCCCGCAGCGGCGCCCGCGATTCGGCGCGCCAGATGCTGAGCGAGCTCCGCAACCTCCTGGAGAACCTGCGCAACGGCCGCATGCAGCCGGGCCAGATGCAGTCCGGCCCGATGGGCGAGATGCTCGACCAGCTGGGCGACCTGATCCGCCGCCAGCAGCAGCTGATGGACCAGACCTTCCAGTTCAACCAGCAGCAGGGACAACAAGGCCAGCAGGGTCAGCAGGGACAGAACGGCGAGGGCCAGCAGGGCGATCAGCTCGGCCAGCTGGGACAGGGTCAGGGCGACCTGCGCGAGCAGCTTCGCCAGCTCATGGAGCAGCTGAGGGGAATGGGCGGCCAGCCCGGCAGCGAACTCGGCCAGGCCGGCGGGGCGATGGGCGAGGCCCAGCAGTCGCTCGGTCAGGGCGACACCGGCGACGCGCTCTCCGAACAGGGCCGGGCGCTCGACAACCTGCGTCGCGGCGCCCAGTCGATGGCCGAGCAGATGGCGCAGGGCATGGGGCAGGGACAGCCGGGTCCGAACGGACGCCAGCGCACGGATCCCTTCGGCCGGCCGCTGCGCACCGAGGGGCCCGACTACGGCGTGACCGTCAAGGTTCCCGAGGAGATCGACGTGCAGCGGGCCCGCGAGATCCTCGAGGAGCTTCGCCGCCGGCTGTCGGACCCGAGCCGTCCGAGCATCGAGAAGGACTACCTGGAACGGCTGCTGGAGCGGTTCTGAGCCCGTCTCAGAGGGCGGCGCGCACCCGCTCGCGGATTTCGGCGAGCGTGAACGGCTTGAGCACGATGTCGCGCACGATGGCGTGGAGCCCGTCGGCGCGTTCGCGCTGGTTGGCATAGCCGGTCATCAGAACTACGGGCACCTCCGGACGCTCGCGCGCCACGCTCTGCGCCAGCGCGATGCCGTCCATGACCGGCATGACGATATCCGACAGCACGAGGCCCGCCTCGCGGGCCGGCCCGCGCAGCAGATCGAGGGCCTCGGCGCCGTCGGCGGCGGCGTGCACCGAGTAGCCGTCGATCTCCAGCGCCCGCTTCACGAAGCTGCGGACGCCGTCGTCATCCTCAACCAGCAAGACCGTAGCCATTCGGTTCACCCCGTACTCATGACCGGTGCCGGTACCGGGCCCGGCGCGCCGTCCGCGTCAGGCGCGATCCTCGACGACACCGACGAAGGGCAGCTCGCGGAACGCATGGGCGACATCCATTCCATACCCGACCACGAACAGGTCGGGACAGTCGAATCCGACGAAATCCGGGTCGATACTGGCGGCACGGTGGCCGGGCTTGTCCAGCAGCACGCAGGAGAGCACCCGGGCCGCGCCTCGTGCCGCGAGCAGGTCCTTGGCATAGGCGAGTGTCCGTCCCGATTCGAGGATATCGTCGACGAGGATGACCGTGCGGCCGGCAACGTCGGTTTCCACGTCCCGCAGCACCGACACCTGCCCAGACGACGCGGTGCCGGCGCCGTAGCTCGACAGGCTCATGAACTCGACCTGCGGGGAGAGTCCCGCCTCGTAGAGCGCACGCAGCAGATCGGCCGCGAACACGAAGCTGCCCTTGAGGATCGCGATGACCAGGATCTCCGATCCCGCCTTCCGGCTGATCTCGTCGGCAAGCGCCCGGTTGCGCGCGGCGATGTCCTCCGGCGAGAACAGCACGCGTATTCGATGGCCCCGCCGCTCGATCGTGGTCAATTCCTGTACTCCGCGAAACGCTTCGTCCGTTCGATGACTCGAACCGGCCCATCCTCGGCTTCCTGCGGCGGCGAGGCAAGGCGCGTCTGGGATGGCACGGCCCCGTCGGCTGCTGTCGAGCGCTGTGGCGGCTTCTCCGCCCGGGCACCTTCATCGCCGTCTGCGCCCCGAAGCGCAAACCGGAGGGCGGGAAGCGCTTCGCCTCGATCGATATTGCGTATGTCGCCCGCCACGACCAGGAACGGTGCGCCGCTCCCGCGCTCCCGGCCCTGGGCAACATAGGCGAGATCCATCCCGCGCGGCTCCACCGGCAGCCCGACCATGGCAAACAGCCCCGCTGCGGCCGGCATCGTTCGCACGATGTCTTCGCGATGGTGAATGGCGGCAATCTCGAGCACCAGCACCGCGGCCAGCGCGGCGGCGAGCATGCCGCGACGCCCGACCGGGCCGGTCCGGCCGCGCGGGCGGCGAGGAATCGCGGTCGCCGCGAGCCGCACGCATGCTCCCGCGGCCCGCATGACACCCCGGTGCCGGCGGATCAGCAGGCGAGCCGTCCGGAGATCGCCGACCTGGCCGTCGTCGCGGACCGCGCGGTGCGGCGGGGCCGCCATGCGGAAGCCCTCCTCGGACACGAGCTGGCGGAGATATCGGTCCAGCGACCGGTCGACCACGATCAGTGCCGTCGTCGCAGCTTCGTCAATTTCGGGCGGCAGGATGTCGATGACCGGCGCGTCGGCGACCGCGTGCCAGACATGCCGGCAACGGGCGCATCGGACCATGCGACCGTGCCGATGGAAGGAATGCGCGTCGACCGAGTAGCCAGTGTTGCAGCCCGGGCAGGTAATCTTCATAAGGTTCGTCCGCCGACTGTCGGAACGCGTCGAATGAGTCCGTGCCGCGTACGCATCACCTCGCCGGATTATGATTAATGAAGCGTTAAGAGGGTGTCTGCGAGGCTACGGGAACGATCGCAGGATGCGCGACCCGGCCCTGATCGAGAACGTTCCCGGGCGCGGGCACGTCGCGCGGCCCCGGCCCGTCCGGCCTGCCGTCCATCCGTCCGCCGTTGGAGCTGAGTGTTGATTCGTTTCGAAAATGTCGGGCTCAGATACGGCATGGGGCCGGAGGTGCTGCGGGACGTTTCGTTCCGCATAGACCGGGGATCGTTCCAGTTCCTGACCGGACCGTCTGGCGCCGGCAAGACGTCGCTGATGCGGCTGCTGTTCCTGGCGCTGAAGCCGACCCGCGGCCTGATGTCGGTGTTCGATCACGACGTGGCGAGCCTGCCGCGCACCGACCTGCCCACCCTGCGCCGTCGGATCGGGGTGGTTTTCCAGGATTTCCGCCTGCTCGACCACCTCACCACCTACGAGAACGTCGCGCTGCCGCTGCGGGTGATCGGCAAGCCGGAGACCTCCTACCGCACCGACGTCATCGAGCTGCTGCACTGGGTTGGCCTCGGCGACCGCGTCCACGTGCGCCCGCCGGTGCTGTCGGGCGGCGAGAAGCAGCGCGCGGCGATCGCTCGCGCCGTCATCACCCAGCCCGAGATGCTGCTGGCCGACGAGCCGACCGGCAATGTCGACCCCACCCTTGCCCGACGGCTGCTGCGGCTGTTCATGGAACTGCATCGGCTTGGCACCACCGTGGTCATCGCAACCCACGATATCGGCCTCATGGATCAGTACGACGCGCGACGCTTCGTCCTGAACGAGGGCCGGGTCCACATCTACGACTGAGGCGCGCATGGTCCTGCCCGCAGACCTCAAGGACGGCTTCCGCGACGCACGGGACGCGGAGGACGCGGACGACCTGCGCATCGACGATCTCGACGAGGACGGCTCGGAGCCGGACGAGGACTTCGAGCCCGCCGGCGCGATCGTCCCGGCCTCCAGCATTGCCGGACGGGCGCTGTTCTTCGTCCTGGCGATCATGTCCTTCCTGGCCTGCATCACGGTCGGCGCGGTCGCAGTCATCGCCTCCGCCTCGGCGGACTGGCGGTCGGACATCTCCGCGGAGATCACCGTCCAGGTCCGCCCGCTCGAAGGGCTCGACGTCACCGCCGCCGTGACCGAGGCGCTCGACATCATCCGGTCGATGCCCGGCGTCACCGGGGCCGGAGCGCTGTCCGACCAGGAACTGCGTGATCTGCTCGAACCATGGCTGGGCGCGGGCGTCGATCTCGACGAGCTTCCGGTGCCCCGCCTGATCGTCGTCGAGGTCGACCGCTCCGCACCGCCCGATATCGGCGAACTGCGCCGCCGCCTGTCGCAGTCGGTGCCGAGCGCCAGCCTCGACGATCACGAGCTCTGGCAGGGGCGGCTTGCCGTGATGGCCAACACGTTGACGATCAGCGGCAGCGCCATCCTGGTCCTCGTCCTGGTGGCGACCGTCCTGTCGGTGATCTTCGCAACACGCGGCGCGATGGCCTCCAACCGCGACATCGTCGAGGTGCTGCATCTGGTCGGGGCCAAGGAATCCTTCATCGCCCGCGAGTTCGAGCGGCATTTCCTGCGGCTCGGCTTCCGCGGCGGACTTGCCGGCGGACTGGCGGCGCTGGCGTCGTTCGCGGCTATCCGGTGGTCGTCGTCGCAGTTCTCGGCGACGCCGGCCGGGGATCAGTTCGACGCGCTGTTCGGCGGCCTTTCGATCGGCTGGACTGCATTTGCCGGTATTGGCCTGACCGTGTTGCTGGTGGCCGCGCTGACCGCCATGAGCTCCCGGCTCGCGGTGTTCCGGTTCCTCAAGGTTTTCGACTGACAATTCTCTTGTGCGACGCACCGCCGCAACACTTGCCGTGACGTGGCCGCAATCCTTAGTATCCTTCCCGGCTGGGATGGTGGAAAGCGAGCAGATGGCCCGGATCGGCCCGGACAACGGCACCACTGAACACACCGGACCGGCAGCGGACCCTGCGCCGGTGCGGCGGCGTTCGACGTCCGTGCGTCTCGGCACCATCGCGGTGCTGGGATTCCTGATCGGCGGCGTGATCGCGTTCGCGATCGGCTTTGCGCATTTCGTGGAATCCGTCGCCGCGCTGGAGCGTCCACGCGTCAGCGAGCGCGCCGATGCGATCGTCGCGCTGACCGGAGGCGCGGAACGGATCACGGATGCGATTACCCTGCTCGGCGAGGGCCGGGCGCGGCGTCTGCTGATTTCAGGCGTCCATCCGGGGACCACCCGCGAGACGCTCGCCAGCCTGACCCCCGATCACGACGGATTGTTCTTCTGCTGCGTCGATCTCGGTCACTCCGCGCTGAACACGGTCGGCAACGCCAAGGAGGCGCGCGACTGGGCGCGCGGCAACGGCTTCAACACGCTGATCGTCGTCACGGCCAGCTACCACCTGCCGCGCAGCCTCAACGAGATCAGCCGCGAGATGCCGGAGGCAAGCCTCATTCCCTACCCCGTCGTCACCGGACGCGTGCACATCGACAACTGGTGGCGCAATCCGGGCACCACGCGGCTGCTGCTCGCCGAATACACCAAGTACCTGATGTCGCTCGCCCGGCTGCGGCTCGGCGGCCCCTCGACCTCGCTGGACGCCGAGCACGCCGCGATTGGCGGCTGACGGCCCCGACATCTGCGCGGTTGATCTGGACCCCACGCGGGTCCACGGATAGACCCTTGCGCATTCCCGGCAACGCAGGGCCCGACCGGTGGTTCTCAGATCGCTCCTCTTCAACCTTGCCTTCTATGTAAACCTCATCCTGTGGATGACGGCGTGCCTGCCGCTGATCTGGCTGCCGCGTCCGCGCCTGACGGTGCTGATGCAGGGCTGGGCGAAGAGCTCGGTATGGCTGCTGAGGGTGGTCGGCGGGGTGCGCCTCGAAGTCCGTGGCGGGCCTCTTCCCTATCGGGGTCCATGGCTGGTGGCCGCCAAGCACCAGTCGATGTTCGAGACCTTCGCGCTTCTGCACTGCTTCGCCGACCCCGTTTTCATACTCAAGCACGAGCTGACCCGGATTCCGCTGTTCGGCTGGTGGATCTCGCGGGCCGGCATGATCTCGGTCCGGCGCGACAAGGGCGCGCGCGCACTGAAGGAGATGGCGGGCGTCGCGCGTCTGGAGGCACGTTCGGGCCGCCAGGTGCTGATCTTTCCCGAAGGCACGCGCCGGCCGCCGGGCGCCGAACCCGCCTACAAGGCCGGGGTCGTCCTGCTCTACCAGCAGATGGACGTGCCCTGCCTGCCCGTCGCGCTCAATTCGGGGCTATACTGGCCGAGGCGCCGGTGGCAGCGCTATCCCGGCACCATCCTCGTCGAATTCCTCGACCCGATCCCGGCCGGGCTGCCGCGCAAGGAGTTCCTGGCGCGGCTGGAGGCCACGATCGAGACGGCGTCGGACCGGCTGCTCGTCGAAGCAGCCCGGGCACCGGCACCGCCGCCGCTGCCCGAATCGGCGCGGCAGCGGCTCGCCGCTCTCGGCGAAGGCCGGAACGCATGACTCCTCCGTCGCGGACGCGGCGATCCAACAACCGACTTATCAGGGAGAACCCCCATGAGCGAACTGGCAGGACAGGCCGCGATCATAACGGGTGCAAGCCGCGGAATCGGCGCCGCGGCCGCGCGTGAGCTCGCAGGCCGGGGCGTCTCGGTCGTGCTCGCGGCGCGATCGAGCGGGGACATTTCCGGGATCGCCGACGAGATCGTCGCGGCCGGCGGCAAGGCGCTTGCCTGGACATGCGACGTATCGCGCTACTACGACGTTGCCGATGCCGTGAGGATCTGCCGGAGCGAATTCGGCCGGCTGGACATTCTCCTCAACAATGCCGGCGTTATCGAGCCGATCGCCCGGATTGCCGAGTCCGATCCGCAGGAGTGGGCGAAGGTCGTCGACATCAACCTGATGGGCGTCTATCACGGCCTGCGCGCCGCGCTGCCGGTCATGGAGGAGCAGGGTTCCGGCACGATCATCAACATCAGCTCCGGCGCGGCGACCAGCGCGCTGGAGGGCTGGAGCCACTATTGCGCGACGAAGGCCGCCGTCCTGTCGCTGACCATGTGCGCCGACAAGGAATACCGGGACAGGGGCATCCGCGTCGTCGGCCTGAGCCCGGGCACGGTGGCAACCGGCATGCAGGTCGCCATCAAGGCCTCGGGCGTCAATCCGGTCAGCCAGCTCGACCCGTCGGTGCACATCCCCGCGGAGTGGGTGGCGAAGGCGATCGCCTGGCTGAGCGGTCCGGGCGCCGACGGCCATCTGGGCACGGACGTGTTACTCAGATCGGCCGAGGTCAGAGAGGCCGTCGGGCTGCCGCAAGCGTAGGTTCGGCTGCGGCGCAGCCCTCAGGCTCTGCGGGTGCGCCAGCTGTCGGCGTAGGATTCTCGCGCCATCTTCGAATAGGGGACGGGAGACACCCGGACGCGGATCTCGGTCTGCCGGTGCGGCTCGACGGTGGTCTTGCGTGTGCCGCCGTCCTCCTCGCCCCAGACCAGCGTCAGCACGTCGCCCTCGTTGATGTCCGGATCGACGATGCCGAGCGACAGCATGGACTTCTCGTTGTAGCTGTAGCCGGCGAACATCGAGAAGCCGACCGTCCTGCCGCCCATCTCGATCCTGTCGTAGGAGGACGAGGCGTAGTTCGACAGCGGCAGGTCGATGTACTTGTAGGCCTCGCCCTCGGGCGCAAACATCGATGCCATCACCCTCGCCACATCCTCGGCGTTCCATTCGAAGGTGACCTTGCGGCGCTGCGGGGCGTCCTTCATCTTCTCGAGCGCCTCGCGGCCGATGAAGTCGTGGTCGAACTTCACGTATATCCCGTAGCCGAGCTCATACGGGTTGACGTAGTAGTCCTCGATGTCGGCGGAGACGAAGCTGCCGCCGATCGAGCCGGTCGCCTCGTAGCTGTCGGCCGGGAGCCATTCGCGATAGGGCTTCATCTTCTCGCCCGTATAGACGGCCGGGAGCGGCGAGGGGATCCAGCCCGATTCGAGCGTGTTGGTGGCATAGGCGCGCGAGCCGACCTGGTGCAGGCCGTGGTCCCTGCCGGCCTCGATGATGGCGGCGCGGATCTCCTCGCCCTCCTCGTAGGGACCCCAGACCTCGAGACCGGGCGCGCCGGCCATGCCGTGGCGCAGCGCCCGCACCTTGCGGCCGGCGATGGTGATCTCGTCCATGTTGAAGAACCGGATCTCCGGCACCGGCCCGCCGTTCAGCTTCTCGAGGATCTGCGGGGCGTTCGGCCCCTGGATCTGGTAGCGGTAGTGCCGCCGGACCACCGGCTTGCCGCCCGGCCGCGGCGGCGACCGGTCGTCGCGGGCAAGCTCGACGTCGTAGCCGCCGGTCGAGGCGTTGAACTCGACCCAGTTCACCGTCGGGGCGCGCCCGACGAGATTGTACTGGTTCTCCGCCAGGTGGAAGATGATCACGTCGCCGATGACATGGCCGCCATGGCTGCACGGCACGAAGTGCTTGGCCTTGTCGACGGGAAAGTTCTCGAAGGAGTTGATGGCCAGATAGGACAAAAGCTTCCTGGCGTCGGGACCCTCGACCATCAGTTCGGCCATGTGGTGGGACTGGTCGAAGAGCACCGCGGAATGGCTCCAGGCCCACTGTTCGCTGCGCCAGTTGGTGAATTCCGGCGGCACGACCGGATAGACATAGGCGCCGATCTGCGAATTGCGCAGCATGTCCACCGTGTTGCCGGCCGACGCGAGCGCGTCCTCCAGGGTCTTTCTGGTCATTGTCGTTCCTTCCCACGATTGCGGACAGGGCTGTCAAAGCGCGTGCCGCCTGGTCCGATGAAGTCCCCGAAAGGATCGGCCATTGTTAGTGCAAAGGTAGTTTGGGAGTCGAACGACAATTGGGCAATGCGGAGGGTTATGCGGCTTTCCCTGCGCTATGCGAAAACCGGCCGGCCAAGGCGGCCGGCCGGTCGTCGCAATCGGTATCGGAGTCGGCGGTTTGCGGGCCGGGTAGCGGGAGCCGACTACTGGAAGACGCAGCGATTGATCGCCGGTGCCTTGCCGTCGAGCAGCTTCGATAGAACGGTTGCGACGCCGGTCGGCGCACCGACCGCGATCCTGGTTCCTGTCTTGGAGACGCTCGTCACGCCGCACAGCCGTTCCTGGTAGTCCTGATCGCAGCAGCGGCCGTTGACGTTCTTGGCGCCGGGCCTGCACGACCACGGACCGGAGGCCTGGAAACCGATGGGCGAGGCCGCGGCGGGCGGGCAGGAACAGACGATCTCGTCCTTCTTGACGTGCCCGAGGCCGGGGAAGTCCTGGCCGACCGTGCTCTTGAAGCAGACGCCGCCGTCGCACTGGGCGGAGTATCCGGCCTCCGCGCCCATGCTCGTTCCCGGACAGGTGTAGAGCGCCAGCGGCCGGCCGAGCTTCTCCTTGGCCGGCTTGTAATCCTTTTCGAGCTGGCGCGGCGTGGCGTAGGTGCTGATCGTGAAGCCGTTTTCGACGCCCTCCTTCAGCAGATCGCAGACATCCTGCCGCTTGCCGCCTGCGCGGAAGTGGAAGGGCAGCGAAATGCTGTCTTCGTTCAGCACGTCGCACTTGCAGTAGGCGACCCCGTCGAGGGTCCAGCACTTGGCGGTTGCGCACAGGGCGAAGGTGTTGGGGTCGTCCGGCGATTCGGGGCAGATCTTGAAGGCGGACGGATTCGCCGCGATCGCGGCAGGCGTCAGTTCGGCGATCGTGCGGCCATCGGTATCGGCGGTGCCGGCGATCCCGCTCGATGCGGAAACAAGCCCGGCGAATGCCGCGACCAGCATCGTCCGCAGGCGCGTCGTACGGGTGAATTGCATGTTGTCAGGCCCCTTGCGTTCATTGCCGTACGGCATCGTTGATACTCCCCGGGACCGGCGCGCATTGGCTGATCGCCGTTGCACCGAATCTTCCGCCGGTCCGGCGATGATCTCACGGTTATCGGATTCCGACGACTGATTAAGTGTCAATAATTGGATGCAAATCCCGTCTCCGGCATGTCGAGGACGTTGCCTCTCAGGTACAAAACATGAACATTTATTGACCTCGTGCACGTTTCGCACGATATTGGAAGGTGGCGCCACCTTGGGCGCGCGTAACGAGTATCGAGCATGGCAAGCAGGACCTCCCGCGACTCCATACCGCTCTCCCCGATCGCAACCGAGATCTGGGACATGAAGTACCGGCTGCGCGGCGAGGGCGGCGCTCCCGTCGAGGACAGCGTCGACGATACCCTCGGCCGGGTTGCGCGTGCCGTCGCGGACGCCGAGGTCCCCGAGCGTCGCGATGCGTGGGCGCAGCGGTTTCACGAGACGCTGAAGTCGGGCGCGTTCCTGCCCGCAGGCCGCATCCTGGCGGGGGCCGGCACCGGCCGCCGGGTGACCCTGTTCAACTGCTTCGTCATGGGAGAGATCCCCGACGACCTCGACGGCATCTTCACGCAGCTTCGCGAGGCGGCGCTGACCATGCAGCAGGGCGGCGGGATCGGCCACGACTTCTCGACGCTGAGGCCGAAGGGCGCGGTGGTGAAGTCGATCGGCGCCGACGCGTCCGGGCCGGTCAGCTTCATGGAGGTCTGGGACGCCATGTGCCGGACGATCCAGTCGGCCGGCCACCGCCGCGGCGCCATGATGGGCACGCTGCGCTGCGACCATCCCGACATCGAATTGTTCATCGACGCCAAGGCGGACTCGGCGAAGCTGAGGATGTTCAACCTGTCGGTCCTCGTGACCGACGCCTTCATGCAGGCGGTTGCGGACGACGCCGACTGGGATCTCGTCTTCGACGGCAAGGTCTACCGGACGGTGCGGGCGCGCGATCTGTGGGACCGCATCATGCGCTCCACCTACGACTACGCGGAACCGGGGGTCATCTTCATCGACCGGGTGAATGCGGAGAACAACCTCGCCTATTGCGAGACGATCCAGGCGACCAATCCGTGCGGCGAGCAGCCGCTGCCGCCATACGGCGCCTGCCTGCTCGGCTCCGTCAACCTCGCCAGACTGGTTCATGATCCCTTCGAGCCGACGGCGCGCCTGGACGCCGACGAACTTGAGGAGACGGTGGCGACCGCGATCCGTTTCCTCGACAACGTCGTCGGCGTCTCGAATTTCCCGCTTCCCGCCCAGCGCGAGGAGGCCGAGGCCAAGCGCCGGCTGGGCCTCGGCGTCACCGGTCTTGCGGATGCTCTTGCCATGCTCGGGCTGGTCTACGGTTCCGACGAGGGCGCCGAGGCGGCCGGCGCCTGGATGCGGACGATCCAGAATGCCGCCTATCGCGCGAGCGCGCGGCTCGCCGCCGAGAAGGGCGCCTTCCCGCTGTTCGACAGGGACCGGTTCCTGGAAAGCCCGACGGTCGCCCGGCTCGACGAGGACGTTCGGGCGCTGATCGCGACGCACGGCCTGCGCAACTCGCACGTCACCTCGATCGCCCCGACCGGCACCATCTCGCTGTTCGCCGACAACGTCTCGTCGGGCATCGAGCCGATCTTCTCGCTGGCCTACCGGCGCGCCGTGCTGATGCCCGACGGCACGCGCCGCGAGGAAGAGGTCAGCGATCACGCCTACAGGCTCTACCGCGCCCGGTTCGGCGAGGAGGCCGGTGTCGCGGACGCCTTCGTCACGGCGCAGACGCTGACCCCGGCCGCGCACCTGAAGATGCAGGCGGCGCTGCAGCCGTGGGTCGATTCCTCGATCTCCAAGACCATCAACGTGCCGCGCGACACCACGTTCGAGGCCTTCAAGGACCTCTATGCGCAGGCCTATGCGATGGGCCTGAAGGGCTGCACCACCTACCGGCCGAACCCGGTGACCGGGTCGGTCCTCAGCGTGGTGGAAACGGCCGGCGGCCAGGCAAGCGCCGGTCAGGAGGCCGCCGGCGATTCGCAGACAAGCCTGCCGCTGCCGGCGCCGGAGATACCCGCCGAGGCCCGGACCGTTCCCCCCGACGGCGCCGCGGTCGTGCGGCTGACGGAGCCGCTGAAGCGGGACGCGATCCTGCCCGGCTTCACCTACAAGCTGCGCTGGCCGGACATGGAGCATTCCTTCTACATCACCATCAACGACATCCTCCGCGACGGGCGGCGCCGGCCGTTCGAGATCTTCATCAACTCGCGCAATGTCGAGCACTATGCCTGGACCGCGGCCCTGACGCTCTTGATCTCCGCCGTGTTTCGCCGCGGCGGCGACGTGTCCTTCGTGGTCGACGAACTGAAGGCGGTGTTCGATCCGCGCGGCGGCCAGTGGATGAACGGCCGCTACGTGCCGAGCCTTCTGGCCGCGATCGCCGACGTCATCGAGAAGCACATGGTCGATATCGGCTTTCTCGCCTCGAGCGGCGACAGCCGGCGCGACGTGCGGGAAGAGCCAAAGGCGAAGGCGATGATCGCCGGCATGCCGGAAGGGTCGGGGGCGACCTGCCCCCGCTGCGGCCATCCCAGCCTGCATCACCGCGAGGGCTGCCTCGCCTGCCTCGACTGCGGCTATTCCAAATGCGGGTGAGGCACCCGCGGCTCGTACAGGGGCGCGGGCAGGGCTGACCGACGAGGTGCCTGGGCCGTGCCGGAGCTTTTCAGATTCGCCTTTGGCCCGGGTCCGTTATCTCTCGGGGAATCTACCCGATGCCGGGCCTTCGGGTGATCAGCCCGCCGATTGACTCTCACGCTGAACAATGGAATCCATATTGGAACAAAACAGGAACAAAAGCTGTTGTCACCGGGCGGCGGAAGCATTTGCCCGGAACGGAGAGCCATTGTGCCCGACGCACCTGACACCCTGCCCGATCTCGACAGCCTGCGGCGGCGCATCGCGCGGCTGGAGGGTGACGGGGGTGGGTCGGCGGAGCCGGATCAAAGCCGGGTCGCGTCGCCTGTCCCGCTCGGCCATCCCGCGCTCGACGACACGCTCGGCGGCGGCCTGAGGCGGGGGGACCTGCACGAAATCCGCGCCAGCGAGGCGAACGGGGCGCTCGCCTTCGGCTTCGCCGCAGCGCTTGCCGCCCGTCTTTGCGCCTGGCCCGGCGGCGATCGGGTCGACGTTGACCGGCCACCTCTGGAGCGGACAGCGCAGGGCCCCACTGGCCGCCACCGGCCGGGTGGCCGCTGGACGCTGATCGTGACCACCTTCGACGGCGCCGGCGAATGGGGCCGGCCCTACGGTCCGGGCCTTGCCGCCTTCGGCCTCGACCCCGGCCGGCTGCTGATCGTGGAGACGCGGCGCCCCCGCGAGGCGCTGTGGGCGGCCGAGGAGGGCCTGTCGAGCCGGGCCCTCGCCGCCGTGCTGGCCGAGATCCGGGGCGACCCGGCAGTGGTCGACATGACCGCGACCCGGCGACTGACCCTACGCGCCGCCCGCAGCGGCGTGACCGCGATGCTGGTTCGGCCGGGCGCCGGCGCCGGCCTCAGCGCAGCCCGCACCCGCTGGCGCATCAGCCCGCCCGCGGACCTGGGCGTTTCCGAGTCCCTGGCCCTGCCGCAGCCGGCCTGGCAGGCCGATCTGGAACGCAACGCCGCCCGCCCCGGCGGCTGTTTCACCCTGATGTGGAAGCCCGATGAGCACGTCTTCACCCCCGCCCCTCCCCTCCTCACGTCCGGCATCGCGGACCCCGGCACCGGTCAGCCCGGATCGGCCTGGTCCGGATCCGATTGGCCTGGATCCGATCGGTCCGGCACGGCGGTTCCTCGCCGTCAGGCTGCCGCACCTGCCGGTCGAACGGCTGAGGGGGGCTCCGCCGACCGGCCGGCCGTCCTGCCGCTCCGGCGCGCCGGATGAGACGGGCGCTCCCGCGGTCCCGCACGCCACGGTCGAGACTGCGGGCAACGCCATGCGGCTCGCCGCCGTCGACCGGGTCGCCGCCGCGGCCGGGCTCGATCCGGGCCTGACGCTGGCCGACGCCCGCGCCCGCCGACCCGACCTCGAGACCTTTCCCGCCGATCCGGAGGCGGACCGCCGAACGCTGCTGGCGCTTGCCGAGTGGGCGGGGCGCTACACGCCGCTGGTGTCGCTCGACGGGCCGTGCGGCCTGGTCCTGGACATCGCCGGTTGCACCCACCTGTTCGGCGGCGAGACCGCGCTTCTCGCCGACCTCACCGGCCGGTTGCGGCGCCGAGGCCTGACCGGCGCCGCCGCGATCGCCGACACGGCAACCGCGGCCCGTGCGCTTGCCCGCACGACGCCGGGAACCGTCGTACCGCCCGGTGGCAACGCCGAGGCCGTCGCGGCCCTGCCCGTCGGGGCGCTCGAGGCGGACCCATCCACCGTCGCCACGCTCGACCGGCTCGGCCTGAAGCGCATCGGCCAGCTCGTCGGCCTGCCGCGCCAGACGCTGGCCGCCCGGTTCGGCCCCGACCTGTTGACCCGTCTCGACCGGGCCCTCGCCAGGGCCGACGAGCCGCTGTCGCCGCTGCGCGCGCCGCCGGCGTTTCTCGTGGAGCGGACCTTCGCCGAGCCGATCCGCCTGGTCGAGGACATCGAGCGGACGATCCGGACGCTGGCCGGACATCTCGCCGAACCGCTGACGCGCCACGGCCAGGGCGCGCGGCGACTGGCGCTGACCCTGTTCCGCCTCGACGGCAGGGCCTTGCGGATAGAGGCGGGGCTCAGCCGGCCGGCACGCGCGCCCGACGTGATGGCCTCGCTGCTGCGGGAGCGGCTGGTCACCTTCGACAGCGGCCTCGATACCGGCGAGGGGATCGAACTGGTACGGCTCGCCGCAGAGGTGGTCGAGGCCTTCGATGCCGAGCAGGTGGCCGCCGCCCGGATTGCGCCGGACCGGACGGAGGACGAGGAGGCGCTCGCCCGCCTCGCCGACCGGCTGGCCGCGCGCCTGGGACGCGACCACGTCGTCCGGCTGGTCAGTCGCGACAGTCACATTCCGGAGCGGGCCGCTGCCGCGGTGCCCGCCGTCGACGGCCTGTCGGGAACGCACTGGCCGCAGCCCCTGCCGCGCCCCGGCCGGGCACCCGAACGGCCGCTTCGGCTGCTGGCGGTGCCCGAGCCGATCGAGGCGATCGCCGAGGTGCCGGACGGGCCGCCGATCCGCTTTCGCTGGCGCCGGGTCCTGCGCCGCATCGCGCGCATGGAGGGCCCGGAGCGCATCGCGCCGGAATGGTGGGCGCAGGCTGGCGGCGGCCTGCAGGAGGCAAGCGAGGATGCGGCGACGCTGACCCGGGACTATTTCCGCGTCGAGGACGATGCCGGCCGCCGCTACTGGGTGTTCCGGGCAGGGCTCTTCGGCCGCGAAACGGCGCGTCCGCGCTGGTACCTGCACGGGCTGTTCGGATGAGTTGCGGAGCGGGGCGTCCGGGCTGGCGCGGTTCCGGCCCCGGGGCCCGGACGGTTCAGGCGCGCTTCTTCTGCTCCGCCTCGACGACACGCCGCAGCGCATCGTTGAGCCGCGTCTGCCAGCCGCGGCCGCCGGCCCGGAAATGCTCCACCACGTCCTGGTCGAGCCGCAGGGTCGTCTGCACCTTGGTCGGCGCCTTCTGCGGACCGCGGGTCCTGGGCCTGGGAAAATCGAGATCGGGGAAGACCTCGCGCGCCGGGCGCAGACCTGCCAGCTGCTCGTCCGTCAGTTCCGGACTGGCCACATCATCCCAATCCTTCCTGGAAATATGCGCCGGTTTCCTACGCTCGCTCATAACTGCGTCTTTCCCGTTCATTCGCCTTGCGCAGGCTGATGATCCTGATCGTCGTGCCGCGAAGGGTGAAGATCACGACGTGAACCCGCTCTCCGATCAAACCCAGAGCAATGAAGCGCTTCTCGCCGTACCTGTGCCTGCGGTCTTCGCCGAGGCGCGCCGATTCCCATTGGAAGTCAACGACATGCTCGAAGGCCACGCCATGCTTCACGACATTGGCAGCGGCCTTCCGCGGATCCCATTCGTATTCCATATCATATTGTGGTTACGATATGCACTGCGCGCAAGAGTTGAGACCGGAGTTGAGGGTATGGCGGCCGCGCGAGGGGCGCCGCGATGAGCCCCTTCGCCGAACTCGCCGCGATCACCAACTTCTCCTTCCTGCACGGTGCCTCGCATCCCGAGGAGTTGGTCGACCGGGCGATCGCGCTGGGCTACCCCGCACTGGGCATCACCGACCGGAATTCGGTGGCCGGAGTGGTGCGCGCCCACGTCGCCGCACGCGAACGCAGCTTCCGCATCGTCGTCGGCACCCGCCTCGTCTTCTGCGACGGCACGCCCGACATCCTGGCATGGCCTGTCGACCGCGCCGCCTACGGCCGGCTTTGCCGGCTGCTCACCACCGGCAACCGCCGCGCCGGCAAGGGCGATTGCCATCTCGCGCTCGCCGACCTGCTGGACTGGGGGGATGGGTTGCTGCTTGCCCTCGTAGCCGGCCCCTCCACCTATGACGGACCGGGACGACCCGATCCCACGATCTGGGCGAATGAAAATAAGCCGCCTTTAGAGTTGACGCTGCGGGTCCTCTCCCGGCGCTTTCCCGCCGCGGTGTATCTGGCCGCCCGCGCGGCCTACGACGGCGACGACCGCGCGGGGCTGGCACGCCTCGCCCGCCTTGCCGACCAGCACGACACCCCTCTGTTTGCCACCAACGAGCCGCTCTACCACTCACCCGAACGGCGCCCGCTGCAGGATGTCGTGACCTCCACGCGCAACCACTCGACTCTCCATAAAGCCGGCTCACTACTTCTCGCGAATGCCGAACGCCACCTCAAGCCTGCCGACGAAATGATGCGCCTGTTCCGCAATCACCCCGGCGCGATCGCCGTGACGGGCGAAATACTAAGCCGCATTTCATTTTCCCTCGACGAGCTGCGCTACCGGTATCCGGACGAGCCCACCGGCGACAGCGCCACGCCGCAGGACGAGCTGATCCGACTTGCATGGGAGGGCGCCGCGCGGCGCTATCGCGAGGGCATACCGGAGAAGGTGCGCCGACTGCTCGATCACGAGATCGGACTCATCGGGGAACTCGACTACGCCCCCTATTTCCTGACCGTCCACGACATCGTCCGCTTCGCCCGCTCGCGCGGCATCCTCGCCCAGGGGCGCGGCTCTGCCGCCAACTCGGCGGTCTGCTTCTGCCTCGGCATCACCGAGGTCGATCCCGCGCGCATGGATCTCCTGTTCGAGCGCTTCATCTCGGCCGAGCGCCGCGAACCGCCCGACATCGACGTCGACTTCGAGCACGAGCGCCGCGAGGAGGTGATCCAGTACATCTACAAAAAGTACGGCCGCGAGCGCGCCGGCCTCGCCGCCACCGTGATCTCCTACCGGGCCCGCTCGGCGATCCGCGAGGTCGGCAAGGCCTTCGGCCTGTCGGAGGATATCGCCGGCGGCCTCGCCGGCGCGATCTGGGGCTGGTCGGAGAAGTCGATCACGCAGGCCGAGGTGCGCCGCCGCGGGCTCGATCCGTCGGATCCCGCCTTGGGGCGAATGCTCGAGCTCACCCGCGAGGTCATCGGCTTCCCCCGCCATCTCTCCCAGCACGTCGGCGGCTTCGTCATCACCAGGGACCGGCTCGACGAGACGATCCCGATCCAGAACGCCGCCATGGAAGACCGCACCGTGGTGGAATGGGACAAGGACGATCTCGACGCGCTGGGCATCCTGAAGATCGACGTGCTGGGCCTCGGCATGCTGACCTGCGTGCGCAAGGCCTTCGACTTCCTGCGCGACCACTACGGCGTCGACCTGACGCTCGCGACGATCCCGGCGGAGGATCAGGCGGTCTATCGCATGCTGCAGCGCGCCGATTCGATCGGCGTCTTCCAGGTCGAGAGCCGCGCCCAGATGACCATGCTGCCGCGCCTCAAGCCGGACAACTTCTACGACCTCGTCATCGAGGTGGCGATCGTGCGCCCCGGGCCGATCCAGGGCGACATGGTCCACCCCTATCTCAGGCGCCGGCAGGGGCTGGAGAAGGTGGTCTATCCGGCACCGTCGCCCGAGCACGGCCCCCCCGACGAACTCGAGAAGGTTCTCGGCCGGACGCTCGGCGTCCCGCTGTTCCAGGAGCAGGCGATGAAGATCGCCATCGTCGCGGCCGGATTCACCCCGTCGGAAGCCGACCGGCTGCGCCGTGCCATGGCGACCTTCCGGCGGGTCGGCACCATCGGCACCTTCCAGCAGAAGATGATCGAGGGCATGACGCGGCGCGGCTACGAGCCCGAGTTCGCCGAACGCTGCTTCCGCCAGATCGAGGGCTTCGGCGAATACGGCTTTCCCGAAAGCCACGCGGCGAGCTTCGCCCTGCTGGTCTATGCCTCGGCCTGGCTGAAATGCCACTACCCCGACGTCTTCGCCGCGGCCCTGCTCAACAGCCAGCCGATGGGCTTCTACGCCCCCGCCCAGATCGTCCGCGACGCCATCGAGCACGGCGTGCTGGTCCGGCCCGTCGACGTCAACCTCTCGGACTGGGACAACGGCCTGGAGGAGGAGGAGGCGCCGGTATCAGGCCCAGCCGCCCCCGCTTCACGAGAGCCGCAAAAGAGGCCTGCGCACACGCCGGTTTGCGAAGGTTTGCGGGAAAATGCCAAGGCCCTTCGCCGCAACATGACGGATGCCGAGCGGCGTCTCTGGAACGCGCTGCGGGCCAATCGATTTCAGGAACATTCCTTCCGGCGGCAGGTCCCGATGGGTCCGTATATCGCGGACTTCGTCTGCCACGGCCAGCGCATCGTCGTCGAGGTGGATGGCGGCCAGCACGGCGAGGCCGGTCACGCCTCCGCCGATGCAAGACGCGACGCCTGGCTCACCTCACGCGGCTACCGGGTCCTGCGCTTCTGGAACAACGAGGTGATGGAGAACCTCGACGCGGTGCTGGAGCGCCTGGCGGAGGCTCTGCACGCACCCCCCTCTCCATCTCTCCCCCGCAAGGGGGGAGAGGGTTCTTTGCAGCAACCGCCGGACGCAGCTGGCGATCTCGAGTTCACTGCTCGGCTAGAAGGAGATTCAAGGTCCTCGCATGGCGCCTTGCGCCCCTCTCCCCCCTTGCGGGGGAGAGATGGAGAGGGGGGTCGCGGAGCCCCGATGGAACAGCCGGGCTCCGCAGACAAAAGCCAACCGTGGAATGCCGCCGAAATACGCGATCCAAAACACGTCCGGGATCGAGAACCGCGTCCCGCCGCGCGTCGCCTCCACGCCCTCCATGCCGACATGCGCGACGACATCCGCTCGACCCGCGCGATCCGCCTCGGCCTCCGGCAGATCAAGGGCATCGGCGAGGAGGATGCACGGCTGATCGTGGCGAAGCGCGGGGCGGGCTACGATTCGGTCCGGGATCTGTGGCTCAGGACCGGCCTGCCGGCGGCGACCGTCGAACGGCTCGCCGACGCCGATGCGTTCCGCTCGATCGGGCTCGACCGCCGCGCCGCCTTGTGGGCGGCCAAGGGTCTCGACAAGGGATCGGCGGACAGCCGGTCCCGAGGCCGGCAGAACGGCCGTCTGCCGCTGTTCGAGGCCGCCGACCATGCGGATCTGCGCCGAGAGCCGGACGTCGACCTGCCGCCGATGCCGCTCGGCGAGCAGGTGGTCAACGACTACCGATTCCTGAAGCTCTCCCTGAAGGCGCATCCGCTGAGCTTCCTGCGCGAGGCGCTGGAGAGGCGCGGCATGGTGCGCCACGCGGCGCTGCGGACCATGCGTCCCGGCCGCAGGATCACCGTCGCGGGCCTGGTGCTGGTGCGGCAGCGGCCCGGATCGGCCAGCGGCGTCATCTTCATGACGCTCGAGGACGAGACCTCGGTCGCCAACATCATCGTCTGGCCGAAGGTGTTCGAACGCTACCGGGCCGAGGTGATCGGCGCCCGGCTGATCGGCGTCACCGGCCGTCTGCAGAACGAGCAGAACGTCGTCCATATCGTCGCCGAGAAGATCGAGGACCTCACGCCGATGCTCGCCACCCTCTCCGACGACGCCGGCGATCTTGAGGCCCTCGCCCGCTGCGACGAGGTGCGTCGGCCGGTCCCCGACAGCAAGGAAAAGGTGGCCCGGCGCTCGCGGCTGGGACGGCTTCTCGCCGAGACGCCCGAACTCGCCAGGGACATCGCAACGGACGACATCAGGACGTTGGCGAAGGCGATGCCGAAGGGCCGCAACTTCCATTGACGGCACAAATCCGCGCGCCGATGCCGGCGCCGGGCTGCGGGGCCGGCGCGCCTGGGCTACGCTGAGGGAACATCGCCAGGATACCGACCGACATGCGGCTTGCCACCTTCAACATCGAGAGCCTCGGCGGAGACCGCCGGACCGGCGCGCCGATCGAGGACCGCATCGCCGTGCTGCGGCCGCAGCTCGAACGGCTGCGCGCCGAGGTCCTGTGCCTGCAGGAAATCAATACCCGCAAGGCCGGCGGCACTCGCCAGCCGGCCGACCTGAAACGACTTCTGGCCGGCACGCCCTATGCGGAGCACGCGCTGGAGATCGCCGCGCGGCCGGGCGGAGACACCCCCGCCGACGTCCACAATCCGGCCATCCTGACGCGCCTGCCGGTCGTCGAGCGCGAAGACATCCACCAGCGCCTCGTCGCCCCGCCGTCCTGGCAGAACACCACCGCCATCCCGCCCGGGGAGGCGCCGCAGCCCATGACCTGGGACCGGCCGATCCAGCGGCTGGCGCTCGCCCTTCCCGACGGCCGGCACCTGCATGTCTTCAACGTCCACCTCCGCGCACCGCTCGCCGCGCCGATCGCAGGCCAGAAGGACGCGCCCTTCGTTTGGAAATCGGTCGCCGGCTGGGCGGAAGGTTACTTCGTCTCGGCGATGAAGCGGAGCGGACAGGCGCTGGAACTCAGGCTCGCCGCGGAGCGCGTCTTCGACGCCGATCCCGACGCGCTGATCGCCGTGTGCGGCGACTTCAACGCGGAGGACCACGACACCGCCCTCAGGCTCGCCTGTGCCGGCGAGGACGATACGGGGTCGGGACGGCTCGCAGGGCGGGTGCTGACGCCGGTCGAGCGATCGCTGCCGGCCGACCGCCGCTACACGGTCGTCCATCATGGCCGCCCGCAGATGCCGGACCACATCCTGGCAAGCCGGGCGCTGTTCGGCCGGCTGGCGTCGGTCGAGATCCACAACGAGATGCTGGAAGACGAACTGGTCGCCTTCGGCCGCATCGACCGCCCTCCGGAATCGCTGCACGCGCCGATGGTGGCGGAATTCGCGATCTGACTCCTGCAAGGCAACCGTCCGGATCGGACCGACGCCCGATCCGGCAGTCCCGGCAGACAGTCCTCAGGCGGCCGCAGCCTCCGCTTCGCTGAGCGCCCGCCACACCTTCTCCGGCGTGACCGGCATGTCGATATGGGTGATGCCGGCGGCCCGGTACAGCGCATCGACGACCGCGTTGACGACGGCCGGGCAGGCGCCGATCGCCCCCGCCTCTCCGGCGCCCTTCATGCCGAGCAGATTGGTCGTGCAGGGAACGTTGCGCGTCTCGAAATGGATCGAGGGCACGTTGTCGGCACGCGGCAGCGTATAGTCCTGCAGGCTCGCCGCCAGAAGCTGGCCGTCCGCGTCGTAGGCGGTGTGCTCGAGCAGCGCCTGGCCGATGCCCTGGGCGATGCCGCCGTGCACCTGGCCCTCCAGCAGCATCGGATTGAGCAGTACGCCGAAGTCGTCGACGACGGTGTATCTGACAATGTCGATATGTCCGGTGCCGGGATCGATCTCGACCTCGACGACATGCGAGCCGTTCGGATAGGTCGCCTCAGGCGGTGTCCAGGAGTCGGTCTCGACAAGCTCCTCGCCGGCTTCCGACGCCTTCTCGGCAATCTCGGCGAAACTGACGGACCTGTCGGTACCGGCAATGGTCACGACGCCGTCGCCGAATTCCAGGTCGGAGGTCGCCGTCTCGAGCATGTCGGCGGCCTTCGCCTTGATGCGTTCGCCGAGCTTGACGGAGGATTCCGACACCGCCGCACCGCCCACCGGAAGCGAACGCGAGCCGCCGGTGAAGCTGCCGTGCTCGTAGGCGTCCGAATCGCCCTGCAGGACGGTGATGCGCTCGGGATCGATGCCGAGCCGCTCGGAAACCACCTGGGCGTAGGCTGTCAGATGGCCCTGTCCGGTCGACTGGGTGCCGACATTGACGAAGATCGTGCCGTCGTCCTTGAGGGCGACCCGGGCCGTCTCCGGCGCACCGCCGGCGCACGCCTCGATATAGGTGGCCAGCCCGATGCCGCGCAGCTTGCCGGCCTTGCGGCTGTCGCGCAGCCGGGCGTTGAAGCCCTTCCAGTCGGAGACGTCCATTGCCTGGCGCATGTGACCGTCGAACTCGCCGGAATCGTACGTCTTGTCGGTCGGCGTCTTCCACGGCATGCTCGACGGCGGAATAAAGTTCTTCCGCCGCAGCGCATCCGGCTTCATGCCCAGTTCGCGCGCCGCCTTGTCGACCAGCCGTTCGATCAGATAGGCGGCCTCCGGCCGGCCGGCGCCGCGATAGGCGTCGACGGGGACGGTGTTGGTGTAGATCCCGCGCACCCGGCCGTGGACATTCCTGAACCGGTAGATGCCGGGCAGCATGCCGGCGCCGCCATGGGCGACGAACGGTCCGAACTGCGCAAGGTAGCCGCCCATGTTGGCGAGCGTATCGACCCTCAGCCCCAGGAACCGGCCCTTGGCATCGAGCGCCAGTTCGGCGCGGCTGACGTTGTCGCGGCCATGGGCATCGGCAAGGAAATGCTCGCTGCGGTCGCTGACCCAGGTCACCGGCCGGCCGACCTTCTCGGCGGCCACCAGCACCAGGGGATATTCCCGGTAGATGAACAGCTTGGTGCCGAAGCCGCCGCCGGTGTCCGGCGTGATGATGTGGAACCGCTCCTTCGGCAATCCGAAGATCATGCCGGCGAGGACGTTCTGGATCAGGCCCGTCCCCTGCGATCCGCAGGTCAGGGTGTAGCGGCCGGTCTGCGGATCGAAGGCGCCGATGGCGCCGCGCGGTTCCATGTAGTTGGAGACGAGGCGGTTGTTGACGAGTTCGAGCGTCACCACCCGGTCGGCCTCGGCGAAGGCGGCATCCGCCTTGTCCTTGTCGCCGACATGGGCGTCGAAGGCGATGTTGCCCGGCCGGTCCGGCCAGACCTGGGGCGCGTCGGAAGCGATCGCCGCCTGCATGTCGGCAACCGCCGGCAGGGCGTCCCACTCGACTTCGAGGGCTTCCGCCGCATTGCGGGCCTCCACGAACGAGCCGGCGACGATCATCGCGACAGCGTCGCCGACATAGCGGACCACGTCCTCGGCAAGGATCGGATAGCGCGGGACCTGCAGCGGCGTGCCGTCCGTGTTCGGCGCCTGGCCAACGCAGGGCATCGCGTTGACGTGGCTGACGTCGTCGGCCGTCAGCACCGACAAGACGCCGTCCATGCCGCGCACCTCGTCGAGATTGCCGAACGAGAAGCGCGCGTGCGGAAGCGGACTACGGACCACGTAGGCGTAGGCGGTATCCTCGGGTATCCGGTCGGACAGGTAACTGCCCTTGCCGGTGATGAACGCGGAATCTTCCTTGCGCCGAATCGACGCGCCAATGCCGAATTTCATGGAACCATCCGTGCGTGCGGGGGACAGACTGCTTCAAAGCTAGTGCCCCGAGCCGTTCGCGGCAACTGCTGCGCAACATTGAAGTTTTGCATTGCGGCAAAAGCGGGCCGGGGGAAATCGGCCGGAACGGCCCGCTTCACGCTTGCCGCCGATGACGCGGTCGGCGACCAGCCGGCGGCTAGACGAACCGGAACACCAGCAGGGCCCAGACGATCGCGATAGCCAGCGGCGCCCACAGCGGCGTCCCCATCAGGCCGAGCCAGGCCAGGAAGATGAACGCCGAGCCGAGCAGCGAGATGAACAGCCGGTCGCCGCGGGTGGTGTCGAGACCGAGAATGCCGTGCCGCGGCGCCCCGCCCGGCGATTTCAGCTCCCACACCGTCATTGCCGCGAGGCACAGCACGATGAAGCAGAAGAACGCCGCCGTCGGGCCGGTCCACGCCATCCACGAAAGTCCCATGGTCGATCTCCTTGCGGACCCGTCGGGTCAGACCCGCCCGAGGGCGAAGCCCTTGGCGATGTAGTTGCGCACGAAATAGATGACGAAGGCGCCCGGAATGATCGTCAGTGTCCCCGCCGCCGCCAGCAGGCCGAGCTCGTAGCCCGAGGTCGAGGCAGTTCGCGTCATGGTCGCCGCTATCGGCTTGGCATCCACCGCCGTCAGCGTCTTGGCGAGCAGTAGCTCCACCCACGAGAACATGAAGCAGAAGAAGGCGGCGACGCCGATGCCGGCGGCAATCGTCGGTATGAAGATCTTCACGAAGAACCGTCCGAAGGAGTAGCCGTCCACGTAGGCCGTCTCGTCCAGTTCCTTGGGCACGCCGGACATGAAGCCCTCGAGGATCCAAACCGCCAGCGGGATGTTGAACAGCGTATGGGCGAGCGCGACGGCGAGATAGGTGTCGAACAGGCCGACGGCCGAATAGAGCTGGAAGAAGGGCAGGGCGAACACGGCGGCCGGCGCCATCCGGTTGGTCAAGAGCCAGAAGAACAGGTGTTTGTCGCCGACGAACCGGTAGCGCGAGAACGCGTAGGCCGCCGGCAGCGCCGCGCAGACCGACAGCACCGTGTTCATGGTCACGTAGATCAGCGAGTTCACGTAGCCCATGTACCAGGTCGGATCGGTCAGGATCTTCTCGTAGTTCTCCAGCGTGAAGTCGACCGGGAACAGCGTGAACGAGCCGAGGATCTCGTTGGTCGTCTTGAACGACATGTTCACGAGCCAGTAGATCGGCAGCATCAGGAACAGGATGTAGATCGCCGGGACGAGGAAGCGCGCGCGTCTCATGGCAGGGCTCCGACCGATGAAGCGGACGGGACGGGCGCCGGCGAAAGTCGACGCGGTTCGAATACCGGACGCGCCAGACCGAACTTCGAGGGCCCAAGGCCCGAAGGGGCGCGGCACGAGTCATGCGCGGGGTGCACCGACGTGATCATTGCTGCGCCTCGTTTCGCATCATCAGCGTGTAGAACACCCAGCTCATCAGCAGGATGATCAGGAAGTAGATCAGCGACATCGCCGCCGCCGGGCCGAGGTCGAACTGGCCGAGCGCGATCTTGACGAGGTCGATCGACAGCAGTGTCGTCGCGTTGCCGGGCCCGCCGCCGGTCAGCACGAACGGTTCGGTGTAGATGTTGAAGGAATCCATGAAGCGCAGCAGGATCGCGATCGTCAGGACGCGCTTCAGCTTCGGCAGCTGGATGTAGCGGAAGATCGCCCAGGACGAGGCACCGTCGATCTTGGCGGCCTGGTAGTAGGCTTCAGGGATCGACACCAGGCCCGCATAGGTCAGCAGCACCACCAGCGAGGTCCAGTGCCACACGTCCATCAGGATCAGCGTGAACCACGCCGACAGCGGCTGGCGGGTGTAGTTGTAGTCGAAGCCGAGACCGTTCAGGACTCGGCCGAGCAGGCCGATGTCCGGCAGCGCGAAGATGTTCCAGATCGCGCCCACCACGTTCCACGGGATCAGCAGCGGCAGCGCCATCAGCACCAGGCAGACGGACACCCATGGACCCTTGCGCGGCATCGCGAGCGCGATGGCGACCCCGAGCGGCACCTCGATCACGAGGATCAGGAAGGTGAACAGCATCTGCCGGCCGAGCGCCTTGTGGAAGCGCTCCGACCTCAGCACGTCCTCGAACCAGGTGACCCCGGACCAGAAGAAGGTGTTGTCGCCGAAGGTCTCCTGCACCGAGTAGTTGACGACCGTCATCAGCGGGATCAGGGCGTTGAACGCCACCAGCGCCACCACCGGCAGCACGAACAGCCAAGCCTTCTGGTTTTCGGTCCTGTTCATGGCGACCGTCCCAGAAAACTCCCCTCCCCCCTGTGGGGAGGGGTCGGGGGTGGGGGGGCGAGGAGGCCGGCCTCGATGGCCGACCTCTTTGCATTCAAGCGGCAGTCTGGCGCACGGCCGGCCCATCGAGGTCCGCCCGAGCGACCCCCCGCCCTAAGCCTCCCCCACAAGGGGGGAGGGAAAAACTGCGGCGACTCGGAGCGAAGTCCGGCTTCGAAGATGCCTGAAAGGGGGGGCGTATTCGGCGATCGGATGGCGACCTGCGTTGTCATGAAATCCTCCCTCACTCCACGATCCAGCCGTCGGCGTAGACCTGCGTGTGCGCCGGGTCGAACTGCAGGAAAGCGTGGCCCGCCGGGATCTCGCCCGCCTCGCCGACAACCACCTTGATCGACGTTTCGCCGTGCGCGGTGTCGACGATCCGGTAGCGGCCGGCGTCGCTGACCCGCGACACCCGCACCGGCACGCCGTCCTCGGCGAAGGCGACGAACTCCGGCCGCACGCCGATCTCCAGCCGGGCGGCGCCGCCGCCGAACCTGCCGGCATTGTTGGTCTCGACCGAAATGCCGTCAAAGACCGCCTTGCCGTCGCGGATCTCGCAGGGCAGCACGTTCATCCCCGGCGAACCGATGAAGTGTCCGACGAATGTGTGCCGGGGCCGCTCGAACAGGTCGACTGGCTCGCCGATCTGCACGACCTCGCCCTCGTTCATCACCACCACCTGGTCGGCGAACGTCAGCGCCTCGGTCTGGTCATGGGTCACGTAGATCATGGTGATGCCGACGCGCTGGTGCAGCTCCTTCAGCTTGGAGCGGAGCTGCCACTTCAGGTGCGGGTCGATGACGGTCAGCGGTTCGTCGAACATGATGACGTTGACGTCCGGGCGCACCAGCCCGCGGCCAAGCGAGATCTTCTGCTTGCCGTCGGCGGTCAGGCCGGAGGCGCGCCTGTCCAGCGTCGCGGTCAGGTCGAGCATGCCGGCGATCTCGCGCACCCGCGCATCGACGTCCGCCTCGGCCGCGCCGCGATTGCGCAACGGGAACGCCAGGTTGTCGTAGACGCTCATCGTGTCGTAGACGACCGGGAACTGGAACACCTGGGCGATGTGGCGCTGATCGGGCGGCAGGCCGGTGACTTCCCTGCCGTCGAACAGCACCTGCCCCTGGCTCGGCCGCAGCAGGCCGGAGATGATGTTGAGCAGCGTGGTCTTGCCGCAGCCGGACGGGCCGAGCAGCGCGTAGGCGCCGCCGTCCCGCCAGTCGACGTTGAGGGTCTTCAGCGCCCAGTCGGCCTCGGCGCGCGGATCCGCGAGATAGCTGTGCCGGAGGTTCCTGAGGGTGATCTCTGCCATGGCGCACTCAGCTCCGGCCGCCGGCCTGGGAGGCGATCAGCTTGCCTTCGGCGTCAAAATACATCGCCATTGACACGTCCACGTAGAGGCGCGCCGTCGCGCCGACCTCGAAGGGATGGATTCCGTGGGACACCGATACCCAGGTGGTGTCCGCCACGGTGAAGTGGATGACGCTTTCCGAGCCGCTGAGCTCGGTCACCAGCACCCGTCCCTCGATCGGCACCGGATGGCCCCCGCGCTCGAAGGGCGTGATGTGGTGCGGGCGGATCGCGAACGTGTGGCTGCCGTCGCCGAGAGCGGCGGCGGCGCCGGACGCGCTCCAGGTTGCCGCACCCGCCGAGGCGTCCTCGAGAGTGAAGGTGTCGCCCGCCTTGCGCACGGTGGCGACGTTGATCGGCGGATCGGAGAAGACCTGCGCGGTGATCAGGTCCTCCGGGTGCCGATAGAGGTCGCCGGTCGGCCCGAACTGGGTGACGCGGCCCTCCGACATCGTCGCGGTGTTGCCGCCGAACAGCAGCGCCTCGGTCGGCTCGGTCGTGGCATAGACGACGATCACCTCGCGGCCGGCGAACAGGCGCGGCAGTTCCTCGCGCATTTCCTCGCGCAGCTTGAAGTCGAGATTTGCCAGCGGCTCGTCGAGCAGCACCAGATCGGCGTCCTTGACCAGCGCTCGCGCCAGCGCCGTGCGCTGCTGCTGGCCGCCGGACAGTTCGCCGGGACGGCGGTCCAGCATCGGCGTCAGCTTCAGCAGCCCGGCCATCTCCCGGACGCGCCGGTCGATGTCGCCGGCCCGTACCCGCGCCACCCTGAGCGGCGAGGCGATGTTCTCGTAGACGGTCAGGTTCGGGTAGTTGATGAACTGCTGGTAGACCATCGCCACGTTGCGCTTCTGCACGGGCATGCCGGTCGTGTCGACGCCGTTGAACCAGACCTGGCCGGCCGTGGGCCGGTCGAGACCCGCCATCAGCTGCATCAGGGTGGTCTTTCCCGCCAGCGTCGTCCCGAGCAGGATGTTGAACGTGCCCGGTTCGAGCGTCAGCGACGTTGGATGGATGTGGACGTCGGCGCCGACGCGTTTGGTGACGTTCCTGAGTTCGAGTGTCATCGCCGTCGCGTCAGCATCGCGTTGGACGGACTTCGGTCCGCAACCGGAGAAGGAGCGGGGCGCACCGTCGATGCGCCCCGCGGGACCGGCAGTTTCATGGCGCCGGGAGGAGTGCCGTACCGGTCACTGGGCGGCCCAGCGCGCGGTCAGCTCTTCGTACGAGATCGTCTCGCCCTGCGGCTTCTCGTTGTCGAGCTTGGCGGCCGGGCCGTCCGGCTTGCCGAGCCATTCGGAGGGGTCCTTCGGCTCGTTCAGCCGCGGACCACAGCCGCCATAGGTGTCGTTGGCCTCGTCGGCCGCCTGCATGCGGGCCATGATCTGGTCCATCTCGCCGGCAAGCCGGTCCATCGCCTCCTGCGGCGTGAAGGCGCCGGAGTTGACGTCTCCGATCTGCTGCCACCACAGCTGCGCCAGCTTCGGATAGTCCGGCACGTTGATGCCGGTAGGCGTCCAGGCCACCCGGTCCGGCGAGCGGTAGAACTCGACCAGGCCGCCGAGCTTCGGCGCGCGCTCGGTGAAGGACTCGCCGTTGATGGTGGAGTCGCGGATGATGGTCAGCCCCACATGGCTCTTCTTGGTGTCGACGGTCTTCGAGACGACGAACTGGGCATAGAGCCAGGCCGCCTTGCGGCGATCGACAGGGGTCGACTTGAACAGGGTCCAGGAGCCGGTGTCCTGGTAGCCGAGCTTCATCCCCTCCTTCCAGTACGGCCCGTGCGGCGAGGGCGCCATCCGCCACAGCGGCGTGCCGTCGTCGTCGACCGTGTTGTTGCCCTCGCTCTTCGGGGCGACCATGTTCGCGGTGAAGGCGGTGTACCAGAAGATCTGCTGGGCGACGTTGCCCTGGCTCAGTGCCGGCAGCGACTGGTAGAAGTCGTAGTCGGCCGCGCCCGGAGGCGCGTACTTGCGCAGCCACTCGTCCCACTTGGCGATCGCGTAGACCGAGGCCGGCGCGTTGGTGCCGCCGCCGCGCGACACCGAGGCGCCGGAGGGATTGCACGAGCCCTCTTCCATGCGGATGCCCCACTCGTCGATCGGCCGGCCGTTCGGCAGGCCCGGCGAGGTCGATCCGGCCATCGACAGCCAGGCATCGGTCATGCGCCAGCCGAGATCCGGCGCGCGCTTGCCGTAGTCCATGTGGCCGTAGATGCGGACGCCGTCGATCTCCTTGATGTCGTTGGTGAAGAACTCGGCGATGTCCTCGTAGGCCGACCAGTTGACCGGCACGCCGAGGTCGTAGCCGTACTTGGCCTTGAACTTCTCCCTGATCTCCGGCCGGTCGAACCAGTCCTTGCGGTACCAGTACAGGTTGGCGAACTGCTGGTCGGGGAGCTGCCAGATCTTGCCGTCCGGCCCGGTGGTGAAGGAGATCCCGATGAAGTCCTCGATATCGAGCATCGGGTTGGTGACGTCCTTGGCCTCGCCTTCCATCCAGTCGGTCAGGTTCACCGCGCTCTGCAGCCGCGAATGCGTGCCGATGAGGTCGGAATCGTTGATATAGGCATCGTAGAGATTGCGATTCGTCTGCATCTGCGTCTGAACCGCCTGCACCACCTCGCCTTCGCCGAGCAGCTGGTGATTGACCTTGATGCCGGTGATTTCCTCGAAGGCCTTGGTCAGGGTCTCCGACTCGTAGGTGTGCGTCGGGATGGTCTCCGACAGGACGTTGATCTCCATCCCGCGGAACGGTTCGGCTGCGTTCACGAACCATTCCATCTCCTTCATCTGCTCCTCTTTCGAGAGCACCGAAGGTTGAAATTCGTTGTCGATCCACTTCTCGGCTTCCTCCATTCCGGCGAAGGCCGGTCCGGACAGTGCCAGAAGCGCGGCGGCCGCTGCTGCAGCCATCATTTCGCGTTTCATCGGCTTCCTCCCTATGGAATGCCGAAAAACTATCAAACGAAAGAAAGCGAACGTCAATACGAAACTTTTCATTGTGTTGCGGCCAGGTTTGCCGAAAAATAGCGCAAATCTGCCGGCTATTTCGCACTTGCGAAAAGAACCGAAAGGAAAGGAAATGGAGCCACTTACGCCCAGGCAGGCCGAAATACTTGGCCGGGCGCGGCAGGTCGGGCGCGTCGAGGTGGAAGGACTTTCGCTTCAGTTCGACGTCACGCCGCAGACGATTCGCAAGGACCTGAACGATCTTTGCGACCGGCGGCTGCTGCAGCGGGTGCACGGCGGCGCGATCTATCCCTCCGGCGCCTCGAACTATGCCTACGATTCGCGGCGGATGCTGGCTGCAGACGAAAAGCGCCGTATCGGCGAGCGCGCCGCCGCTCTCATCCCCGACAATGCATCGATCATGCTCAACATCGGCACGACGACCGAGCAGGTGGCGCACGCGCTGCGCCAGCACGACGGCATCATGGCGATCACCAACAACATCAACGTCGCCCACATTCTCCGCGACACGCCGTCTGCCGAGGTCATCATCGCCGGCGGGCTGGTTCGCAAGTCGGACGGCGGCATCGTCGGCGAGGCGACCGTCGACTTCATCAAGCAGTTCAAGGTCGACTACGCGGTCATCGGCGCCTCGGCGATCGACGAGGACGGCTCCGTGCTCGACTACGACTACCGCGAGGTGCGGGTCGCCCGTGAGATCATCGGACACGCCCGCCAGACGATCCTGGTCGCCGATGCCCTGAAGTTCCAGCGCAACGCGCCGATCCGCATCGCCCACCTGTCGGAGATCAACGTGTTCGTGACCGACCGGATGCCGCCGGAACCGATCCTCGCGCTGTGCACGGGCGCGGGCGTGCGGATAGAGGTGGCCGGCGAAGACACGGAGGCGGTCGCCCTGGCGGCGTCCTGAGCGCATGTCCATGTCCCCCCCACCCGAATCCGGCGGTTTCGACTACGACATCTTCGTCATCGGCGGCGGTATCAACGGTGCCGGCATTGCCCGCGACGCCGCCGGGCGTGGCTATCGCGTCGGCCTTGCCGAGAAGGACGATCTGGCCAGCGGCACCTCGTCGGGCTCCACCAAGCTGATCCACGGCGGCCTGCGCTACCTCGAGCACTACGAGTTCCGGCTGGTGCGGGAGTCGCTGATCGAGCGGGAGATCCTGTGGAGCAACGCACCCCACATCATCTGGCCGCTGCGATTCGTGCTGCCGCATCATGCCGGTCTCCGGCCGGCCTGGACGCTGCGCCTCGGCCTGTTCATCTACGATTACATTGGCGGGCGCAAACGGCTGCCGCCGGCGCGCACCATCGACCTGCGGCGCGATCCCGCCGGCCGGCCGCTGAAACCCGGCTATTCTAAGGCATTCGAGTACTCCGACTGCTGGGTGCAGGATGCCCGGCTCGTGGTGCTCAACGCCCGCGACGCGGCGGCACGGGGGGCGACGATCCTGACCCGCACCGCCTGCACGGCGCTGAGGCGGGAGAACGGCGGCTGGCGGATCACGCTCGACGACCTCCGCTCCGGCACGACGCACGAGGTCACCGCCCGGCTGGTGGTCAACGCGGCGGGGCCGTGGGTCGACCAGATCCTGACCAGCGTGGCCGGCGGCAACCGCGTCCACAACATCCGGCTGGTCCAGGGCAGCCACATCGTCGTGCCGCGGCTGTTCGATCACGACCACTGCTACATTTTCCAGAACGCCGACGGCCGCATCGTCTTCGCCATTCCCTACGAGCGCGACTTCACGCTGATCGGCACGACGGACCGCGACTTCACGGGAAATCTCGACGACCTCGCCGTCGCCGACGACGAAGTGGAGTACCTCTGCGCTGCCGCGAGCGAGTATCTTTCCGCGCCCGTCGTTCCGGGCGACATCGTCTGGACCTATTCGGGCGTCCGTCCGCTCTATGACGACGGCGCATCGAAGGCGCAGGAGGCCACCCGGGACTACGTCATCAAGAACGATGGCGACCCGGAGACCGGCGTGCTGGTGAACATCTTCGGCGGCAAGATCACCACCTATCGCCGGCTGGCGGAGACCGTCCTTGCGGACATCGGCACGCTCATCGGCCGCCGCGGCGGGGCCTGGACGAAGGACGCGGCGCTTCCCGGCGGCGGGTTTCCCGTGGACGGTTTCGACAGCCTGTGCACAGAGTTGTCCTCCGCCTATCCACAGCTTTCCCCGCGAATGCTCGAACGATACGCCCGCAACTACGGGACTGAAGCGCGTCAGCTTCTCCGCGACGCCCGCCGCGAAGCGGATCTGGGGGCCTGTTTCGGTGCGGACCTGTTCGAGGCGGAGGTCCGCTATCTGATGGCCGCCGAATGGGCGCAGACCGCCGACGACGTCCTGTGGCGGCGCTCGAAGCTCGGCCTGCGCCTGTCCCAGGCCGAGGCGGACAAACTCGACGACTGGATGGCGGCGGCACGATCGGCCACTATCGACCGTGACACCGGCACGGTCTCCGCGGACGGAGAGGGACCGCCGGACGGGGACGGACCGGGAGGCGAGACATGAGCTCGGGGATCCTGGCGATCGACCAGGGCACCACGTCGTCGCGCGCCATCGTGTTCGGCGCGGACTACCGTGTGGCCGCGATCGCGCAGGAGGAGTTCAAGCAGCACTTTCCCGCCTCCGGCTGGGTCGAGCACGAGCCGGAGGATATCTGGGATACTACGGTGCGCACGGCCCGCGCCGTGCTCGACGAGTGCGGCGGAACCTCCGGCGTCGCCGCCCTCGGCATCACCAACCAGCGCGAGACGACGGTCGTCTGGGACCGCCGCACCGGCCGGGCGATACACCGGGCCATCGTGTGGCAGGACCGGCGCACCGCGGACATCTGCGCGCGGCTGAAGGCCGAGGGCCTGGAACCGATGTTCGCGGAGAGGACCGGGCTGTTGCTCGACCCCTATTTCTCGGGCACCAAGATCGGCTGGATCCTCGATCACGTCGACGGCGCCCGCACCGCCGCGGCGGACGGCCACCTCGCCTTCGGAACCGTCGACTCCTTCCTGCTGTGGCGCCTGACCGGGGGCCGCGTCCACGCCACCGACGCGACCAACGCCTCGCGCACGCTGCTCTACGACATTCACAGGGGGGCCTGGGACGACGACCTGCTGACGGCGCTCGGCGTTCCCGCCAGCATGCTGCCGGAGGTGCGCGACAGCTCCGACGATTTCGGCGAGACGGCGTCCGACCTGTTCGGCGGCGCGATCGCGATTCGCGGCATTGCCGGCGACCAGCAGGCGGCGACCGTCGGGCAGGCCTGCTTCCGACCGGGCATGGTCAAATCGACCTACGGCACGGGCTGCTTTGCGGTGCTCAACACCGGCCCCGATGCGGTGCTGTCGCAGAACAGGCTGCTGACGACGATCGCCTATCGCGTCGACGGGAGGACGACCTACGCGCTCGAGGGCTCGATATTCATTGCCGGCGCGGCGGTGCAATGGCTTCGCGACGGTCTCGGCGTGATCGGCAGCGCCGAGCAGACGGGGCCACTGGCGGCCGAGGCCGATCCCGCCCAGCGCGTCGTGCTGGTGCCGGCGTTCACCGGATTCGGTGCACCCTACTGGGATACCGAGGCACGCGGCGCGCTGTTCGGCCTGACGCGCGCGACCGGCCCGAAGGAGCTTGCCCGGGCGGCGCTCGAATCGGTCTGCTTCCAGACCCTCGATCTCGTCGAGGCGATGCGCCGGGACTGGCCGCACGACGGCGACACCGTGTTGCGCGTCGACGGCGGAATGGTCGCCAGCGACTGGACCATGCAGTGCCTGGCCGACGTTCTCGATGCGCCGGTCGACCGGCCGGAGGTGCTGGAAACGACCGCGCTCGGCGCCGCGTGGCTGGCCGGCTACGCCGCCGGCGTCTGGCCCGACATGGAGGGCTTCGCCGCGGCCTGGCGGCGCGACCGGCGTTTCGAGCCCAAGATGGACGGCGCCGACCGGGCCGACAAGGTAGCGCTGTGGCGCGACGCGGTGAGACGGACGCTCAGCGCCGGATAGCCTTTAGGCGCGCCGCCGTTCCCGTTCCGGGTCCCGGCTAGCCGGTCTCCGTGCAGACGATCGCGGCGCCGGCCGCCAGCGCCTTCAGCTTGCCGACGGCGACGTCGCGCGGCATCGGCGCCATGCCGCAGTTCGTGCAGGGCTGGATCCGCCCGGCATCGGCATGCCGCAACGCCTCGCGGATGGTCGCTGCGACCTCCTCGGCTGTCTCGACCCGGTTCGTAGCCACGTCGATCGCCCCGACCAGGATCTCCTTGTCCTCGAGCAGCCCGATCAGCGACACCGGCACGTGCGAGCCGGCGCATTCCAGCGAAACCTGGTCGATGCGGCTGGCGTTGATCGCCGGGAAAATCTCCTCGTACTGCCGCCAGACGGAGCCGAGGGTCTTCTTCCATTCGGTGTTCGCCTCGATGCCGTAGCCGTAGCAGATGTGCACCGCCGTCCGGCAGGTCAGGCCGCGGGCGGCGCGCTCCAGCGCGGCGATGCCCCAGTCCTTTACGTCGTCCATGAAGACGTTGAAGGCCGGCTCGTCGAACTGGATGACGTCGACCCCGGCGGCCTCAAGATCGCGCGCCTCCTCGTTCAGCACCTCGGCGAAGGCCATCGCCATGTCGGCGCGACTGCCGTAGTGGCTGTCGGCGATGGTGTCGCAGATCGTCATCGGTCCCGGCAGCGTCCATTTCAGCGCCCGCGTCGTATGGACACGAACGAAGCGGGCCTCCCCGACATGGACCGGCTTCGTCCGCGCGACCGCCGAGGTGACGGTCGGGACGTCGACGACATAGCGGTTGTCGCGGATGCCCATCCGGGTCTTCCGCTCCCAGTCGATCCCGCCGATGTGCTCCAGGAAGCCGTGCACGAAGTGGGTGCGGAACTGCTCGCCGTCGGAGACGATGTCGATCCCAGCGTCCTCCTGTTCCTTCAGCCAGACCAGCGCCGCGTCGCGCTGTGCCGCCTCCCGCTCCGCCCCCCGGTGGCGCCAGGCCGGCCAGAGCTTTTCCGGCTCGGCGAGCCAGAACGGCTTCGGCAGGCTGCCGGCCACCGTCGTCTGGAAAAGCTGCGCTGCGGTCATCGTCTCCTCCCCGCGATGCGCCCGTCATGCGTGCAGGCGGCTTGCCGGCAACCCTAGCGGGGAGGCCGGTGCGGGGGGAAGGGCTTTCGCGCCCGCGGGGAGGCGACAAGCAGTTTGTCCTGCAGGTTGAAGGCGAATCGGCGGCGGTATCAGCCCGTGCGGTCCGCGACGATGGCGTCGCCGATCGCCGCGACGTGGCGGTGATCGGTGCCGCAGCAGCCGCCGACGACATTGAGGTTCGGCATGACCTCGCGCAGCGCCCTCAACCGGCCGGCCAGGTCCTCCGGATCGCCCTCGTCGAGCGTCTCGGAATCGTCCAGTTCCGCATGGCTCTTGGCGGATGCGTTGGCGCGGATGCCGCGCACCCGCGTCAGCCATGCCTCGCCGCGCAAGACCGCATGCTCGAAATGGCTCGGATGGGCGCAGTTGATCATGTAGTAGGCCGGATGCGCCTCCGTCGCGGCATCCACCGCGTCGACCGCCGCACCGATCTCCTCGCCGGAGGGCAGCCGGCCGTCGGTCTCCACCGTGAACGAGACCGCGCACGGCACGGCGGCATCGCGTGCGGCGAGCGCCAGTCCGGTCGCTTCGGGGACGTTGGTCATGGTGATCCCGGTGACCATGTCGGCGCCGGCCGCCGCGAAGACCCCGACCTGCCCGGCATGGTAGGCGCGCGCCTGTTCGACGCTCGTCAGGTCGCCGGCATCGTATCCGTCGCCGCGCGGACCGACGCAGCCGCTGATGACGAAACGACTCTGCGGCGTCTCGTGCTCGTTACGTATCTCGTGCATCATATCGATCGCGGCCGTGTTGATGCGGGCCAGCGCGTGGGCGTCGTAGCCGAGCTTGCGGCCCCAGTCGGGGCTCGCCCGCCATGTCGGGCTTTCCAGGATGAATCCGAGCCCGCGCTCCGCGGCCAGCGCGGCGTATCGCCGGAAATAGCGCCGCAGCATCTCCCGCCCCTCGTCGGTCTCCAGCAGCACGAACGAGGCGAAGCAGGGAAGGTCCGCCCCCTCGTGGAAGATCAGCACCGTCTCGATGCCGCCGTCGGTAAGGAAGACCCCGCCGGAGCGGGGGTCGGTCTGGGGAAGGTGGTCGCGATACCTGGACATCTGCGTCCGCTCCTGTGTCGACATGGTCATGGCGTGACCATGCGGGTAGCAGGATGCGGTATCGCCTCTGTGTCCGCGACGTTTCAGGCCGGTTTCTGCGCCATCCGGCTCCAACCCGGTTCATGCGGGCGGCACGTGCGGGCACCGCGCGGCAGGCCCGTCCGACAGATCGAATGGTGAGGAAAACTGGAGCGGGCGATGAGATTCGAACTCACGACCCCAACCTTGGCAAGGTTGTGCTCTACCCCTGAGCTACGCCCGCTCTGGCGCCGCCGTTAGGCGTTCGGGCGCCTTATATGCACAACAGTCGCACCGATTGCAACTGGCAGGAATCCCATCGCCGTCGGCGGCCTGTCCCGTGCGGCGCGGAGAGATGCCGACCGTACACGGTTCCGGACAGCCCCGGGAGGGCCATTGAGAAATGCGGTGGCGGACTCTAGAAGCGGGCGGAGAGGAAATCGTGACGGACCAAAGCCATGCCGCTGACCCCCGACCAACTGCTCGACCGCCTGCAATCCCTCGGTTTCGAGACCACGACGGTGCGCCATCCGCCGCTGTTCACGGTCGCCGACTCCCAGGAACTGCGCGGCGAGATCGAGGGCGGCCATACCAAGAACCTGTTCATGAAGGACAAGAAGGGCCGGCTGTGGCTCGTCGTCGCAGAAGAGGATGCCGACATCGATCTGAAGCGGTTGCACGAGCGGATCGGCTCGGCGCGTCTGAGTTTCGGCAAGCCGGAGCTGCTGATTGAGGTGCTCGGCGTGCGGCCCGGATCGGTGACGCCGTTCGGCGCGGTTAACGACACCGAGGGCCGCGTCACCGTCGTCCTCGACGAGGCCCTGCTGCGCCACGCGGTCCTGAATTTCCACCCGCTCACGAACGATGCGACGACCTCCATCCGCCGCGACGACCTGATAGCCTTCCTCCGCGACACCGGCCACGACCCGCTGGTGATCGCGGTATCGGATCCCGTGACCTGAGGCGCGCATTACCGGATTTGCACTCCGGCGCATTGGAGCCCATCTTAGTGGTGACCACGGGCACGCGGGCCGGTCCGGAATGGAGGCGGTCCCCGACAGTTCGGGCACCACAGCTCGGGCAACACTTCGGGCAAGGTTGTGCCGATAACACTTGGATAGGACGACAGGACATGGATCTTTCATCCCTCGTTTCCGGAGGCGCCCCCGGCGGAGCCAACGGCGGCGGTGCACCGGGCGGCCTGATCAAGGACACCAGCACGGCCGAATTCATGACCGACGTCATCGAGGCGTCGAAGACGCAGCCGGTGCTGGTCGACTTCTGGGCGCCCTGGTGCGGCCCCTGCAAGCAGCTCGGGCCGTTGCTGGAAAAGGCCGTGCAGGAAGCAAAGGGCGCCGTGAAGCTCGTCAAGATGAACATCGACGAGCATCCCTCGATCCCGCAGCAGATGGGTGTCCAGTCGATCCCGGCGGTATTCGCCTTCGTCGACGGCCGTCCGGTCGACGGCTTCATGGGTGCGCTGCCGGAAAGCCAGATCAAGGAGTTTATCGCCCGCCTCGCCGGTCCTAGCGCCGAAGAGGCCGAGCTTGAGGATGTGCTCGCATCGGCCCAGGCGGCCCTCGACGAGGGCGACGTCGCCGGGGCGGCCGAGATCTTCGCCGCCGTGCTGCAGGAGGACCGCACGAATCTCGCCGCGATCGGCGGGCTGACGCGGTGCCTGGTCGCATCCGGCGAACTGGACAGGGCGCGTCAGACGCTCGCGCTGACGCCGCCCGGGAAGGAAGGCGACGCCGTGATCGCCGGAGCCCGCGCCGTGCTCGAACTCGCCACGCAGACCGCCGATGTCGGCGACATCCAGACGCTCGCCGCTCAGCTCGAGAGTGATCCGAATGACCACCAGGCGCGTTTCGATCTGGCGCTGGCGCTGAACGCCCGCGGCGACCGGGAGGATGCGGTAAACCATCTGGTCGAGATCATCCGGCGCAAGCGCGACTGGAACGACGAGGCTGCCCGCAAGCAGCTCGTCCAGTTCTTCGAGGCTTGGGGACCGGTCGATCCGATGACCATCGAGGCGCGCCGCAAGCTGTCCTCGGTGCTGTTTTCCTGAGGAACCGCCGAGGCGAACCGTAAATGACCATCAATCGCCCCTACCACGGTCCGCGCGAGCTCCCGCAGATCGTCCCGGTCTTTCCGCTGAGCGGTGTCCTGCTGCTGCCCCGCGGCGACTTGCCGCTCAACATCTTCGAACCGCGCTACCTGAAGATGATCGACGACGTGCTCGCCGGCGACCGGATGATCGGCATCATCCAGCCCGCCATCGGTGCCCAGGGGCCGGACGAACGCGAGGTCCCGGCGCTTGCCGACATCGGCTGCGTTGGCCGTGTGACCGCGCTGCAGGAAACGGGCGATGACCGCTATCTCATCACGGTCACCGGCATTTCCCGGTTTCGGGTCGTCGAGGAACTGGAGGTGACCACGCCCTATCGCCAGTGCCGGATCACGACGGAGCCTTTTGGGGAGGACTTTACCGCGAGCTATGGGGAGGACGCCGTCGACCGGCAAAAGCTGCTCGCCACCTTCCGTGCGTTTCTGGATGCCAACGACATGGAGACCGACTGGGAGTCCGTCAATCGGGCCTCCAACGAAACGCTGGTGAACGCCCTGTCGATGCTGAGTCCCTACGGACCGCGCGAGAAGCAGGCGCTGCTGGAAGCAGACGACCTCAATACGCGCGCCGAAGTGCTGATTGCCGTGACCGAGATGGCGTTGGCGCGCGACAGCGACGATTTCGGGCCGTCTCTGCAGTAGGCGGGACATTCGAC
Organism: Microbaculum marinum; assembly: GCF_037855135.1. Lineage (NCBI taxonomy): Bacteria > Pseudomonadati > Pseudomonadota > Alphaproteobacteria > Hyphomicrobiales > Tepidamorphaceae > Microbaculum > Microbaculum marinum. The sequence goes on from NZ_JAZHOF010000015.1 coordinate 45,054, forward strand.
AAGGCTGCGATTCAATCAGGAGGTCGCCACAGACGATGAGCATACCGACGCGCGGGAGCATCGATCCGAAGCTTCTGGAAATCCTCGTCTGTCCGCTGACGAAGACGGTTCTGGAATACGATTCCGATCGTCAGGAACTGGTCAGCCGCGCCGCCCGTGTCGCCTATCCGATCCGCGACGGGATTCCGATCATGCTGCCCGAGGAAGCCCGGCCGCTCAGTGACGAGGATCTGTCGACCTCCGGATCCCGCGGCTGAGCCCTGACGGACTTCCCGTCCCTTGCGCGGGGTAAATTCCTTGTTGCGGCATTCGGCGGGCCGATCTATCTGTCCCGGCACTCGATTGTCAGGAGTCCAGGCGCGCATCTAGGCCCGCGCGCACAACACCGAAAAATCGAAACCACGAACCGGCCCGGGCACCGTCAGTGCAACCGGACGATATCCCCTGTGAGGAAGCAGATGCTCCGAGTTAAGACCTTTATTGCATTGGCGTTTGGAGGATTGTTGCTGGCGGCGCCGGCAAAGGCGCAGCAGGTCGAATGGCGGGGTGGCGGCTTCTTGTCCTCGCTGACGCAGGCCTGCCTGGACGACGGCTACAAGGAGCACGAGTACGTGTCGGTACGCTATCGGCCGAAAGGGTTCGGATCGAACGGCAGCCAGTCGCGCATCGGCTTCTTCCATCCGCTGTTCTTCGCCACGAGCTATGCCATCAACGGCAATTTCGCCAAGTCGTTCAAGCCGGTGCAGGGTGGCGGCACGTCGGCCGGCACCTTCCTGTTCGAAACCACCATGAAGTTGACGCAGAAGCCCTCGAAGCTCACGGACTCGACCCCTTCGGTGGAGCTTTCGGGACAGATCCGCAACTACGGCGGTACTCCCGACTGCACGATGGCCTTCGAGGTCAACCTCACCAGGCGTCCCTGAACGCTTCTCCGACCGCTCCGCTGCGACCCGCGCCGCGGAGCAGGCCTGCCGATCATTCCATGGTGCGGCCGTCGCGACGGGTCTTCCAGCCGCCGCGCGGGGCGACCCCGCCAACGTTTGGCTTTGACCAACGGGTCAACTATGGTCCCTCCGTGCCGAGTCGGATCCGCTTCGACGAGCAGCACTTCATCCGGCTCTTCGAGCCATCCAGCCATTACGAGGCAACAACCAGGGACAGCTGACGGGCCAAGTGACCCGGCTGTCCTTTCCTTGGAGATTCCGATGTTTGCAATTCGAACTGCTTTTCTTGGCGCGGTCGGTGCCGTCCTGCTGGCTTCGCCGGCGAGCGCGGCGACCGAGGAATGGCGGGGTGGCGTCTATCTCACCGCCGAAACTCCGGCCTGTGCCGAGGATGGATATCAGGACCGCGAATACGTCAATGTCCGCTACCGTCCGAAGGGCCTCGGCGACAATGGCCCGGATTCCCGGATCAGCTTCTTTCATCCGCTGTTCTTCGCGACATCCTACCGGCGCACTGGCAATTTCACGAAGTCGTACAAGCCCGTCCAGGGCGGCGGCATGTCGGCATCCGTCTGGGCGTTCGAGAACACCCCGCGGCTGAAGCTGAAGCAGTCGCCCGCCAGGCTGAAGCCGTCGACGCCGTCGGTCTACATCACCGGCGTGATCAGGAACTACGGCGACTACGTCGGCTGCACGATGTCGTTCGAGGGAAGCCTGACCAAGCGCCCCTGAGGGCGCGCGGGCCCGCGGCGTCCGCTGCGGGCCCTGCCTTCCCAGACCGGCACGCCTTCCTAGACCGGCTCGCCGCGCAGCAGGCGCGGCGCCGGACCCGCGTCGCCGGCGGCCTCGGCCACGAACAGCTTCTTCAATGGGACGATCCGGTCGACTAGGCCGAGACCGATGTCGCGCACCGCGCGCAGCGGGCCGAAGTCGTTCGAAAACAACCGGTTCATCGCCTCCGTGGCGGTCGCCACCTGAACCGTGTCGAACCGGCGCCAGCGCTGGTATCGCTCCAGCACGGCGAGCGAGCCGAAATCCTCGCCGCGGCGCGCCGCGTCCACGACGACCTGTGCGAGGGCGGCCGCGTCGCGGAGGCCTAGATTGAGTCCGAGACCCGCCAGGGGATGCAGCCGGTGCGCGGCATCGCCGACCAGCGCTATGCGTGGTGCGACGAAAGTGCGGGCCAGCGCAAGTTCGAGCGGATAGACCCGCGGCGCCTCCAGCACCGTGATGTCGCCGATCTCCGGACCGGCGCGCAGGGCGAGTTCCCGCGCGAAGTCCTTTGAAGGAAGCGCCACAAGCCGCTCCGCCCGGGCTGCCGGCTCCGTCCAGACGACGCCGCTGCGGTTTCCCGGCAACGGCAGCAGGGCGAATGGCCCGCCGGGCAGGAAATGCTGGGTGGCCGCGCCGTCATGGGCAACGTCATGACCGACGATCGTGATGATCGAGGCCTGACCGTAGGACCATCCAACCGTCTTAATGCCGGCCCGCCTGCGCACCGCGGATCTCGCCCCGTCCGCGCCGATCAGAAGTCGCGACGGGACCGTTTCGCCGCCGATTCGAATGCCGTAGGTGTCGGCCCCCACGGTTTCGACAACGGCGCCGTGCTCCACAGTGATCCCCGCCTCGTCGCACGCGGCGGATACGGCAGCCTGCAGATCCCGGCCGTCGACGAAATGGGCGAAGGGCTCGCCGGCTCGCGACGTGCCGGCAATCGTCAGGAACACGGGACGAACGACCTCGGCGAGCTTGCTGTCGGAAATACGCATCGCGCTGCAGGCCTCGGCCTTGTCCTTCAGCCGGGCCCAGACGCCGAGTTCCTCCAGCATCCGCACCGTCGAGGCGGCGATGGCGTAGGTCCGTATGTCGCCCGGCGGACGGGGCGTCGGCGATGCGTCGACGATCCGCACCCGCAGGTCGACCCCCCGGGCGCCGGCGAGCGCCAGCGCCATTGCCTGGCCCACGAGGCCGGCGCCGGCGATGGTAACGTCGTGGCTGGTCGTTCTTGCGCCGTTTGCCATTGTCATTTTCGCCCTGTTCCGGCCGGTCCGGCGACGCCGGGGCGGTGTACGCCCGGTCGGCCCCTTGACTTGGTTGCGGCAGCGCCGTCAGTTTCGCGCATCCCAACGGGGCACGCTCGCATGTCCGATGCAATCGAAAACCTGATCTCGATACTCGATCTGGAACAACTCGAAGACAACCTGTTCCGTGGTCGCAGCCCGCAGGACGGCTGGCAGCGGGTATACGGCGGACAGGTGATCGGCCAGGCGCTGGTAGCGGCCTCGCGCACGGTGGCGGACCGGCACGTCCATTCGCTGCACGGCTATTTCATGCTCGGCGGCGACCCGAAGGTCCCGATCATCTACGAGGTCGAGCGTATCCGCGACGGCGGCAGCTTCACGACCCGTCGCGTCGTTGCCATCCAGCACGGCAAGGCGATCTTCTCCATGTCCTGTTCCTTCCACATCGAGGAATCCGGTCTGGAGCATCAGTTCGAGATGCCGGACATTCCCGATCCGGAGGATCTGCCGGACGTCGGCAGCTTCGTGGCGCAGTTTCCCGACAAGATCCCCTCCGCGATCCGCAAGTACTGGGAACGCGAGCGGCCGATCGAGTTCCGGCCGGTCGACCTGTCCCGCTATGCCGGCAATCCGAAGAAGGTGCCCTACCAGCACATCTGGTTCCGCGCCTCGGCGCCGCTGCCCGATTCGCCGGAAATCCAGCGCTGCGCGCTGGCCTACGCCTCCGACATGACGCTGCTCGACACCTCGCTGATCGCACACGGCCGCAGCGTCTTCGAGCGCGACATCATGGTCGCCAGTCTCGACCACGCGATGTGGTTCCATCGCCCGTTCCGCTGCGACGAGTGGCTGCTCTACGTGGAGGACAGCCCGTCCACGCAGGGCGCGCGCGGCTTCAATCGCGGCCTGATCTACACCCGCCAGGGAACGCTGGTCGCCTCCACCGCGCAGGAGGGGCTGATCCGGCCGATCAGCCGCGAAGGGCGCAAGGACTAAGCCGGTTCGCAGCGCGAATAGGCGGATTGCCCAATAATACGGCGCCCACCGGGCATTGCATAAATATTGAGCATTTCCGCTTCCGGTTGCCACGCCGGATTCCCGTTCCGATTCCTGAAACCAAACAGATTCAATGACTTGCTGACGGTTCCGGCAGTTGGCACGGCTTTTGTTGTTCAACCGTCCAGCGAGGCCTGCCTGCGCCGTCCTGGGGGCCATTGGGCCGGGGGACTGACGGGCGCCGTCTCGTATCGAACGTCCGAGGCGCTGACGCCTGGACGATGGGTCGGAACAGGACAGGGAGCCGACATGAAAATCGTTATGGCCATCATCAAGCCCTTCAAGCTCGATGACGTCCGTGAGGCCCTCACCGCCATTGGGGTGCAGGGGCTGACGGTGACCGAGGTGAAGGGATACGGGCGCCAGAAGGGGCACACCGAGATCTATCGCGGCGCCGAATACGCCGTCAGCTTCCTGCCGAAGCTGAAGATCGAGGTCGTCGTGGCGGCCGATCAGGTCGACAGGGTCGTCGAAGCCATCTCCGGGGCCGCGCGCACCGGCCAGATCGGCGACGGCAAGATCTTCGTCCACGGAATCGACCGCGCGGTGCGTATCCGGACCGGCGAAACCGACGCGGACGCCCTCTAGGCGCGCGCATCCCCGCAAAACCAGACTGTTCAGGGAACCAGATCCGATGAACCTGCGAAAGCTACTCCTCACCATTGCCGGGGGCGCGGCGCTTGCTGCCATCCTCGTTGAACCGGGCCTCGCCCAGGACGCGGCGGAAGCGACCGAAGAGGTCGTCGAGGCGACGGGCGGCGGCGTGCCGGCCGAGTCCGTCTACGTCTTCAACACCCTGCTGTTCCTCGTCACCGGCTTCCTCGTGATGTTCATGGCGGCCGGCTTCGCCATGCTGGAAGCCGGCATGGTGCGCACCAAAAACGTCTCCATGCAGTGCCTGAAGAACATCGCGCTGTACTCGGTCGCCACGATCATGTTCTGGATCGTCGGCTACAACCTGATGTATGACGGGGTCGACGGCGGCTTTCTCGGTTCGTTCACGCCGAAGATGATGCCGGCGCCCGATGCCGATGCGGGCGACTACGCCGCTGCGTCGGACTTCTTCTTCCAGCTGGTGTTCTGCGCGACCACCGCCTCGATCGTCTCCGGCACGCTCGCCGAGCGCATCAAGCTGTGGCCGTTCCTCATCTTCACGGTCGTCCTGACGGGCTTCTTCTACCCGATCACCGGCGCCTGGCAGTGGGGCGGCGGCTGGCTCGCCGAGATGGGCTTCTCCGACTTCGCCGGCTCGACCATCGTGCATTCGGTCGGCGGCTGGGCGGCACTGTCCGGCGCGCTCATCCTGGGCGCGCGCAGGGGCAAGTACGCCGCCGACGGCCGGGTCCATCCGATCCCCGGATCCTCGATGCCGCTGGCCACCCTCGGCACGTTCATCCTGTGGCTCGGCTGGTTCGGCTTCAACGGCGGCTCGCAGCTGGCGCTGGGATCGGAGGCCGACGCCTCCTCGGTCGCCCGCATCTTCGTCAACACCAACATGGCGGCGGCCGGCGGTGTCGTCGTCGCGATGATCCTCACCCAGATCATCTACAAGAAGGTCGACCTCACCATGGCGCTGAACGGCGCCCTCGCCGGTCTCGTCTCGATCACCGCCGAGCCGCTGGCGCCGAACCTGCTGATGTCCGTCATCATCGGCGGCATCGGCGGCATCATCGTGGTGGTCGCCGTGCCGTTGCTCGACAAGCTGAAGATCGACGACGTGGTCGGCGCCATTCCGGTCCACCTGATCGCCGGCATCTGGGGAACGCTGGCGGTCGTGCTGACCAATTCCGACGCCAGCATCGGCACCCAGGTGATCGGCATCGTCGCCATAGGCCTGTTCACCTTCATCGCCTCGGGCATCGTCTGGGCGATCCTCAAGGCGGTGGTCGGCATCCGCGTCAGCGAGGAGGAAGAGGCCCTGGGTCTCGACATGGTGGAAGTCGGCGTCGAGGCCTATCCCGAGTTCGGAGTCGGCAGCCAGCGCGTCTGACGCATCGCTCCCGCGCTCCGTGCGCGCCTCAGGCCCGGGCTTCGGCCCGGGCCTTTTTGCTGTCCCCACGCCGGCTCGCGCACGCCCTGGCCCGCCGCCTGCCTGTTCCGCAGGCAATTCGGCGTGCCGGTTTTATGGGCAATTGAACAACCGGGCGGCATCGTCTGCAGCAAAACCGCGATTGATTGGTGAACTGAATCAATAACATGCATTTGCCGCAGGAATTGGCACGCCGCTTGTAGAGGTGCCGGCGGCTCCGCCGCGTCGATCGACGTGATTTCAGGCGACGGGGCGAGATCCTGGAGGACATCAAATGACGCTACTGCGCCGTCGCGGACTGACCGTTTCCCTTTGCGCTGCCGGGCTCTGGCTCGCATCCCTCGCGCCTGCCCTCGCGCAGGACGCGCTCGACAGCGGCGATACCGCCTGGATGCTGACCTCGACGGCGCTCGTACTGATGATGACGATCCCCGGCCTCGCGCTGTTCTACGGGGGCATGGTCCGGCAGAAGAACGTGCTGGCCACGGTGATGCAGAGTTTTGCCGTGTGCTGCCTCGTCACCATCCTGTGGATGGTCGCCGGCTATTCGATCGCGTTCACCGACGGCGGCGCCTTCAACGCCTGGATCGGGGGCTCCGGCCGCTTCTTCCTGGCCGGAATCGGCACCGATTCGGTGACGGGCACGATTCCAGAGATCCTGTTCGTGATGTTCCAGGCGACCTTCGCGATCATCACGCCGGCGCTGATCTGCGGCGCGTTCGCCGACCGGATGAAGTTTTCCGCGATGCTCTGGTTCATGGCGCTCTGGCTGATCGTCGTCTACTGCCCCGTCGCGCACTGGGTGTGGGGCGGCGGCTTCCTGGCCGACGACGGTGTGCTCGACTTCGCCGGCGGTACCGTCGTCCACATCAATTCCGGCATCGCCGGGCTGGTCGCCGCGCTCGTCATCGGACGGCGGACGGGCTACGGCACCGACAACATGGCGCCGCACAACCTCGTCTACTCGGTGATCGGCGCCTCGCTCCTGTGGGTCGGCTGGTTCGGCTTCAACGCGGGCTCGGCCTTGGCGGCCAACGGCTTGGCCGGCATGGCGCTTGCGGTCACGCAGATCGCCACGGCAATGGCAGCGCTCGCCTGGATGTTCGCCGAATGGGTGCTGCGCGGCAAGCCGAGCGTGCTCGGGATCATTTCGGGCGCTGTCGCGGGGCTCGTTGCGATCACGCCGGCGTCGGGCTTCGTGACGCCCACCGGCGCGCTGTGGATCGGCCTCGCCGCCGGCCTTGTCTGCTTCTGGATGGTCACCTGGGTGAAATCGGTCCTGAGATACGACGATGCCCTCGACGTGTTCGGCATCCACGGCGTCGGCGGCATCGTCGGGGCAATACTCACGGGCGTCTTCGCGGCCCCGGAAATCGGTGGCGCGGCCGGATTGCTGTCCGGAAATCCCGGGCAGCTGTGGACCCAGATCGTCGGCATCGTCGCCACCGTGATCTGGTCGGCCATCGGCGCCTTCGTCATCCTCAAGGTGCTCGATCTGACCATCGGCATCCGGGTGTCGCGCGACGTCGAGATCGAGGGCCTCGACGTCAATCTGCACGGCGAGACCATCCATTAGGTCCAGCTGAGGGGCATGCCGGTCCCGCGCCGCGGCGGGACCGGCCGTTCTTCACCATCTTTTCCCGGGTATCGTCGACTCCTGCGCGGAAGGTTAATGGCCTCTTAACCCGGTCCGCATAGCGTCTGAGGCCTCGACGTTCGCCTCGCCTGCCGGCGTACGCGCGCGTATGAAGCCGACGCTTCTTGATGCCTGGACCCGATGAGCGCGACCGGATCGCAATTCCACGATGATTCGAGCCTGACGGAGCGCCTCCGTGAAGGTGCAGAGCGCCTGTCGACGCAGGCCACAGGCCTGGCGATCCTGGCGATCGTCGCTGGTATCGTGGCCAGTCTGGCGACGTGGTCGGTCCAGGATCCCTCGCTCAGCCACGCAACCGAATCGGTTCCGACCAACCTTCTCGGCTTTCCTGGCGCCGCGGTGGCCGACCTGATGATGCAGATGCTGGGGCTGGCGTCCGGCGCCATGTTGATCCCGGTTGGCGTCTGGGCGGTGCGGCTGATAGCCGACCGCCCGGTCGCCGCCGTCGGCCGGCGCCTGCTGTCCTGGCTCGCCGGTAGCGCCTTTGCGTGCGCCTTCTTCGCGGCCCTGCCGGCGCCGTCCGGCTGGCCGCTTCCCTCCGGCCTGGGCGGTCTGATCGGTGATGCGCAACTCTACGTGTCGGGCTTCCTGTTCTCGCCTATATTCGGCGGCCTTGCCGCGCTGCCGGCCGGCCTGATGGCGGGGCTCGGCGCGTTCCTGCTGCTCTCCTACGCCTCCGATCTTCCCCTGCCGTTGCTGCGTCGCCGGCGCCGGGAGGAAACCGGCAGCGAGTGGGATGACGAAGACCAGAACGAGCGGGACGCCGGCGGCGAAGCCGACGAGGACATCGACGAAGAGCAGGGTGGCCATCGCATCGGCGCCCTGCAGCACGGCTGGCTGAGCTTCAAGGCGCGGATGCGCCGCCGCATTCGACCGGGAACGTCGGCAACGCCCCGCGCGCGTGGCTCGCTTGCCCAGTCCGTGTGGAGGCGGCTGGTCGAGGACGAGCCGCTGGTCGCGGTGCCGGTCACCGGCCGGGTCGAACCAAGCTTCGACGGCGACAGGCGCTGGTCCGGCCCGTCGCCCGAGGACGCCGCGCAGGACGACGACTGGGCCGGCGACGACTGGCCGGAGGAGACCGGACCGGGTGAGACGGGGCCGGGTGAGACGGGGCCGGACGACTGGGAAGAGACGGCCGCCCCGCGTATCACGCCGGCCAAGGCGCGCCTCAAGCAGGGCCGCCGCGCCTCCAAGGAGGCACAGCCTTCGCTGCTGCCCAACAGAGGCTACGAGCTTCCGCCTCTGCGCCTGCTCGCCGAACCGAAGCAGACCCGCAAGAACTCCGCCAGCGACATGGAGGGGCTGGAGCAGAACGCGCGCCTGCTCGAGAACGTCCTCGATGATTTCGGCGTCAAGGGCGAGATCATCAACGTCAGGCCCGGACCCGTCGTCACGCTCTACGAACTGGAGCCGGCGCCCGGCACCAAGTCCTCCCGTGTCATCGGCCTGGCCGACGACATCGCCCGCTCGATGAGCGCGATATCCGCCCGCGTCGCCGTCGTCCCCGGCCGGAACGTCATCGGCATCGAGCTGCCGAACTCGTTTCGCGAGACGGTGTACCTGCGCGAGCTTCTGGCGTCGGAAAACTTCGAGAAGTCCAAGTCGAAACTGGCGCTCTGTCTGGGCAAGACCATCGGCGGCGAGCCCGTCATCGCCGATCTCGCCCGGATGCCGCATCTGCTGATTGCCGGCACGACCGGCTCCGGCAAGTCGGTCGCCGTCAACACGATGATCCTGTCGCTGCTCTACCGGCTGGGTCCCGACGTCTGCAAGCTGATCATGATCGACCCGAAAATGCTGGAGCTGTCGGTCTATGACGGCATTCCGCATCTTCTGTCCCCGGTCGTCACCGACCCCCGCAAGGCCGTGGTCGCGCTGAAATGGACGGTCCGCGAGATGGAGGACCGGTACCGCAAGATGTCCAAGCTCGGCGTGCGCAACATCGACGGCTACAACGCCCGCGTCGCCGAAGCGAACCGCAAGAACGAGACCGTCGTGCGTACCGTGCAGACCGGCTTCGACCGCGAAACCGGGGAGCCGGTCTACGAACAGGAGGAGATGGACCTTTCGCCTATGCCGTTCATCGTCGTCATCATCGACGAGATGGCTGACCTGATGATGGTGGCCGGCAAGGACATCGAAGGCGCCGTCCAGAGGCTCGCGCAGATGGCGCGCGCCGCCGGCATCCACCTGATCACCGCCACCCAGCGCCCGTCGGTCGACGTCATAACCGGCACCATCAAGGCGAATTTCCCCACCCGGATCTCCTTCCAGGTCACCTCGAAGATCGACAGCCGGACGATCCTGGGGGAACAGGGCGCCGAACAGCTGCTCGGCCAGGGCGACATGCTCTACATGATGGGCGGCGGCCGCATCACCCGCGTCCATGGTCCGTTCTGCTCGGACGAAGAAGTCGAGGACGTCATTTCCTTCCTGAAGGCGCAGGGGACGCCCGACTATCTGGAAGAGATCACCGAGGAGTCGGAAGACGGCGGCTTCGAGATGCCGGGCCTTGTATCCGGCGGCGAGGGCGACGATCTGTTCACCAAGGCCGTGCAGGTGGTGCTGCGCGACAAGAAGGTGTCGACCAGCTACGTGCAGCGCCGGCTGCAGATCGGGTACAATCGCGCGGCCACGCTGATCGAGCGGATGGAGCAGGAAGGCATCATCTCGGCGCCCAACTCGAAGGGGCAACGCGAGATCCTCATGGGCGAGGGCGACGACGGCTAGGCGGAAACGGCGTCGCGCTTTCGCCACATCGCAGTGTTTGCGTCCGCGGCAATCGACGTCCGCATGGACAGATGGAGTTGGAATATCATGGCATTCGTCCGCAAACTGATGATCGCCGCCGTCGCGACAGGTATCGCGACTGTGCCCGGCGCGCTGATCCTCCCCGGCGCCCTGTCGGCCCGCACCGAGGCGACCGACCTGACCATCGCCCAGGTCGCCGCGGTGGACCAGGTCAGCGCTTATCTCAGCAACATCACGACCTTGCAGGGCGAATTCGTTCAGACTGCGCCGGACGGCAACATAACCCAGGGCCAGTTCTTCATTGAGAAGCCGGGCCGGATGCGCTTCGAATATGCACCCCCCGCCCAGCTTCAGATCGTGTCCGACGGCCGCTGGGTCGCCGTCCAGGACAAGAAGCTGAAGACGACGGAAAAATACCCCCTGATCACCACGCCGCTGAAGATGATCCTGTCGGACAACGTCAATCTGATGCGCGATGCCAAGATCCTGGCCGTCTATCCCGAGACCGAACTCGTCACCGTCTCGATCGAGGAAACCACCGGCGAAGCGCCAGGCACCCTGACGTTGATGTTCGATCCGGTCCAGAACCGCCTGACCCGCTGGACCGTAACCGACGTCCAGGGCCTCGATACGACCGTCGCCCTTGAAAACACCGTCGCGGGCCAGCCGATCGATCCCTCGAAGTTCCGGATCATCGAGCATCGCATCCTCGACGTCGGCGGCGGCAACATGCGCTGAAGCAGTTCGGGGGCCGATCCTTCGGTCCGGACGGCAAACGGTCAATAAACCGCATTCCGGTCGAAGTCGTATCCGGAAAGTGGACTTCGCCGGATCGGGGCCGTGCAAGCATCGGCTGGCCGATGCCATCACAATTCGGTGTTCGATCCGGCAACTCTTGAAACGGGGCCTTCGCAATCCCAGATTTTCGTCAGTAGCGGCGACGCTCGTGTTTTCGGTAACGCCCCCGTCTCGCCGAAGAGTGCCAGCCGCTGGTGCCGGTCTTCCCTCCCGGCACCCCGCAATTTGCGCGGACAGCGCCCGGTTCCTTCCCCCGGAGCCGGGCGCATTGTTTTTTGGCCCGGTCTCTGTCCTCCCGGGCCCCAGGTGTCCAGGCCCGGAAGCGGCCGGTTGTCTTCGGCCCGTCCGCGCGATAAAGGCGGTCCAGGCGTCCGCCGGGCCGGCAGTCGCCGCCCCTGCAATCACCGACCCATGGAACGGACTGTCCCGCACGTGCCGCTGACCGTCGCCACCTGGAACATCAATTCCGTCCGGCTTCGCCAGGACCTGGTCGCGGAACTTGCCGCCAAGCGCAATCCGGACGTGATCTGCCTTCAGGAGACCAAGTGTCCGAACTCCGAATTCCCCCGCAAGAGCTTCGAAAGGCTCGGCTACCGGCATATCGCGGCGCATGGCCAGAAGGGCTATCACGGCGTCGCGGTGCTGTCGAAGCGGCCGATCGAGACGATCGTCGCGCGGGAATTCTGTGAAAAGGGCGATTGCCGCCACCTGGCCGTCGATGTCGAGGGCGACGGAGGCCGCTCGGTGCGGATCCACAATTTCTACGTTCCCGCCGGCGGCGACGAGCCGGATCCGGCGATCAACCCGAAGTTCGCCCACAAGCTCGACTTCCTCGAGGAGCTGATCGCCTGGTCGGCCGACGACGTGTCGACCGTCGCCCCAGACAGCGGCGCGCTGCTCCTGGGAGACCTCAACATCGCCCCGCTCGAGGACGACGTCTGGTCGCACAGGCAGCTTTTGCGCGTGGTGAGCCACACGCCGGTGGAGACCGAGGGCCTGGAACGGGTCCGCAAGGCGCTGGACTGGGTCGACGTGGTGCGCCGCGACGTGCCCCCGCCGGAGAAGCTCTACACCTGGTGGAGCTACCGGGCCCGCGACTGGGAAGCCGCCGACAAGGGCCGCCGCCTCGATCACGTCTGGCTGACGCCGGGCATCGCCGATGCCTGCACCCAGGTCGAGGTGCTGCGCGAGGCGCGCGGCTGGGAGCGGCCGTCGGACCACGTCCCGGTCATCGTCCGGCTGGAGATGTAGGGCTACTCGGCCGTTTCCGGCGCTCCGCTGTCGATCGACAGCAGGCGCTCGCGGGTGCCGCCGAGTTCCTTCGTCATCGTCGACAGGCGCTCGCTCAGCGCCTGGCGCAGGCGTTCGGCCATATCGGGATATTCCTCGAGAACCCGGCGCAGCAGCCGCCGCGACACCGCCAGCAGTTCGGTCGGCTCGATGGTCCGGGCGCTCGCCGGCCGGGTGGTGTGGCAGAGCAGCGCCAGTTCGCCGATCAGCGCGCCGGGGCCGGCGATCGCGATCTCCTCCTCCACCCCGTCGACGGTGGTGAAGAACTGCACCGCCCCCGACACCAGCACGAAGCCGTCGTTGGCGTCTGCGCCCTCGCGGAACAGCATCGTGTCAGCCGGCAGCTTCAGCGGCTCTGCGGAGAACGCGATCAGCCGCAGCTGCTCGGCGGGGAAGTCCGACAGCAGCGGGATGCTCTGCAGAAGCTGGACGTCGTGGTCGAGGGTCACGCCTCGGCGCCTCCATAGGCGCCGCGCGGCACCAGCTTGTAGCCGCCGCCTTCGGTGACCAGCAGCTCCGCGCTCGACGGGTCGCGCTCGATCTTCTGGCGCAGGCGGTAGATGTGCGTCTCCAGCGTGTGCGTGGTGACGCCCGAATTGTAGCCCCAGACCTCGTGCAGCAGCACGTCGCGGGTCACCACCTTCTCGCCGGCCCGGTAGAGATACTTGAGGATCGCCGTCTCCTTCTCGGTGAGGCGCACCTTGGCGCCCTTCTCGGTGATCATCAGTTTCAGCGCCGGCTTGAACGTGTAGGGACCGATCGCGAACACCGCGTCCTCGCTCTGCTCGTGCTGCCTGAGCTGCGCGCGGATGCGCGCCAGCAGCACCGCGAAGCGGAACGGCTTGACGACGTAGTCGTTGGCGCCCGATTCCAGCCCGAGGATCGTGTCGGAATCCGAATCGTGCCCCGTCAGCATGATGATCGGCGACTTGAAGCCGTGCTTGCGCAGCACCTTGCACGCCTCGCGCCCATCCATGTCGGGCAGGCCGACGTCGAGGATCATCAGGTCGATGTGGTCCGCCTTGGCCTGATCCAGCCCGGATTTCGCGCATTCCGCCGTCGAGGTCGAGAACTCCTCGTGCAGCGACAGCTGCTCGACCAGCGCCTCGCGCAGATCCGCGTCGTCGTCGACGATCAGGATATGCTTCGACGTGTTCATGGCGGTCTCCGTGGTGGCGCGTCCGACCCGGTCGGGGATTCGGCCGGTCGACGACAGGACCGGTCAACGACAAGGCCGGTTAACGATATTGAACGACGATGTAGAACACTGTTGATGAAATCCGCAAGGCGGCCGCGCGGCGGGGTTGGGTGAATATGGCTACGGTTTCCGGCAATTGCGACCTGCTTCGCGTCCACCGCGCGAGCGGCGCGGCGCATCACGGCATCCTCGCCGCCGGCTCGCTGGTGATGCCCTGCGCGCTGGGCCGAGCGGGCATCCGCAGGCGCAAGCGCGAGGGCGACGGCGCCTCGCCGGAAGGCGTGTTTCCGTTGCGAAAGCTCTATTTCCGGCGGGATCGCCTGCCCAGGCCCCGCTCCGCCCTGGAAACGGCGGCGATTTTTCCGGATCTGGGATGGTGCGACGATCCCGCCAGCCTCGCCTACAACAGCGCCGTCCGCCTGCCCACCGCCGCACGCCACGAACGCATGTGGCGCGACGATCACCTCTACGATCTCGTCATTGTGATCGGCTTCAACGACGATCCGGCCCCGCTGCGCCCCTTCGGCAGCGCCATTTTCCTGCATCTCGCCCGCCCCGGATTCGCCCCCACCGAAGGCTGCGTGGCGCTCCGGCGGCACGACCTGCGTCGTCTCCTGCCGAGGATCGGTCCGGACACGAAGATCGCGATCGGCTGACGAGGGTGGACCGCATGGATACGGACGCGCTGATAGACTGTGTCGCCAGGCGGCTTGAAGGCGAGCCGGGCGTGCGCGCGCTCTGCCTGTCGGGCAGCCACGGCGCGGGCCTTGCCGACGCCTACAGCGACCTGGATTTCCTGGCCATTCTGTCAGACCCGCACATGTCTGCTGCACGGGGCGACGCGTTCTCCGACCTGTGGCGCGCGGCGCTGGAGCCGGCCGGAGGGATCGTCCTGTGGCGCGTTCGCTCCGGCCCGACGATACTGATCAACGCGATCACCACCGGCTGGCTGCGGATCGACGTCCTGGCAACGACAGCCGACCCGCTCCACACCCGGCGCGGCCTGAAGGTGCTGTTCGACCGCGACGGGATCGCCGCCGATCTGCCCGAGACCCCCGAACCTGGCATCGATCGCGACCGGCTGGCCTGGCAGATCGAGGAATTCATCCGCATTCTCGGGCTCCTGCCGGTCGCCATGGGCCGCGCGGAGTACCTGAACGCCGTTACCGGCGTCTTCCATTTGCGCAACCTCCTGATCGATCTCATGATCGCGGAGACCGGCGCGCCCCACCGTGGCGGCGCGCTGCACCTGAACCGGTTGATCACGGACGACCAGAAGGCACTTCTGACGGCGCTGCCCGCGCCGGTTCCGACCCGCGAGTCGGCGATTGCGACGCATCTCGCCTATGCCGGCGCCTATCTGCCCCTCGCCCGCCCGCTGGCGGACCGTCTCGGCATCGACTGGCCCGAGCCCTTCGAAAGGGCGACCTGGTCCCATCTCGAACGGGAACTGGCGATCGACCGGCCCTCCTAGGCCGGCGTGTCCCTCGCGCCGAAGATCGCGCTGCCGACCCGCACGTGCGTCGCCCCGTGGGCGATGGCGATCTCGTAGTCGGCGCTCATCCCCATCGAGAGCGTTTTCAGCCCCAGCTCCCTGCCAATCTTGGCGAGCAGCGCGAAATGCGGCGCCGGCGGCTCGTCTAACGGCGGAATGCACATCAGCCCCTCGATCTCGAGGCCGTGCTCGTCTCGGCAACGGGCGACGAAATCCGCCGTTTCCTCAGGCAGCACGCCGGCCTTCTGCGGTTCCGCGCCGGTATTGACCTGCACCAGCAGCCGCAGCCGCCGGCCCTGCTCCGCCATTTCCCTGGCCAGCGCCCGGGCGAGCTTGTCGCGATCGACAGTCTCGATCACGTCGAACAGCGCCACGGCCTCCTTCACCTTGTTGGTCTGCAACGGGCCGATCAGGTGCAGCTCGATATCGTGATAGCGCTGCTTCAGATCCGGCCACTTTCCTTGCGACTCCTGGACCCGGTTCTCGCCAAACGTTCGCTGGCCCGCCTGGATGACGGGTTCGACGACGTCGGGACCATGGGTCTTGCCGACGGCAACGAGCGTGACGGACCCGGTCGGGCGCCCGGCTTCCGCTTCGGCGGCGCGGATGCGGCTCATCACTTCTTCTAGGCGCGTTGCTGCGCCGGTTTCGGTCTCTGTCATGATGTCTTTCGAGAAAATCGTACGAATTTCGCCCCGTTGATGCCCGATTAACAGGCTTCAGTCATTCTGTCCCTGCCGGCTGGCGAAACGGCCGGATCGACTGATGTCCTCGCAGCCGGCCTCCCGCGCCCGCAACCGGTTGACCGGATAACGGGTTTCGGGCCATCTACGCCAAAATCTCAACGGTCGAATATCACGTGATGGCGAGCGAACGCTACAATCCCCGCGAGGCGGAGGCCCGCTGGCAGCGGGTTTGGGACGAGAATCGCGTCTTCGAGACCGCGAACGACGACCCGCGTCCGAAATACTACGTCCTCGAGATGTTTCCCTACCCGTCGGGCAAGATCCATATCGGGCATGGGCGCAACTACGTGATGGGCGACGTGGTGGCGCGCTACAAGCGCGCCAGGGGCCACAACGTGCTGCACCCGATGGGCTGGGACGCGTTCGGGCTGCCCGCCGAGAACGCGGCGATCGAGAAGAAGGTCCACCCCAAGGAGTGGACCTACGAGAACATCGCCACGATGAAGGAGCAGCTCAAGCTGCTCGGCCTGTCGATCGACTGGACGCGCGAGCTGGCGACCTGTGATCCGGAATACTATTCCAGGCAGCAGAAGCTGTTCGTCGACTTCCTCGCCGCGGGCCTGGTCGAGCGCAAGACCTCGCTCGTCAACTGGGATCCGGTCGACCAGACCGTGCTCGCCAACGAGCAGGTGATCGACGGCTGCGGCTGGCGCTCCGGCGCGCCGGTTGAAAAGCGCGAGCTGTCGCAGTGGTTCTTCAGGATCACCGACTACGCTCAGGATCTGCTCGACGCCATCGATACGCTCGACGACTGGCCGGACAAGGTGCGGCTGATGCAGCAGCGCTGGATCGGCCGGTCGGAAGGCGTGCGGTTCTCCTTCGAGATCGAGGACGGCGACGGTGCGCGGCAGGCGGAACCGCTTACCGTCTACACCACCCGGCAGGACACGATCTTCGGGGCGAGCTTCTGCGCTGTGTCGCCGGACCATCCGCTGGCCAAGCGGCTGGCTCAGGACGATGCCGGCCTGGAGGCCTTCCGCCGCGAATGCGCCGCGCTCGGCACCAGCGAGGAGGCGATCGAGCGCGCCGAGAAGAAGGGCTACGACACGGGCCTGTTTGCGGTCCATCCGTTCCGGCCGGACGTCAGGCTGCCCGTCTACGTGGCGAATTTCGTGCTGATGGGATATGGCGAGGGCGCGATCTTCGGCTGCCCGGCGCACGACCAGCGCGACCTCGACTTCGCCCGCAAGTACGGCCTGCCGGTGATCCCGGTCGTCGCCCCCGTCGACGCCGATCCCTCGGCGTTCGAGATCGCCGACGAGGCGTTCGTCGAAAAGGACGGCCAGGCCGTCCGCATGATCAATTCGGCGTTCCTGGACGGCATGAGCGTCGCCGACGCCAAGGAGGAGGTCGCAAGCCGCTTCGAGGCGGCCGGCACCGGCGCTCGGAAAGTGAATTTCCGCCTGCGCGACTGGGGCATCTCGCGGCAACGCTACTGGGGCTGCCCGATTCCCGTAATTCATTGCGATACCTGCGGAATCGTCGCCGTCCCGGAGGCGAACCTGCCGGTCCTGCTGCCCGACGACGCGACCTTCGACAGGCCGGGCAATCCGCTCGATCACCATCCGACCTGGAAGCACGTCGACTGTCCTAAGTGCGGCGCCGCCGCCCGGCGCGAGACGGACACCATGGACACGTTTGTCGATTCGTCCTGGTACTTCGCCCGCTTCTGCTCGCCTCGCGACCGGGACGTCGTCGACAGGGCGGCCGTCGATGACTGGCTGCCGGTCGACCAGTATATCGGCGGGGTCGAGCACGCCGTCCTGCATCTGCTCTATTCGCGGTTCTTCCTGCGTGCGATGAAGAAGACCGGATACACCGGGCTGGAGGAGCCTTTCCGGGGCCTGTTCACGCAGGGAATGATCACGCACGAGACCTACCGGACGGAGAACGGCCAGTGGCTGTTCCCCGAGGAGGTCGAGCGGCGCGACGACGGCACCGTGGTCAGCCGCGAGACGGGTCGTCCCGTCGTGGTCGGACAGCCGGAAAAGATGTCGAAGTCGAAGAAGAACGTCGTCTCCCCCGAGGCGATCGTCGAGACTTACGGTGTCGATGCGGCCCGCTGGTTCATGCTCTCCGACACGCCGCCGGAGCGCGACAGCGAATGGACCGAATCGGGAGTCGAGGGCGCGTGGCGACTGATTCAGCGGCTATGGCGCCTCGTCTCGCAGGTCGTCGAGATCGCGCCGCCGGCGGCAACCGCCAGGCCCGAGCGGATCGGTCCTGCCGCCGAAGGCCTGCGCCGCACCACGCACCGCGCGCTCGACGCGGTGTCCCGGGACATCGAGCAGCTTCGCTTCAACCGGGCCATCGCCCACATCTACGAGGTGGTCAACGCGGTCACCTCTCTGCTCAACGAGAAGGGCAACGGTGAGGTTGCGCCGGATCTCGCCTGGGCGCTGCGCGAGGCTGCGGAAACCATCGTCCGGCTGTCCGGACCCATGGTCCCGCATCTGGCCGAGGAATGCTGGAAGGTTCTCGGGCACGAAGGGCTGCTGGCGGATGCGCCGTGGCCGGTTGTCGAGCCCGCCCTGCTGGTTGAGGCGACGATCACTCTGCCCGTGCAGGTCAACGGCAAGCGGCGCGACGAACTTGTCATTGCCCGCGACGCGGACCAATCTGCTATCGAGGAAGCGGCACTCGGGCTGGCCGGCGTGCAGCGGGCGCTCGGCGACAAGCCGGTGCGCAAGATCATCGTGGTGCCGCAGAGGATCGTGAATGTCGTCGTCTGACCGGTCGTTCTCCCGATCCCGCCGCTTTACCCGGGCCGCGCCGCACCGCCTTGCGCTTGCGGCCGCCATGTTTGCGGCGCTGCTGGTCGGCGGCTGCAACGTCAGGCCGCTCTACGGGACGGCCGAGATCGGCGGCACCAGTCTGTCCACCGTTCTTGCCGATGTCGACGTGGCGCCCGTCGAAGGTCGCGTCGCCCAGAAGGTCCGCAACGACCTCCTGTTCCAGCTCAACGGCGGTAATCCGGGCAGCGGCTCCTACATGGTGACGCTGCGGGTCAAAGAGCGCTACACCAACATCATCACGCGCACCATCAGCGGCCTGCCCGGCGGGCGGAACATCCGCCTGCAGGTCGACTACGAGCTCAAGCAGGTGGGCGGGACGGAGGTGCTGGCCTCCGGCACGGTCACCCGGATCGCCTCGTTCGACTATTTCAACCAGCGTTTCGCCAACGACCGCGCCACGATCGACGCGGAGAACCGCGCGGCTGGCGAGGTGGCGGTCGACATCCAGCTCCGCCTCGCCTCCTATTTCGCGACCGGCAAGTCGTATGACGAAGTGGCGCCCGACGTCGATCCAGAGGACGAACTGCCCAACTTCGGCAATTCAATTTTCGACGACCGGGAAGAGACCTACGGAGACCCGGGCTATTGACCGCGCTCAAGGGCGAGGCGATCAACCGTTTTCTCAGGTCTCCCGACAAGCCACTCGCCGTCGTCTACGGTCCCGATACGGGGCTGGTCAGCGAGCGGGCCGCGAACATCCTCGCAGCGTTCCTCGGCGACGATCCGGATCCGATGGCGAGGAGCGTCGTCGAAGGCGATGCCCTTGCCGGGGCGCCCGAGAGGCTGGCCGAGGAGGCGCACAGCGTGCCGATGTTCGGCGGCCGGCACGCCATTCGGGTCACCGCCACCTCCCGGAATATCGGGCCTGCCCTTGAGCCGATTCTCGCCGATCCGCCCCGCGAGGCGATGATCGTGGTGGAGGCGGGTGACCTGAAGCCGTCCTCGCCGATCCGCAAGCTCGCCGAGAAGCACGCCAATGCGGCCGCCATCGCCTGCTATGTCGACGACCAGAAGGCGATCGACGGTCTGATTTCGGAGGAAATGGGTTCCGGCGGGCTGCAGGTGACGCCCGATGCCCGTGCCGCGCTTCTTCGTCTTCTCGGCGGCGACCGGCGCGCGTCGCGGGGCGAACTGCAGAAACTCGCTTCCTTTTGCCACGGCCGCGGCACGGTGGAATTGGAGGATGTCGCGGCAATCGTCGGGGACGCGTCCGCTCTGGAACTCGATGCCCTGATAGACGCGACCGCTCTTGGCGACGCGACGACGGCGAGCCTGGTGCTGCGGCGCTCGCTGGCCTCCGGCACCGCTCCGGCGAGCATCGTCTCGGCCCTCGCGCGGCATTTCCTGCAGCTGAGCGAAGCCCGCCTGAAAGTCGATCGCGGCGCGACGGCGGAAGCGGCGATGCGGGAACTTCGTCCCCCGGTGTTCTTCAAGCGTCAGAACGGGTTTCGGCGGCAGCTCGGAATCTGGTCGCCGGCGGCGCTCGATCGGGCGTTCGAACTCTTGTCGTCGACCGAATCGGAAGTCCGGCTGAGGCCTGATCTGGCGGAGGTGATGACCGACCGGACCGTCGTCACGCTGGCCGGCGCAGCGAGGCAACCCGGGCGCGCTCGCTGACTGGCAGTTTACGTAAAAGTAAATCGTCGGTCTTTGGCCGCCGCCGCTTCCTGCCCCGGCCGCGCGCTGATTTCTCTCGCCTTTACAAGTCTTTGTGGCGGATCCGCCCGGCTGCCTATCGCGCCAGCCGCCCGGTAACCGCCTCGAGTTGCTCGAGCGTCTTGTAGCGTACGCGGATCTCGCCGGTGCCGTCTGCCTTGTGCCGGATGTCGACCGACAGGCCGAGGGTGTCGGCGAGCTGCTTCTCGAGCGCGCGGGTATCGGCATCCTTGTCCGGAGCCGGCTTCGGGGCGGTCCGGTTGCGCCCGGGGGCATCCGCCTTGCGCGTCAGGGCCTCGGCCTCGCGGACGTTGAGGCCGGTCTCGATGATCGCCCGCGCCGCCCTCTCCGGATCCTCGTGCGTGACGAGGGTGCGGGCGTGGCCGGCGCTCAGCTTGCCGTCGGTGACGTAGGCGCGCACCGTTTCGGGCAGTTTCAGCAGCCGGATGGTGTTGGCCACGTGGCTGCGGCTCTTGCCGATCACGTCGGCGAGCTGCGCCTGGCTGTAGCTGAACTCCTCGATCAGCCGCTGGTAGCCCTCGGCTTCCTCCAGCGGATTGAGATCGCTGCGCTGCACGTTCTCGATGATGGCGATTTCCAGCGCTTCCCGGTCGTCGACCGCCAGGACCACGACCGGAACCTCGTGCAGCCCTGCCCTTTGGGCGGCGCGCCAGCGGCGTTCTCCCGCGATTATCTCGAAACGGGTCGCGTCTTCCGGGGTCGGCCGGACCAGGATTGGCTGCATGATCCCCTTTTCGCGGATCGATGCGGCGAGGTCGCCGAGGTCCTCGTCAGCGAAACTCTTTCGGGGGTTGCGCGGGTTGGCGCGCAGGAACTCGATCGGGAGCCGGCGCTGGCTGCGGGCCCTCTCGATCGCCTGCTTTTCGGTATCGACGTCGCCGATCAGTGCCGCCAGGCCCCGGCCCAGGCGCGACGGCGGTGCCTCGCGGCCCTGCTGCGGTTCATCCGTCTTCTTCAATACGCTCATTGTTGCGGCTCCGAATCGATCAGAAATTTTACTTCATGCAGCGCGAAGCCGCCGCTCCCGCTGGATTATTTCGGAGGCGAGCCGGATGTAGGCTTTGCTCCCGGCACAATGCATGTCGTAGAGGAGCACCGGCTTGCCGAAGGACGGCGCCTCCGAGACCCGTACGTTGCGGGGGATCACGGTATCGTAGACGTTCGCGCCCATGTGCTGCCGCACGTCCGCCACCACCTGGCTCGACAGGTTGTTGCGCTTGTCGAACATGGTGAGGACGATCCCGTGGATAGTCAGTTCCGGGTTGAGGGACGTCTTCACGTGCTCGACGGTCTGCAGGAGTTGGCTGAGGCCTTCCAGCGCGAAGAACTCGGTCTGCAGCGGCACCAGCACCGAACTCGCGGCAGCGAGCGCGTTGATCGTGAGCAGGTTCAACGACGGCGGGCAGTCGACCAAGACATAGTCGATGCCGAGATCGTCCTCCTCGGCCGCGCCGGGCCGGACGATCGCATTCCGGAGCCGGTACGAGCGGTCGCGAGAGCCCATCACCTCCTGCTCGAAACCCAGAAGGTCTAGCGTCGACGGCACCACCGACAGGCGCGGCACGGCGGTCGGCATCATGGCATCGACAAGGCTGCGCTCGCCGATGAGGACGTCGTAGACAGAGCGGTCTCTGTCCTTCCGGTCGATGCCCAGCCCCGTGGAAGCGTTGCCCTGGGGGTCCAGATCGATGACCAGGACGCGTTCGCCTATCGCGGCGAGCGCCGTACCCAGATTGATGGTCGTCGTCGTCTTGCCGACGCCGCCCTTCTGGTTGGCGATCGTGATGACGCGCGGTTTCATGCCCTCAGGCCTCCGGGTAGGAATGTCTGACACGTGCTCTAGGCGGATTTGCGTTCACAGTCACGCACGATGACCAGGGCGCCGCCGCCAGGGGTCCGGCTCGAAACGAGCTCATGTGCAAATGTCCAATATGTTGAGGCCTCGGTCAATTCACGCTCTACATCTTGTCCTTTGTGGAAAACCCCAACGCAGCCTTTCTGGATCAGCGGTGCCGTCAGATCGAGCAATTTTACAAGTGGGGCCAACGCCCTGGCGGTGACGACATCGGCCGCGCCGGACCAGTCGGTCGCGAACCTTTCGATACGGTCACAGTGAACGGTCGCCGGAACCCCGGTTTCCCGTGCCGCCGACCGGAGGAACGCGCATTTGCGCCCGTTCGATTCGACCAGGTCGACCCGCGATCCCAGATCGCCACAGACCAGGCTGGCAACCACCAATCCCGGGAACCCGGCCCCCGCACCAAGGTCCACCCAGCGTCGCGCCTCCGGCATCAGCGCGACGACCTGGGCCGAATCAGCGATGTGGCGGGTCCACAGGTTTTTCAGGGTGTCCGGGCCGACGAGGTTCTTTGCGCGTGTCCAGCGGCGCAGATGGGCGGCGAAGGCATCGAGACGGGCTTCTGTTTCACGTGAAACAGTAACGAACGACCGCATCAGCGCCAATCCCGCCGCGCGATTGTCGTCGCCGTCCGCCACCTTCGCCACGTCAGGCCGACTTCAGCCGCGGAGCCCCGCGCTTGACGTGAGCAGCCAGTAGGAGCAGGGCCGCGGGAGTCATGCCTTCGATCCGCGACGCCTGACCAATCGAGGCGGGCCGCGCCGACACGAGCTTCTCGCGGATCTCGTTGGCAAGACCGGGCATCGACCGGAAATCGATGTAGTCGGGAATCACAAGACCCTCGTCCCGACGGAAGGCCTCGATGTCGGACTTCTGACGTTCGAGATAGACCGAATACCGCGCTTCGATCTCCAGTTGCCTGGCAATCCTCACCGGCAACGAGCCGAGTTCCGGCCAGATCGCTGCGAGGCGCTCGATCCCGATGTCCGGATAGGCCAGCAGGTCGAGGGCCGATCTGCGCTGCCCGTCGTGATTGAGAACAAGTCCGTGCCTTGATGCCTCCTGCGGCGTCACGGACAGTGCGGACGCGCGCGTCCGCGCAGCTTCCAAGGCGTTCATCTTCCCGGCAAAGGCGTTGCTCCGGGAAAGCCCGACACACCCCATCCCGATGCCCCGGGGTGTCAGGCGCTGATCGGCATTGTCCGCCCGCAGCGTCAGACGATATTCCGCCCGTGAGGTAAACATCCGGTAGGGCTCGCTGACGCCACGCATCACCAGGTCGTCTATCAAGACACCGATGTAGGCCTCCGCCCGGTTCAACACCACGGGCTCCGCATCGCCTGCGGCTCGCGCGGCGTTGATCCCAGCCATGATGCCCTGGGCGGCCGCCTCCTCGTAACCGGTCGTCCCGTTGATCTGCCCGGCCAGATAAAGTCCGGGCAGGCGCTTCGCCTCGAGCGTCGCCTTCAGCTCGCGCGGGTCGACGTAATCATACTCGATCGCATATCCCGGGCGCAGGATCGCCGCCGTCTCCAGCCCGGGAATCGAGGAAATCACGGCCGCCTGGACATCCTCCGGCAAGGACGTCGAGATCCCGTTCGGATAGACCGTGTGATCGTCCAGCCCCTCCGGTTCGAGGAATATCTGGTGACTGTCCCTGTCGGCAAACCGGACGATCTTGTCCTCTATCGACGGGCAGTAGCGGGGCCCGCGGCTATCGATCTTGCCGGAGTACATTGCCGAGCGGTGCAGGTTCGACGTTATGATCCGGTGCGTCTCCCCGGTCGTCCGCGTGATATGGCAATCGACCTGCGGGGTCGTGATCCGCTCGGTCAGGAAGGAGAATGGCACAGGGTCGTCGTCGCCCGGCTGCGCCTGCAGCGCGTCCCAGCGGATGGTGCGCCCATCGAGCCGGGGCGGCGTGCCAGTCTTGAGGCGGCCCAGCCGGAAGCCGAGCGATTCGATCCGCTCGGCAAGCCTGACCGCCGGCCGGTCGCCGGCCCTGCCCGCGGGCCAGCTCTTCTCTCCGAGATGGATCAGGCCGCGCAGGAACGTGCCCGTCGTCACCACCACCGTGGCACAGGAGAAATCCCGTCCGTCCGACGTCGTCACGCCGGCAACGCGACCGCCGCTGGCGATCACGTCGGCAACCTCCCCCTCGACGATATCGAGGCCCGGTATAGCCCGAAGCTCCGCCTGCATCGCCTCGCGGTAGAGCTTGCGGTCAGCCTGGGCGCGCGGGCCCTGCACCGCGGGCCCCTTTCGCCGGTTGAGCAGCCTGAACTGAATTCCGGCCCGGTCCGCCACTCGTCCCATCAGGCCATCGAGCGCGTCGACCTCCCGGACGAGATGACCCTTGCCGACACCGCCAATAGCGGGGTTGCAGGACATCACTCCGATCGTATCGATGCGGTTCGTGACCAGCGCCACCCGCGCACCGACGCGCGCGGCCGCCGCCGCGGCCTCGCACCCGGCATGGCCACCACCAACCACGATGACGTCGTACGCCCCTCTCACGGAGAGCCCGTCCCGATCTCTTCTACAAAACGCATGTCTCCGTGTGCCCCAACGGGGACCGCTTGCCAAGTGCTTTCAGCCTGGTGTTTCACGTGAATCCCTGCAGCGGCCTCGTCGCGCGACCATTGATTCACGTGAAACACCACTCACTTGCCAATGCAGAAATCCCGGAAGATGGCGTCCAGAACATCCTCGACGTCAATCCGGCCCGTGACCCGTCCCAGTGCATTAGCGGCCGCCCTCAGCTCTTCGGCGACCAGATCCGGATCGGAGCGGTAGTCCAGACCGCCAGCGCGCTCCAGCGCCGCTGCTGCGGATTCAAGCTCCCGCCGATGCCGGACGCGCGTGATCACCGGGATCGTTCCAGATCCGACTCGATTCGTCGCCCATTCCGCCAGACCCCGCAAAAGCTCCCCGACGCCGGCACCCGATAGCGCCGACAGGCCGAACCGCACCGCGTCGATCCGGCCTGCAACCCCGTCCACCAGATCGATCTTGGTGGAGACCCACCACGTCTCCGGACCGGTCCGCGGACGTGTCTCGAGCCCGGATGTCTCGGCGGAACTGTCCGCCAGCCAGAGAACCAGGTCCGCATCAGCGACATGCCGCTCGGCCCGGCGCACCCCCTCCATCTCGATCTCATCGCCCGAAGCACGGATCCCGGCCGTATCGACCATCGTCACCGGGACCCCTCCGAGCTCGAGACGGACCTCGATCGCATCCCGCGTGGTTCCCGGCACGTCCGCCACGATTGCGACGTCCCTCCGCGCCAATGCATTGAGAAGGCTCGACTTTCCCGCGTTCGGAGGGCCCGCGATCACGACGGTCAGGCCCGTTCGGATGGATTCGCCCCGCGGCTCCTCCTCCAGGTGCCCGCATATCTCCGCACGAAGATGCGCGACGATCGGCGTTATGTCCGCGCCTACCTCATCTGAAACATCGTCCTCATCGACAAAATCGATACCCGCCTCGCACAGAGCTATCGCGCCGATCAGCCGCCGACGCCAATCCTCGACTATCTCTCCGGAACGACCTTCCAGCTGGCGCAACGCCTGACGACGCTGCAGCACCGTTTCGGCATCGATGAGATCGGCGAGCCCCTCGATCTCCGTCAGATCCAGCTTGCCGTTCCCGAACGCCCGCCGCGCGAACTCACCGGGCTCGGCCGGTCGCAGTCCTTCCATCCCGGCGAGCGTCTCGATCAGTCCCGAGACGACCGACCGCCCGCCATGCACCTGAAACTCGGCCATGTCCTCGCCGGTGAAACTGCCCGGCCCGGGAAGCCACAGGATCAGACCCCTATCGATCTTCTCGCCGTTACGGTCACGAATCGACCGCAAAACGGCATGGCGCTCCTTCGGTATCCCGCCGGTCAGGTCGCGCAGCGCCGCCCCGGCATCCGGCCCGGATATGCGCACGACCGCAACACCCGCCTTTCCGGAACCGCTCGACAGCGCAAAGATCGTATCGGTGCCCGAATTCATGCCGAAACCCTGTTACTGCCATCCATCCGGCTTATGTTGTGACTTTGCATCCGGCACAAACGGAGCCTTATGTCCGAGAACCTGCTCAAGCACGAAACGAGCCCCTACCTCCTCCAGCACGCCGAGAATCCTGTGCACTGGCGGCCCTGGGGACCTGAGGCCCTCGCCGAAGCGCAGAGAGAAAACAAGCCGATTCTCCTGTCGGTCGGCTATGCGGCCTGCCACTGGTGCCACGTCATGGCCCACGAGAGCTTCGAGGATCCCGGCACCGCCCGCTGGATGAACGATCTCTTCGTCAACATCAAGGTCGACCGGGAGGAACGTCCCGATGTCGACCAGCTCTATATGGCCGCACTGCACCAGCTCGGCGAGCAGGGCGGCTGGCCGCTGACGATGTTTCTGGCGCCCGACGGCAGGCCGTTCTGGGGCGGTACCTACTTTCCCAAGGAGGCGCGCTGGGGCAGGCCGGGCTTCGTTTCCGTGCTGAAGGAGGTGTCCCGTCTCTTCCACGAGGAACCAAGCAAGATCGACCAGAACCGCGAGGCCCTGACCCAGCGCCTCTCGGCGGCGGGCGCAGACCCCGCCCGGCTTTCGCCCGACATCGTGCCGGCAATATCCGACAAGCTCATCGGCCTGATCGACCCGGTCAACGGCGGGCTGAAGGGCGCGCCGAAATTCCCGCAAACACCGATGCTGGACCTCATCTGGCGTGCCGGGCTGATGTCAGGACTGCCTCAATACGCTGCCGTCGTTGTGCTGTCACTGCGCCAGATCGCAAGGGGCGGCATCTACGATCATCTCGGCGGCGGCTTCGCCCGCTATTCGGTCGACGATCGGTGGCTGGTGCCGCACTTCGAAAAGATGCTCTACGACAACGCCCAGCTCATCGACCTCATGACATCGGCCTGGCTGCACTCCGGCGACGATCTGTTCCGCATCCGAATCGAGGAGACGGTGGCGTGGCTGGAACGGGAGATGATCGCCGAGGGCGGCGCATTTGCCGCAAGTCTCGATGCCGATTCCGAGGGTGAGGAAGGCAAGTTCTACGTCTGGGACAAGGCGGAGGTCGACCGGCTGCTGGGATCGGAGGCGAACCTCTTTTGCGACGCTTACGACATCACGGCAGAGGGCAACTCCGAGGGCAAATCGATCCCCAATCGCCTGTCCGACCCGTTTCCGCGCGACGCGGACGAGGAACGGCGCCTCTCGGCGAGCCGGGCGGTCCTGTTCGCCGCCCGAGAACCGCGCATCCGCCCCGGCCGAGACGACAAGGTGCTCGCCGACTGGAACGGTCTGACGATCGCGGCGCTGGCGCGGGCGTCGGTCGTGTTCGACCGGCCCGAATGGCGCGCCCTCGCCGAGCGGGCCTATCGTTTCATCTGCGAATCGATGGCACCGGACGGGCGCCTCGCCCATGCCTGCCGTGCAGGCAAGCTGACCTGGCCGGGCTTTTCATCGGACTACGCGGCAATGATGCAGGCCGCGCTCGCGCTGCACGACGCGACGGGCAATCCGGAGCGTCTCAGGGACGCGATCGGTTTCGCGGACCTGCTCGAGGCCTGGCACATCGGCGAGGACGGCTCCTACCGCCTCGCCGCCTCCGATGCCGCCGACGTGGTGATCCGGATGCGCTCGGGCACGGACGAGGCAACGGCGAACCCGAACGGGGTGGCCGCCGCGGCGCTGGTGCGACTTTCCCATCTGACCGGCGAGAGCCGCTTCATGGAACGTGCCGACCGGATCATCGCGGCACTGGGAGCCGACATCGCGCAGAACCCACTCGGCCATGCCAGCCTCCTTTCGGCGCTGGCGCTGCGCACGACCGGCCTGCAGGTGGTGATCGTCGGGGACCCCGAAGATCCGGAAACCGCCCGCCTGCGGGCCACGGCACGCTCCGTTCCGGACCCGAATCTGTCCCTGATCGAAATTGCGCCCGGGCAAGACCTGCCGCCGGGCCATCCCGCTACCGGCAAGACGGCAAACCAGGGCCGGCCTGCCGCCTTCGTGTGCCGCGGCGAGACCTGCTCGCTGCCGGTCACCGAGCCGGCCGAACTCGCCGCCCTCATACAGTCCGGCGGCGCGCCGGCATCGGCGTAGCGAACAGCACCGTTCTCAATGCAAAGGGCCTGCCGCAAACCTGGTTCGCGGCAGGCCCGATGTGCAAACGGACGGCCCCGAATCGGGCCGCGCGGTCACGTGTTCATCGAATCGAAGAATTCCGAATTGCTCTTCGTCTGCCGCAGCTTGTCGAGCAGGAATTCGACCGCGTCGACGGTTCCCATCGGATTGAGGATGCGGCGCAGGACGTACATCTTCTTGAGCTCGTTCGGCGGAACCAGAAGCTCCTCCTTGCGGGTGCCAGAGCGGGTGATGTCCATCGACGGGAAGACGCGCTTGTCGGAGACCTTGCGGTCGAGAATGATTTCCGAGTTGCCGGTGCCCTTGAACTCTTCGAAGATCACTTCGTCCATGCGGCTGCCGGTGTCGATCAGCGCCGTGGCGATGATGGTCAGCGATCCGCCTTCCTCGATGTTGCGGGCGGCGCCGAAGAAGCGCTTCGGCCGCTGCAGGGCGTTGGCGTCGACGCCGCCGGTCAGCACCTTGCCCGAGGACGGAACGACCGTGTTGTAGGCGCGACCGAGGCGGGTGATCGAATCGAGCAGGATGACCACGTCGCGGCCATGCTCGACCAGCCGCTTGGCCTTCTCGATCACCATCTCGGCGACCTGGACGTGGCGGGCGGCGGGCTCGTCGAAGGTCGAGGAAATCACCTCGCCGTTCACCGACCGCTGCATGTCGGTGACTTCTTCCGGGCGCTCGTCGATCAGGAGAACGATCAGGTAGCACTCGGGATGGTTGGTGGTGATCGAGTGGGCGATGTTCTGCAGCAGCACCGTCTTGCCGGTGCGTGGCGGCGCGACGATCAGGCCGCGCTGGCCCTTGCCGAGCGGCGCGACCAGGTCGATCACCCGGGCCGACTTGTCCTTGCCGGTCGGATCCTCGAGCTCCATCTTGAAGCGCTCGTCGGGATAGAGCGGCGTCAGGTTGTCGAAGTTGATCTTGTGGCGGGCCTTGTCGGGGTCCTCGAAGTTGATCGTGTTGACCTTGAGCAGCGCGAAATACCGCTCGCCCTCCTTCGGGCTGCGGATCATGCCCTCGACGGTGTCGCCGGTCCTCAGGCTGAACCGGCGGATCTGGCTCGGGCTGACATAGATGTCGTCCGGTCCCGGCAGGTAGTTCGCATCCGGCGAGCGAAGGAACCCGAAGCCGTCCGGCAAGACCTCGACGACACCCTGGCCGACGATCTCAACGTCCTGCGCGGCCAGTTGCTTGAGGATCGCAAACATCAGCTCCTGCTTGCGCAGCGTGCTGGCGTTCTCGACCTCGTACTGGTCGGCAAAGGCAAGCAGCTCCGGCGGGGACTTCGCCTTGAGTTCCTGCAACTTCATTTCCCGCATGTGGGAATTACTCCTGGAGTGTCGCCCCGATACTGCGGAGCACCATATTTGAGAGGTTTGGCATTGAGATCGTCGGAACTTTCGTTCCGTCACGAATTCGGTGAAGACGATCTTGCGACCGGGGCCAGACAAACGGCCAACGCCGGCGCACTTTGAGGTGAGTCGATGCCTATATATACCGACCGCGCCCGCCTAACAAGGGATCAACGGGGTCGGCGCGCGGTCTAATTCGACAAGTGCGTCCTGGCCGGGCGAGCGCCCGGGGGGCCTATCCGGCCCCGTCGGCGGAGTCAGTCCGGGTCGCGGTCGACGATCAGGAACGACTCGTCGAGCTTGAGGTCGTATTCCTTGCCGTCGGTGGCGATCACGTCGTCGACCTCGAAAACACCGTCGTCGAATTCGACCTCGCCCCAGGCGGTATAGCCGTTCTCCCGAAGGACCGCCTCGATGCGCGCGGCCTCCTCGGCCGTCGGCGCCCGGTCGGCCCTGGCGGCCGGCGCTGCAAGCAGGGTTGCGCCGATGACCGCGGCCGCAAGGGCACTCCTCGTCACTCTGCTACCAGGCATTTCCTCTCTCCGTTCGTGTCGTCGCAATCGGCACTTTCGGCCGACCGTTCGGGGCGCGCGCCGATGTCGGCAGCACGCCTGCCCGAGATCAACGCCAGCGGCGCGCAGGAGTTCAGAACGGCTTGACGATCACGAGGATGACGATGCCGATCATCAGCAGCGTCGGCACCTCGTTCATGATCCGGAAGAACCGCTGCGTGTGGGTGTTGCGGTCTTCCGCGAAGGCGCGGACATAGCCCACGAACATGCCGTGCACCGCCGACATGGCGATCACCAGCGCCAGCTTCGCGTGCAGCCAGCCGGAACTGAACCAGCCGCCGTCCCAGGCGAGCCACAGGCCCAAAACCCAGGTGGCGGCCATGGCCGGGTTGATGATCGCCCGCAGAAGCCGCCGCTCCATGACCTTGAAGGTCTCCGACTGCGGCGAACCGACCGGCGCGTCGCAGTGGTAGACGAACAGCCGCGGCAGATAGAGCATCCCCGCCATCCAGGCGATGATGGCGATGACATGCAGGGCCTTGAACCAGAGGTAGAGGCCGGACGGGTTCCACGCCACGAGCACCAGGACGAGCGCCACGACGACGGCGAGGCCGACAGCCGCGCGGATGGTCCGTTTCGTGCGGTCGTCCCCGGCTGCCATCACGCCCCCCTGACCAGCCTCAGCATCGCCTCGACGTGCCCGATCGGCGTCTCCGGCAGGATGCCGTGGCCGAGGTTGAAGACGAGCGGCCCGTCCCCGAGTGCCTCAAGTATCCGTTTCACCGCCGAATCGAGTGCCTGGCCCCCGGCGAGCAGCGCCAGCGGATCAAGGTTGCCCTGGACCGGGATCTCCGCCTGCAGGCGGCGGGCCTGGTCGAGCGGGACGGTCCAGTCGAGACCGAGCGCGCTGACCCTGGTCTCGCGCAGATAGCTTTGCGCCCGCGCGCCTACGCTCTTCGGAAAGCCGATGATCAGCGCATCCGGGTGCACGGACCGCACGCTCTCGACGATCCGCCGCGTCGGATCGATCACCCAGCGCCGGAATCCGCTATCGTCGAGCACACCGGCCCAGGTATCGAAAATCTGGACGGCATCGGCACCGGCATCGAGCTGGCCGACGAGATAATCGGCCGATGCCTCGACGAGGACGTCGATCAGCCGGGCGAAGAGATCGGGATCGGCATAGGCCATCACGCGGGCAGGGCGCTGGTCGGGCGTGCCCCGTCCCGCCACCATATAGGTCGCGACCGTCCAGGGCGCCCCGCAGAAGCCGAGCAGCGTCGTCTCCGACGGAAGTGCCGCGCGGACAAGCCGGACGGTCTCCAGGACCGGCGCGAGGTGTTCCGATACCCGGTCGGGACGCAGCGCCGCCAATGAGCTCGCATCGGTGACCGGATCGAGCCTGGGGCCCTCGCCCGCCTCAAACGCCACCTGCTGGCCCAGTGCATCGGGGATCACCAGGATGTCGGAAAACAAGATCGCCGCATCGAAACCGAACCGCCTGATCGGTTGGAGCGTTACCTCACACGCGGCTTCGGGCGCATAGCAAAGATCGAGAAAGGAGGGGTACTTGGCGCGCAGTTCCCGGTACTCGGGGAGATAGCGACCGGCCTGACGCATCATCCAGACGGGAGGCGCACGTCTCGCCTCGCCCGACAGCACGTCCAGGACCGCACGCTCCACGCCGGGCCGTTTTCCCTTCAATAGATTCAAAGAGAGAGGATTCCTTCGATTCCGACTCTTAGTGGTCCAACTACCCGGATCAGCGCGTTTCCACAACGCCGCACCCGAAACGATTTGACAACCATATTCGGCATTCCACCGCATCGATTTTGACGAGCCGCAAAATTCATTCGTTAACAGGCGGTTAACGGATCACTCCGGCAGCATCGAAAAACGGTTAACGGATTGTTAACACAATCCACCGCCCGTCATCGCCGGAGTACTTTCCTGAAGAACCTGTTGATGATTGACGCCGTGAACCGCTAAGTCAGCGGACAGCGAAACCGGCCGGGGCAGTCCGGGCCTCCTTGTCCACAGTTCTCAACAGGTCCATGCCGAACCGCGTTCACAGCTACGTCCACCTGCATCTGGTCTCCGATGCGACGGGCGAGACGCTCATCGCCGTGGCCCGCGCGGCTGCCGCGCAATACGCCTCGGTGCGGGCGATCGAGCACGTCTATCCCCTGGTGCGCTCAACCAAGCAGCTCGACCGGGTCACCACCGAGATCGAGGCGGCGCCGGGAATCGTGCTCTACACGCTGATCGGCGCGGAACTCGCCGAGCGACTGGAGGCGCGCTGCAAGGAATACGGCGCGCCGTGCGTCTCGGTGCTGGCGCCCGTCCTCAACGTCTTCCAGTCGTATCTCGGCACACAGTCGACACCGCGGATCGGCGGCCAGCACGTCCTCAACGCCGACTACTTCCGCCGCATCGACGCCTTGAACTACACGCTGGTGCACGACGACGGGCAGATGGTCGAGGACCTGGAAGAGGCCGACGTGGTGCTGATCGGGATCAGCCGCACCTCGAAGACGCCGACGGGAATCTATCTCGCCAACCGCGGCATCAAGACCGCCAACATTCCGATCGTTCCGGGCATCCCGTTGCCACCGCAGCTGGAATCGCTCTCGGGACCGCTGGTCGTCGGCCTGGTCGCGAGCCCGGAACGGATCGTCCAGATACGTCAGAACCGGCTCCTGTCGCTGAACGACCGCGACAACACGGCGTATGTCGACCGGCTCGCCGTGGCCGAAGAGATCGCCTTCACCCGCAAGCTCTGCGCCAGGCACGAGTGGCCGACGATCGACGTGACCCGACGCTCGATCGAGGAGACGGCCGCGGCGATCCTGGCGCTGCACAAGGAACACCGCGATGCCTGACCGCCTGAAGATGTCGCTGTCGCTCGGATCGGTGGTGCTGGCCTCGTCCAGCCGGACGCGCCTCGACATGCTGCGCGCCGCCGGGCTGAACGTGGAAGCCGTTCCGTCGGGCCTGAACGAGGCCGCGATGATCGCCGGCATGTCCGGCGGCGGCGACGGCCCGAGTCCCGCCGACGTCGCCACGGTGCTGGCCGAGGCCAAGGCGCAGACGGTGAGCGAGATGCGCGCAGGCTCCATCGTCATCGGCGCGGACCAGACCCTCGAGCTGGACGGCGAGCTGTTCACCAAGCCGGATTCGGTCGAGCAGGCCCGACGCAACCTCTTGAAGCTGCGGGGCAAATCGCATTTTCTCCATTCCGCGGTGACGCTGGTGCGCGACGGCGAGACGCTGTGGTCGCTGACAGACAGCGCGATGATGACGATGCGGGACTTCACGCCGGAATTCGTCGGCCACTACTCCGCCGCCGAGGGCGAGACCATGCTGGACAGCGTCGGCTGCTACCGGCTGGAGGGCCCGGGCGTGCAGCTGTTCGACAAGATCGACGGTGACTGGTTCACCATCCTCGGCCTGCCGCTGCTGCCGCTCCTGGCGCGCCTGCGCGAACTGGGCGTGCTGGAGACATGAGCGTCGCGCCGGCCGACGAACCGCGCCTGGCCTGCGTCATCGGCTGGCCAGCAAAGCACTCCCGCTCGCCGCTGATCCACCGGCACTGGCTGAAACAGTACGGCATCGCCGGGGACTACCGGATCGAGGAGGTCGCACCGGAGGATTTCGAGACGTTCCTGACCGGCCTGACCGACAATGGCTATGTCGGCTGCAACGTGACGGTGCCGCACAAGCTCGCCGCCTACCGGCTCGTCGCCCGCCGCGACGACACCGCCGAGGCGCTCGGCGCGGTGAATACGGTCTGGTACGAGAATGGCGAACTCAACGGCGCCAATACGGACGTGCACGGGTTTCTCGCCAGCCTCGACGCCGGTGCGCCCGGCTGGGATGCGGACCTGGCGCGGGCCGTCGTGCTTGGCGCCGGCGGCGCGGCGCGCGGTATCGTGCACGGCCTCATCAGCCGCGGCGTGACCCGGATCGACGTTGTCAACCGCACCGCCGGGCGGACAGCCGCCCTGGTCGACGATTTCGGGCCCGCCGTGGCCGGGCATGGCTGGGCCGGGCTGCAGGGCGTCCTCGAAGGGGCCCGGCTCCTGGTCAACACGACGTCGCTCGGCATGGCCGGCGCGCCGCCGCTCGACGTCGATCTAGCCCCGCTCGCCGCCGACGCCGTGGTCACCGACATCGTCTACGTGCCGCTCGAAACCGGGCTGATCGCGTCGGCCCGGAAGCGCAGCCTCGCCACCGTCGACGGCCTCGGCATGCTGCTGCACCAGGCGGTGCCGGGCTTCGAAAGGTGGTTCGGCGTGCGCCCGCAGGTGACCGACGAACTGCGGGCGATCCTGGTCGCCGACATCGAGGGGCGCCGATGTTCCTGATCGGCCTGACCGGCTCCATCGGCATGGGAAAGTCCGCAACCGCCAGGATGTTCGCCGCCCGCGGCGCCGCCGTGCACGACGCCGACGCCGAGGTGCACCGGCTCTACGAGGGCGACGCGGTGGCGCCGATCGGGGCGGCGTTCCCCGGCGCGGTCGTCGACGGCCGCGTCGACCGGGTCGAACTGTCGAAGCTGGTATTGGGCGACGATGCGGCGATGAAGCGGCTGGAGCGGATCGTCCATCCGCTGGTGCGCGCCGCCGACCGCGCCTTTCTCGAGCGCGCCCGCGCCGAGGGCCGCCGCTTCGCCGTCGCCGAGGTGCCGCTTCTGTTCGAGACCGGCGGCGACCGGCGCGCCGACGCCGTGGTGCTGGTGTCGGCGGATCCGGACATCCAGCGCGAGCGCGTCCTGGCACGGCCGGGCATGAGCGAAGACAAGTTCGCGGCGATCCTGGCCCGGCAGATGCCGGATGCCGAGAAGCGCCGCCGCGCCCACTTCATCGTCGACAGCGGCAACGGCTTCCCGGCGGCGGAAAAACAGGTGGACGACATCCTTCGCGCCCTTGCCGGCTGCACCGGCACGGCCTATGCACGGAGGCAGCGGCAACACGCGGCGGGCCGCCAGATGTAGGGGGTCGGACCACCGGAACACCGGTTCGGTCCGACATATGGTCCTGACTGGAGGGCCCTGAACGGGGGATCGGCGGACAGATGCGCGAGATCGTGCTCGACACCGAGACCACCGGCCTCGACCCGGCGACCGGCGACCGGATCGTCGAGATCGGCGGCGTCGAGCTCCTCAACCACATCCCGACCGGCCGCAGCCTGCACCTCTACATCAATCCCGAGCGCGACATGCCGCTGGAAGCGTTCAACGTGCACGGGTTGTCGTCGGAGTTCCTGGCAGACAAGCCGGTTTTCGCCGACATTGCCGACGAGTTCATCGAGTTCGTCGAGGGGGCGCGGCTGGTGATCCACAACGCCTCTTTCGACATGGCGTTCCTCAACGCCGAGCTTTCCCGTCTCGGCAAGCCGAAGATCCCCTACGACCGGGCGCTCGACACGCTGTTCCTGGCGCGCCGCCGCAATCCCGGCGGGCCCAACAGCCTGGACGCCCTGTGCGCCCGCTACGGCATCGACAACTCGCGCCGCGAGAAGCACGGCGCCCTGCTCGACGCCGAACTGCTCGCCGAGGTCTATATCGAGCTGATCGGCGGCCGCCAGGCGATGCTGACTCTGGTGGAAACCGACACGCGGACAGGTGCCGGCAGCACCGTGCGCATCACCGTGCGCCCGACCCCGCTGGCGCCGCTGATCACGGTCGAGGAACGCACCGCCTGGACGGCCTTCGTAGCGACGATCGGTCCGTCGGCGATCTGGCGGAAGTACCGGGAGCTTCCCGAGGAGTAGGGCGTCGGGGCTTTCGGATTCGGCGCTACGCCGTCTGGGTCGGCTGCTGCTGCTGCGCCATGCGCTGCTGGTAGAGCGAGGCGAAGTCGATCAGGCCGAGCATCACCGGCGGGAATCCGCCGCCGGCGATCGTCTCGGCGACGATCTGGCGGGCGAACGGGAACAGCAGCCGCGGGCACTCGATCATCACGAAGGGCTGCAGGTGCTCCTGCGGGATGTTGCGCAGCCGGAACAGGCCGGCATAGACCAGCTCGAGGTTGAAGATGACCTCGTCGCCCTGGCCGGCGCGGGCTTCCAGCCGGAGCTCGACCTCGAGGTCGTTGTCGCTGGCCGGCTGGGCGTTGACCTGGATGTTGAAGTTGATCGGCGGCGCCGACTTCTGGCCGGTCAGGGAGCCCGGCGCCTTCGGGCTCTCGAACGACAGGTCCTTGGTGTACTGGGCGACGATCTCGACGCTGGGGCCCGGCGCGGCGCCGGTGCGGGGCCCGGCGGCCGGTCCGCCTCCCTGGGATCCGCCCTGAGATCCACCCTGGGTTCCACCTGTGCCGGCGCCCTGGGCACCGTTCGGCGTGCCGCCGCCGTTCGTCGTGTCGCTGGTCATCGAAATTCTCCGAGGAAACCGCCGTCCGCCCGTCGCCGCTTCCGGCGCATCCGCTGCCGGCCACCGGACCGACCGTCCGGCTGACAGGCGGAAAGCTGAACAAGTCGGGCGCTGGCTAGCATGTCGCCCGGCACCCTGCAACCGTTGCCGCGCCGTTGCCCCTCCGAGGTGCGCCGCAGAGCCGCAGGGTCACGACGGACGCCAGGGGGAGGATCCGCCGTTGCGGCGGTCGGAAAGGCTGCGCCGCGCCTCCTCGTCGTCGCTCTCGGCGTCGGGATCGATCTCGACGGCCTCGCCCTCGATGACGTCGTCGCGACCACGATAGTCGCCTCCCCTGTAGTTGCCTCCCCCGTAGCCCCGCCCCGGACCGCCGGCGCCGCGCGAGGCCATGTCGACCACGGTCACGCGGGCGGCGAGCCAGGCGCCGACCCACTTGATCAAGGAGCGGCGCACCGGTGGGACCAGCAGGGCAAAGCCGATCGCGTCGGTCAGGAAGCCGGGCGTCAGCAGCAGGACGCCGGCGACGAGTATCGCCAGCCCCTCGGTCAGGGCGCCTGCCGGAATCCGGTTCGATTCCATGTCGCGGCGCGCCCGCATCGCCGTCTCGATGCCCTGGTGGCGCACCAGCGCCGCGCCGGCGACCGCGGTGAGGATCACGATCGCGATGGTTGCGAGCACGCCGATCTCTCCGCCGACGAGGACGAACAGCGCGATTTCGGCGACGGGAACACCGACGAACAGCGCAAAAAGGATCAAACCCATTGAATCTCAACTCCATTCGGTCAATTTCGACCGATATCCCGCGAGCTACTGGACCGCGGCATATCAATCCTTACATAGTAAGCGTTCGACGATTTCGCCTTATTCCTTGGCGCACCGGGTGATTCCCGGTAAACGGGGCACGATGAACGGCTTCTTCGATTTCTACACGATCCTGTTTCTGGTGCTCGCGGTGGTGATCTTCCTGCGGCTGCGCAGCGTTCTGGGCCGGCGCACCGGCAGCGAGCGGCCGCCCTTCGATCCCTATTCGGCGCCGAAGGGCAGTGGCGGCCCGGCGACCGACAAGGTCATCAGCCTGCCGCAGCGCGATGGCGCCGGCGCCCGCGCCGAGGCGGCCGCCAACGACGACTTCGGCGATATCGCGCCGGAAGGCTCGGAGCTGGCGACGGGCCTGTCGGCCCTGCGCGCCGCCGATCCGAGCTTCAACCCCGCCCGGTTCCTCGAGGGCGCCAAGGCCGCCTACGAAATGATCGTCACCGCCTTCGCCGAGGGCGACCGCAAGACGCTGAAGAACCTTCTCAGCCGCGAGGTCTACGACGGTTTCGTCGGCGCCATCGCCGACCGGGAGAGCCGCGGCGAGACCGTGATGTCGAAATTCGTCTCCATCGACACCGCCGAGATCACCGAAGCCGGGCTGCGCGGCCGGTCCGCCCACGTCACCGTGCGCTTCGTCTCGCAGCTCGTCTCCGCGACCAGCAACAAGGACGGCAACATCGTCCAGGGCGATCCGAACGCGGTGAGCGAGGTGACCGATATCTGGACCTTTGCGCGGGACACCGGATCGCGCGATCCGAACTGGAAACTCGTTGCCACCGAGTCCGCAGAATAATCCCGGCATCCGTCCGGAAAACGGTGCAGGCAGCAACCCGGCGAAGAGACTGGTTTCCCGGTTCACCGAACGTCCCCACTGGCGGCGCGAACTCGGCATCGGCGCCGCCGCGGTCGTGCTCGCCGCCGGCGTGGCGCTGTTTCTCGTCGCACCGCGTCAGGACAGGCTGGTCTCCGACCATCCGATCAGCAAGGCCGGCCACCGGCTCGTCGGCGTCGGCTTTTCGGATATTCCCGGCTTCCTCGAGGACGATCACGCCGCGGCGTTGCGGACCTTCCTGCGCTCCTGCGCGCAGGGCGACAATGACGGCGGGCTGGCCAATGCCTGCCTGAAGGCGCTGGCGATTTCCGATCCGTCCGATCCGGACACGGCCGAGGCCTTCTTCACCGCCAACTTCCGGCCCTACCGGATCGAGCCGGAGGCCGGCGAGGGGCTGGTCACCGCCTACTACGAGCCGGTCGTGCCCGGCTCGCGGGTGCGCACGGAGGCCTTCACCGAGCCGCTCTATGCGCTGCCGCCCGATTTCGTGCGGATCACCGACGACAACCGGCCGGAGGGCTGGGACGAGGAGCTGAGCTGGGGCCGCATGAGCGAGGCCGGCCTGGTGCCGGCGCCGACCCGCGCCGAGATCGACGCCGGCGCGCTCGAGGGCCGGGCGGAGCCGATCGTCTACGTCGCCGACCTGATCGAGGCCTTCTACATCCACATTCAGGGTTCGACCCGGATCGCCCTGCCCGACGGGACGATGATGCGGGTCGGCTTCGCCGGCAAGAACGGACATCCCTACTCGTCGGTCGGCAAGGTGATGCAGGCCCGCGGCATCGTTCCATCGGGCGGCTTCTCGATGGACGGCATGCGCGCCCATTTCCGCGAGGATCTGGATCAGGCGCGCAGCCTCATCCACGAAAACGAATCCTACATCTTCTTCCGGGAGATCCGCGACCTTGCCCCCGAACTCGGCCCGATCGGCGGAGAGGGCGTGCCGCTGACCGCCGGACGGTCGATCGCCGTCGACACGGCGTTCCACGCCTACGGCACGCCGGTCTACATCGATTCGTCGCCGCAGATCGGCCCGAAGGCCGGCGGCCTGCGCACGGCCGCGCCGTTCCGCCGGCTGATGATCGCCCAGGACACCGGGTCGGCGATCCGCGGCCCGGCCCGCGCCGACCTGTTCTGGGGCACCGGCCCGGAGGCGGGATCGATGGCCGGCGGCATCAAGGCGGACGGCACCTTCTACGTGCTGCTGCCGAAATCCTGAGCCGGCCGAGTGGCTCCGCCCCGTCGCCCCCGCCCCGGATCCCGGGTGCCGATCGTGCCAGACGGGGAACTGTGGCGCAAAGTGACGGAGACGGTGGCGCCGCTGAAGTCGCGCCGCAAGGCCCACCGTACGCCGGAAACGCCGGAAGTCTCGCCGGATCAGGCGCAGGGCGGGGAATTGGCGGCCGGCGATGCGCGACCTGCCGCCGGGCAGACGGCAAAGGCGAAAGCCTCCGGAAAGGCCGCCGCGGCAGCGAAGGCGCGGAGGTCCGGGGCACACCCGCCACCACCACCCCTGAATCCGCTCGACCGGCGGCTGACGCGGCGGATCGGCCGCGGCTCCCGCGCCGTCGACGCAGTCATCGACCTGCACGGCCTAACCCAGCGCGAGGCGCATGACCGGCTGCTGTCCTTCCTGCAGGGCGCCCGCGACCGCGGCCACCGCGTGGTGCTGGTCGTCACCGGCAAGGGCCGCCCCGCCGCCGAAGGCGACCTGCTGGAGACCGACTGGTGGCAGGAGGGCACGCGCGGGGTGCTGCGCCGGGCGGTTCCCGAGTGGCTGGCGACGGCGCCGTTCCGGCTGCTGGTGGTGGGCTACGAACAGGCCCACAGCCGCAGGGGCGGCGAGGGCGCGATCTACGTGCAGATCCGCCGCAAACCCCGCCAGGGGCCCGGTAAGGGAACTGGCAAATGACCCCGTTCGGCGCGCGGCTGCGCGCCATGCGACAGGCGCGCGGCGTGACGCTGTCGACGATGGCGGCCGACCTCGGCGTCTCGTCTGCCTATCTCTCCGCCCTCGAGCACGGCCGGCGCGGCCGCCCGCCCTGGCACCTGGTGCAGGGGGTGATCGCCTATTTCAACGTGATCTGGGACGAGGCCGAGGAACTCGCCAGGCTCGCCGAACTCTCGCATCCTCGCGTCACCGTCGACACCGCCGGCCTGGCCCCGGAGGCGACCGAACTCGCCAACCTGCTGGCGCGCGACATCGCCAGGCTCACCCGCGAGGATGCCGCCGACCTTGTCCAGCGCCTGAAACGGGCGACCGGCAGCGAGTAGCCTCGGCTGCGCCGGGGTCGCTAGGGTTGCCGTGCTGACGTACTGCTGCACCTGAGGCGGAAGCGTCGCGGCGGCCGCCGTGCGGCCGATGCGGTGGCTGCGCCGGGCTTTGCGCTGGGTCCCGGCGCGGGTGCCGGGACGTAGGCTGCGGTTGGGGCGGGGACGTTGCCATACGGGAAGATTGCGCCCCGGACGTGATCCGCGGGCCCAGCCCCGGTGGCTGCCATGGATGATGCCGATCTGTCTGAACGGCCGCCGGTGCGGCCGATGCGACGGCTTATTGCGCTGGGTCCCGGCGCGGGGGCCGGGACGTAGGCTGCGGTGGGGGCGGGGACGTTGCGGCGATACGGGAAGATTATGCCCCGGATCCGATCCGGGGCCGAACCCGGCGGCTGCCACGGATGATGCCGATCCGTCTGAACAGCGGCCGGTGCGGCCGGTGCGGCGGCTGCGCCGGATCCCGTTGTCACGAGGATTCGGGGACATGTCACAGGCGTTGCGGCACCTTCCGCGGAGCCTCTAATAGGCGCGGCCTTCGGCAGATATGCGCTTGTGCAGCCGCACCATGAAGGAGGCGGCGAACAGGGGGGTGGCGAGGTTGACGATCGGGATCATCACGAACAGCGCCACGATCAGGCCGGCGGCGAAGATGCGACCGCCATTGGCCCGGCGCAGGGCGCGGGCCTCCTCGTAGCCGCGATGGCGCAGCGCCGCGAACTCGAAATACTCGCGGCCGAGCAGGTAGGCGTTGGCGAGCAGGAAGGCGACCAGGTTGATGCCCGGGATCAGCAGGAGGACGAGGGCCACCAGATTCGCCAGGATCACGGCGCCGAAGAACTTCACCGAGGTGACCAGCGTCTGCACCGCCGGCAGGCCGCGGCCGACCGGGTCGGCGGGAAAGGCCGTCGTCTCGACCTTGCCGGCGATCTCGTCGAGGAAGAAGCCGGCGACGAGCGAGGAGACCGGCGCAACCAGGAACACCAGCGCCACGACGAAGCCGGCGCCGGCCAGCCAGTCGACCGCGGTCTCGGCCCAGGACCACGGCAGCGTGACGAAGTGGTCGAACAGCGAAATCAGCACGAACCAAAGGGCCACCAGCGCCGCCAGCGTCAGCCCGAGGGTGCGCAACAGCACGGCGCGGAACGGCCTGGAGACCACGTCCGAAAGTGCGGCAAGCGCATCCGAGATCATCTGCGATCCTCAGTCTCCCGAATGGCCCGTCCGGCCAAGGTCCCGTCGCAACGAGACATAGGCGAGTGGGCGGCGTTCCGCAACGCGTGGGCAGCGATGGGGGAAAATTCCCCTGCGAAATCAGTCTCTAACGGACGGAATCGGGCTTCTGCGGGGGTTGCGGGGGCTCGTGCAGGCCGTATAGTGCGGCGGACACCGCAACCACCCGAAAACACCGGTCGTCAGAACCGGCAGGAAGAGATCTTACCTTAACATGGCAGACGCAAAATTCGACGTCGTCGGCATCGGCAACGCCATCGTCGACGTAATCGCCCGCGCCGAGGACGATTTCCTGGTGCGCGAAGGCCTCGCCAAGGGGTCGATGAACCTGATCGACGAGGCCCGCGCCGACACGCTCTATTCGGAGATGGGGCCGGCGACGGAGATGTCCGGCGGCTCCTGCGGCAACACGATCGCGGGGCTCGCCTCGTTCGGCGGGCGCGGCGCCTATTTCGGCAAGGTCGCCGAGGACGGCCTGGGCAAGGCCTTCGGGCACGACATCCGGGCGCTCGGGGTCCACTTCCAGACGCCGGCGCTGACCGAGGGTCCGTCCACCGCGCGCTGCCTGGTCATGGTGACGCCGGACGGCGAGCGGACCATGAACACGTTCCTGGGCGCCTGCCAGATGCTCGGGCCCGAAGACGTCGAGGCCGACGTCGTGGCGAATTCCAGCATCCTCTACATGGAGGGCTACCTGTGGGATCCGCCGCAGGCCAAGAAGGCCTTCGTGCATGCCGCAGGCATCGCCCGCGAGCACGGCCGCGAGGTGGCGCTGAGCCTGTCGGATTCCTTCTGCGTCGACCGCTACCGCGCCGAGTTCCTCGACCTGATCCGGTCGGGCACCGTGACGCTGCTGTTCGGCAACGAGTCCGAATTGCACTCGCTCTACGAGACCGCCGACACGGAGGCGGCGATGGCGGCGCTGCAGGCCGACTGCCGGTTCGCCGTGGTGACGCGCTCGGAGAAGGGCGCGGTGGTGCTGAAGGACGGCGAGCGGATCGCGGTGCCCGCGGCCCCGGTCGAGAGGATCGTCGACCTGACCGGCGCCGGCGACCTGTTCGCCGCCGGCTTCCTGTTCGGCCTCGCCCGCGGCCGGGATCCGGAGACCTGCGCCAGGCTCGGCGGCCTGGCGGCGGCCGAGGTGATCAGCCATATCGGCGCGCGCCCGCAGGTCAGCCTGAAGGAGCTCGCCCAGCAGAACGGGCTGCCGGTGTAGCAGCCGGGGCAGCCGGCGCCCGTATCCTGCCGCCCGCCCGCATGGTTCGGGACGCGTTGCTTGCGCAAGGCTCCTCGCCATGAGGGCTGTCTTTGTGTGTCGGGGTGTTCCGCCATCATACGAGCCTCATCGAGAGATAGCCGCGTCAGCGGCTGTCTCGAACCACGAGGCGCCGG
Source organism: Microbaculum marinum (assembly GCF_037855135.1). Lineage (NCBI taxonomy): Bacteria > Pseudomonadati > Pseudomonadota > Alphaproteobacteria > Hyphomicrobiales > Tepidamorphaceae > Microbaculum > Microbaculum marinum. The sequence goes on from NZ_JAZHOF010000015.1 coordinate 88,293, forward strand.
CGGCATAGATCCCCACCCATCGTGACCGGACCGCAGCCGGCGTGTCCGGGACGCGTTGCCCTGGCCACCGCTGCCGTGCAACGGTGCGCCGGCGCAACGACACAAAGGGGGGCCATCATGTGTACGCGGGTACTCTACGGGACGGGCAACGGGACGTTCCTGACCGGTCGCAACATGGACTGGAGCGACGTCCACATGCAGACCGACCTGTGGGCGTTTCCGCGCGGCATGGCGCGCGACGGCGGCACCGGCGAGGGCACGGTGCGCTGGACCTCCGCCTACGGCTCGGTGGTCGTCGCGGTCTACGACCTCGCCGTCTCCGACGGCCTGAACGAGGCCGGCCTGGCCGGCAACCTGCTGTACCTGGTCGAATCCGATTTCGGCGATGCGGCGGCGCGCGGCAAGCCGACGATCTCGGTCGGCGCCTGGCTGCAATACATGCTCGACAACTACGCGACCGTCGCCGAGGCGGTGGCGGCGATGGGCGACGATCCGCTGACCATCATCACAGCCGACGCGCCGAACGGCAAGCCGGCCACCGTGCACATCGCGCTGTCCGATGCGGGCGGCGATTCGGCCATCTTCGAGTTCGTCGGCGGGGCGCTGAAGATCCATCACAGCGCCGACTACCGGGTGATGACGAATTCGCCGGTCTACGACCAGCAGCTCGCGATCAACGCCTACTGGGACCTGATCGGCGGCCAGCACTTCCTGCCAGGGACGATCAACGCCGCCGACCGCTTCGCGCGCGCCAGCTACAACCTGAAATCGACCCCGAAATTCACCGATCCGCGCGCCGCGCTGGCGGCGATCTTCTCGCAGATGCGGGCCGTATCGACGCCGCTCGGCCTGAGCGATCCGGACAAGCCGAACATCTCCTCGACGCTGTGGCGGACCGTCATCGACCACGACGCGAGGCGCTACTTCTTCGATTCGGTGATCAACCCGTCGGTGATCTGGCTCGATCTCGACAAGCTCGACCTCGGCCCCGGCGCGGCGGCGCGCAAGCTGAAGCTGCAGCAGCCCGAGGACACCGGCGGCGAGGTTTCGGGCCGGCTGGAGGCGGCAGAACCGTTCGAGTTCCTGGTGCCGTGAGGGGCGGGCGAAGGCCGTCGTCGCCGGTGGCCCGCCCTCGTGGTTCGAGACGCCTTGCTTGACGCAAGGCTCTTCACCATGAGGGCTGCTTCTTCGCCGGGACACCAGCGAGGCGCTGCGAGAGGTTCATGACCCGCGCCATGCCGCAACCGCTCCGCTGGGCCCCGGATCAGGTCCGGGGCGTAGTCGGTGTTGGTGGGACGGGAATGGGACCACATTCGGGGTGCCGACGGGACGATCAAGCACCGACGCAGGGTGAAAACCTTCGCTACAGCTTCCTCAGCGCGACCTCCTCGATGAGGTGCTGCTCGCCCTTGGTCAGGATCAGGTCGGCGCGCTGGCGGGTCGGCAGGATGTTCTCTTCCAGGTTGACCAGGTTGATGCGCCGCCAGATGTCGCGGGCCGTGGCGACGGACTCCTCGTCGGTCAGCGTCGAATAGCGGTGGAAATAGGCGCCGGGATCGCGGAAGGCGGTCTGGCGCAGCGTCATGAAGCGCTCGACATACCAGCGCTCGAGCGTTTCCTTGTCGGCGTCGATGTAGACGGAAAAGTCGAAATAGTCCGACACGAAGGGCACCGCCTTGCCGTCCCGCGGCAGCCGGCCGGGCTGCAGCACGTTGAGGCCCTCGACGATCAGGATGTCGGGATTGTCGACGACCACGACCTGGTCCGGCGGCAGCACGTCGTAGGCGAAGTGCGAGTAGAGCGGGGCGGCGACGTTGCGCTCGCCGGCCTTGATGCGCGACAGGAACTTGAGCAGCGCGGCGACGTCGAAGCTTTCCGGGAAGCCCTTGCGGTGCATCAGGTTTTCCCGCTCGAGCACGGCATTGGGATAGAGGAAGCCGTCGGTGGTGACGAGGTCGACCTTCGGTGTGTTGGGCCAGCGGGTGAGCAGCGCCTGCAGGACGCGCGAGGTGGTCGACTTGCCGACCGCGACGGAGCCGGCGATGCCGATGATGTAGGGCACCTTGCCGTCCCTGGCGCCGAGGAAGTAGCGGGTCGCCTTGAACAGGTCCTGGGTGGCGTTGACGTAGAGGCTAAGCAGCCGCGACAGCGGCAGATAGATGTCGACGACCTCGTCGATCGACAGGTCCTGGTTGAGACCGCGCAGCCGCAGCACCTCCGACTCGATCAGCGTCATCGGGGTGTCGGCGCGCAGCTCGGCCCATTCCTGCCGGGAGAAGGTGCGATAGGGCGACGGCACCCTGTCGCCGGGCGCCGGGAGGTCGCCGGTCACGGCCCTGATCTGGGGGTTCATATCCGCCGGCTCGCCTTCTCCGCGATGCCGGAGGTTCCCTCGCGCCGGCCGAGCTCGGCGTAGATCTCCTCGAGCTCGACGTCGGCGGCCGCCAGCAGCACGACGAGATGATAGATCAGGTCGGCGGCCTCGGCGCGGATCGCGGCGCGGTCGCCGGCGAGCGAGGCGATCACCGTCTCGACGGCTTCCTCGCCGAGCTTCTTGGCGCACTGGCCGACACCGCGATGCAGGAGTTTGGCGGTGTAGGAGGTCTCCGGATCGGCGCCCTTGCGGGTTTCGACGATCTTCGCGAGGTCCTCGATACTCAGACGCGCAACGGTCATGTTCCGATTATCCCAACCCGTGTCCGGTTCATGGATCCAGGCGCATCGCGATGCCGGCGCCGGCCATGTGGTCCTTGGCGGCGCGGATCGTATGCTCTCCGAAGTGAAAGATCGAGGCGGCCAGCACCGCCGCGGCGCCGCCGTCGCGGACCCCCTCGACGAGATGCTCGAGCGTGCCGACGCCGCCCGAGGCGATCACCGGGACGTGCACCCTGTCGGAGACCGCCCGTGTCAGGGCGATGTCGTAGCCGGACCTGGTGCCGTCGCGGTCCATCGAGGTCAGCAGGATCTCGCCGGCGCCGAGCGACACGACCTCCTCGGCGAATGCGAGCGCGTCGATGCCGGTCGGCTTGCGGCCGCCATGCGTGAAGATCTCCCAGCGGGCCGATCCGCCATCGCCGGAGACCTGTTTGGCGTCGATCGCCACCACGATGCACTGGTCGCCGTACTTCTCGGCGGCCCGTTTGACGAACTGGCGGTCGTTCACCGCCGCGGTGTTGATCGACACCTTGTCGGCGCCGGCGCGCAGCAGCACGCGGATGTCCTCGACGGTGCGCACGCCGCCGCCGACGGTAAGCGGCATGAAGCAGTGCTCGGCGGTGCGGCGCACGACGTCGAGCAGGATGCCGCGGTCCTCGTGGCTGGCGGTGATGTCGAGGAAGCACAGTTCGTCGGCGCCGGCCGCGTCGTAGGCGAGCGCCGCCTCGACCGGATCGCCGGCGTCGACCAGGTCGACGAACTGCACGCCCTTGACGACGCGGCCGTCCTTGACGTCGAGGCAGGGGATGATGCGGGCCTTCAGCATCGGGCGTCCTTCATGCCGCATCCGCGATCAGCTTGAGCGCCTCGGCCGCATCGAGGCGTCCGTCATAGAGCGCCCGGCCCGAGATCGCGCCCTCGAGGATCGCGCAGTCGGGCCGGAGCAGGCGCTTCACGTCGTCGATCGAGGCGAGGCCGCCCGAGGCGATGACGGGGATCGAGACGGCGCGCGCGAGCTCCAGCGTCGAGTCGATGTTGAGCCCGGTCAGGATGCCGTCGCGGTCGATGTCGGTATAGACGATGGCGGCGACCCCGGCGTCCTCGAACATCTTCGCAAGTTCGACCGCGGTCAGTTCGGAGGTTTCCGCCCAGCCCTCGACCGCGACCTTGCCGCCGCGCGCGTCGATGCCGACGACGATGCGGCCGGGGAATGCCGCGCAGGCCTGCCGCACCAGTTCCGGGTCTCGCACGGCGACCGTGCCGAGGATCACCCTGCGGATGCCGCGCGTCAGCCAGGTGTCGATCCCGGCCATGTCCCGGATGCCGCCGCCGAGCTGGATCGGCACCGACACGGCCTTCAGGATCGCCTCGACGGCGGGCGCGTTGACGCTCTTGCCCTCGAAGGCGCCGTTCAGGTCGACGACGTGCAGCCACGCGAACCCGGCGGCCTCGAAGTCGCGCGCCTGGGCGGCCGGATCGTCGCTGAACACGGTCGCGGCCTGCATGTCGCCCCTGACCAGGCGCACGCAACGGCCGTCCTTCAGATCGATGGCGGGGAACAGGATCATCACAGGTTGTCCACACAGAATATGGATACCGTGGACAAATAACCCCTTGTGTTCACAGGCTCGTTTAACTCTCCCCAACCAAGTTGACGTAGCGGAGGGAATCGCCGAATCTTTTTCGTTGACCAAAAGAAAAGCCGAGGCTGGACCCCTCGGCTTTTCCAGACGCGCAAGTTGGATGCCGCGCGACGCAGTAGCGTGATCTGCATTGTGATTGAATCAAAACGCTTCGGCGTGGTCAAGGCATCTCCACTGGTACCAAAGGAGACGTCATGGCTTTGTCCTTTGACGATGCGGTTGAGATTTGGATTGCGAAGTGGCGGAATGAACACGTACGTAAGCTTTGTGCGGTTTATGACGTCGACCCTCGCCGGTTGTATGAGGTCTGGGAAGAGAAGGTTCACGTAGGGAGTCGAAGCGTCGGGTACGCTCGCTTTAAGGTTGAAGATCCTCAGCTTGCAGCGATCACCGTTCCTGAACCTCATCAGCCGACGTTGAGAGTTGTGAAGAAAGTCCAGCCGGAACTCTTCAACGACTAGCATCACGGCGCCCATCGCAGAAAGTTGCCGATCAGGGCCAGGCCGAGCTTCTGGCTCTTCTCGGGGTGGAACTGGGTGCCGGCGCGGTTGCCGCGGGCGACGATGGCGGTGAGCGGGCCACCGTAGTCGGAGACGGCGACGACGTCGGCGTCGTCCTTCGCGGCGAGGTGATAGGAATGCACGTAATAGGCGTGCAGTCCCTCATCGCCGGTCGGGATGCCCGCCAGCAGGGCATGATCGGACCTCGCCCGAAGGGTGTTCCAGCCCATGTGCGGGATCTTGAGGGCCGGGTCGGAGGGTTCGAGCCGCACGACGTCGCCGGGAATCCAGCCGAAACCCTCGGTCGTCTCGTACTCGCGGCCGAAGTCGGCCATCAGCTGCATGCCCACGCAGATGCCGAGGAACGGCCGGCCCCTCTCCTCGACCGCCTCGACCAGCGCCTCGTGCAGGCCGTCGACGCGGTCGAGGCCGCGCCGGCAGTCGGCGAAGGCGCCGACGCCCGGAAGGACGATGCGGTCGGCCGTCCGCACAGAGTCGGGATCGTCGGTGACCGCGATCTCGGCCGCGATGCCGCGTTCGCGGGCGGCGCGCTCGACGGCCTTTTCGGCCGAGCGCAGGTTGCCGGAGCCGTAGTCCAGTATGGCGATGCGCATGGTTCAGCCGCCGGTCGCGCGTGTCATTCGGGGTGCGGGAACAGGCCGACCACCGGTTCCGAACCGCCGGAGGGCCGCCGCGGGACGACGGGAGGACGTGCCGGGACGCTGCGCTGGGCGGATCCCGCCGTCGGGGCCGGCGTCAGGACACGCCGGAAGAACGACTGCTCGGCCTCCTCGTCGTCGCGGCCGGCAGCGACTCCGAGCATCCGCCAGCCCTTGCGCGCGAGGCTCCAGCGTCTCAGCTCGTTGGCCTCCAGCGCGAACCAGATCGAGAAGACGAAGGACAGAATGCCGACGACGAAGCCCGTCCTGGCGAAGATTTCGCCGATCACGGTCAGGCCGACGCCGATCGCCAGCCAGCCGAGCAGCACCCACCACATCCGGTGCCAGAGCATCCAGATCGCCGGGATGAACAGCGCCGGCCAGCAGAATCCCTCCTTCACGAGGGTTACTCCCTCGAGGCGGCCAGACCCGGCTTCGGGCGGTTCGTGGACGGTGAAGACCTTCATGGGCGTTCTCTTAGCGCGGCGCGGGGCGGATTAGAAGGGAACTCTGCGGGAAGTTCCTGCCTCGCAGCAGCCAAGCCCGGACCAAAGGGGTGCGGTTGCGCGGAAAACCTCCGACCAGGCCATGCCACGCTGCGAGGAAAACCGGCTGTCACCCTGCGCACCGCCTTCGCAAGCGATGCCGGGCAAGGCCGGACGCATCGCGATCCGGGCGGGCTCTGGCGCAGCAGGACAGCGCAATGCTAGACAGCCGATACTGATCGGGGTGAGACATGAGCAACGCCGGACGCAGAGCGCAGATTACCGCGGCACTCGTCGAGAGGACCGGCATCGACGAGACGCTGATCGGCCGTCTGGTCGACGCCTTCTACGCCAAGGTGCGCACCGATCCCCTGCTCGGACCGGTATTCGAGCGGCGCGTTACGGACTGGCCGCGGCATCTCGAGCAGATGCGGGCCTTCTGGTCGTCGGTGGCGCTGACCTCCGGCCGCTATCACGGCGATCCGATGCAGAAGCATCGGTCCCTGCCCGTCGATGCCCGCCATTTTGACCGCTGGCTCGCCCTGTTCGAGGAGACGGCGCGGGAACTGTGCACGCCAGCGGCCGCCGAACACTTCATCGAGCGCGCGCGGCGGATCGCCGAGAGTCTCGAACTCGGCATCGCGGCGCATGCCGGCGTGATGGTGATGAAGGGCGAGCGCTTCGTGCGCCCCGCCCTGCCGATCCAGCCGGGCGATGCCCGCGCCCTGTGGACGGACTGATCGCAATGCCGGACGGCAGCCCCTCGGAGACCGATATTGCGCGCTGGCGCAAGGCCGAACGCGACAGGCTGATCGCCGAACGGCTCGCCATCGACCCCGACACCCGCCTCGCCCACGCCGGGCGCATCGCAGCCTCGCTGGAAGCCTCGATCGGCCCGGTATCGGGCAGGATCGTGAGCGTCTACTGGCCGTTCCGGGGCGAGCCCGACCTGCGCGGCTTCATGGAGCGGGTGACCGGCAACGGCGGCACCTGCGCGCTGCCGGTGGTCGTCGAACGGGCGCGGCCGGTCGTGTTCCGGGCCTGGAAACCCGGCGACCGGCTGGAACGCGGCGTCTGGAACATTCCCGTGCCGGCCGACGGCGCCGAAGTCGTGCCGGACGTCGTCGTCGCGCCCGTCGTCGGCTTCGACCCGCACTGCTACCGGCTCGGCTACGGCGGCGGCTACTACGACCGGACGCTTGCTGCGCTGACGCGCAGGCCGGCGGTGTTCGGGGTCGGCTATGCGGCGGCCGCGATCGCGACGATCCATCCGCAGCCGCACGACATCCCGATGGATGCCATCGTCACGGAGACCGGCGTCATCGCGCCAAAACGGTCGGCCTAGCCGGCGAGGCTGCCCTTGGTCGACGGCACGCGCGCGCCTTCCCGCGGGTCGATGGCGATGGCGGCGCGCAGCGCGCGGGCGAGGCCCTTGAAGCAGCTCTCGGCGATGTGGTGGCTGTTGTCGCCGTAGAAGCACTCGACGTGCAGCGTGATCCCGGCATTCATGGCGAAGGCCTGGAACCATTCGCGGAACAGCTCCGTGTCCATGTCGCCGACCTTCGGCGCCGGGAACCGCGCGCGCCAGACCAGGAACGGCCGGCCGGAGACGTCGACGGCGACGCGGCTCAGGGTCTCGTCCATCGGCAGGTGAACCGTGGCGTAGCGGGCGATGCCGCGCCGCTCGCCGAGCGCCTGGCGGACCGCCTGGCCGAGCACGATGCCGACGTCCTCGGTGGTGTGGTGCAGGTCGACGTGCAGGTCGCCCTTCGCCTGGATGTCGACGTCGATCAGGGCGTGCCGCGCGAACAGCTCGAGCATGTGGTCGAGAAAGCCGATCCCCGTCGAGACGACCGAGCGGCCCTCGCCGTCCAGGTCGACGGAGACCGTCACATCGGTCTCGGCGGTCTTGCGGGCGATCTCGGCCTTCCGCGCTTCGCTCATGGGCTCGACTTTCGTGTGAAACGTGAGGACGGCGCGTTCTATCAGGCGTTTGCGGCAGATGAAAGCAGCGGCGTCGCGGCCCACCCCCGTGGGCCGGGACGCGGCCCTCGTCCCGGGGAGCCGCCGCAGGTGGACGCGGCTGCCGTCCGACGCATACCCCCTCAGCGTTGAATCGGTCGGGAATCGGAATACATGTGGGCCGACCAACGAAGCCACCGGCAGCACACTGCACGATCCGGCCGGCGAGAGGAGCCTTCATGAATTCGCAATCCCGCAGCCACGGGCACGGCGACGGACAGTGGTACGCCACGACGATCCTGACCGTCCGCAAGGGCGGCAAGGTGGTGATCGCCGGCGACGGCCAGGTCTCGGTCGGCGAGACCGTGATGAAACATTCCGCGCGCAAGGTGCGCCGGCTCGGCGACGGCGGCGTCATCACCGGCTTCGCCGGGGCGACCGCCGACGCCTTCACGCTGTTCGAGCGGCTCGAGAAGAAGCTGGAGCAGTATCCCAACCAGCTGATGCGCGCCTGCGTCGAGCTTGCCAAGGACTGGCGCACCGACCGCTACCTGCGCCACCTGCAGGCGATGCTGATCGTCGCCGATCCGACCGTCAGCCTGGTGGTGACCGGCAACGGCGACGTGCTGGAGCCGGAGAATGGCCTGGCGGCGATCGGCTCGGGCGGCAACTACGCGCTGGCGGCGGCCCGCGCCCTCGTCGACACCGATCTCGACGCCGAAGCGATCGCCCGCAAGGCGATGGCGATCGCCGCCGACATCTGCATCTACACCAACGACAACATCGTCGTCGAAACCCTCGATGCCCAGTAGCGACGCGCCCAACACGGAGCCGCGCGGGGAATCGGGGCCATACGGGTTCCGGCCGGTGACGGCGGGCGACCTGGCCCTGCTTCGCGGATGGCTGCAGGCGCCGCATTTCGCCGAGTGGTGGGGCCAGCCGGACGGCGTCTGCGAGTTCGAGGCGGCGATCGCCTGCCCGGCGACCGAGCCGATGATCGTCGAACTGGACGGGCGGCCGATCGCCTATCTGCAGTGCTACGACCCGCACCTGGAGGACGGCCATCCCTATCGCGACCAGCCGCGCGGCACGCTCGGCTTCGATCTGTCGATCGGCCCGGCCGGGCTGGTCGGCAGGGGGCACGGCAGCGCGATGCTCCGCCAGGCGGTCGAGACCCGGTTCGCCAGCGGCATGAGGCGGGCTGTGATCGACCCGAATCCAGGGAATTCACGCGCCATAGCCGCCTATCGAAAGGCGGGTTTCCGAACGCTGGAAAGGCGCTCCACGACGTACGGGGAGGTGTTGCTGATGGCACAGGATGCCCCGAAACAGGACGGAATCAATGAGTGATTTTTCCCCCCGTGAAATCGTTTCCGAGCTCGACCGGTACATCGTCGGGCAACATGACGCCAAGCGCGCGGTGGCGATCGCGCTGAGGAACCGCTGGCGCCGCCAGCAGCTTGCCGACGACCTCCGAGAGGAGGTGCTGCCCAAGAACATCCTGATGATCGGGCCGACCGGCGTCGGCAAGACCGAGATCTCGCGCCGGCTTGCCCGCCTCGCCGACGCGCCGTTCCTCAAGGTGGAGGCGACCAAGTTCACCGAGGTCGGCTATGTCGGCCGCGACGTGGAACAGATCATCCGCGACCTGCTGGAGGCGGCCATCGGCCTGGTGCGCACGCGCCGCCGCAAGGAGGTCAGCGCCAGGGCGCACCTGGCCGCCGAGGAGCGCGTGCTGAACGCGCTGGTCGGTCCGGGCGCCGGCCCGTCGACGCGCGAATCGTTTCGCCGCAAGCTGCGCGACGGCGAGCTCGACGACAAGGAGATCGAGGTCGAGCTGCGCCAGTCGTCCATGTCGATGCCGCAGATGGACATTCCCGGCATGCCCGGCGCCTCGGTCGGCATGATCAATCTCGGCGACATGCTCGGCAAGGCGTTCGGCGGCCAGACCAAGCCCCGCAAGATTTCGGTCAAGGATTCCTACGACCTGCTGATCGCCGAGGAATCGGACAAGCTGCTCGACGACGACCAGATCGTCCAGGAGGCGACCCACCTGACCGAGAACCACGGCATCGTGTTCCTCGACGAGATCGACAAGATCACCGGCCGCTCCGAGCGCGTCGGCGGGGCCGACGTCAGCCGCGAGGGCGTGCAGCGCGACCTGCTGCCGCTGATCGAGGGCACCACGGTGTCGACCAAGCACGGGCCGGTGAAGACGGACCACATTCTGTTCATCGCCTCGGGCGCCTTCCATGTCGCCAAGCCCTCGGACCTGCTGCCCGAACTGCAGGGCCGCCTGCCGATCCGCGTCGAGCTGAAGCCGCTCACCGAGGACGATTTCCGCCGCATCCTGACGGAGACCGAGGCGAGCCTGATCCGCCAGTACATCGCGCTGATGGGCACCGAAGGGCTGACGCTCGAGTTCACCGACGACGGCATCGCCGAGATCGCCAAGATCGCGGTCGAGGTGAACTCCTCGGTCGAGAACATCGGCGCCCGGCGGCTGCAGACGGTGATGGAGCGGGTGCTCGACGAGATCAGCTTCGAGGCGCCCGACAAGTCGGGCCAGCAGGTCGTCATCGACGCCGCCTACGTGAAGAAGCACATCGGCGACTTGGCCAGGAACGCCGATCTCAGCCGCTACGTCCTGTAGGGACGGCGGCCGGCACCCCGCCTGGCCGCCAGTGCGGCGGGCCTCCCGGCATGGGCATTCACCTCCGGGGGCCGCCCCCGTCCTTCGAGACGGCCGCTGCGCGGCCTCCTCAGGATGAGGGCGGAGGTAGGGGCGCGGTCGCGGGTGGGGCAACAACTGGCGGTCGGTCGTCCCCGGAATGTGATGAGCCTCATGGTGAGGAGGCCTCGTCAGAGGCCGTGTCGAACCACGAGGCGCCGGCGGGACCGCGTCGCCGGGCGCCATCCCCCGTGCGCATCCCGGCGTCCATACCCGCTGCGGTGGTCACGGATCGCCGGGACGAGCCTGCCGATGAGGCCGAAACGGATCGCGGACAGTCGTGCCTGGTGTAGTCACGTCATCCCGGAAACGGCTCTGCCGTTCCGGGATCGCCACACATCGCAGCGGCGGATGTCCGGGGGGATCCCGGCTCGCGCTGCGCTTGGCCGGGATGACGATGATCGAGCCGTGCCAATGCAAAGGAATGGCGGGCCGTCCTCACCGCCCGCCTCAGGCGGTCTTGTCGGGGTATCTGCAGACGTCGCGGATGACGCAGCGGCCGCACTCGGGCTTGCGGGCCTTGCAGATGTAGCGGCCGTGCAGGATCAGCCAGTGGTGGGCGTTGAGCCGGTACTCGTCCGGCACGACCCGCTCCAGTGCGAGCTCCACCTGCAGCGGGTCCTTGCCCGGCGCTAGGCCGGTGCGGTTGGCGACCCGGAAGATGTGCGTGTCGACGGCGATGGTCGGCTCGCCGAAGGCGACGTTGAGGACGACGTTGGCGGTCTTGCGGCCGACGCCGGGCAGCGTCTCCAGCATCTCGCGGTCGGCCGGCACCTCGCCGCCGGTCTCGTCGATCAGGCGCTGCGACAGCGCCACCACGTTCTTCGCCTTGTTGCGGAACAGGCCGATCGTCTTGATGTGCTCGCGCACCGCGTCCTCGCCGAGCGCGACCATCTTCTGCGGCGTGTCGGCCCTGGCGAACAGGGCCCGGGTCGCCTTGTTGACGCCGGCGTCGGTGGCCTGCGCCGACAGCACCACGGCGACCAGCAGCGTGAAGGGATTGACGTATTCGAGCTCGCTCCTGGGGGCCGGATCGGTCTTCTGCAGCGCGGCGAACAGGCGCTCGATCTCGCCGGGCTTCAGCCTGCTGGAGGGTGCTGCGCGCGGCTTCGCCGCCTTTGCCCGGCGCGGGCGCGCTTCGGCGACGGCCGAGGCGGGGGCGGAGGCGGACGCTGCGGGGGAACGACTCTTTGCCATATGTCCTAGTACCCAATCGCCGGCCGCTTCGCCATCGCGTTGCGTGACCGGGCGGTCGGTCTCGCAGTCCCGTTTCATGGTCGTCTCCCTCGCGGCTCCGGCCGGCAGGCGTCCGTCATACGGCATTCCTGCTGACACCATCCCGTCACCAGTCCCCTCCCGCCCGCATCGACCTGGGCTCGAAGGATGCATCGGCGCCGCCGCCGTCCTATATTGGCCGGCATGGACGCACCCGACCGGAACGACTGCCACCCGAAAACGCACGGCCCGACGAGCGGCAGCCGGACGCATGAGGGCACCGGCGCGCCCGCCGGGACGGACAGGGAGATCTTCTCCGCCGTCATCACGCCGCACCGGTCGCTGTCGCGGCGCGGCTTCATCGTCTTCATGTGCGTGCTGGGCGGTGTCAGCTTCACCGCCGGCATCGTCTTCCTGTCGATGGGCGCCTGGCCGGTGTTCGGCTTCTTCGGCCTCGACGTGCTGCTGGTGTGGTTCGCCTTCCGCGCCAACTACCGGGCCGCACGGGCGCGCGAAACGATCGTCGTCACCGAGTCGGACCTGCTGGTACGGCGGGTCTCTGCCCGCGGCGCGGTCGCGGAGTGGCGGTTCAACCCCTACTGGGTGCGCATAGATACCGGCCGCGATCACGAGGGTACACTGACGCGACTGTCGCTTGCCTCGCACGGCCGCAAGCTCGACATCGCCTACTGGCTGTCGCCGCCGGAGAAGACCGAGTTCATGCACGCGCTCGCCGGCGCGCTCGCCACCGCCCGCCGCGGCCTGCCGGACTGAAGCGGCGAATCGAACCGCGACGCCTGCGCCTCGTGGTTCGGGACGATCGCCGACACCGCGTCTCGAATCACGAAGGGCGGGCGGGACCACCTTTCCTCCCACGGCATCCCGGAAGCGGCCGCGCCGCTATCCGGGATCGCAGCGTCTGCGCCGCTGGCAATCCCGGCTCTCCGCGCTTCGGCCGGGAGGACGTGGAGAGGACGAGGCCGATTGCTGTCGGGAGCCTGTTGCGGATCTTGCGGCCGGTCTGGAGCGCCGGAGCGACAGCAGGGGTCGACAATCCGGTCGAAGCCGATCAGGAAACGGGTGTCGCCGCCAGGTCCGCATCGGTATCACCGACACCGATCCCATTGCATGCGAGGCGCGCTATGATGACCCTCATGACCGACCCTGCTTCCTTCTCCGTTGCCGAGTCCGCCGCCCGGCCGCCCGCGCCGGCGAGCGACTACGACGCGGTGCGCCGCACCGTCGAGTTCATCACCGAGAACTGGCGGGACCAGCCGGGCCTGGACGTCATTGCCGGGCATGTCGGCATGGAGCCGACCCGGCTGCAGAAGCTGTTCAGGCGCTGGTGCGGGCTGTCGCCCAAGGCCTTCGTCCAGGCGATCACGCTCGACACCGCGCGCGACCTGCTTCGCGATTCGGCCTCGGTGCTGGACGCGACCTACGAGGTCGGCCTGTCCGGACCGGGCCGGCTGCACGACCTGTTCGTCACCCACGAGGCGATGAGCCCGGGCGAGTACGCCGCGCGCGGCGCCGGCCTCGACATCGCCTGGAGCTTCCACGATTCGCCCTTCGGCGAGGCGCTGGTGATGGCGACGCCGCGCGGGCTCGCCGGCATCGCGTTCGCCGACGGCCCGGCCGAGCGCGAGCGCGTGCTCGCCGACATGACCTCGCGCTGGCCGCAGGCCGACTTCCGCGAGGACGCCGCGGCGACGCAGACCTACGCGCGACGTGTCTTCCATCCCGAGCACTGGCGCCCGGACGATCCGCTGCGCATCGTCTTCATCGGCAGCGATTTCGAGGTGCGGGTCTGGGAGACGCTGCTGCGGATCCCGTTCGGCCGCGCCACCACCTATTCCGACATCGCCGACCGGCTCGGCAAGCCGCGGGCGGCGCGCGCCGTCGGCTCGGCGGTCGGCCGCAACCCGATGTCCTTCGTGGTGCCGTGCCATCGCGTGCTGGGCAAGTCGGGATCGCTGTGCGGCTATCACTGGGGCCTGACCCGCAAGCGGGCGATCCTCGGCTGGGAAGCCGGGCTTGTCGGCGGGGGCCGCGCCTGAGAGGGCCCCTTTGCGGAAGATCCGGCCGGCGGAGACGCAGCAGCGCCTCCGCCGGCTTTTCCGCATCTGCCAGCGCCTCGTGGTTCGAGGCGATCGCTGACGCAATTTCCATGTAACTTGAACTCCGCCGTTTCTGGCATACTGCTGGAAGC
>NZ_JAZHOF010000016.1:0-14785 GCF_037855135.1 Microbaculum marinum
GCCAGCACAAGCCCCGCATACGGCGCCGCAACGCTGTGGCCCAGCTCAACTACCGTGATCCCCTCCAGCGGTGCGCCGGCGCTCATGATCCTCCCTCTCGCTTGTTCGCCCAACCGTAATGTGCGATCGTCGCCAAGGTCAATATAACGTTTCATCACAGCTGCCGCGAACGTCGCTCATAGCTGGGGCGGGCGGTTGCGGCCTGATCTGCGTGCACAACAAGACGTTCGTCCGGGAGAGCGATGACCGAGATCAGCTGGAAATCCGAATGGCTGCCGCTGGCGCAGCGATACGCGGATCGGACGGCCGTCGTCGACCGCTACGGCGCGATCACCTTCGCCAACCTGCTGGACCGCGCCGCCGGCGTCGCCGCCGCCCTGACCGAGCGGGGCATCGGTCGCGGCGACGTGGTGGCGAGCGTCGTGGAGAACTCGCGCCACGCCGTTGCCGCCAGCTACGGGATCTCGCTGTGCGGTGCGGCCGAGGCGCCGGTCAATCCGGCGCTGTCGGCAGGCGACATCGCCTATTGCCTGAACCTGTCGGGCGCCCGGCTCGTCCTGGCAACCGCGGGCACTGTCGACAGGCTGGCCGAGGTCGGCGCGCCGGCTCTCCTCGTCGAGGACATCGGCACGACGGCGCTCGCCGCGCTCCCCGCCGTGCCGGTGCCGCGCAGCGGCTGGGGCCGGATCCTGTTCACCTCCGGCACCACCGGAAAGCCCAAGGGGATCGTCCATTCCCAGGGCGGCAGATGGGTCGCCAACATGCTGATGCGTGCGACGCTCCCGGTCGCCGCGGAGCCTGGCCGGCGGGTCCTGCTGATGACGCCCTATTCGCACGGCAGTTCGCTGCTGACGCAGGCCTTTCTCGACGGCGGTGCGGCTGTCCGGCTCGTCGACGGCGTGCGCGAGGACGAGGTCGTGCCGACGATCCTCGCGGGGGAGGTCGACCAGATCTTTGCGCCGCCGACGGTGCTCGCAAGGCTCGTGTCGTTCCTGGAGGGCCGGTCGGTGCCGGGAATCCGGGCGATCTTCTGCGGCACGGCTCCGCTGCTGCCGGAGGTCTACCGCCGCGCCCGCGCGATTTTCGGGCCGGTGGTCCGACTCACCTACGGCAAGACGGAAATGTTCAATCCGATCACCGTCCTGACCCCAGAGGAGACCGACCGCTGGTATGATTCGCCGGAGGCCGGAACGTCGATCTGCGTCGGCTGGCCGGCCAGCGGCGTCGAGGTCGTCATCGAGCCCGATGGGGAAACCGAAGGCGAGGCGGAGGTGGCGGCGGGCCCGGGCGCGGGAGAGATCGGCCACGTCCTGCTGCGCAGCCCGCACATGCTCGCCGCCACGCTGACGGAAGCGGGCGTCGAGGAGCAGCCGCCGGACGGCTTCCACCGCACCGGCGATCTCGGATTCGTCGACCGCGAGGGACGCCTGCACCTGGTCGGGCGGGAATCCGACATGATCAAGACCGGCGGATACCGGGTCACTCCGGAGGAGGTGGAAAGCGCCCTGCGCCCCGGCCTCGACACGGGCGAGATCGTCGTGGTCGGCCTGCCGTCGTCGTACTGGGGGGAGGTCATCACCGCCGTGGCGGCGGGTGCGCCTGACGACTGGCGCGAGACGCTGAAGCCGCGGATCGACGCGATGACCGGCTACAAGCGGCCCCGCCTGTTCGTCGATGTGCCGGAAATCGCCCGCAATGCGATGGGAAAGATCGTTCGCCGGCGGATCATCGAGACGATCCTGGAAAGCTTCGTACTCGTCGACGGCCGCTATCCGCAGCTGGTTGGACGCGACAACGCGGCATCCGGGAGTTGACATGTCGAGCCTGCCGCGGATAATTTTGTGAAACGTTTCACCGATCGGCGGGACGGCCGCCCCGGAGCCGGGGTGCCGGCGGCGACCCGGACCGAAACGCAAGAACAGTATTCAGGGTAGGCACCAGGAGGACGCATGCGTCGGTTGGGGATCGATGTCGGGGGTACGTTCACCGACGTCGTGCTGCTTGATGACCAGTCGGGCGAAGTGTGGTCGACCAAGGTGCCGACGACGCCGAGCGACCCCGCGGTCGGGGCGCTGAACGGCCTCAGGACGATCCTGGAGATCAGCGGCTCGCAGGCCGATGCCGTCGGCTTCGTCGGCCACGGCACGACGATCGCCACCAACATGATCATCGAGGGCAAGGGCGCCAGGACCGGCCTGATCACCACCAGGGGCTTCCGGGACATCCTCGAGATCCGGCGGGCCTGGCGGCACGATCGCGCCGATCTCTACGACCTGTTCTTCGAGGCCCCGCCGCAGCTCGTGCCGCGGTACCTGCGCCGCGAGGTCGACGAGCGCATCCGCTACGACGGCGCCGTAGAGCGCGAGCTGGACGAGGCCGGGCTCGACGCCTGCCTCGACGACCTGAAGGCCGAAGGCGTCGAGGCGATCGCGGTCTGCCTGATCAACTCGCCGGTCAACGACGCCCACGAGCGCGCCGCCCTCGAGCACATCCGCCGCCGCATCAACGATGCCTTCGTGACCGGGTCGATCGAGGTCAATCCGGAGATCATGGAGTACGAGCGGACCTGCACGACCGTGGTCAACGCGATCCTCGGCCCGCGCTGCGGCCAGTACGCCACCACCTTCACCCGCAATGCGCGGGAGGTGGGGGTTCGGGGAGATATCTACTTCATGCAGTCGAACGGCGGCCTGACGCCGCCGGAGGCGGTCAGCGAGCGGCCGGTGACGCTGCTGGAGTCGGGTCCCGCCGGCGGCGTCACGGCGACGGCCCGCCTGTGCGAGCGCATCGGCGTGTCGAACGCGATCACCGGCGACATGGGCGGCACCAGCTTCGACGTCTCGCTGATCCGCGAGCACAAGCCAGAGATCCGCAACACCACCGAGATCCGCAGCTACACGGTGCGCTGCCCCAACATCGACATCATCTCGATCGGGGCGGGCGGCGGCTCGATCGCATGGATCGACGAGGGCGGCGGCGTGCGGATCGGCCCGGAAAGCGCCGGCGCCGATCCCGGCCCGGCCTGCTACGGGCGCGGCGGCACGAGGCCGACGGTGACCGACTGCAACCTGGTGCTCGGCTACGTCGATCCCGGCAGCTTCCTGGGCGGCGATTTCGCGCTCGACACCGAGGCGGCGGAAACCGCGATCCGTACCCATCTCGCCGAGCCGCTCGGCGTCAGCATCGAGGAGGCCGCGCTCACAGTTCGCCACGTCGCCAACGCGCTGATGGCGCAGGCGGTCCGCCTGGTCACCGTCGAGCGGGGCTACGACCCGCGCGACTTCGTCTACATCCCCTTCGGCGGGGCCGGACCCGTTCATGCAGTGGATCTGGCCCGCGAACTCGAGATTCCTACAGTTGTCCTGCCGCCGATGCCGGGCGTGTTCAGCGCCTTCGGCATGCTGGTCGCCGACATGGTCCACGATTTCCAGACGTCGATCGTCCAGAACGTCGACGACGTCGACCTCGACATGCTGAACGCCCGGATAGCAGAGCTCGAGGAAGACGCCTATCGACGCATGGACCAGGCCGGCATCTCCCGCGACCTCGTGACCATCGAACGGCGCGCCGACTGCCAGTATCTCGGCCAGGGCGAGACCATGCAGGTCGCCGTCCCCGAGGGCACGATCGACGCGGCGACCGTGGGCGAGATCGCCGAGAACTTCATCGTCGATCACCGCCGCCACTGGAACTTCGACATCACCGGCCGTCCGGTGCGCATCGTCAACCTGCGGGTCAGGGTGGTCGGCAGGATCGGCCAGTTCGCCACCGTCAAGCCGAAGCCGAAGAACGGCGGCGCGACCCGGCCGGTCGGCCGCGCCCGCATCCGGCTCGGCGCCGACTGGGCCGACATTCCCCGCTACCGCCGCGAGGACCTGCAGGCCGGCGAGCGCATCGAGGGGCCGTTCGTGGTCGAGGAACTGAGCACCCGCATCGTCGGCTACCGCGGCGACGCGCTCGACGTGCGCGACGACGGGACGATCACCGTCACGGTGGGAGAGGCCTGAGCCATGGACACCGTCACCTACGAAGTCATCCGCAACGGCCTGTATGCGGTCGCCCGCGAGATGAAGGTCGCGATGATGCGGACCGCGGGCAGCCCCATCATCCATTCGGGCGGCGACGCCTCGGCGGCGATCTTCGACGCCAAGATGCAGCTCGTCGCGCAGGGCAACGACATCCCGACCATGATGGGCTCGGCGGTGATCTCCACAAAGGCCTCGGTCGAGGCGATCGGCGTGGAGAACCTGCGGCCCGGCGACGTGATCATCTCCAACGACGTCTATCTCGGCGGCGGCAACCATCAGCCCGACGTCCAGTTCACCCGGCCGGTCTTCTACAAGGGCGAGATCATCGCCTACACGATGACGCGCGGCCACTGGGTGGATATCGGCGGCACAGCGCCCGGCAGCTTCACGCCGGTGACCTGGGACGTCCACGCCGAAGGCATCCGCATCCCGCCGGTCATTCTCTACCGCGACGACAAGCCGGTCGAGGACCTGTTCAGGATGATCGTCCAGAACACCCGCGACCCGGACAACCGGACGCTCGACATCAACGCCCAGTACGCCGGCACCTATGTCGGCGGCGAGCGGCTGATCGAGATGGCCGAGAAGTTCGGGCCGCAGGCGATGGCCGACGCGATGGACGCCGCGCTCGACTATTCGGAGCGCCTGATGCGCGCCCAGATCGAGCGCATTCCCGACGGCGTCTACGAGGGCAGCGACTTCATCGAGCCCGTCCAGGCGCCGGGCTGGCCGGGCGACCTGATCCCGGTGAAGGTGAAGATCACCGTCGACGGCGACCGCATGGTGTTCGACTACACCGGCACGGCGAAGCAGGTGCGCGGCGGCATCAACTGCCCGTTCTCGGTGACCTGCAACTCGACCTGGTTCACCGTCAAGGCGATCACCGACCACACCATCCCGATCAACCAGGGCTGCTACCGGCCGATCGAGATCATCTGCCCGGAAGGCACGCTGCTGAACTGCACCTATCCGGCCTCGGTGGTCAGCGGCAACACGGAGACCTCGCCGCGCGTCATCGACATGCTGCTGACGACGCTGGCGCAGGCGGTCCCCGACCGCGTCGTCGGCCAGAGCAACGATGCGGCCTGCTCGGCGATCTTCTCCGGCGTCGACCCCGATACGGCGCGGACGCGCTCGTTCCGGCGCACCAACGTCCAGCACATCGATCCGCATCCTGGCGGCTTCGGCGCCCGGCCGATGCGCGACGGCGTCAATTCGATCCGCGTGCTGGTCGGCAATGCCGGCTCGCAGTCCGTCGAACTGCTCGAGCACATGGTGCCCCTGAGGGTGGACAGCTGGCATCTGGTCCAGGATTCGGGCGGCGCCGGGCGCTGGCGCGGCGGCCTGACGGCGGAACGCGCCTATACGGTCGGCTACGACGAGGCGACGCTGACGGTGATCGCCGAGCGCGGGCTGGTATCGCCGAAGGGCCTGTTCGGCGGACTGGAAGGCGGCAGGTTCGAATCGACCGTTACACGCGGCGACGCCGCGCCGGATACCATTCCGAGCAAGGGCGCATACGAGGTGGTCCACACCGGTGACAGGGTGACGGTGCGACCGGCCGGGGGCGGCGGCTACGGAAATCCGCTCGACCGCGAGCCCGAGCGCGTCCTTGCCGACCTGCGCGACGGCTACATCAGCGAAGCGTCCGCCCGCGACCACTACGGCGTCATCGTCGACACCGCGACATGGACCGTCGACGCTGCCGCCACCGCCGAGCGGCGCACGACGCTGGCTGCTGCGAGCGGGGCCTGAGGGACCGGATCGATGTCGAAGGACCGCAGACCCGCGTTCATCGCCTTCGACCGGGGGCTCGCCGACATCGCCGGCGCGGCGCTCGTCGTGATGATGGTGATGACGGCGATCTCGAGCTTCGGCCGATTCTTCTTCTCCATGCCCGTTCCGGACGTCGAGGCGATTGCCGAGATGCTGCTGGTCGGCGTCGTCTTCCTCCCGCTCGCCTACACGCAGGCGAAGCGCGAACATGTGGTCGTCACCCTGTTCACCGACCACATGCGGGCCGGCATCCGGGCGCGCCTGATCTGGTTCGGCGTCGTGGTCGGCATCGCCGGATTCGCGATCCTGCTCTACGCCCTGTCGAAGGGGGCGCTGAGAGCCTACGAGAGCGGCGACGCCTATCTCGGCGTCAACCAGATCGTCACCTGGCCGGCACGGACACTCGCCGTCGTCGGCACGGCGGCACTCATCGTGCGCCTCGCGCTCGACCTGACCGTCTCACGCACTCGAGCCGCAGAGCTCGAGAAGGACGGTTCCGCAGAAATCGAAAACACGAGCTAACCAAGGGAGGTAATCGTGACCAACAGAATGGGAACATGGATTGCGGGCGCGGCGGTCGCGCTCATGCCGCTGATCGCGGGCACCGGCGCGCAGGCGCAGGACTTCACGATCAGATACGCGTCGCCGTCGGCAGCCAGCGATCCGACGCAGGCCGCCACCATCTGGTTCATGGACGAGGTCACCAAGCGGACCGACGGCAAGGTCAAGTTCGAGCAGTTCCTCGGCAACTCGCTGGTCAAGGATCAGGACATCGTCAGCGCCATCGGCGACGGCCTCATCGAGATGGGCAAGATCTACACGGTCTCCTATCCCGGCCAGATGCCGATATGGAACATGACCAACCTGCCGTTCACCAGCCCGTCGCCCTACGTGGCGATCAACGTCATCAACGACCTGATGGACCAGTATCCGGTCTTCGATGAGGAACTGGCAAAGATGAACGTCATGGCGCTCGGCGTCATTACGACGGGCGGTACTGGCATCGTCTCGAAGAAGCCGATCAAGACCGTCGAGGATCTCAAGGGCCTTAAGGTCCGGGCCCGCGGCGTCCAGGCGGCCGCCTTCGATGCCGCCGGCGCTGCGCCGGTGTCGATCCCGTGGAACGACGTCTACGAGGCGCTCTCGAAGGGCGTCGTCGACGCCTCCACCAACTACGTCATCACTACCCGGCCGATCCGCCACAACGAGGTGTCGGACTACTACATCGCCGCCGGCCTCGGCCAGGCGGTGCAGCTCGAACTGATCAATCGCGACTTCTGGGAGGCGCTGCCGGAAGACATCAAGACGGTGATGGCCGAAACGATGGCGGAAGCCGAAATGCGCCACGCCGAAGAGTCCTCCAAGCTCGCCACCGCCGAGCAGAAGGCGATGGCCGACGCCACCGGCGCCGAGCACATGGAGTACAGCGTGCTGCCGGCCGAGGAGCGGCAGAAGTGGATCGAGATGTCGCCGGACTTCTTCGCCGAGTGGGCCGAGGAGAACAAGGGCATCGCCGACACCGCGGCGATCGCCAAGTCCTACCGGGAGCTCGAGCAGAAATATACCGAAGAGGGCCAGAAGGCCGGCCTGGTCGAGATGTGGTGACCGGCTGACAGCATAGCACTGGCCGGGGGCGGGATCGGACCCGCCCCCGGCCGCGTTTCCGGTTTCCCATCGAAAGCCCGACGGATGGACGGCACGTTACTCGCCTTGATCGCCGGACTGGCAGTGCTGGTGCTGCTGGCGGTTCGCGTCCCGATCGCCTTCGGGCTGCTGGCGGTCGGCATCGCCGGCCTGTTCGCGATCGGCGCCATGCGGCTTGGCGGCTTCAACGTCGATTTCGGGTGGCGCAGCACGGTTTCGATGCTGGCTCGCGACCCCTACTCCTTCGTCGCCAGCTTCACACTGATGGCGATACCGATGTTCCTGCTGATGGGGAACTTCGCCTTCTATTCGGGCGCCACGTCGGACGCCTACAGGACGGCCCGGGTCTGGCTCGCCAACCTGCCGGGCGGCCTGGCGCTGGCCAGCATCGCCGCCTGCGGCCTGTTCGCCGCCATCTCCGGATCATCGCTGGCGACGGCTGCCGCGATGGGGCGGATCGCCGTGCCGGAGATGTTGCGCTATGGCTACGACCAGCGGCTTGCCGCCGGCGCGGTCGCCGCCGGGGGAACGCTCGGGGCGCTGATCCCGCCGAGCATCCTGATGGTGATCTTCGGCATCTTCGCCGAACAGTCGATCGGCCGCCTGCTGATCGGCGGCATCGTCCCCGGCATCCTGACCGCCGTGACCTACATGCTGCTGGTCACCGCACGGGTCAAACTGAACCCCAGGCTCGCCCCCGGCTTCGACGAGAGGTTCACTTGGTCGCAGAAGGTCCGCTCCCTCGGCGGCACCTGGCAGATCATGCTGATCTTCCTGGTGATCATCACCGTCATCTACACGGGCGTCGTGACCCCCACGGAGGCCGCGGCGGTCGGTGCGGTCGCGGTGCTGGCGCTCGGCGTGATCCGGCGCCGCATCGGCCTGACCTCGATGTGGGAAGCGGTCCGCGAGACCGTCGTGCAGACGGCGATGATCTTCGCCATCGCCATCGCCTCCAAGGTGCTGGTGTCGTTCGTGGCCTTCACCGGGGTGAGCAACGACCTGGCCGAATGGGCCGGAGGAATCGAGGGCGGCCGCATCATGGTGCTCGCCGGCATCTGCGCCGGCTACGTCCTGCTCGGTATGTTCATGGACCCGATCGGCATCATGCTGCTGACGCTGCCGGTCGTCGTTCCGATCGTCGATGCGATCGGCTACGACCTGGTCTGGTTCGGGATCGTTCTGGTCAAGCTGCTGGAGGTGGGCATGATCACGCCCCCGGTGGGGCTGAATGTCTTCGTGCTCAAGGCGGCGATCGGCAATTCGGTCTCGCTGGAGAACGTGTTTCGCGGAATCGGCCCGTTCCTGCTGATGGACGTGGTAACGCTTGCCATTATGATCGCGCTTCCCGAGCTCGTGCTCTGGCTTCCCGATATGATGTACAACTAGAAAGTGTTCGACGAGCTTCCGAGAGCACTGCGCAAGGGCCCCGAATGCCGAAACGAAGCGGCAACATAACGATCCGCGACGTGGCGAGAACCGCCGGCGTGTCCATCGGGACCGCGTCGCGCGTGCTCAACGAGAAGCAGACGGTTCGCGCGGACATCCGGACCCGCGTGCAGAAGGCGATCGACGAGCTCGGCTACCGCCCGAACGCGGTCGCCCAGAGCATGCGGCGCCAGTCGACGCACATGGTCGGCTGCATCATCCGCGAGATCAACATCCCCTCGCTCGCCGCCTTCGTGCGGGCCGCCCATGACGTGCTCGACGAGGCCGGGTTCTCGCTGCTGATCTCCAATTCGGAGGGCCGCGAGGACCGCGAGCGCGAGCTGCTGATCAGGCTCAACAGCCAGCGCACGGACGGCATCATGCTGGGCCCCTACACCCCGATCGACGAGAAGTTCGGGTCGCTGCTGCGCAGTCTCGATGCCCCGATCGTGCTGGTCGACCGCGACCGGCCAGACTGGGCCGACGCGGTGATGGCCGACCACGCCGGCAACGCGCGCGAGGCGACGGCGCGTCTGCTCGAACTCGGCCACCGGCGCATCGTGCTGCTCACCGGCGACACCATCATCTATCCCGCCCGGGAGCGCGTCCGCGGCTACACGGAGGCCCACGAGGCGTTCGGCGTTCCCGTCGATCCGGCGCTGGTGCGGGCGACGAGCTTCCTGCCGACGGAGGGTTTCCGCCACGCCTCCTCGCTGCTCACCGGCCGCGACGTGCCGACCGCCATCATCGCCGGCGGCATCGACATGCTGGCCGGCGTGCTGCGGGCGGTCCGTGTTCGCGGCCTTAGCATTCCAGGCGACATCTCGGTGATCGGCGCCGGCGATTCCGAACTCGCCGAACTGCATACGCCGGCCATCAGCGTGATGCGCTGGGACCAGGCCGAGATAGGGCGCACCGCGGCGCGGCTGCTGCTCAACCGGATGGCCGGCAACGCGGACGGGCCGCCCGAACACGTGCTGCTGCCGACCGAGTTCATCCAGCGCGCCTCGATCGCGCCGCCCCCGAAGCGGGCCTGACCCCATCAACGCCGAACCCTACGGAGACGCCATGACTGCCGCGCTCGAAACCTATGAGACGCTGGAACTGGAGGACGCCGGCTCAGGGGTCCTCGTCGTCCGTCTCAACCGCCCCGAGGTGCGCAACGCGATCAGCACCCAGATGGGCCGCGACCTGGTCGACGTGTTCACGCGCCTCGGCGAGGATTCGGGGCCGTGGCGCTGCGCGATCCTGACCGGGACCGGCGACCGCGCGTTCTGCGCCGGCGTCGACCTGAAGGAGCGGCGCGGCATGTCGAACGACGACTGGAACCGCCAGCACGCCCTGTTCGAGCGCAAGATGCTGGCGCTGCTCGACTGCCCGATCCCGGTGATCGCCGCGGTCAACGGCGCCGCCTACGCGGGCGGCTGCGAGCTGACCCTGCTGTGCGACTTCACCTACGCGGTTCCCTCGGCCCGGTTCGCGCTCACCGAGGTGACGATCGGCATCATGCCGGGCGGCGGCGGCACCCAGACCCTGCAGCGGCGCATCGGCTATGCCCGCGCCGCCGAGATCATCTACACCGGCAAGCCGTTCAGCGCCGAGGAGGCCTTCGAGTGGGGCGTCGTCAACCGGATCTGCGCCCCCGACGCGCTTATGGAGGAGGCGATCGGGACGGCCGCGACGATTGCCCGGAACGCGCCGCTGTCGATCCGCCAGGCCAAGCGGTCGATGGTGTTCGGCGGCCAGATGGACCTGCGCACGGCAATGCATTTCGAGATCGACTGCTACAACCGCCTGCCGCCCACCGAAGACCGTCGCGAGGGCATCAACGCCTTCAACGAGAAGCGCCGGCCGGTGTTCCAGGGACGGTAGCCCCGGACGCGCCCCGGGCAGGTCGATG
Organism: Microbaculum marinum; assembly: GCF_037855135.1. Taxonomy (NCBI): domain Bacteria; kingdom Pseudomonadati; phylum Pseudomonadota; class Alphaproteobacteria; order Hyphomicrobiales; family Tepidamorphaceae; genus Microbaculum; species Microbaculum marinum. The sequence continues at coordinate 10,777 of NZ_JAZHOF010000016.1, forward strand.
CGCGTCTTCAGCGAAAGCGGGAGCGCGCCCACTTGAGCGCCCCGTCGGCCATGCCCTTGAACTTCGGCTGCCGGTCGAGTGGCGCGACGAACAGCCAAGCGTCCGCGGCGAGGTGCCGCTTCGCCGCGTGATAGACCTTCGACAGGGTCTCGTCGGACTCGGCCATGTACAGTCCGGGCTGCAGTTCGAACGGCATGAACCGTTCCCTGAGCCCGGTCTCGTCGGCGCCGCGCCGGTCGAAATGGATCAGGAATACGCTCATGCCGAAAACTCCGCTCCCTGGGGCGCGCGCCGGCCGGCGATCCCGGGCGGCTATCCGGCCTTCTTCAGCTCGTCCGGATAGCTCGACCGCACGGCCCTGCCGCTTTCCATCATGATGTCCCGGGTGAGCGTCATCAAGCGGCTGGCCTCCGCCGAGTAGTCCTCGAACATCGTTCGCATATAGCCGAACTGCGCCTGCAACAGCTCCGGCGGCGATTTCGCCCCGGCAAGGCTCGAGAAGTCCTCGATGTTCGCCCTGGCGCGGCGGGCGGCGAACTCGGAGACTTCCTGCGCATAGCGGTTCGCCGCCTCGAAGAAGCTCATCTGCATCTCGACGATGCCGTCGAACGCCTCTTCGTTCAACTGCACCACGGTCTCCTCGGCCCGTGCCGCCGCTTCGTCCGCCACCGTGCCGGCGGGTCCGGTCTCGGCAGGTCCGGCTTTTCGGGTTTCCCTGGCCATCGCGTCTACCTTCCACGTCCATCGGGTTGGAACACAACACGCCCACAGTCGGCCCGCATCCGCATTGAGGCGGATCAACTGGGCCGTCGTTCGGTTCGAAGCGGAGCGTGCTGGAGACCAACGTCGCAGAAGAACGTGAAGGAATGAGGGCGGACGGTGCAGCGCGCCTGCCCGCGGCCCGTGCGGCCCGCGTCGAGCTAGCCGCCCGGCCGGTGCCGCCTGTGCCAGTGCCGGGCGATGTCGATGCGCCGGCAGACCCAGGCGTCCTCGTGCTCCAGCACGTAGTCGAGGAACCGCGCCAGCGCCGCGGCGCGGCCCGGGCGGCCGGCGAGGCGGCAGTGCAGGCCGATCGACATCATCCGCGGCCTGTCGGCGCCCTCCGCATATAGGACGTCGAAGGAATCGCGCAAATAGGCGTGGAACTGATCGCCCGAGTTGAAGCCCTGCGGCGTGGCGAAGCGCATGTCGTTGGCATCGAGTGTGTAGGGGATGACGAGATGCGGCCCCTTCGGACCGTCGACCCAGTAGGGCAGGTCGTCGGCGTAGGAGTCGGAATCGTAGAGGAAGCCGCCGTCCTCCATGACGAGCCGGCGGGTGTTCTGCGAGCAGCGGCCGAGATACCAGCCGAGCGGCCGCGATCCGGTCGTCTCGGTGTGGATGCGGATCGCCTCCTGGAGGTGGCGCCGCTCCTCGGCCTCCTCGAAGTCCCTGTACTCGATCCAGCGGTAGCCGTGGCTGGCGATTTCCCAGTCGGCCTCCAGCATCGCCGCGACGGCCTCCGGGTTGCGCTGGAGCGCCATGGCGACGCCGTAGACGGTGACCGGCACGCCGCGCGAGGCGAACAGCCGCCACAGCCGCCAGAACCCGGCCCGCGAGCCGTATTCGTAGACGGATTCCATGTTCATGTGGCGCATGCCGGGCCAGGGCTCGGCGCCGACCGTTTCCGACAGGAACGCTTCCGAGGCGGCGTCGCCGTGCAGGATGCAGTTCTCGCCGCCTTCCTCGTAGTTGATGACGAACTGCACCGCGATCCGCGCGCCGGCCGGCCAGTCGGCGTCGGGGACCTCGCGGCCGTAGCCGACCATGTCGCGGGGATAGGCGGGATCCGTCATCGTCGGTGGCCTCGCGGACGCCGAATCAGGCGTTCAGCAGTCCGAAGATCTCGTCCTTCAGCTGCAGCCGCTGCTTCTTCATCTCTTCCAGATGCTCGTCGCTCGTCGGCTCGACATCGGTTTCGGCGCGGTGAATGTCGCGGTTGAGCTTGTGGTATTCCTCCGACAGCCGGTGGAAATGCGTGTTGTCGGTCTTCAGCTGGTGAATCTTCTCGGCGTATTCCGGGAATTCCTCGTGCAATTCGTGCGGAGTGTGCGTCATGACGCTGCCCGTGTCCTCATTGGAGTTCGTCTGCCGATCTGCTCTTGCACCCGCTGTGGCCCGGGATCAAGCCTTTGCACGGGCTCGGGATGCCTTGTCGCGCGGGCACGCTTCGGTGCATAACCCGCCGATGCCGAATTCCCGAACAACGACAACGGGCTTCGGCGGCGGCTGCGGCGAAGGCGTCGATCGAAAGGTGGGTACATGAAGGTAATCGTACTGGGCGGTGACGGTTTCTGCGGCTGGCCGACCGCGCTGCATCTGTCGAAACTCGGTCACGAGGTGGCGATCGTCGACAACCTGTCGCGGCGCAAGATCGACGTCGAACTGGAGGTCGATTCGCTCACCCCGATCCGCCCGCTGTCGGAGCGCGTGGCCGCCTGGAAGGAGATCTCCGGCCAGGACATTCCCGTGCACCGCTTCACCATCGGCGAGCACTACCACCGCCTGCTGACCCTGATCATGGACGAGGCGCCCGACGCGATCGTCCACTTCGCCGAGCAGCGCGCCGCGCCCTATTCGATGAAGTCGGCTTGGCACAAGCGCTACACGGTGCGCAACAACCTGTCGGCCACCAACGACGTCTGCGCGGCGATCGTCGAATCCGGCCTCGATGTCCATCTCGTCCATCTCGGCACCATGGGCGTCTACGGCTACGGCTCGGCCGGCATGAAGATCCCGGAGGGCTACCTGCAGATCAAGGTGGAGACCGACGCCGGGGACCTCGTCGATCAGGAGATCCTGTATCCGCCCAATCCCGGCTCGATCTACCACATGACCAAGACCCAGGATCAGCTGTTCTTCGCCTTCTACAACAAGAACGACGGGCTCAAGGTGACGGACCTGCACCAGGGCATCGTCTGGGGCACGCAGACCGCCGAGACCCGCCTCGACGAGCGGCTGATCAACCGCTTCGACTACGACGGCGACTACGGCACGGTGCTGAACCGCTTCCTGATGCAGGCTGCCGTCGGCTATCCGCTGACGGTGCACGGCACCGGCGGCCAGACCCGCGCCTTCATCAACATCCAGGACACGGTGCGCTGCGTGCAGCTGGCGATCGAGAACCCGCCGCAGAGCAAGGAGCGCGTCAACATCCTCAACCAGATGACCGAGACGCACCGGGTCCGCGACCTCGCCGAGATGATCGCCGGCATCACCGGCGCGTCGATCGACTACGTCGCCAATCCGCGCAGCGAAGCCGACGAGAACGACCTGTTCGTGCGCAACGAGCGCTTCCTGCAGCTGGGTCTCGAACCGATCACCTTGCAGGAAGGCCTGCTGCGCGAGGTCGCCGAGGTCGCCGGCAGGTATGCCGAGCGCTGCGACACCACCAAGATCCCCTGCCGGTCGGCCTGGAACAGCCGCAGGGCCGCGGAACTCTGACAGCGGCATTCGAGCACCGGAGGCATGAAGGCGTCCCCCGCGAGGGCCTCGATCGTCATTCCCACCAGGGACCCCGGACCGGGGTTCCGGCAGGTGCTCGACCGCGTGCTCGAACAGGACTGCCCCTGGCCCTACGAGATCCTGGTGATCGACAGCGGCTCGAGGGACGGTACGGTCGAGTTCGTGAAGACGAGGAGCGGCGTCCGCCTGCAGCAGATCGCGCCGCAGGAGTTCGGCCACGGCCGCACCCGCAATCTCGGCGTGTCGCTGACCGACGGCGAATTCGTCGCCTTCCTGACGCATGACGCGGTGCCGGCCGACGGGACCTGGCTGGCGCGCCTGGTCGCGGCCGTCGACCAGGCGCCGGATATCGCCGGCGCCTTCGGCCGCCACGTTGCGTCTCCGGGCGCCAGCCCCTTCACGGTGCGCGATCTGGAGGCCCATTTCGCCCGGTTCCGGGAAGGCCCGGCCGTGGGGGGGGGGGGGGGGGGGGGGGGGGGGGGGGGGGGGGGGGGGGGGGGGGGGG
>NZ_JAZHOF010000016.1:14795-37329 GCF_037855135.1 Microbaculum marinum
GTGGTGTCGCGCGACACCGATCCGGTGCGCTACGAAAGCGATCCTGGCTGGCGCCAGTTCCTGCATTTCTATTCGGACAACAATTCCTGCCTCAGGCGCAGCGTCTGGGAAAAGATCCCCTATCCCGACGTCGAGTTCGCCGAGGACCAGATCTGGGCCCATCGGGTGATCGAGGCGGGCTACGCCAAGGCCTATGCCGACGACGCGGTGGTTCGTCACTCGCACGACTACGGCCCTCTGGAGCGGTTCCAGCGCGCCTTCGATGAATCGAACGCCTTCCGCGTGCTGTTCGGCTATTCGCTGTGCGGCACCCCGTCGAAGGCCGCCCGCGCAATCGGCTGGCACGTCAGGCGCGACATCGGCTTTGCCCGGAAGAACGGCATCGGCCTTGCCGCAACCTGCGGGCAGGTTGCCCGGGGAATCGCCCAGGTCGGCGGCCAGATGGCGGGCAGCCACGGCCACCGGCTGCCGGGCGCCCTGCGCCTGCGGCTGTCTCGCGACAAGCGGCTGCAGCGCAGCCTGCCCGTGGCCAGCGCCTGATGGGGGGCGCAGCGCCCAGACGCGTCACCGTTGTCGGCGGCGGCGGCTTCATCGGCACCAACCTATGCCGGCGCCTCGCCGCGGACGGCGTCGCGACGCGCGCCTTCGGCCGAAGCCGCGGCTTCCCGGACGCCCTTGAAGGTATCGACTGGATTCAGGGCACCCTGTCGGACCGCGACGCCGTCTCCCGCGCCATCGACGGAGCCGATGCCGTGGTCCATCTCGTCAGCACGACCACGCCGGCCTCCTCGAATGCGGACATGGCGGCCGACGTCGCCGGCAACGTGCTCGCCAGCATCGGACTGCTGGAGGAATGCGTGTCCGCCGGCGTCGGGAAGGTGGTCTACCTGTCCTCCGGCGGCACGGTCTACGGGGTTCCCGAGACCGTTCCGATCCCCGAGGCCGCACCGACCGATCCGATCAGTTCCTACGGCATCACGCGGCTTGCGATCGAGAAGTATCTGGGCCTGTTCGGCCGCCTGCACGGGCTCGACTCCGTCACCCTGCGGGTTGCCAACTGCTACGGCCCCTACCAGCGGCTGCGCGGCCAGCAGGGCGTCGTCGCCGCCTTCCTGGAGCGTGGCCTCAGGGGCGAGCCGGTGGAACTCTGGGGCGACGGCGAGACGGTCCGCGACTACGTCTTCGTCGAGGACGTCGTGCAGGCGATCCTGCTGGCGATCGGACACGCCGGACCCGAAAAGGTGATCAACGTCGGCAGCGGCGAGGGACGCTCGCTCAACGACGTCGTCGCCTCGCTCGGCGACGCGCTCGGTGCCCCGCTGGAGGTCGTGCGCCGGGAAGGCCGCGCCGTCGACGTGCCGCGCAGCGTGCTGGACATCTCGCTTGCCGAACGGGCACTTGGCTGGACGCCGGAGACGTCGTGGGAAGAGGGGCTGCGCCGCACCGTCGCCTGGGCGCGGAAGCGGCAGGCCTAACCCGCCGTGCCGAAGCGCACCGACGTCGCCCGCGATTTCTCGTTCATCGGCACGATCGCGATGCGCTTCAATCCGGATGCGGCCTCGATGCGGAAGGCCGGCGTCGTCGAGGCGACCTCGACCAGCAGCCGGTGGCCGGCGTGGAAGCTGCCCTCGTAGTCGTAGTAGAGCCGCACGGCGTCGCCCGCCCGGGGCCGGCCGTCGTCGAGCGCGAAGGCAAGCACGAAGGCGGACGGGAAGCCGCCCTCCGGCGCGGCCCAGACCGAGGCCCGGCCGGCCGCATAGCCGATCTCGCCGGCGCCGAGACTGCCCGGCGGGACCGCCAGCTCTCCCCCCGCGTCTCCTGCCGCGCATTCGGCCGCATAGAAGGCGTGCTCGGGCAAGTTGACGTAGCCGTCGCCTTGCCCGGTGATCATCGACGCCGCCCGGCCGATCCGCTCCGGGGTCGCCTCGATGCCGAGGAAGGCGGCGATCTCGGCTGCCGCGATCTCGCGATCCTCGGTCGCCTGCTCGTAGTTGACCAGCAGCACCGGCGCGTCGATGCCGTCCAGGAAGGCGAAGATCCCCTCGTAGCTTTTCAACGCGTCGACGACGGAGGCGCCGAGGTCGCCGCCGGTGCGCTTCACCGCGCTCTGGCCGCGCGCGAGCGGATGGCGCAGGACGAACAGGTAGTGCGGGTTGCGCAGGCTCGGGTGGAACCTGTCCATCACCGTCGACGCCTCGGGGAACTTGAAGCCCCACAGGCCGTGCTCGGCATCGCGCGCCTTCGCGATCCCGGCAAAGGTGTCGAATTCCTGGCGGTTGACGATCTGCTGGACGCGGGCGTCCTCGTGGTTGAAGCCGAGGTCGTCGCCCATGTTGACGCCGAGGCCGCGCAGGGTGCCGGCGACCATCGAGGTGCCGCCGCGCGCGATCCCGAGCACCACTGCCGTGCGCGGTGCGCCGGGGGCGAGCCTCGTCGGGCGCAGCACGGCGCAGGCGCCCTTGCGCCCCGTGCCGAGCACGGTGCGCCGCCCGGTGCCGGCGTCGAGCACGGTCGAGGAATAGGCGGGGTTGGAGACGGCGTTCACGCTCAACGCCGATTTGCCGCCGAGACCGCGGCGCAATCGTCCCAGGGCCCGCCGGAATCGCATGCTGTCCTCAGCCTGCGGCGCTGCGGGAAGCCGGCGCGGCGGACCGATCGATCGCTTTCAGCGTATCGGCCATCTTGCGCGCCTGGTCGTCCCAGGTCGTCCGGTTGGCGAAATCGAGCGCCCTTTCGACCATCGTCTCGACCGGCCTGCCGCCCTCCAGCGTTTTGAGCACCGTCTGCGCGATCGAAGCGATGGTCAGGTCGCACTTGGCCGCAACGTCGTCGCCGACCAGCCAGTCGTTGTTCGGGCCGCGGTTGATCACCACCGGGCAGCCGCAGGCCATCATCTCGAGCGGCAGCAGCGAAAGGTTGGTCAGCGACAGCACCAGGCCGGCGTCGCACTGGCTGTAGAGATCGGCGAGCCTGGAGACCGGCAACTGCTTGGCGTCGACGTGCGGGAACGGGATGTGGTAGTCGCGCAGGTTCCAGCCGGCCAGCACCACCTCGACGTCGTCGCGCGCCGCGCAGACGTCGCGAAGCGCCATGATGCCCATCTCGAAGGCCCGGCGCGGCGTGCTCGGGCGGGCATAGAAGAACACCTGCTTCTTCGCCTTTGGCCGCTTCGGCACCCGGTAGTAGGTCTCCCGATCGAACGAGAACGAGAAGGCGGCGGTCGGCATGCCGTAGTCGCGGGCGAGCTTCTCCTTCAGCCAGTCGCCCGCCGTCATGCCGAACATGCCCAGACGATAGGTGTCCTCGGCGAAGATGTGCTCGGCCCCGGTGGCGTAGAAATCCGGCTCGAAATCCTGGACGAAATAGATCCTGTGGGCGGCGTCGCGGTTCTTCGCCACCCAGTAGGCGGTCTGCCAGCCGGTGGCCACCAGGAAACGGCTCGGCGGGATGGCGTCGCAGCCGAGCACGACCTTCAGGTGCTGCAGCGGAAAGAAGTGCTGCCGGATCGCCTGCAGGGCGGCGTCCGCCGACGGCCAGTGGTGCGGCTCCTGGACGACGACGGTCTGGTTGGTGAAGCCGAGCTTCTCCAGCCCGTAGACCATGCGCAGGATGTTGATGTGGCCGCCGGAATTCGGCGAGAAGTTGGGGATCACCCAGGTCACCGAGTCGGCCGGCGCCGCGGCTGCCTCAGGATCCCCGGTCCCGGTCTCGTGGCCGAAGATCGCGTCGTAGAACTCCACCACCACGCCCCGGTGCCCCGGCGGCGGCGAGCCGACCACTTCGGCGACCGACCGCCGCAGCGCCGCGCTCAGTCCGTACTTGCGGACGTAGGTGGGGGCGTTGCGGAGCTTCGACAGCATTGGGGTCCTCGGTCGGGCGCGGGCGGCGCGTCCCGGTATCGGTGTCGCAGGCGTCAGTGCGATGCGCGGGCGGCGAGCCGCAACAGATACTTGCCATACTCGGTCTTGGCCAGCCGCTCGCCGGCGGCGGTCAGCTGGTCGCGCCCGATGAAGCCCTTCAGATAGGCGATCTCCTCGGGACAGGCGATCTTCAGGCCCTGGCGCCGCTCGACGGTCTGGATGTAGGAGGCGGCCTCGTGCAGGGCGTCGTGGGTGCCGGTATCGAGCCAGGCATAGCCGCGCCCAAGCCGTTCGACCCGCAGTTTTCCGGCGTCGAGATAGGCCTGGTTGACGGTGGTGATCTCGAGTTCGCCGCGCGCCGACGGCTTCACGTCGCGGGCGATCGTGACGACGTCGTTGTCGTAGAAATAAAGGCCCGTCACGGCCCAGTCCGACTTCGGAACCTCCGGCTTCTCCTCGATCGACAGCGCCCTGCCGTCGGCATCGAAGGCGACCACGCCGTAGCGCTCGGGATCGACCACCTGATAGGCGAACACGGTCGCGCCGGCTTCCCGGGAGCCCGCCGACTCGAGCTGCTCCTGCAGGCCGTGGCCGTAGAAGATGTTGTCGCCGAGGATCAGCGCGCAGCGGTCCGAGCCGATGAAGTCGGCGCCGATGATGAAGGCCTGCGCGAGCCCCTCCGGGCGCGGCTGCACCGCGTAGGCGAAGTTCATGCCCCAGTCGGCGCCGGTGCCGAGCAGCGTCCGATAGAGCGGCAGGTGCTCGGGCGTCGAGATAATCAGGATGTCGCGGATTCCCGCCAGCATCAGCACCGACAGCGGATAGTAGATCATCGGCTTGTCGTAGACCGGCAGCAGCTGCTTGCTGGAGGCGATGGTCAGGGGGTGCAGTCGCGTGCCGCTGCCGCCCGCCAGGATGATGCCTTTCATAGCGATTCCTCACGTTCCGGGAGCTGCGGGGATGGGGGACTGGTCGTCGCTCGCGTGACCGCAGCGCTTGCTCTAGCCGGTCCTCGGGGCGGGGTCAAACCGGATGATCTCGCCGGCCGCCGGCCCGGCCGCAGCGTCGACAGGAGCTCCAGCACCTCGGCGCTGTCTGCCGCGAAGGGCATGTCGGCGGTCGTCTGCCAGAGGAACCGCTCGACCCGCACGAACAGCACAATGTCGGCCTCGGCGATCGCCTTCGTCGCCAGCGCCGTGAGGCCGGACTGGACGTGGATGAAGGTGGTCGTCGCGAAGTACTGACTGAGCGAGGGCCGCATCGACGTGCCGTAGGAATCGCAGATCACCGCGATCTTCGGCAGCAGCGTGGCGTCGGACCTGCCCTTGCGGCGGGCGCGGTACTGGTAGGCGGCGGTCTTGGCGCCTTTCTCGACCCCGGCCTTCTGCACCCGGATCCCGGGTCGCCGGAAGCTCCACGGCCGGATCGTCTCGGTCGTGTCGAGACCGGCGTATCTGGCCAGGTCCGGAACGTACTTGCGCGGTTTGCCGCGGCTGGCTTCGAGCGCCGTGTCGAGGCCCGGATCGAGCGTCGCCACGATCCGCCTGGTCAGGGCGACGGCGCCGAGCGGGGTCCAGTGGGTGTCCCTGGGATAGTAGAGCGGTTCCGGCGCCGTTCGGGCGGCCGCTTCCAGGTCGCTCCAGGCGTCGATGAAGCCGCCGACCGGCTCGCGGCGCATCAGCTCGCGGAATTCGTCGAGACGCGCGCGCACCCGGTCCTGGCGCCGGGCGTCGCGCTCGCTCAGATACTGCGGATAGACGGTCGGCTTGTGCGGCGCGAAGGCGAACAGGAAGGTCTTGCCGGCCGCCTCGACCTGCGACTTCAGCCCCAGGATGCCCTCGCGCACCGCTTCCGGCTCGAAGCCGGGGGCGAGTCCGTTGGCGATCGCCGGCTCGAAGTACAGCCAGCCGTCGCGGCCCTGCAGGATCATCGCGTCGTCGATGTCGCCGAACAGGCCGCGGTCGATCCTCGTGTCGATGGCGCGGACCTGCCGCCGCAATGGCACCCGGTCGCGCAGCCACGCGCCGACCTCGCCGTAGGTCGCCGCGTCCAGCGCATCGGCCGCCGCCAGGTCCGGAAACGGCAGCGGGTCGCGGTTGAGATCGCCGGTGTCGGGCCCCAGCAGCGGCGATCCCGCCAGGACCGCGACGAGCGGCCCGGCCGTGACGGCGGCGATCAGGATCTTTTCCCAGAGGCGCATGGTCGGACCACTAGAACTGGAAGTAGATGAACGCGGTGAACGATCCCGCGACGATCAGCACCAGCGCGTAAGGATAGCCGATGCCGAGCACCGTGGCGCGCGCGGCCATCGATGCCGGTCCGTCGCCGAGCATCAGGTCGGGCATCCTGAACGCGCGCGGCAGGACGAACACCACCGACGCCAGCGCCAGGACGAACAGGGCCCGGTTGCCGGCGACACGGGCGACGGCGTCCGGCAGTCCGTCGAGATCGGGGGAGGCGAGGGCCGCGTAGTAGGCGCCCGCGGCGGCAAGGTCCGGCGAGCGGAACAGCACCCAGCCGCCCATCACCAGCAGCAGGGTCAGCGCGCGCGCCGCGACGACGGCGGCCGGCGCCGTGAAGCGCTTGTCGCGCCAGCCGCTGGCGCGTTCGGCCGCCAGCAGAACCCCGTGCCAGGCGCCCCACAGGATGAAGGTCCAGTTGGCGCCGTGCCACAGGCCGGTCACCAGGAACACGATCCAGAGATTGGCGTAGGTGCGCAGCGGCCCGTCGCGGTTGCCGCCGAGCGGGACATAGAGGTAATCGCGAAACCAGGTCGACAGGCTGATGTGCCAGCGCCGCCAGAACTCGGTGATCGAGTGCGCGGAGTAGGGCCGGTCGAAATTCTCCGGAAAGCGGAAGCCGAGAATGCGCCCGAGCCCGATCGCCATGTCCGAATAGCCGGAGAAGTCGAAATAGATCTGGATCGTATAGGCGACCAGCCCCAGCCATGCGGTCGCGAAGGTCAGGTCGCCGCCCGTCGCCGCGAAGGCCGCGTCGGCGATCGGTGCCACGGAGTCCGCCACCACCACCTTCTTGACGAGGCCGAGCGCGAAGCGTTGCGCGCCCTCGACGAAATCGTCGAACCGCGTCTGCCGGACCACGAGGTCTCCGGCGATGTCGGCATAGCGTACGATCGGCCCGGCAACGAGCTGCGGGAACATCGACACGTAGAGGGCGAAGTCGAACAGGCTCCGCACCGGCTTCGCCGCCCCACGCGCGACGTCGAAGACGTAGGACATCGCCTGGAACGTGAAGAAGGATATGCCGATCGGCAGGATCACGCCGTCCCAGGCGATCGTCCCCAGGCCGGCCATCGTGCCGACCTGGTTGAACTGCAGCACGATGAAATTGGCGTATTTGAAGTAGCCGAGGACCGCCAGGTTGGCCGTCACGGCGCCGGCGATGGCAAGGCGCATAAGGCCTCGGCTGCCCGAGGCGCGCGCCCGGGCGACGAGTGCCCCGAACGCGAAGTTGACGAGGACCGAGCCTGCGAGGATGACGACGAGCGCGCCCGATCCCCACAGGTAGAACACGAAGCTCGCCGCGAGCAGCACCGCGTTGCGGGCGGCGGCGGGGACGAGGAAGTAAAGGCCGATCGAGACCGGCAGGAAGAAGAACAGGAACTCGATCGACGCGAAGACCATGGGCGTCGCCCCGGAAGCCGGCCGGCGGGGCGGGGTGGCGCCGCCGCCGTCCGTCGCGGTCTATTTGCGGAAGGTCTTCTCCACGTAGGTCAGCAGCTCCTCGAGGGCCTGCTCGACCGAAAGCTTGCTGGTGTCGACGATGAGTTCGGCCGAATCGGGCGCCTCGTAGGGCGCCGAGATGCCGGTGAACTCCTTGATCTCGCCGGACCGGGCCTTGGCGTAGAGCCCCTTGGGATCGCGCTGTTCGCACGTCTCCAGGTCCGCCTTGATGTAGATCTCGTGGAACATGTCGCCGGCCGCGGCGCGCGCGCGTTCGCGGTCCGACTGATAGGGCGAGATGAAAGCGGTGATCGCCAGCACCCCGGCGCGGGAGAACAGGCCGGCAACCTCGCCGACACGGCGGATGTTCTCCGCCCGGTCTTCCGGCGAGAAGCCCAGGTTGGCGTTCAGGCCGAAGCGGATGTTGTCGCCGTCCAGCACGTAGGTCTGGTAGCCGCGGTCGAACAGCGCCCGCTCGAGCTTGGTGGCCAGCGTCGACTTGCCGGCGCCCGAGAGGCCGGTGAACCACAGCACGCCGCCCTTGTGGCCGTTCTGGCGCTCGCGGTCCTCGGTCGGCACGCCGTGCTCGACCCGGGTGATGTTCTGCGAGCGCTGGGTGTAGAGCTGGCGCTGGTCGGCATAGCCTTCCATCGAGATGATGCCGCCGCCGGCGATGTCGTAGCCGTCGATCAGCACGAAGCGGCCGGTGCGGCCGTTGCGGGTATGCTCGTCGAGCGGCAGCAGCCGGCGCGACCGCAACACCACCTCGCCGACCTGGTTCCGTTCCACCTTGGTGGTGGTCGACGACGACAGGTCGGTGGTGTCGAGCACATGCTCGATCTCCTGCACCGTCACCCGCGCGTCCGCGGTGGCAAGTTTCATCTTGTAGGTCTTGCCCTTCTCGAGCGCATTGCGCCCGAGCCAGAAGATCCGGGCCCTGAACACCTCCGTCTCGACCGGCGGGTTCTTCAGGTGGGAGGCGATGTCGCCGCGCTCGACGAAGATCTGCTCGTCGAGCGTAATGCCGATGCACTGGCCGGCGCTGACGGTATTCGGCTGGCCGTCGGCATTCGACGGCTCCGGCCAGACCTCGATCGACTTCACCCGCGCCGTCTTGTTCGACGGCGAGAAGATCAGCTCGTCGCCGACATGCAGGCGGCCGGACTCGATGCGGCCGGCAATGATGCGCCGGGTATCGAACTTGTAGACGTCCTGGACGGGCAGCCGCAGCGGCCGGTCGAGGTGGGCGGTCGGCAGCTGGAAGGAATCCAGCGACCCGACCACGGTCGGCCCGTCGTACCAGTCCATGCTGGTCGAGCGATTGGCGATATTGTCGCCTTCACGGGCCGAAACCGGCACCACGTAGGTCGGCGTCACGCCGATCGACGACAGATAGGCGCGATATTCGGTCTCGATCTCGGCAAACACGTCCTCGCGGTAGCCGACCGCGTCCATCTTGTTCACCGCAACCGCGATCTGGCGGACGCCGAGCAGGTGCAGGAGGTAGCCGTGCCGGCGCGACTGCTCCTGGACGCCTTCGGTGGCGTCGATCACCAGCACCGCGGCGTCGGCCTGCGCCGCGCCGGTGATCATGTTCTTGAGGAACTCCTTGTGGCCCGGCGCGTCGATGATCGTGTAGTCGCGCTTCTCGGTCTTGAACCAGATCTGCGCGGTGTCGATCGTGATGCCCTGGTCGCGCTCTGCCTGCATGGCGTCCATCAGGAACGCCCATTCGAACGGCATGCCGCGCCGCTCGCACATCTTCTTGATCGCCTCGAACTTGCCCTCCGGCAGTGAGCCGGTGTCGTGGAACAGGCGGCCGACCAGGGTCGACTTGCCGTGGTCGACATGGCCGACGATGACGATTCGGAGCAGTTGCCGCAACGAGGCGCGTTGGGCTGCTGCGTTGTCGGGGATGGGACCAGCGTTCATGACGGAGCTTTCGGACATTGTTTCTGTGGGGGCGTTGATCTTCGGACGGAAGGAAGCGGCTGCGAGGACTACATGTAGCCTTCGGCGCGCAGGCGCTCGAAGGAATCCTCGGCCTCGTGATCCATGGCGCGCCCGGACCGTTCGGAGACCTTGGTCGTCATCAGTTCCTCGATGATCTCCTCGACGGTCGTCGCGTCGGAGTCGACGGGGAAGGTGATGTCCTCGTCGCCCAGCGACCGGTAGCGCTTGCCGTTCTTGGAGAAATACAGCGAGATCAGCGGAATGCCTTCGCGCGCCGAATACCGCCAGATGTCGATTTCGGTCCAGTGCAGCAGCGGATGCACGCGGATGTGGACGCCGGGCGGGAAATCGGTCTTGTACTGGTCCCAGAACTCCGGCGGCTGGTCGCGGTAGTCCCACTGGCCGGTCTCGCCGCGCGGGCTGAACACGCGCTCCTTGGCGCGCAGCGCCTCCTCGTCGCGCCGGATCCCGGCGAACAGGGCGTTGAACTTGTGCTTCTCGATGGCGGCCTTCAGGCCGAGCGTCTTGCGCGCGGCGGAGCGGGCTGCCGGCGGCAGGGTCTCGTCGGTCTGGTCGACCGGCGGGCACTCCTCCCGGATGAAGTTCAGTTTCCACTCGCTGGCATAGCGGTCGCGGAACTCGTACATCTCCTTGAACTTCTTGCCCGTGTCGACATGCATAACGGGAAACGGCACGTGGCCGAAGAATGCCTTGCGGGCCAGCCACAGCATCACGTTGGAGTCCTTCCCGAGGCTCCACAGCATCGCGATGTTGTCGATGCGGTTGAAGGCTTCCCGGAAGATATAGATGCTCTGGGCTTCGAGCTCGTCGAGATGGTTCATGGGGTCTCTTCTTGTATCGGGCCGAACCGGACGGCGCCGGGTCGTTGCGTACAGGGTTTGTAACGGTCCTGAGCGATCATAAAAACCGGTATCGCCAAGCGGCCGGTTTCTTTATCTCGGATTGCCCCTTAGGAAAACCGTGCTGTGCGGATCGGGCGCAGACTCAATGGGCGGCCTTATAGCGAAGCCGGTCCGCGGAGAAAAGGCCTTTGTGCGCTGCAGCAAAATCGTGTCGGTCAAACGGGCTTCGACGAGCATAGATTTTCATGGCTTCCCCTCCTCGCGTTACCATTGTGCTGCTGAACTGGAACGGCGGGACCCGCGTCGTCGAATGCTATCGCGCCGCGCGGGCCCAGACGGGGGCGGACGTGGAGGTGATCCTCGTCGACAACGCCTCGGAAGACGGCTCGCTCGAGCTGTGCCTGGCCGAAGGCGAGCCCGACCGGCTCGTCCGGCTGCCGCGCAACGTCGGTTTCGCCGCCGGAATGAATGCGGGGATCGCCGAGGCGGCCGGTGAATGGGTGATGCCGCTCGGCAACGACGTCTGGCTGCCGCCGGACTATGTGGCGACCGTTGTGGCCCGGGGCGATCGGGATCCGGAGATCGGCGTCGTGGGCGGCGCCGAATATGCCTGGGTCGACGGCGAGCGCACCGACATCCCTCGGCCGAGCGCCGGTGCCTTCTTCCTGACCCGGGAACTGCGCGGCCGCTGGGTCCGGCGGGACGAGGATACCTATGCGTTCGGGGTCTCGGGCTCGATGCCGCTGATGCGCCGGGCGATGCTGGACGACCTGCACGCGGTGCATGGCTACTGGTACGACGAGCGCTTCGGCACCGGCTACGAGGACCTGGACCTCTGGTTTCGCATGCAGCATCGCGGCTGGAAGGCGCTGTTCTGCCCGTCGGCGCGGGCCTGGCATGTCGGCTCCGCGTCGGCCGCCGGCGCGTCCGGCTTCCTCGACAAGGCACCGGACTATCAGCGACGGCTGTTCCGCAACCGGCGCCTGATCTGGATGAAGAACGTGTCGCCCGGCATGCGACGCCGGCTCGGCCTGCGCTGGCGCGCGTTCGAACTGCTGCTGCCAGTCTATCTGGCGCTCCGGTCCCCGCGGGCGCTCGGCCCGTGGTGGTCGGGGACCAGGGACGCGGGGCGCATGTCGGCGGAAATCGGCGAGGAAGCCGCGCGCGCCCGTGCCGCCGGCCTCGTTCCCGACGAGACCCTGCTCGGGTACATCCGGTAGTCTATTCGGCCGTGCGAAGGCTGATCTCGTTGACCTCGATGGCGCGCCCCTTGCCCTCGACGTCCGCCCAGATCGCGATCAGCGGCTTCTTGCCGCCCTGTTCCTCGAAGGCGTATTCGATCGTGTAGGGCCGGAACTCGCCGTCCGGGGTGAACTCCTGCCAGCCGGTCGTCTGCTTGTTGCTGTCGATGATCGCCGCGGCAAACCTGGGACTCGGATCGCCCGGTGCCGCGCGTGCCACGATGGTGACGGCGAGCGTCTTGCCGGCCAGTTGCGCGCGGATCGCCGGCGAGAGGGTGACGCGTGCGGCCTTCGCCTTGGTGTCCGGATCGGCCGTTTTCGCCCTCGACGAGATATGGACCGCGCCGGGCCCGAAGATCCCGCCGCTCGACTCCACGCTGGTGCCGCGGCCGCCGCGCACCCGGCTTGTTCCCGCCCCGAGGAACAGCGTCGCCGCGCCTTTTTCCTGGAGCCGCTTGGCGACGGCCTCGTAACCGGCTACGGTCGGCGCGTTCAGGCCGGCGAGGATCAGATAGGCGCCGACGAGGACGGCCAGCAGGGCGACGAGCGCCGCGCCGGCGACCATCGCGGTGCGGTTCTTCAGGAAACCCCGGGCGCCTTTGCGGGCCGGCTCTTCGTCCCCCCAGATATCCTGCTGCGGCGTCGGCTTCGGTGACCCGGCCTGCTGCTGCCGGCCGCGGGTCAGGAAGGCGGGAAACCGCGAGCCGCCCCGCGGAGCGGCAGGTCCGGCCGCAGCCGTCTTTCCCCTCGGCCGGCCCGCGCCACTCCTGGACGCCCCGCCGGTCTGGCTCACCCCGCCGCTCGGGCCCGGATTGCCTGCCTGGGCGGCCCGGCCGGCCTGCGCCGCACTGTGCTGGGGCGTGACCTCGGCGCCGCGGGCGGCGAACTCCTCCTCTGTGCGCGCGATCGCCTGCTCCAGCGCGGACTGGTGGGCGATCTGCTCGCTGGCCGGCATCTTCGGCTCGGCGGTCGCGATCAGGCGGTCCAGCTCGCTGCGGACATGGGCGTACACGGCCTGGCGGGCCTCGACGTCATCGCGGCCGGTCGCGGCGATGGAACGCGCGAGGATTGCATAGTAGCGGTCCAAGGAGACGAACTCTCTTTCAACGTTTACCGGCTACGAATAGCCGATGCTCGCCGAAGATGCGATCCCCGACGAACGGCGGTGCGTCGGCGCGGCCGCTCGGTGGTCCGGCATCGGGCCGGTTGCGAGGGAGGGCGACCGGCCGGCACTATAACTTCGAACTCCCGGCCGTGAGCGCTGAATAGGTCCTGATGAAGGACGTAAACCTGAAACTTAACCGGAATTAACCGTGCCGAGACCGGCAAGATCATGCCGTGGGCGACCGCGAAACAGAGTATGCAATTGTTTACCATTGGCGCAGTTCGAGCCGAGATCTGCCTGTTCACTCCGATTGATTAAGCTGTCCGTAACGGGGCGCCCGTAGCGTCCGCCGTGTGTTTCGATCGAACAAGCAATCAAGCAAGCATCGAAGCCGGATGTCTGGAAGATCAGGGACCAGGAGCCACGTGATGAAGAACCTGCTCAAGACCTTCGCCCGCGACGAGTCGGGCACGACCGCCATCGAGTACGGCCTGATCGCCGCGGGCATCTCCGTGGCGATCGTGGCGATCGTCGGCACGCTCGGCGATTCCCTCTCGACCGGCTTGGAGTCCGTGAAGGCCGGCATCCAGTAGGCAGCGCCGCCGCCTTGCGCGCTGATGCGCGGGGGCGGCACGCACGCATGATCGACGCACTGCTCCTTCTCGTCTTTCCAGCGGCAATGGCGCTCGGCGCCTGCTGCGATCTCTTCGCCATGAAGATCCCGAACCGGCTGACGCTCGGCTTCGCGGCGCTGTTCCCGGTCGCCGCACTTGCCGCCGGCCTGCCGGTCGAGGTGATCGGGCACCACCTGATCGCCGGCGCCGGGATGCTCTTGCTGGCGTTCGCGCTGTTCGGCATGGGCTGGATCGGCGGCGGCGACGCCAAGCTCGTCGCGGCCACGGCCCTGTGGGTCGGCTGGCCGGCGCTGCTGCCCCTGCTCATCTGGGCCTCGCTGCTGGGCGGCATCCTGACGATGTCGCTGCTCGCCGCGCGCCGGGTCCCCCTGCCGGCGGCGCTCGGCCGGATGGACTGGCTCGTGCGGCTGCACGATGCCCGGCAGGGAATCCCCTACGGCATCGCACTCGCCGGCGCCGGCCTCGTCGTCTATCCGCAGACCGTCTGGATGGCCGTCTTCGCCTGAGGATCGCCCCCGGCGTCTCATGCGAAATCATGCAATATATGTCGGAATGCTACGAATCCATCGGATTATGTAGACGAAACGCATATCGACAAATAGGTTTCGCGGCGGAGGATGATGCCGCGCCATGCAGGATTTCGCCGCAGCCTTCGGGCTTGCCTTCAGGTTGATCGCGACCGCCGATGCCGGTCTCGTCGAGATCGTGCTGCTGTCGCTGCGCGTCAGCCTGAGCGCGGTTGCGATCGCGGCGCTGGTCGGCCTGCCGCTCGGGGCGGTGCTGGCGGTGACCCGGTTCCCGGGCCGCGGCGCGCTGATCGTGCTGGTCAATGCGCTGATGGGCCTGCCGCCGGTGGTGGTCGGCCTGCTCGTCTACCTGCTGCTGTCGCGGGCCGGGCCGCTCGGCGTGCTGGAACTGCTCTATACGCCGACAGCCATGACCATCGCCCAGGCGGTGCTGGTGACGCCGATCATCGCCGCGCTGACCCGCCAGGTCGTGGACGACCTCCACCGCGAGTATGACGAGCAGCTGCGCTCGCTCGGCGTCGGCTGGTACGACGCCGTCGGCACGCTGCTCTGGGACGCCAGGGCGAGCCTTGCCACCGCCATGCTGGCCGGCTTCGGCCGCGCCATCGCCGAGGTCGGCGCGGTCATCATCGTCGGCGGCAACATCGCCCACGTCACCCGCGTGATGACGACCGCGATCGCGCTGGAAACATCGAAGGGCGACCTGGCGCTGGCGCTGGCGCTCGGCTTCATCCTGATCCTGCTCGCCGTCGGCGTGAACGCGCTGGTGATGGCACTGCGCGACCACCGGCTGGAGGCGGCCCGTGCCTGAACCGGTGGCGATCTCCCGCCCCGCCCAGGCGGCGATGCCGTCGTCCGCCGGCGACATCCTGCCCCTGCGCGCCGAGGCCTTGAGCTTCGAAGCCGGCGGCCGGCGGCTGGTCGATGCCGTCGACCTCGATCTCGGTCCGGGGACCCGCACGATCGTCATGGGGCCGAACGGCGCCGGCAAGAGCCTGCTGCTCAGGCTGCTGCACGGATTGATCAGGCCGAGCGGCGGCCGCGTCCTGTGGAACGGCAGGCCCGCCGATGCGGCCGTCCTGCGCCGGCAGGCGATGGTGTTCCAGCATCCCGTGCTGCTGCGCCGCTCGGTGTCCGCCAACATCGCCTACGCGCTGAAGGTGCGTCGACTGCCGGTGGCCGAGCGCCGCGCCAGGGTCGCCGACATGCTGGAGCTCGCCAACCTGGAGGCCCTCGCCCACGCGCCGGCCCGGGTGCTGTCCGGCGGCGAGCAGCAGCGCCTGGCGCTCGCCCGCGCGCTGGCCACCCGCCCGGAGATCCTGTTCCTCGACGAGCCGACCTCGAGCCTCGACCCGGCGGCCACCGCGGCGATCGAGCGCATCGTCTGGGAGGCCGCCGACCGGGGCACCAAGATCGTCATGGTCACCCACGACATCGGACAGGCCCGCCGCCTCGCCGACGAGATCGTTTTCATGCATCGCGGCCGGGTCGCCGAACGCAGCGCCGCGTTCCGCTTCTTCCAGGCCCCCGTCTCCGCGCCGGCGGCGGATTTTCTGTCCGGCAAACTGGTTCTCTAGATACTGCGCTCAGGAGAGAAGACATGACCCACACCGGAAGACGTCCCGGAATCCGACTGCTCGTCGCCGCCGGCCTCGCCGTCGCATCCCTCGCGACCGCGCTCGCGCCTGCCGCCGCGCAGGACGACTTCATCATCGTCCAGTCGACCACCTCGACCGAGAATTCGGGCCTGTTCGAGGACCTCCTGCCGAAGTTCACCGAAAAGACCGGCACCCAGGTGCGCGTCGTCGCCGTGGGCACCGGCCAGGCGATCAAGAACGCCCAGAACTGCGACGGCGATGTGCTGTTCGTCCATGCCAGGCCGGCCGAGGAGCAGTTCGTGGCGGACGGCTACGGCGTCTCGCGCGCCGACGTCATGTACAACGACTTCGTGATCGTCGGGCCGAAATCCGATCCGGCCGGCATCCGGGGCGAGACGGACGTTGCTGCCGCGCTGAAGACGATTTCCGGGTCCGAAGCCCCGTTCGCCTCGCGCGGCGACGATTCCGGCACCCACAAGGCCGAACTCCGCCTGTGGGAGATCGCCGGCGTCGATCCCGCGGCGTCGAGCGGATCGTGGTACCGCGAGACCGGCTCGGGCATGGGGCCGACCCTCAATATCGCCTCTGGCATGGACGCCTACGCACTGACCGATCGCGCAACCTGGATCGCCTTCGAGAACAAGGGCGATCTGGAAATCGTCGTGGAGGGCGACGACCGGCTGTTCAACCAGTACGGCGTCATCCTGGTCAGCCCCGACAAGTGCCCGTCGGTGAAGGCGCACCTCGGCCAGGCCTTCGTCGACTGGATCCTGAGCCCGGAGGGACAGAAGGCGATCGCGGACTACAAGGTCGGCGGCCAGCAGCTGTTCTTCCCGAATGCCGACAAGAGCTCCGGCTGACCGGGAATCCCGAAGGAAACCGGCGAAAGGTGCGCGCGCAACCGCGTCCGGCCGGCCGGTCGTCCTGTTCGCCGCCGGCAGCCTGAAAGCAGCGCTCGGGGAGGTCGCCGCGGCGTTCACGGCCGAGACGGGCGTTCCGGTGCGGGCCGAGTTCGGCCCGTCCGGTGTGCTGCGAAAGCGTATCGAAGGCGGCGAGGCCGCCGATGTCTTCGCCTCCGCCAACATGGCCCATCCCGCAGCGCTCCGCGACGCGGGGCGAACGGAGCAGGTCTTCCCGTTCGCCCGCAACCGGTTGTGCGCCATCGTCCGGCCCGGCCTTGCGGTCGACAGCGCCGGCCTGCTCGACGCCATGCTCGACCCGGCCGTGCGGGTGGCCATCTCCACTCCCGGCGCGGATCCCTCCGGCGACTACGCCATGGCGCTGTTCGACAGGGCCGACGCGCTGAGGCCGGGTGCCGCCGCAGCCCTCCGCGCCAAGGCATTGCGACTGACCGGCGCACCGGATTCCCCGGCGCCGCCGGACGGCCGCAATCCGTATGGCTGGGTGATCGGCGGGAACCGGGCCGACCTGTTCCTGACCTATCGCACCAACGCCCGCCTGGCACAGGCGGACACGCCGGGACTGGCGATCGTGGCGGTTCCGGACGCACTGGCGGTCGGCGCCGAGTACGGCCTCGCGGTCCTGCACGGCGCGTCCGACCACGCGGCCGATCTCGCCGCATGCATTCTGTCGATGAGGGGGCAGGAGATACTGCGCAGCTACGGCTTCGGCCAGCTCTAGGGTCCGTTGTAGTGCACCGTGCCGAATCCCGACACGTCGTAGCCGCCGAGTTCCTCGGCCTTGTCGCGGAAGGCCTGTGTCCGGCAGAACGCGATCAGCGTGTGCAGCGCGGGTTCAAACCAGCTCCGCCGCCACACCAGCAGGTCGAACCGCTCCTGCATCAGCGGCACGAAACCCAGCCTGTACTCCCGCGCCACGCAGGCGATGCCGAGCCCGGCGTCCGCCCGGCCGTTCAGGACCGAGATCGCAACGTCGTGTTCGGTGCGCGCCGCCGCCGTCAGGTCGAGTTCGCCGTCCGACAGTCCCTCGTCCTCCAGAAGCGACCGGAGCAGGTGCTGCGCGCCCGCCTCCGCCTGGCGCGGCACCAGGCGCCGGCCCTTCACGTCGGCGACGGAGCGGATGTCGAGCGGATTGCCGTTGGCGACGACCAGGCCGCGCTCCCGCCACGCCCATTCGACCAGCGCCACCGGCATCACCGGAAACCTGCGCGCCACGTGCCCCACGTTCCATTGGCGCCCTTCGGCCGCAGCCGACGGTTCGCCGATGTGGATGCCGCAGAACAGCGCCTCGCGCCGGCCGAACCGCTCCAGGCCGTCGAGCGAGCCATCGAAGAAGGTGGCGATGCCGCAGCGCGATTCCCGCAGGGCCCAGTCGAGCAGGGGATCGTGGCTGCCTGCGGCGACCGCCGGCGGATCGGGCAGCGAGACGAGGTCGCCGGAGACCTCCGTGTGCCTTGCCAGCCACGCCTCGATCAGGTGGCGCGGAAACAGCAGCTTGCCCGTGACGCGCGTGAACGGCACCTCCGAGGCCGCGGCGAGCTCGTAGACCTTGCGCTCCTTGACGCGCAGCAGGTCCGCCAGCTCCTTCGTCGTCAGGTAGAGGTTCGTCTCGGCCATGCTCTCGAACCCGTCCCGGATCAGCCCTCGTAGACGACGCGGCCATCGGCGACGGTCGCCACCGGGCGCACGGTATCGAGACCTTCGGGATCGATCGCCTCGATATCCTCCGACAGCACCACCACGTCGGCCAGCATGCCCGGCTTGAGCTGCCCCTTGCGGGTTTCCATGCGCTCGATCCAGGCCCCGTCGCGGGTATACGAGGCGACCGCTTCCTCCAGGCTCTGGCGCTGGTCGGGATCGCCCTCGGCCCAGCGCCTGCGGGTCACCGCCGCCTTGATGCAGGACATCGGATCGACCGGCGAGACCGGCCAGTCGGTGGCGAAGATCATCGGCGCGCCTGCCTCCCGCAGCGTCCGCCAGGCGTAGGCGTACGGCCACTTGCCACGGCCGATGACCGTGGCGGTCGGTTCGATGGGGAAGCCGGTTCCCGGCGCGTGGATCGGCTGCATCGAGGCGCCGACGCCGAGTTCGGCGAAGCGGGGGATGTCGTCGGGATGGACCACCTCGATATGCTCGATGCGGTGACGCGAGTCGCGCCGGCCGTTGGCCGCCGCGGCCGCCGCGTAGCCGTCGAGCACGATCCGCACCGCCCCGTCGCCGATGGCGTGGACGGCGATCTGCAGCCCGCGCCGGTCGATCGCGGTGGCCAGCTCGGCGAAGCGCTTCGGCTCGAACAGCGGCTCGCCCCGCCAGCCCGGCCTGCCGGGATAGTCGTCGAGCATCACGGCGGTCCACGAATCGAGAACGCCGTCCATGAAGAACTTGACGAAGCCCGAGCGCAGCCGCTCCGAGGTGTAGCGCCGGTTCATCTGCTCGGCCCTGTCGAGCATGCCGACATCCATGAAGTTCTTGAAATGGAAGGGCACGCGCACGCGCAGCGACAGGCCTTCCTGCCGGTCGATCTCGTCGAGCAGCTCCAGCTGGTAGAAGTTGCCGTCCATGTTCTGGACCGAGGTGACGCCGTGCTTGGCGCAATGGGCGAGCCCCCGGCGCATGATGTCGCGATCGTAGTCGCGCTCGCGGGCGGTGGGCGCCGGATGCGGCTCGCCGCCTGTCTCCAGCCCGAGCCGGAACCGGCCGCCGGCGGTCCCCAGCGCCAGCACCGGATTGAAGGCCTCGCCCTCGCGCAGCTCGCCGGCCGCCTTGCCGTCGGGCCCCATGACGATCTCGTTGCCGACGCCGAGCCGGCGGCCCTCGAGGATGCCGGCCTTGCCCAGCGCCGCGGTGTTGGCCCAGGCGGTGTGGTGGTCGGCGGCGAACATCAGGAACGGCCGGTCGGGCAGGATGTCGTCGAGATGCCGGCGGGTCAGGCGTTCGGTTTCCGACAGCACCGTGTAGTCGGCGCCCTGGGCGAGCAGCAGCGGTTCGTCCGGGCGCGCCTCCGCGTAGGCGCGGACCGCCTTCGTCAGCGCGTCCATGCCGTGCACGCCGGCAAGCTGCAGGTGGTCGAGTTCGGCCGCGCCGGAGAACAGGTGCACGTGGGCGTCGTTGAAGCCCGGCAGGACGCTGCCGCCGGCCGCATCGACGATCCGGGTCGCATCGGTGCGAAGCCCGGCGATCTCGTCGCGCCTGCCGACGGCGAGGATCTCGTTTCCGGCGATCGCCACCGCCTCGGCGCGCGGCGCGTCGGGGTCGACGGTCATGACCCGGCCATTGGTGACGATCAGGTCGGCTTTGGCGGACATCGAGGCTCCTGCGGGTTCGGCCGTTTCGGAATCTGCCCGGCCTTCATAGCCCGGCGCGGCGGATTTGGGCAGGGGGGCAGGGTGTGTGGGGCGATCCGCCGATCTAGAACTCGACCTCGAGTTCGATGATCTCGTCGGGCTCCGCCAGCGCGCCCTCGGTCCATTCCTGCATCAGCGGCCATGCGAAGATCGTCTCGCAATAGGCAGCGAGCGCCGGCTCCAGATCGACCGCGTAGGTGCGGAAGCGGGTGCAGACCGGGGCGTACATGGCGTCGGCCATGCTCAGCTCGCCGAACAGGTACGGGCCGCCGTACATCTGCAGGCATTCCGTCCAGATCGCCTTGATCCGCTCGACGTCGGGCCGGGCGCCGGAGAATATCTTGAAGCTCTCGTGGCGGGCCTTCAGGTTCATCGGCAGGGCCGAGCGCAGGTTGTAGAAGCCCGAGTGGATCTCGCCCGATACCGCGCGGCAATGCGCCCGCACGGCGCGGTCGGCCGGCAGCAGGCCGGCTTCCGGGGCGATCTCGGCCAGGTACTCGCCGATCGCCAGCGTGTCCCACACCGTCACCTCGCCGTGGGTCAGCCGCGGCACCAGCACCGACGGCGACAGCAGCAGCAGCTCCTGGCGGCTGTCGGGATCGTCGACGTCGACGGGCGCCTCGACGAAATCGAGCCCGGCCATCCGGCACAGGAGCCAGCCGCGCAGCGACCAGGATGAGTAGTTCTTCGAGGATATCGTCAGGGTGGCGCGGGTCATGTGCTGCTGGTCGCCCCTCGGTGTCCGCTTCTGCAGGATCATTATCTTCTCGCAATGCAGCAATATTGGCACTAGTTTTTTTGCATTGCGGCAACGGCAGCGGGGGGAAGGCGCGTGCTCTATCAGGCCTATCAGCTCCAGGACGACCTGATCGCGCCGCTGCGCGCCTTCGCCCGCCAGTTCGGCGAGATGCCCGAATGGAACCTGCCGCGCTTTCCTGCCTTCGGGCCGGCCTTCGGTGGCGCCGCCGGCGCCGCACGGCGCTATTCGGCGGCGATGGCGCTGGTCGAGCGCTTCGAGCTGAGCCACGCCCGGCCCGACTTCGGCATCGACACGGTGCGGGTCGGCAATCGCGACGTGCCGGTGACGATCGAGGTGACCGTCGACCGGCCGTTCGGCAAGCTGCTGCGCTTTGCCCGCGACATCGACACCGGGCAGCCGAAGGTGCTGGTGGTGGCGCCGCTGTCCGGCCATTTCTCGACGCTGCTGCGCGGCACGGTCGCGACGCTGCTGCGCGACCACGAAGTCTACATCACCGACTGGGTCAACGCCCGCGACGTGCCGACCGAGGCCGGCGCCTTCGGCATCGACGACTACATCGCCTACCTGATCGGCTTCCTCGAGGCGATCGGCCCCGGCGCCCACCTGCTCGCCGTCTGCCAGCCCTGCGTCCAGGCGCTCGCCGCCGTCGCCGTGATGTCGGAGGCCGACCATCCCGCGACGCCGCGCTCGATGACGCTGATGGCCGGCCCGATCGACACCCGCGAGAGCCCGACCCAGGTCAATGAGCTGGCGACCAGCCGGCCGCTGTCCTGGTTCGAGCGCACCGTCATCGCCAGCGTGCCGCGCCGCTATGCCGGCGGCGGCCGGCGCGTCTATCCAGGCTTCGTCCAGCTGTTCGCCTTCATGGCGATGAACATGGACCGCCACACCGCCGCCCACCGCAGGCTCTACGCCCACATCGCCGCCGGCGAGACGGCCGAGGCCGAGAGGATCAAGACCTTCTACGACGAGTATTTCGCCGTCCTCGATCTGACCGGGGAGTTCTACCTGGAGACGATCGACCGGGTCTTCCAGCGCGCCGAACTGGCCACCGGCGACTTCACCTGGCGCGGCCGCCCCGTCGATCCCGCCGCCATCCGCAAGACCGCGCTGCTGACCGTCGAGGGCGGCCGCGACGACATCTGCGCGCTCGGCCAGACGGCGGCCGCCCACGACCTCTGCCGCTCGCTGCGCCCCCACCTCAAGCGCCACCACCTGCAGGCCAATGTCGGCCACTACGGCGTCTTCAGCGGCCGCCGCTGGGAGCGCGAGATCTATCCGGTCGTACGCAACATGATCCTGGCGATGGAGTGGGAAACGGTTCGCCGGGAGGCGAACGAAATGCGCAGCATTTCGAGTTTCGAACGCCCGAGGCCCAAAGCCGAGGGCAGCGGTGGCGCCGGAGGCGCCATCGAAAGCGTCGCTTTCGAAAGGACGAACGTGCGAAGCCCGAAGCCGAGCGCAGCGCTGGCGCTGCGGCCTGCAACCCCGTCGGCCGGCTGGAGCGTCAGCACGCACGCCGTCGGCGCCCTCGCATCGCAGCCCGCCGGCATCGAGCCGGCGGCCCGCGCACCCCCACCCCGACCCTCCCCCATCGAGGGGGAGGGGGAACAGTGGGCGGTGGCCGGTATCAGACCCCGACGCCCGCGCCTGCCGCACGACCGTATCGTGATCCAGCCCCCACGCCTCCCGGCAAACGCATCCGAAATGCGCAGCATTTCGAGTTCCGACCGCGCGAGGCCGGTAGCCGTGGGCAGCGCTGGCGCTGCGGCCTGCAACCCCGTCGGCCGGCTGGAGCGTCAGCACGCACGCCGTCTGCGCCCTCGCATCGCAGCCCGCCGGCATCGAGCCGGCGGCCGGCGCACCCCCACCCCGACCCTCCCCCGTCAAGGGGGAGGGAGGTGTGTGCCGGAGGGAGAGGACGCGGGATCTCGATCCGGTCGTGCTGCAGCTGCTGAGTTCATGGCCGGATTCGCAGCATCGCCCCCAGTTCCCCCTCCCCCTTGATGGGGGAGGGTCGGGGTGGGGGTGGCGCAAGGCGGGCT
>NZ_JAZHOF010000017.1:0-22156 GCF_037855135.1 Microbaculum marinum
CCATCCTCAACGCCATCCTCAGGGACCAGAAACCATGGCAGACAGCTTGACCAACAAGACAGTCGCTCACCATGAGGCTCGGTTTGGTCTGCGGGACAGCCGGCACGCCACGCGGGCCGGGCGCCGACTGGTGCTGCCGCCGACATCGACATGGAGCGCAGGGAACGCGACCCGCCTCAGCCGCCATGCCCGGCCTTGCGCCGGGCATTCACGAACGGCGGTCGCGGCAGAGAAGACGTGGATGGCCGGGACGAGCCCGGCCATGACGGTCCGTTGTGGTACGTGGCAAATGTCTCGCCACCATACGCCCGCGCCTCGTGGTTCGAGACAGCCGCTGGCGCGGCTTCCTCACCATGAGGCTCGGTTTGGTCTGCGGGACAGCGGGCACGCCTCACGGGCCCGGGCGTCACCCCGGGCTGCCGCCGACATCGACACGGAGCGCAGGGAACGCGACCCGCCTCAGCCGCCATGCCCGGTCCCGCGCCGGGCTTCCACGCACGGCGGCCACCGGAGAGAAGACGTGGATGGCCGGGACGAGCCCGGCCATGACGGCCCGTTGTGGTACGCGGCAAATGTCTCGCCACCATACGCCCGCGCCTCGTGGCTCGAGACGGGCGCTTTCGCGCCACCTCACCTTGAGGCTCGCTTGATGTGAATAGTATTGCGATGGCTTTGGTACCGCGCCACACACATAGCCCTCAAGGTGAGGAGCGGGCAATCGCCCGCGTCTCGAGCCATGCGGGCGGGCCATGGTCCCCGTCTCGGATAAGGTGGACAGACCGTGACCTGCGATCCTCCGGCCGCGCAAAACGGACGCAGAACGTTTTCGCAGCGCCCGCGAAGGTTGATCGGCTACCGGTCGATCTGCTGGCGGGCAGAAATTGCCCGGGTGAAGCCTAACGATCCAGCGCGCGCTTGAGAATGTCGCGCGCGATTTCCGGTGCGTCGTCGGCGAGATTCCTGAATCCGTCTCGTATCGCCAACTCACCTATCGCTTCGCGTACGAACGGGTGCTTGAGTTCGTGACAGAGTAGGGATACTCGGTCATTTCGGCACCGACTATAAAGTCGATCTCGCCAATTCCCTCGAATACGATTTTTGAGAATCTGGCCCCGTCTGATCGATAGTCGGTCGGCACTCGGGACAGGCGGTAGTCGTTTTTGCCAAGTCGAGGTAGGGCAGAAGCTGAGGATCTTCGATGAAGTTGTCGACATCGTGCGACACTCGATGATCGATCCGGATCATCAAGGCCGTGCCACCGCCAAGCGTCCAATGGTCAACGACGCCCGTCTGCTCGATCAGCGAAATCGCGTCACGAAAGAGGCTTTGCCAGTTGGAATCGTGGTTCAATCGGCTGCGAGAGCGGCAAGCGGGTACGATTCGCCGGAGTAGTTCGCGAACTCCCGAGCGGCAGCAATCAGCTCCGAAGCCGCTATGCCGTAGCACTCAGCAAACTCGAACTGCAGCGAGGCATCGACCTCACCGAAGAACGACGAGAGGTGCCCCGGCCTGGATCTGGCCAAAGAAGGGTCCTTCAGGCAATGCGCAAGCGCCTCGCCGTTCAGCGGAGTGCGGTAAGGCGCATTGACCGTCGAGAGGACGATAGCGGGCTCGAACTTCCTAGTCATGACAACGGCCATATATGCCTTTGGCCATCACGTATCAATTTTCGGGCCGATCGCCGGCGATCGTTCGCCGCGATCACGGGAACGAGTTGCACAGAACGCAAAACGACCGGGCGATGGCCCGGCCGTTTCGGTCGCCTTGAAGAGCAGGCGTCAGTAGCGGTACTGGTCGGTCTTGAACGGGCCTTCCGGCGCCACGCCGATATAGGCCGACTGCTCCGGCGTCAGCTTGGTCAGGCTGACCCCGAGCTTCTCCAGGTGGAGGCTCGCGACCTTCTCGTCGAGGTGCTTGGGCAGCACGTAGACCTTGTTCTCGTACTGGCCGCCGTTGGTCCACAGCTCGATCTGCGCCAGCGTCTGGTTGGTGAACGAGGCAGACATCACGAAGCTCGGATGGCCCGTGGCATTGCCGAGGTTCACCAGACGGCCCTCCGACAGGAGGATCATCCGCTTGCCGTCAGGGAACTCGATCATGTCGACCTGCGGCTTGATGTTCGTCCACTTGTAGTTCTTCAGCCCTGCGACCTGGATCTCGTTGTCGAAGTGGCCGATGTTGCAGACGATCGCCATGTCCTTCATGGCGCGCATGTGGTCGACCGTCAGCACGTCCTTGTTGCCGGTCGCGGTGACGAAAATGTCGGCGTGCGGCGCCGCCTCCTCCATCGTCTCGACCTTGAAGCCGTCCATCGCCGCCTGCAGCGCACAGATCGGGTCGATCTCGGTGACCACGACGCGGGCGCCGGCGCCGCGCAGCGACTGGGCCGAGCCCTTGCCGACGTCGCCGTAGCCGGCGACCAGCGCGACCTTGCCGGCCATCATCACGTCGGTCGCCCGACGGATGCCGTCGACGAGGCTCTCGCGGCAGCCGTACTTGTTGTCGAACTTCGACTTGGTGACGGAGTCGTTGACGTTGATCGCCGGGAACGGCAGGTCGCCCTTCTTCTGCATCTCGTAGAGACGCAGTACGCCGGTCGTCGTCTCCTCGCTGACGCCCTTGATCGACGCCTTGACCTTCGCGAACCAGCCCGGCGTCGCGGCGATCCGCTTGCGGATCTGCGCGTAGAGCGCCTCCTCCTCCTCGCTGGTCGGCTCCGGCAGCGACCCGCCGTCGGCCTCGGCACGGGCGCCGAGCAGGATGTAGAGCGTCGCGTCGCCGCCGTCGTCGAGGATCATGTTGGCGACCTCGCCGGATCCGAAGTCGAAGATCCGGTCGATGTAGTCCCAGTACTCGACCAGGGTCTCGCCCTTCACCGCGAACACCGGCGTCCCCGCAGCCGCAATGGCGGCGGCCGCATGGTCCTGCGTGGAGAAGATGTTGCACGAGGCCCAGCGCACGTCGGCGCCGAGCGCCTGCAGCGTCTCGATCAGCACGGCCGTCTGGATCGTCATGTGCAGCGATCCCGAGATCCGCGCGCCCTTGAGCGGCTGCGAAGCGCCGTATTCCTCGCGCGTGGCCATCAGGCCCGGCATCTCGGTCTCCGCGATCTCGATCTCCTTGCGGCCCCACTCCGCCAGCCCGAGATCCTTCACGACATAATCATTACTCATAATGGCTTCCTTCTTTGTATCGGTACGGGCTCAGGCTGCGGCCGAGCGGATGGAATCGGCCAGATCGTCCTTCTCCCAGGAGAAGCCACCGTCCTCCTCGGCCGGGCGGCCGAAGTGGCCGTAGGCGGAGGTGCGGGCGTAGATCGGCCGGTTGAGCTTGAGATGCTCGCGAATGCCGCGCGGCCGCAGGTCCAGCGTCTGGCGCAGCATGGAGGCGAGCTTGTCCTCGGCGATCTCGCCGGTGTCGTGCAGGTTGACGTAGACCGCGAGCGGATCGGCGACGCCGATCGCGTAGGACAGCTGGATGGTGCAGCGCTCGGCAAGACCGGCCGCGACGACATTCTTGGCGAGGTAGCGCGCGGCATAGGCGGCCGAGCGGTCGACCTTGGTGGGATCCTTGCCGGAGAACGCGCCACCGCCGTGCGGGGCGGCGCCGCCATAGGTATCGACGATGATCTTGCGGCCGGTCAGGCCGCAGTCGCCGTCAGGCCCGCCGATCACGAACTTGCCGGTGGGATTGATGTGCCAGACGGTGCTGCCGGTGAGCCAGCCGTCGGGCAGCGCGCCGCGCACGTAGGGCTCGACGATCGAGCGGATGTCGTGCGAGGTCAGCTTCTCGTCGAGATGCTGGGTGGAGATCACCACCTGGGTGACCTCGACGGGCTTGCCGTCGACGTAGCGCAGGGTGAGCTGGCTCTTGGAGTCCGGGCCGAGCATGCCGGATTCGCCGGACTTGCGGGCATCGGCCATCAGCTTGAGGATCTTGTGCGAGTAGTAGATCGGCGCCGGCATCAGCTCCGGCGTCTCCTTGCAGGCGTAGCCGAACATGATGCCCTGGTCGCCTGCGCCCTCGTCCTTGTCGCTGCCCGCGTCGACACCCTGGGCGATGTCGGCCGACTGCGAGTGCAGCAGCACCTCCACGTCGGCGTTCTCCCAGTGGAAGCCGGCCTGCTCGTAGCCGATGTCGCGGATCGCCATGCGGGCGGTGTGGGCGATCAGGTCCTTGGTGATGGAGGACGGGCCGCGCGTCTCGCCGGCGATGACGACGCGGTTGGTGGTCGTCAGCGTCTCGCAGGCGACGCGCACCTGGCTCGGGTCCCAGCCCTCCTTGATCGCGATATCGAAAAAGGCATCCACGACCTCGTCCGAGATGCGGTCGCAGACCTTGTCGGGGTGGCCTTCGGACACCGATTCGCTGGTGAACAGATATTCGTCGGACATGGGTCGCCTCTCTTCTTCGGGTTGTCTCGTCTGATTGTCTCGTTCCCTCGCGCAACCGGCGCGAGGGCGGCGGGCCGTCAGGCCTGCCTGCGCGAGATCACGTAGGTCTCGTCGTTGAACCACAGCCCGCCATGCTTGCGCAGGACCTCGGCCGTCGCGTCGATGTAGCGTCCGTCCTTTACCACGCCGCTGAGGCGTTCGTCCTCGATCTGGGCGACGTAAATTGCCGCATTCCAGGCCGCAAACAGGGTCGACGTGCCGATCGCGCCGGCCAGTTCGTTGGGCAGGGTGTGCATGTCGTAGCGGAACACCGAGCGGGCATCCGAATAGGCGTTGTACTTCAGGTCGCGGTTGGTCGACCCGAGGATGTCCTTCACCGCCTTGAGGATGTCGTGGCGATCGTTGCGGTAGGGCTGCTCGTCCGGCCACACCTTCTGGACGATCTCCAGGCCCGGATCGTTGCCGTGGCTGTGGATGCCGACCAGCCGGCCGCCGGGACCGAGCGCGCGGGCAAGCGGCGCGACGACCTTGCTGGCCTTGAACTCGGCCGGGACCCGCAGCCGGTAGGGCTGCGAGGCGATGATCATGTCGAAGTCCGCATGCGTCGTGCCTGGCTTCGGGATCACCGAATCGAGCAGGAACTTGTGGTCGCGCCGGTAGATGACCAGCACCACCGGCCGCTCGTAGATCGGGTTGCCGGTCTTGGCGCTGGTCTTGGCCTGCCAGTGCTCGGCCAGGAAGGGCTGCAGCGCGGTGATCTGCTCCTCGAAGTCGAACGAGGAGGACCCCTCCAGCGCCACCTCGTGCCAGACCAGGCTGGCGGCGGCGGCCGGCGAGCGGACCCGCAGCCAGGGCGCCTCCGAATAGTACATGTTGGTGAACACCAGCACGCTGGCGGGATGCTCGTTGAAGCGGTCCGGCATCTTCTCCAGCGCCAGCCGGATGTCCTCCAGGCTGATCTCCTTGCCGGAGATGTAGTGCGGCATGGTCGGGAACCGGTTGTGCATGGCGCGCATCAGCCGCGTCAGCACCGTTCCGTCGCCGAGCCCCGCATCGAAGACGCGCACCGCCGGCGGCGAGGGATGGATGTGCGCCAGCTCCATCGCCACCCGGTTGGCGACCACCCACTTCTCCGAGCAGGTGTTGACGAACATCAGGTACTTCTGGCGGTTGTCGAAGAACCGGAAGTTCTTGCCTTCCTGGGTCTCGGGATCCGGATCGGCGTCCGGCGGGGGCGCGCCGGCCGATGCGGCGCCGGCGTCCGGTGCCGTGCGCGCTGCGGACGCAGCGCCAGGTCCGGCCGCGGCGGCAGTCTCCAAATGTTCGACGGAGTCGTCCGGTCCGGGCATGGCCTCGCTCTCCTCGCCGGCGCCGTCGGGGCTGGCGGAGCGCATGAACTGCTGCAGCCGCTCGAGCGTGTGGAGGGTGACGCTCTTGCCGTCGCGCAGCCGCGCGACGAGCTTGCCGTCATTGACCGCAAGGCGGCCGAAGGTCGACTCGGCCATCTGGTGCTGCTTGCAGTACCGGCCGATCTCGGTAAGCAACGCTGCGTGTCCCGACACGGCGCAAATCCTCCCGACATGATTTTCCTTGTTGCCCATATCAGGGGCAAATCGCCCGGGCCTTGTCAAAGAAAATCTTTCCCACAATTTTCGTGGGCGGAATCCCAAGGCGGAATATGTGGGCAGAGGGTGGGTGAGGTCAAGTCCCACCCGCCGGCAGCGGCCGCAGGCGGCCCGAGGTGCGCCGCGAAGGCCGTGCAAATTGGGGGAAAAGAGCGAATTCTCGACGCGGCGCCCCCGGGCTTCCGGCGGCGCGGCTGCGGGGGGCGACGGCCCTACTCTTCGCCGAATCGGGTCTCGACGAGCTGCGACAACGCCTCGACCGCGGCCCGCGCCTGCGGACCGGTCGCGGCGATCTCGATCCGGCAGCCCGGAGCGGCACCAAGCACCAGCAGTCCCATGATCGAGGTGCCGGCGACGGTCTGGTCGTCGCGGGTCACGGTGACGCGGGCGTCGAAGGTGCCGGCGAGCTTGACGAACTTCGCCGAGGCCCGGGCGTGCAGGCCGCGCTGGTTGCAGATCTCGACGGTACGGGTGAGCGGATCGCCGGCCCTGTCGCCGGCGCCGGGGACGCTGGGAATCTCGTTCATGCCTACTTGCCGCCGGACAGGACCTCGCTGGCGACGCTGATATACTTGCGTCCGGCGTCGCGGGCCATGGCCGCGGCGTCCTTCAGCCCGGTGTCGCCGCGGATGCTGGCGAGCTTGATCAGCATCGGCAGGTTGACGCCTGCGACGACCTCGACGTTGGCGTTTTCCATGACGGATATCGCCAGGTTGGACGGGGTGCCGCCGAACATGTCGGTGAGCACGATCACGCCGCCCCCGTCGTCGACCTTGTTGACGGCGGCGAGGATGTCGTTGCGGCGCTGCTCCATATCGTCATCCGGCCCGATCGATATGGTCTCGAAGCGATCCTGCGGGCCGACCACGTGCTCGACGGCGGCGCGGAATTCGGCGGCAAGACGGCCGTGGGTGACGACGACTAGTCCGATCATGCGTTGTCAGCTTGGGTTCCGATTGCCTGCAGTCCCAGGCGATTCCGTGTGCCGATCCGAGCGCCCTGGCGCAGCGGGACAGTCCGTTCGAGAGTCGTTCTACCTGCAGCTCGCGCATCGCCGCGACCGCCGGGCCGCGAACCGGCGCATCTTGACCCGGTCCGAGCCACGGTTTCAAGCCCGAATGCTGTCTTTGTGCATCGCAGCGATTTCGGGAGCCGCGCCGGCCGGGCGATCGCCGCCGGCGAGCGCAAGCGCGGCAACGATGCGCTCCCGCGCCGCGGGATCGCCGGCCGGCAGCGCGAGCCGGGGCAGGTCCACGCCGCACAGCACCGCCCGCGCATCGGCGCCGGCCGGCAGCCGCTCGATCCTGTCCGCGGCGACCAGGTCGGCGACCAGCCTGACCACGGCGCGCGGCTCGAAGGAGGTCGGCACGATCCCGAGCCCGCGCACCTCCATCGCCCCGCGGATCGGCGCCGGCGCGACGGCGACCAGGCGGCCGGAGGCGGCCCGCACGAGGACGGCGTCGTCGGCGACCAGGCGGACCAGCCGGCCCGGGCCCGACAGCGCCAGCAGGGCGGCGGCGAGCGAGCTCTTGCCCGATCCCGGGGCGCCGCGGATCAGCACCGCGCCGGCACCGACCAGCACGCAGGTTGCCTGCACGAGCGACATCGGAGCGGGCGACACGGGGGCGGGCCTCTGGGCGGCGGGCGCTTCCGGACCGGGTGCAGGCGTCATGCCGGCGCCCCGTCAGCCGGCTGCGGGAAGGCGGACGATGAACCGGGCGCCCAGCACCTTGCCGGTCCGGTCCGGCGCCTCCGGCGACGGCGGCGCCAGCCGGTTCTCGGCCCAGATCCGGCCGCCGATCGCCTCGACGATCTGCCGCGAGATCGATAGGCCGAGGCCGGAATGGCTGCCGAAGGCGGCGTTGTCGCCGCGATCGGTGTAGAAGCGCTCGAACATCCGCTGCGCGTTCTCCTCGGGGATGCCCGGGCCGTCGTCGTCGATGGTGATCTCGATCTCGCGGCGCACGCGCCGCGCGGAGACCCGCACCGTCGCGCCGGGCGGCGAGAACGACTTGGCGTTGTCGACCAGGTTGTTGACGACCTGGCCGAGCCGCGTGTCGTGCCCGTTGACGTAGTAGGTCGCCGGCTCATCGGCGTCGGCGATCGTCAGCACCACCTCGGGCTCCGTCTCGTCGCGGCGCATGTCGTTGAACAGCGCCACCACGGTCTCCAGCAGCCTCACCATGTCGACGGGCTCTGAATCGGTGCGGGCGAGCTCGGCATCGAGGCGGGAGGCGTCGGAAATGTCGGTGATCAGCCGGTTGAGCCGCTCGACGTCCTGCTGGACGATGGCGATCAGCCGCTCGCGGTCGGCCTTGGTGCGGGCGCGCGGCAGCGTCTCCACCGCGCTCCTCAGCGAGGTCAGCGGGTTCTTCAGTTCGTGCGCGACGTCGGCGGCGAAGCTCTCGATCGCCTCGATGCGCCGGTAGAGGGCCTTGGTCATGTCACGCAGCGCATGGGAGAGGTGGCCGATCTCGTCGTGCCGGTCGGTGAAGTCGGGGATCTCGGCACGCGCCTTGGTGCCGTAGCGGACCCGTTCGGCGGCGGCGGCCAGCTTGTGCACCGGCCCGGCGATCGTCGAGGCAAGCAGCATCGACAGCCCCAGCACGACCACGGCGGCGACCAGGAAGATGCGCAGGATCGCCATGCGCTCGGCGGCGACGATGGCGTCGATGTCGCCGCCCTGCGTGGACAGCAGCAGCGCCCCGTGCACGGCGCGGAACCGCTGGATCGGCACGGCGACGGAGACGATCATCTCGCCCTTGTCGTTGACCCGCACGACGCTTGCCGAGGCGCCGTTCAGCGCCGCGTCGACTTCCGCGTAGCTGCGCCCGGCATCCGGGCCGACCTCCTCGTAGACCGGCAGATCGCCGCGCCTGAACCAGCGCCGGACGTCGTTCCAGACGCGCTCGAGGGCGCCGGGCTTGGCACTGCCGGGCGGCGGCAACTCGTAGGCGAGAATCTGGCCGCGCGAGAAGATGTGCCGGGAATCGAGGATCAGGAAGCCGTCCCGGTCGTAGATGCGGGCGCGGGTGCGCGTCGGCGAGATCAGCCGGCGCAGGATCGGCGCGACCTGCTCGGGATTGATGAGGAAGTCGATGACGCCGAGCTGTTCCTCGGTGGGCGCCAGCGACTGGCCCTGTCCGAGCTTCAGCAGGATCTCGGGGTCGATCGTCAGTGCGCCCGGATCGTAGGTGCTGGAGGAGGCTATGGCCCCGGCGATGATCTCGCCCTGGGTCAGCAGGCTTTCGACGCGCGCGTCAATCAGGCCTTCGCGGAACTGGTTGAGGTAGAGGATGGCCGAGACCATCGCCACCAGGCCGGCCAGGTTGAGGATGGCGATGCGGCGGGACAGGCTGGAGAAGGCGTGGTCGGTGAGATAGCTGCCGATACGGCGCAATCCCCCCGTCGAGGAGCCGGTGCGCGCGTCATCGGTCTCGTCGTCGCGGGTATCCTCCCCCCGGCGCCAGCCCTGTTCCGCCTCGACCGCCATACGTTCCCGGTCAGGCCTCCTTGAACCGGTAGCCGACGCCGTACAGCGTCTCGATCATGTCGAACCCCTTGTCGACCGCCTTGAACTTCTTGCGCAGCCGTTTGATGTGGCTGTCGATGGTGCGGTCGTCCACATAGACCTGGTCGTCGTAGGCGGCGTCCATCAGGGCGTTGCGGCTCTTCACCACGCCGGGCCGCTGGGCCAGCGCCTGGAGGATCAGGAACTCGGTGACGGTCAGCGTCACCGGCAGGCTGCCCCAGGTGCAGGTGTGGCGCTCCGGATCCATCATCAGCTGGCCGCGCTCGATCGCCTTGGAGCCCTCCTCGCGCGGCGCCGCCGCCTCGCGCGGGCTCGCCCGGCGCAGCACGGCCTTGACCCGCTCGACGAGCAGGCGCTGGGAGAACGGCTTCTTGATGAAGTCGTCGGCGCCCATCTTCAGACCGAACAGCTCGTCGATCTCCTCGTCCTTGGAGGTGAGGAAGATGACCGGCATCTCCGACTTCTGCCGCAGCCGGCGGAGCAGCTCCATCCCGTCCATCCGCGGCATCTTGATGTCGAGGATGGCGAGATCGGGCGGCGTCGCGTTCAGCCCCTCGAGGGCGGATGCGCCGTCGGTGAAGGTCAGGATCCGGTAACCCTCGGACTCCAAAGTCATGGAAACCGAGGTGAGGATGTTGCGATCGTCGTCGACGAGAGCGATTGTCGGCATTTCTGGGGCGACTCGCGGCTGTTGTCAGTGCGTCCGGACGCCAGACATATTGTCCGCACGGCGAAAATGTGGCGGCGCAGCGAACAGTTTTCCATAGTCGCGTCTTAGTTTAATGGGAATTCCTTCACCTGTCATGGGCCGATCGGAGACACGCAATATGGGCCAAGACCAGCAGGAAGACGTCCGCCGGGACACGTTCGACGCCCTCGCGGCGGCCCGCCGCGTGCTGCGCACCGCATCGACCGGCGGCCTGGGGACGGTCGGCGAGGACGGCCATCCGTTCACCTCGCTGGTCACCGCGGCAACCACGATATCGGGCGAGCCGGTCATGCTGCTGTCGGACCTTGCGGTCCATACGCGCAACCTGAAGCGCGACGCGCGCGCCTCGATCCTGCTGGTGGAACCGGGCGGCGAAGCGGGCGACCCGCTCGCCGGCGCCCGGCTGACGGTCGTCGGCCGGGTCGTCGCCGACGCCGATCCGCGGCTCAGGAGCCGTTTCCTGGCACGCCATCCCGAAGCCTCCGGCTACGCCGACTTCAAGGACTTCTCGTTCTACCGGATGGCCGTCGAAGCCGCGCACCTGGTCGCGGGCTTCGGCCGGATCGTCACGATTGCCGGCACCGACCTGCTGGTCGACGCGCCGCCGTCGCTGGCCGACGGCGAGGCCGGCGCGGTGGCGCACATGAACGAGGACCATGCCGACGCCGTCCAGCTCTACGCGACCCGGCTGCTCGGCCTTCCCGACGGTCCCTGGAAGCTCACCGGGCTCGATCCGCACGGCCTCGACATGTCGTGCGCGGGACGCTCGGCGCGCCTCGATTTCGACGCGCCGATAGACGGGCCGGGAAAGTTGCGGCAGACGCTGGTGGCGCTGGCGGGACAGGCGCGCGGAATGGCCGCATGAGCGAGGGCGAAAGCGGACGCCAGAGTCGCTTGCTCCCTGCCATGGCATTGTCTAGGTTCCCCGGCCACGTGCCGGGTCGCAGGGCGGCGGCGGCCGATATCGAAGCGCTTTTGCCGGTCGGCCTGCGGGCCACGAGGACCGGCTGCACGCAGACTGTCAACGAAACGGCTTGACGATCGAGGCCAGCGGGCGGCCGCCGGACCGGAATGAGCCGACGGAGCGATACGCGGGAGACTGCAGGTGAAGGAAAACGGTGCTCGGAATGCCGAGTTTGGCGCGGAGCAATTCGGTTTCAGCGGTCTCGACGAGGTCCGCTGGAACTGGACCGAGCCGCAGCTCCTCGAGGCGGCGGCAGCGGCGAACGAGGGCCAGTTTACCAGCTCGGGCGCATTCGCGGTGGAAACCGGCCAGCACACGGGACGCTCCGCCAAGGACAAGTTCGTCGTCCGCGACGATGCCACCGACCCGGTCATCTGGTGGGACAACAACCGGGAAATGTCGCAGCCGCACTACGACACGCTGCGCGCCGACATGCTGGCCCACGCGGCGGGACGGCGCCTCTACGCGCAGGACCTCTACGGCGGCGCCGATCCGAAGAACCGCCTGCAGGTGCGCCTGTTCGTCGAGCATGCCTGGCACGCCCTGTTCATCCGGCACCTGCTGATCCGTCCCGACCGGGGAGATCTGCGCGGATTCGTTCCGCAACTGACCATCGTCGACCTGCCGAGCTTCCGCGCCGACCCGCAGCGGCACGGCTGCCGCGGCGAGACCGTCATCGCCTGCGACCTGTCGCGCGGCGAGATCCTGATCGGCGGCACCTCCTATGCCGGCGAGATGAAGAAATCGGTGTTCACCGTCCTCAACTACCTGCTGCCCGCCAGGGGCGTCATGCCGATGCACTGCTCGGCCAACGCGGGCGACGGCGGCGACGTGGCAGTGTTCTTCGGCCTGTCGGGCACCGGCAAGACGACGCTTTCGGCGGATCCGGCGCGCACGCTGATCGGCGACGACGAGCACGGCTGGGGCAGCGACGGCATCTTCAACTTCGAGGGCGGCTGCTACGCCAAGACGATCAACCTGTCGGAGGAAGCCGAGCCGCAGATCTACGCGACGACGAAACGCTTCGGCACGGTGCTGGAGAACGTCATCCTCGACGAGACGTCCCGCGAGCCGGACTTCAACGACGGCCGGCTGACCGAGAACACCCGCTGCGCCTACCCGCTGCACTATATCGACAATGCCAGCGCCACCGGCCGCGCCGGCCACCCCGCCAACATCGTCATGCTGACCTGCGACGCCTTCGGCGTCATCCCGCCGATCGCGAAGCTGTCGCCGAGCCAGGCCATGTACCACTTCCTGTCGGGTTATACCGCCAAGGTGGCTGGCACCGAGAAGGGCGTGACCGAACCCGAGGCGACCTTCTCGACCTGCTTCGGCGCGCCGTTCATGCCGCGCCATCCCAGCGTCTACGGCAACCTTCTGCGCGACCTGATCGCCCGCCACGGCGTTTCCTGCTGGCTGGTGAACACGGGCTGGACCGGCGGCCGCTACGGCGAGGGCCGGCGGATGCCGATCTCGGTGACCCGCGGCCTGCTGACGGCGGCGCTCGACGGGTCGCTGCGCTCGGTGCCGATGCGCACCGATCCGGTCTTCGGCTTCGAGGTGCCGATCGAGGTGTCGGGCATCGACCCGGCCATCCTCGACCCGCGCTCCACCTGGGCAGATCCGGCCGCCTACGACGCGCAGGCCCGCAAGCTGGTCGCCATGTTCCAGGCGAATTTCGACAAGTTCGACAGCCATGTCGACCCGGAGGTGCGGGCAGCCGCGCCCGACATGCAGGCGGCGGCCGAGTAGGGCTGCCGCGACCGGCTCCCCGGCAGGAGCCCTTGCCATCTCCCGCGGTTGCCGCGATACCCTCGTCTTCCGGAGCGGCGAGCGATGAACGGCGAATTCGACCTTGACGCCTATCTGAAGCGGATCGGCTATGCGGGCGACCGGGCCGCGAGCCGGGCGACGCTCGCCGGACTGACGCTCGCCCACGCCCAGGCAATCCCGTTCGAGAGCCTCGATCCGCTGCTCGGCCGCCCGGTCAGGCTCGACATCGCCTCGCTGCAGGAGAAGCTCGTCGGCGCCTCGCGCGGCGGCTACTGCTTCGAGCACAACGCGCTGCTGCAGCGCGCGCTCGCGGCGCTGGGGTTCAGCGTGACGGGGCTCGCCGCGCGGGTGGTGATGAACCTGCCGCCCGATACCGTGACGGCGCGCACCCACATGGTGCTGAAGGTCGAGCTTGCGGACGGTCCCGCCATCGCCGACGTCGGCTTCGGCGGGATGACGCCAACCGGGCCGCTGCTGCTGCGCACCGGCCTTGTCCAGGGGACGCCGCACGAATCCTTCAGGCTTGCCGACAGCGACGGCGAATACCGCCTCGACGCCCTGATCGGCGACACCTGGACACCGATCTACCGATTCGACCTGCAGCCGCAGACCACTGCCGACTACGAAGTGACGAACTTCTATACGTCGACGCATCCCGCCTCGGCGTTTGTCACCCGGCTGATCGCCGCCCGACCGGTCCCCGGCGGCCGCTGGGCGCTCAGCAACACCTCGCTGGCGCGGCACAGGCTCGGTGGCGAGACCGAGCGGCGCACCCTGTCGAGCGCGGCCGAACTGCGCGACGCGCTCACGGACATATTCGGCATCGTGCCGCCGGCCGATGCCGGGCTCGAGCCGGCGCTGGCCCGCATCGCAGGCGGCGAGGCGTGAGCCGGTGACCCCGCCGCCATGAGCCAGCGTCACGGCGCGATCGCGGCGGGCCATCCGCTGACCGTCGAGGCGGGCGCCGAGGTGCTCGCCGAGGGCGGCAACGCGTTCGACGCGGCGATCGCCGCGCTGTGGATGGCCTGCGTCTGCGAGCCGGTGCTGGCGAGCCCGGGCGGCGGCGGCTTCCTGACCGCGCTGTCGGCCGACCGGCCGGCCGGCGGGCAGAGCCGGGTATTTGATTTCTTTCCCGCGACGCCTGCCGCCAGGAGGCGCGAGGACGAGATCGAGTTCGCCGAGATAGAGGTCGACTTCGGCACCGCGCGGCAGGCCTTCCATGTCGGCGCCGGGGCGAGCGCGGTGCCGGGCTTCGTGCCGGGCCTGTTCGCCGTTCACGAGGCGCTCGGCTCGGTGCCGATGCGGCGGCTCGCCGAGCCCGCGATCAATGCGGCCAGGACCGGCGTCGAGATCCGGCCGCTGCAGGCCTACCTGCTGCAGGTCGTCGAGCCGATCTGCCGCTGGACCGCCGGCGCCGAGGCGCTGTTCACCCTCGACGGCAAGCTGCCGCAGGCGGGCGCGGTGATGCGCAACGGCGATCTCGGCGAGGCGATCGACGCGATCGCCCGCGAAGGGCCGAGGATCGCCACGGAGGGCGAGATCGCCGCGGCGATGGCCTCGGTCTCGACCGATCACGGCGGCCATCTGTCGGCGCAGGATCTCAGGTCGTATGCGGTCGAGTTGCGCGCCCCGATCCCGATCACCGCGGGCGGCTACGAGGTGCGGCTGAACCCGCCGCCAGCGCTCGGCGGCGCCCTCGTGGCGGCGATGCTGGCGCGGCTCGACAGCGGCGCGGCGGAGGACCATATCGGGCGCGCCCGGGCCGTCGACGAGGTCGACCGGTTCTGGCGCGAGGCGCCGACGGATCCGGGCCGGCTGCTCGGCGGCGCGGCACCGCGCCCGGCCCAGGCGACCAGCCGCGGCACCACCCATGTCAGCGTCATCGACCGCCAGGGCAACGCGGCGGCGGCCACCGTGTCGAACGGCGAGGGCAACGGCCGCCCGGTGCCCGGCTGCGGCTTCATGCTCAACAACATCCTCGGCGAGGACGACCTCAATCCGGACGGCTTCCATCGCTGGCGGACCGCCACGCGGCTCGGCTCGATGATGGCGCCGTGCGTCGCCGTCCACCGCGACGGCGCGGTGGTGGCGCTGGGATCCGGCGGTTCCAACCGGATCCGCACGGCGATTTTGCAGGTGATCGCCAACCGCTGCCTCGCCGGCATGCCGATCGCAGAGGCGATCGAGGCGCCGCGCCTGCATGTGGAGCGCGGCCGGCTCGACTTCGAGGACCTGTTTCCCGGCGGCGTCCGCGAGGCGCTGACGGCGGCGTTCCCGGACCATCTCGCCTGGCCGGAGCGCAACCTCTATTTCGGCGGCGTCCATGCCGCCGAACGCAATGCCCGCGGCGGCTTCGAGGCCGCCGGCGACCCCCGCCGCGGCGGCGCCAGCCGCATCGCGTGAGGCCGGCGCGGATGACGGCGGCAGGCCGCCGCGGTAGCCTGCGCGCGGCGACGTCAGGGAGGACAGCATGAGCGCAGCCGCCGACCGCCCCGCGATGGTGCCTCTCGATTTTCGCGAACGCGACCCGGCCGAGATGGCGGCGCGCGCCCGCGATTTCCGCGCCCTGATGGCGCGGCGGCGCACGGTGCGCGAGTTCGCCGACCGGCCGGTGCCTGCCGCGCTGATCGAGGACTGCGTCATGACGGCGGCCTCGGCGCCGTCGGGCGCCAACCAGCAGCCCTGGCACTTCACCATGATCGGCGATGCCGCCGTGAAGTCGCGGATCCGCCGGGCCGCGGAGGCGGAAGAGCGCGAGTTCTACGCCGGACGGGCCGGCGCGGAGTGGCTGGGGGCGCTGGCGCCGCTGGGAACCGACGCCGACAAGCCGTTCCTGGAGACCGCGCCGTGGCTGATCGCGGTGTTCGGCGCCCGCTGGGGGATAGAGGGCGGACGCCGCATCAAGCACTACTACGTGCCGGAATCGGTGGGCATCGCCGTCGGCCTGCTGATCGCCGCCCTGCACAACGCCGGCCTGGCGACGCTCACCCATACACCGGCGCCGATGGGGTTTCTCAACCAGATCTGCGGCCGGCCCGACAACGAGAAGCCCTACGTGCTCGTCGTCGCCGGATACCCCGCGGCCGGATGCGCCGTGCCCGATATTTCCCGCAAGACGGCGACCCAGATCGCGACCAAACTTTGACATCAAAATAATCGGAGCGATTGCCACTTTTGGCCCGAAGGCGGTTTCCCGGCACGGCAAAGTCACTGTAGATTGCCGGTGCATTGGGAATCATCCGTGGGCTCGGGAGGATTGAATGGGGCTTTGGACCAACCGCGCGGGGGCAGGCTGCCTGGGGTTGACCGTGGCAATGTGCTTCGCCGGCGTCGCCACTGCTCAGGACAGCAAGCAGGGCAGCAGCCAGAGCGACAAGCCGGCAGCTCCCGCTGTCGTCGTCGAAGCCGTCAGGAACCAGGAGATAACCAAGTCGACGCAATTCGTCGGCCGCGTCCAGGCGATCCAGCAGACCGATCTGAAGGCGCGCGTCGAGGGCTTCCTGGAGTCGGTCGAGTTCAAGGAAGGCGCGATGGTCAAGAGCGGCGAGCAGCTCTACCAGATCGAGACCGGGCCCTACGAGGCGGCGCTGGCCGGCGCCCAGGCCTCGCTCGCCTCCGGCAAGGCCTCGCTGGCCGGCACCCAGGCGCGGCTGCAGGACGCCGACCTGACGCTGGAGCGGCAGACGACGCTTCTGAAGTCCAACACCGTCTCCCAGGCCGCGGTGGACAAGGCGCAGGCCGACCGCGACCAGGCCTACGCCGACGTGCAGAACTCGCAGGCCCAGATCGCCGAGGCCAATGCGCAGATCCAGACGGCGCAGCTGAACCTCTCCTACACCAAGGTGATCTCGCCGATCGACGGGCGCATCGGCAAGACGAACTACACGCTGGGCAACCTCGTCGGCCCCTCATCCGGCACGCTTTCGACAGTGGTCCAGATGGACCCAATGCGGGTCGTCTTCTCGATTTCGGATCGCGACTACGTGAACGTCGTCGAATCCGTCCAGGGCGGCGCCCCGGCGGACGCCAGCGACGGCACGGGCGCACAGAACGCCGCGACGGCGCCCTCGGGCGCAGCGGATGCGAGCGGCTCGGGGTCCGCCGGCAGCGCTGCAGCGGGCACCGAGAGCCCGACCTCCGGCACCTCGGGTTCGGACGCCTCCAGCGCCGCCTCGTCCGGCTCCAGCACCGCCGCTGCGGGCACCGGCGGCGCAGATGCCGACGGCACGGCCGAGGGTTCCGCCGCTCCGGCTCCCGCCACGTCCGCTCCGGCCACATCCGCTCCCGCCACGTCGGACGATACGGCGAGCGCGGGCGCGTCGACTGCAACCACCGCGACCGCAGACACCGCCGACGGTGCCGCGGGCACCGATGCGGCATCCTCCGAGGCCCCCGTCGCGGAAACGAAGGGGGGCACGCCGGTCGCCCCGGACCAGGACGTGAACAAGGCGCTGGCTGCCGAGGCCGCCGCCATGGACACGCCGAACACGGATGTGCGGAACGACTTCGTCCCGACGCTGATCCTGCCGAACGGCCAGCCCTACAGCGACAAGGGCAAGATCTCCTTCATCGACAACGAGGTCGATCCCAACACCGGCACCATCGCGGTGTACGCGGACTTCCCCAACAAGCAGTTCGTGCTCGTTCCGGGTCAGTTCGTCACGGTCAACGTCGCCGTCGGCGAGGCGAAGTCGATGCCCGTCGTTCCCGCCGGCGCGGTCCTGCAGGACAAGCAGGGGCCGTACGTGCTCGTCGTCGACAAGGACAATCGCGCCCAGATCCAGCGGATCGAGACGGCGGAGAAGATGCAGACCGGCTGGGCCGTCTCGGCCGGCCTCACGCAGGGCCAGATAATCATCGTCGACGGCATCCAGAAGGTTCAACCCGGCATGGTCGTCAATCCGCAGACTGCCAAGCCCGCGAGCTGACGCCCCATGTTCTCATCCGTCTTCATCGAGCGGCCACGCCTGGCGATGGTCGTGGCCATCGTCATCACCCTGGTCGGCGCCATCGCGATCAC
The DNA here is from genome assembly GCF_037855135.1 of Microbaculum marinum. NCBI lineage: Bacteria > Pseudomonadati > Pseudomonadota > Alphaproteobacteria > Hyphomicrobiales > Tepidamorphaceae > Microbaculum > Microbaculum marinum. The sequence continues at coordinate 18,021 of NZ_JAZHOF010000017.1, forward strand.
CGTGATTCCGGTGGCGCAGTATCCCAACATCACGCCGCCGGTGGTGCAGGTCTCGGCGACCTATCCCGGCGCCGACGCCGAAACGATCGCCGAGACGGTGGCCGCCCCGATCGAGGAGCAGGTCAACGGCGTCGAGAACATGATCTACATGTCCTCGACCAGCGCGTCGGTCGGCACCTACACGCTCAGCGTCTCCTTCGACATCGGCACCGACCCCGACATCGCGCAGGTCAACGTGCAGAACCGCCTGCAGGCGGCGCTGCCGCTGCTGCCGCAGAGCGTCACCGACCTCGGCGTCACCGTCACCACGCAGCAGCCGAGCTTCCTGCTGATCGTCAACATCTTCTCGCCCAACGAGACCTACGACGGCCTGTTCCTGTCGAACTTCACGACGATCAACGTCCAGGACCCGATCGCCCGCGTCCAGGGCGTCGGCAGCGCCTCGATCCTCGGCGAACTCGACTATTCGATGCGCATCTGGATGGACCCCATCCGCATGGCGGCGCTGTCGATCTCGCCGCAGGACGTCTACAACGCCATCTCGGAACAGAACATCCAGGCCGCCGTCGGCCAGATCGGCGCCCCTCCGATCGCCAACCAGCAGGTTCTTCAGTACAACATCACGGCCGAGGGCCGGCTGGTGAACACCGACCAGTTCGGCAACATCGTGGTGCGCACCAATTCCGACGGCGGCATCGTGCGCGTGCGCGACATCGCCCGGATCGAACTGGGCGCACAGAGCTACGCGGCCACCAGCCAGCTGAACGGCAAGCCGGCGGCGACGCTGGCGATCTACCAGTCGGCCAACGCCAACGCGCTCGGCGTCGCCAACGGCGTCCGCGCCGAGCTCGAGAAGCTGAAGTCGCGCTTCCCCGACGACGTCGACTACGTGGTCACCTACGACTCGACCGCCTTCGTGACGGCGACGATCCACGAGATCATCATGACGCTGGTGCTGACCGGCTTCATCGTGCTGGCCGTCGTGTTCATCTTCCTGCAGGACCTGCGGGCGACGCTGATACCGGCGCTGACGATCCCGGTGTCGCTGGTCGGCACCTTCGCCATCCTGCTGGCGCTGGGCTTCTCCGCCAACACCATCACGCTGTTCGCGATCATCCTGGCCATCGGCCTGGTGGTCGACGACGCGATCGTCGTGGTGGAGAACGTCCAGCGCATCATGGAGGAGGAACCAGGCACCACCGCCAAGGAGGCGGCGCACCGGTCGATGCGCCAGGTCACCGGCCCGATCATCGCCACCACGCTGGTGCTGATCGCCGTGTTCGCGCCGGTCGGCTTCCTGCCCGGCATCACCGGCGAGCTCTACCGGCAGTTCGCCGTGACGATCTGCGCGGCGGTGTCGCTGTCGGCCCTGAACGCCCTGACGCTCAGCCCGGCCCTGTGCGCCGTCGTGCTGCGGCCGCCGCGCGAGGCGCGCGGGCCGTTCCGCTGGTTCAACGTCGGCCTCGACAAGGTCCGCAACCGCTACACCGGCCTGGTCGGGGCGATCGCGCGGCGCTCGCTGATCGCCGGCGTGATCATCCTGGCGGTCGGGCTTGGCGCCGGCTACCTGTTCAAGATCACCCCGACCGGCTTCATCCCCACCGAGGACCAGGGCGCGCTGTTCGTCAACATCCAGCTGCCCGACGCGGCCTCGCAGCCGCGCACCCAGCAGGTGGTGAACCAGGTGGAGCAGATCGCCAAGCAGACGCCGGGCGTCTCCGACGTCATCACGGTGAACGGCTACTCGCTGCTGTCGGGCGCCTCGGCCTCGAACACCGCGCTGGCGGTGGTCGTGTTCAAGCCGTGGGACGAGCGCACGACGCCGGAGACGAGCCTGAAGGGCATCTACACCTCGCTCAGCAACGCCTATTCGCAGATCGCCGAGGCCGACATCCTGGCGTTCCCGCCGCCGGCCATTCCCGGCATCGGCGCGACCGGCGGCTTCGACATGCAGCTCGAGGCTCTCGGCGGCCAGTCGCCCGAGGAGTTGGCCTCGGTGATGCAGTCCTTCGTCGTCGCCGCCAACGGCGACCCGTCGATCGACCGCGCCTACTCGACCTTTTCGGCCAGCGTGCCGACGCTGCTGCTGAACGTCGACCGCGACAAGGCGCAGAGCCTGAAGGTGCCGGTATCGACGCTGTTCCAGACCCTCGGCGCGCAGCTCGGCTCGCTCTACGTCAACGACTTCAACGCCTACGGGCGCACCTACCAGGTCAACCTCGCCGCCGACGAGCAGTACCGTACAGAGATCCAGGACGTCCTGAACCTGTACGTGCGCAATCAGGACGGCCGGATGGTGCCGGTGCGGACGCTTGCCACCATCGAGCCGGACCTCGCGCCCACCCTGGTGATGCGCTACAACAACTTCGCCTCGGCAACCATCAACGGCTCCACCGCGGCCGGCTATTCGTCGGGCCAGACGATCACCGCGCTCGAGGAACTCGCGGCGAAGAACCTGCCGGAGGGCTACAGCTACGAATGGTCCGGCCTGACCTACCAGGAGGTGACGGCCGGCGGCCAGGTCGGCATGATCTTCGCGCTGGCGATCATCTTCGGCTACCTGTTCCTGGTCGGCCAATACGAGAGCTGGGCGATCCCGTTCGCGGTCATCACGTCGGTGGCCGTGGCGGTGCTCGGCGCCATCGCGACGATCGCCTATGTCGGCATCGCCAACAACATCTACTGCCAGATCGGCATGGTGCTGCTGATAGGACTGGCGGCGAAGAACGCGATCCTGATCGTCGAGTTCTCCAAGGAACAGCGCGAAGCCGGCAAGACACTGGTCGAGGCGGCGATGGAGGGCGCCCACATGCGCTTCCGGGCCGTCCTGATGACGGCGATCGCCTTCGTGCTCGGCGTCGTGCCGCTGGTGCTGGCCAGCGGCGCCGGCGCGGCAAGCCGCATCTCGATGGGCTTCACCGTGCTGGGCGGCATGGCGGCGGCGACGTTCTTCGGCATCATCCTGATCCCCGGCCTCTACGTGATGTTCGAATGGGTGGCCGAGCACCTGTCGGGCAAGCGCCGGCGTGAGGCCCGCGAGGCGGCGGCCGCGAACGCGGGCGCGGGCGGCACGGCGGCGGAGTAGCCGCCGGACGCGTGACCGCGCGCCGGGGCGCGCATATGATTGCGGCGGGCGGCCGGCCGGGACAATAGCGGCCGCCGGAGCCGGAACGCGCCCGACCCATGAACGATCCAGCAAGAGTCCTGTCTTGCCTCGCCCTTGCCCTGACGTTCGTCTCCTGTGCACCGGCGGCAGCGGCCGATCTCTACGCCGCACAGACCCTCGTCACCGGGCAGGGCCCCGAGAGCCGCGCCGCCGGCTTCGCCCAGTGCCTTCGCGAGGTGCTGGTCAAGGTTTCGGGCAATCCCCGCCTTGCCGACGAGCCGGCCGTGGCGGCGCTCGCGGAGGGAGCCGGTGACCTGGTCGCCGGCTTCACCTACCGCGACCGCATGGCCGGGATTCCGGTGCACGACGAGCAGGGCTCGCGCGACCGGCCGCACGTCCTCACCGTCGCCTTCGACCCCGGCCGCGTCGACCGGGCACTGCGCGACCTCGGCAGCGAACCGTGGCCCGAGCCGCGGCCCGTCCTGGACATGCGCGTGGACGTGCGCAACGGAACGTCCGGCTTTTCCCTGACGGCCGATGCGGACCGCGGCCGCGACATGCGCGGGGCACTGGAGGCGGCGGCGGAGCGCTACGGCATGGACGTCAGGCTGCCGGAATCGAACGGGGCTGGCCCCGCGGCCCTGCCGCTGACCGGCACCCTCGTCTGGCAGCCGGACACGCTCGGCTGGGCGGCACGGTGGCACCTCGACGACGGCGGGCGGGGCCACGACTGGGCAATCCGCGACGTCAGCTTCGATGCCGCGTTCCGCAGCGCGATCGGCGGCGCCGCGCAGATCCTGTCTGGAAACGGCGCCCCGGTACAGACGGCGCGGTGAAGCCGGCGCCGCCGGCCGCGCTCCCTCCCCGCCGAGACTATTCTGCATCCTGGTCGCTCGCTGCGCTCGCTCCTCGCCGGGTAATTCCTGGTCCCGGTCGCTCGCTGCGCTCGCTCATCGCCGGGTAATTCCTGGTCCCGGTCGCTCGCTGCGCTCGCTCATCGCCGGGTGATTCCTGGTCCCGGTCGCTCGCT
>NZ_JAZHOF010000018.1:0-16321 GCF_037855135.1 Microbaculum marinum
TGCGCTTCGCCATCCGCGAGGGCGGCCGCACCGTCGGCGCCGGCGTCGTCTCCCAGATCATCGAGTAAGGAAACAGCAGGCGCCGTCTTGGACGCTCGTCGGAATAGGAGTGTAGCTCAACTGGCTAGAGCACCGGTCTCCAAAACCGGGGGTTGGGGGTTCGAGTCCCTCCACTCCTGCCAATCCCGACGACGATCGGCCCAATTCCCACGGTTGGCGTTGGCCGGACGAACCACTTGAAGCAGGTCATGGCGAAAACCAACCCGTTCGAATTCATACAGCAGGTCCGTGCCGAAGGGCGCAAGGTCACCTGGCCGACACGGCGCGAGACCGTCATCACCACGATCATGGTGTTCATCATGGTCACCCTCGCTGCGCTGTTTTTCCTGGCTGCCGATCAGATTTTGGCGTTTGGCGTCGGCTTCCTCCTGGGAACACGCTAAGGAGATTTGGGCCTCATGGCCATGCGCTGGTACATCGTCCACACCTATTCGAACTTCGAAAAGAAGGTCGCCGAGGCAATTCGGGAGAAGGCCGAGGCGACGGGTCTTGCCGAGACGTTCGAGGAGATCCTTGTGCCCACCGAAAAGGTGGTCGAGGTGCGGCGCGGACGAAAAATCGACACGGAACGCAAGTTTTTTCCGGGATATGTCCTCGTACGTATGGACATGACGGACGATGCGTACCATTTGATCAAGAACACGCCGAAGGTTACGGGCTTTCTCGGTGCGGACAACAAGCCGACGCCGATTTCCGACAACGAGGCGCAGCGCATTCTGCAGCAGGTTCAAGAAGGGATCGAGCGGCCCAAGCCGTCGGTCCATTTCGACATTGGCGAACAGGTTCGCGTCGCCGATGGTCCTTTCGCGTCCTTCAACGGTACCGTGGAGGAGGTCGACGAGGAGCGGGCGCGGCTCAAGGTCGCCGTGTCCATCTTCGGCCGGGCAACGCCGGTCGAACTCGAGTACGGGCAGGTCGAGAAGCTCTGAGCAGCTTTCGGCTCGCCTATTCGCTTGTGGGAGATCAGTCCGGCCGCCAACCGGCATCAATGATCGCACCACGCAACGCCAACTCGCCGGACAGCGGCGTGGAAGGGTGAAAGATGGCAAAGAAGATTGTCGGTTACATTAAGCTCGAGGTCCCGGCCGGGGCGGCAACGCCGTCGCCGCCGATCGGCCCGGCGCTCGGTCAGCGCGGCCTCAACATCATGGAATTCTGCAAAGCGTTCAACGCCCAGACGCAGGAAATGGAGAAAGGCGCCCCTTGTCCGACCGTCATCACGGTCTTCCAGGACAAGTCGTTCTCCTTCGAGATCAAGACGCCCCCTGCATCGCACTTCCTGAAGCAGGCCGCGAAGAAGAGCAAGGGTTCCGCGACGCCGGGCCGGTCCTCGATGGGATCGGTGACGCGCGACCAGGTCCGCACGATCGCGGAAGCGAAGATGAAGGATCTCAACGCCAACGACGTCGAGGCGGCGATGAAGATCATCGAAGGCTCTGCCCGGTCGATGGGCCTGGAAGTTCGGGGGTAATCGTCATGGCAAAGCAAGGAAAGCGTCTGCGCAAGGCCCGTGAGGGGATCGATCCGAACACGCTCGTGGCGCTGCCGGACGCGGTGAAGATGGTCAAGGAGCGCGCCTCGACGAAGTTCGACGAGACCGTCGAGGTGGCGATCAATCTCGGCGTCGATCCGCGCCATGCCGACCAGATGGTCCGTGGCGTGTGCCAGCTGCCGAACGGCTCCGGCCGGACGGTGCGCGTCGGCGTGTTCGCCCGCGGCGACAAGGCCGACGAGGCCCTGGCCGCTGGCGCCGACGTGGTCGGTGCCGAGGATCTGGTGGAGAAGGTGCAGCGCGGCGAGATCGATTTCGACCGCTGCATCGCGACGCCGGACATGATGCCGCTGGTGGGCCGGCTCGGCAAGGTTCTCGGGCCGCGCGGCCTGATGCCGAACCCGAAGGTCGGCACGGTGACGCCGGACGTGGCCGCCGCCGTCAAGGAACAGAAGGGCGGCGCCGTTGAGTTCCGCGTCGAGAAGGCCGGCATCGTGCATGCCGGCGTCGGCAAGGCGAGCTTCGGGGAAGAGGCGCTGGTGCAGAACATCCGCGCTCTCGTCGACGCCGTGATCAAGGCCAAGCCGAGCGGCGCCAAGGGGACCTATTTCCAGCGCCTCGCCGTGTCCTCGACCATGGGACCGGGCGTGCGCGTGGAGCCGTCGAGCGCCACAGCCGGCGCCTGACGGTCGTAATATCAGTTTCCGTCCGGGAGACCGGGCGGGGAGTACGGGCCCGGCGGCGAGCCGACGGGCCCGATACCTGTCCAAGACTGCCGGTGCTTCCGGGTTCGTTCCGGAAGCCTAAGTCCCTCGGGAGCCAGCATAGACGGGAATGAACCGGACACACGGCGCAGTTCGCCGGATTTCGGTTCGGACCTCGTTGTCCTTGCGGACCCGCGTGATCGGGCTGCCGGGACGGGACAGGAACGCGAGCGTCGTCCTGGCCCGTATTCGTGCGGTACCCGGGGCGGCTGGGACAACCCGGCAGCGGCCGTTTCGCTGCTGCCAGATTGGAGAGAGCAGGTGGACAGAGCTGGAAAGTCAGAGCTCGTCACGACGCTCCACGACGTGTTTTCGAACACCGGCGTGGTTGTCGTGGCCCACTATTCCGGACTCTCGGTCTCCGACATGACGGACCTTCGCGGGCGCATGCGGGAAGCCGGTGGCCGAGTGAAAGTGGCCAAGAACCGCCTTGCCAGGCTCGCGCTCGAGGGTACCGAGATAGCCCATGTCGGCAGCCTTCTGAAGGGTCCCACCGTGATCGCCTATTCGGACGATCCCGTGGTTGCCCCGAAGATTGCCGTCGACTTCGCCAAGAGCCACCAGAACCTGGTGATCCTCGGCGGCGCGATGGGTGCGACGGCCCTCGACCCTGACGGTGTCAAGTCACTGGCGACGCTGCCCTCGCTCGATGAGCTCAGGGCGAAGATCGTCGGCATGATCAACACACCGGCGACCCGGGTCGCGCAGGTGCTTGCCGCTCCCGGCGGGCAGATTGCACGAGTGCTAGCGGCGCATGCCGAACAGGACAAGGCGGCCTGACGGCCGATCTCGATAAACGGTTCGAATCGAAAGGAACTGAAAATGGCTGATCTGAGCAAGATCGTTGACGAGCTTTCCAACCTCACCGTCCTCGAGGCGGCCGAGCTGTCGAAGCTTCTGGAAGAGAAGTGGGGCGTTTCCGCCGCGGCCCCGGTCGCCGTTGCCGCCGCTGGCGGTGCCGGTGGCGGCGAAGCCGCTGCGGCCGAGGAGCAGACCGAGTTCGACGTCGTCCTCACCGCCGCGGGTGCGCAGAAGATCAACGTGATCAAGGAAGTGCGCGCCATCACCGGCCTCGGCCTGAAGGAGGCCAAGGATCTCGTCGAGGGTGCGCCGAAGCCCGTCAAGGAAGGCGCCTCCAAGGACGAGGCCGAGTCGATCAAGGCGAAGCTCGAGGCCGCCGGCGCGAGCGTCGAGCTGAAGTAATCACGGAAGCGGCGGCGGGCGCCGCCGCTTCCTCTCCGTTTCCGGCGTGCGGAGGCGGAACGACTGTGGGGGAGGCCGCGGCGGCATGCCGCGGCCAAACCCGTCTCCGGACGGTGGTCCCAAGTGGGACCGGGCGCCGGAGCGTAGATGTGGGCAAGAACGTCTCGCCGGAGGACCTTTCGGGGCCACTAGACGACGCTGCCGGGCCTTCCGGCGAGCCGTTCGACAACGATACGAGGAGCGAAGATGGCGCAGACCTTCACCGGCCGCAAGCGCGTTCGCAAGACTTTTGGCAAGATCCGCGAAGTCGCGGCGCTGCCCAACCTGATCGAGGTTCAGAAGGCCTCTTACGACTATTTCCTCCAGGTCGAGGATCCGGAGGGCGGGCGCGAGGATTCCGGTCTGCAGGCCGTGTTCAGCTCGGTCTTTCCGATCACCGACTTCGCCGAGACGGCGATGCTGGAGTTCGTGCGCTACGAGTTCGAGCCGCCGAAATACGACGTCGACGAGTGCCGTCAGCGCGGCATGACGTTTGCCGCCCCGCTCAAGGTGACGCTGCGCCTGATCGTGTTCGATGTCGACGAGGACACCGGCGCCAAGTCCGTCAAGGACATCAAGGAGCAGGACGTCTACATGGGCGACATGCCGCTCATGACCGAGAACGGCACCTTCGTCATCAACGGAACCGAGCGCGTCATCGTCTCGCAGATGCACCGCTCGCCGGGCGTCTTCTTCGACCATGACAAGGGCAAGACGCACTCCTCGGGCAAGCTGCTGTTTGCCGCCCGCATCATTCCCTATCGCGGCTCCTGGCTCGATATCGAGTTCGACGCCAAGGACGTCGTGCACGCACGCATCGACCGTCGCCGCAAGCTGCCCGTCACCACGCTGCTGCTGGCGCTCGGCCTGGACGCCGAGGAGATCCTCGACACCTACTACGACCGCATCGAGATGGTGCGCACCGATGGCGGCTGGCGGCGTCCCTTCGATCCGCAGCGCATGCGCGGCATGAAGGCCACCGCCGACATGATCGACGCCGACACCGGCAAGGTCGTCTGGGAGGCCGGCCGCAAGCTCACCGTGCGCCGGGCCCGCGAACTGTCCGAGAACGGCCTGAGCGCGCTGCGCATCTCCGACGAGGAGATGGTCGGTCAGTACCTGGCCGAGGACATGCTGAACGCGGAGACCGGCGAGATCTTCGCGGAGGCCGGTGACGAAATCACCGCCGATATCCTGGCGACTCTCGCCGATGCGGGCGTCGACACCATTCCCGTGCTCGATATCGATCACGTCAATGTCGGCCCGTTCATCCGCAACACCCTGGCTGTCGACAAGAACGACTCCCGCGAGGATGCGCTGTTCGACATCTACCGGGTAATGCGCCCCGGCGAGCCGCCGACGATCGAGACGGCGGAGGCGATGTTCAATTCCCTGTTCTTCGATCCGGAGCGCTACGATCTCTCCGCCGTCGGCCGGGTGAAGATGAACATTCGCCTGGAGCTCGACTGCCCGGACACGGTGAGGGTGCTCCGCAAGGAAGACATCCTGTCGGTCATCCGGACGCTGGTCGACCTGCGCGACGGCAAGGGCGAAATCGACGACATCGACAACCTCGGCAACCGCCGGGTGCGGTCCGTCGGCGAGCTGATGGAGAACCAGTATCGCATCGGTCTCCTGCGCATGGAGCGCGCGATCAAGGAGCGCATGAGCTCGGTCGAGATCGACACCGCGATGCCGCAGGACCTGATCAACGCCAAGCCGGCCGCGGCGGCGGTGCGCGAGTTCTTCGGATCCTCGCAGCTCTCGCAGTTCATGGACCAGACCAACCCGCTCTCGGAAATCACCCACAAGCGCCGCCTGTCGGCGCTCGGCCCGGGGGGGCTGACCCGCGAGCGCGCCGGCTTCGAGGTCCGCGACGTCCATCCGACGCACTATGGGCGAATCTGCCCGATCGAGACGCCGGAAGGCCCGAACATCGGCCTGATCAATTCGCTGGCGACGTTCGCGCGGGTCAACAAGTACGGCTTCATCGAGACCCCCTACCGCAGGGTCAAGGACGGACAGGTCTCCGACGAGGTGGTCTACCTGTCGGCGATGGAGGAAGCGCGCCACTATATCGGCCAGGCCAATGCCGAGCTCGACGGGAACGGCAAGTTCACCGAGGAACTGGTGGTTTGCCGCCATGCCGGCGATGTGCTGCCGGCCGCGCCGGACCGGGTCGACTACATGGACGTGTCGCCGAAGCAACTCGTTTCGGTGGCCGCGGCACTCATCCCGTTCCTCGAGAACGACGATGCCAACCGCGCGCTGATGGGGTCGAACATGCAGCGGCAGGCCGTCCCGCTGGTCCGTGCCGAGGCACCGCTGGTCGGTACCGGCATGGAAGCGGTCGTCGCCCGCGATTCCGGTGCCGCCATCTCGGCGCGCCGCGCCGGCGTGATCGACCAGGTCGACGCGACCCGTATCGTCATCCGGGCGACCGAGGATCTCGACGCCGCAAAGTCCGGCGTCGACATCTACCGGCTTATGAAGTTCCAGCGTTCCAACCAGAACACCTGCATCAACCAGCGTCCGCTGGTGCGTGTCGGCGACGTCGTCCAGAAGGGCGACATCATCGCGGACGGCCCGTCGACGGATCTCGGCGAACTGGCGCTCGGCCGCAACGTCCTCGTCGCGTTCATGCCGTGGATGGGCTACAACTTCGAGGACTCCATTCTGCTCTCCGAGCGCGTCGTGCGCGACGACATCTTCACGTCGATCCATATCGAGGAATTCGAGGTGATGGCTCGCGACACGAAGCTCGGGCCGGAGGAGATCACCCGCGACATCCCCAACGTGTCGGAAGAGGCTCTGAAGAACCTCGACGAGGCGGGTATCGTCTATATCGGTGCGGAAGTGAACGCAGGCGACATCCTGGTCGGCAAGATCACGCCGAAGGGTGAGAGCCCGATGACCCCGGAAGAGAAGCTGCTCCGGGCAATCTTCGGCGAAAAGGCCTCCGACGTGCGCGACACCTCGCTGCGGGTGCCGCCGGGCGTCACCGGCACGATCGTCGAGGTGCGCGTCTTCAACCGCCACGGCGTCGACAAGGACGAGCGTGCGGTCGCGATCGAGCGCGAGGAAATCGAGCGTCTCGCCAAGGACCGCGACGACGAGCAGGCGATTCTCGATCGCAACGTGTTCGGCCGCCTGGCCGACATGCTCGTCGGCAAGGTTGCCGCTTCGGGCCCGAAGGGCGTGAAGAAGGACACCTCGATCACGCGCGAACTGCTGGACGAGCTTCCTCGCTCGCAATGGTGGCAGTTCGGCCTGTCCGACGAGGCCGAAATGGGCGAGGTCGAGGCGCTTCGCAAACAGTACGACGAGTCCAAGAAGCGGCTGGAGCAGCGTTTCCTCGACAAGGTCGAGAAGCTGCAACGCGGCGATGAACTGCCGCCCGGCGTGATGAAGATGGTCAAGGTATTCGTCGCGGTGAAGCGCAAGCTGCAGCCGGGCGACAAGATGGCCGGACGTCACGGCAACAAGGGCGTCGTCAGCCGCATCATGCCGATCGAGGACATGCCTTTCCTCGAGGACGGCACGCATGTCGACATCGTGCTCAATCCGCTCGGCGTTCCGAGCCGCATGAACGTCGGGCAGATCCTCGAGACTCATCTCGGCTGGGCCTGCGCGGGCCTGGGTCGTCAGATCGGCGAGGCCGTGGACGCCTACAAGCAGAGCGGCGAGGCGAAGGCGCTGACGGCGGCCTACACCAGGGTGTACGGCAAGGAGATCAGCGACGAGATTTCGGAGATGGGCGACGACGCCCTGATCGAGCTCGGACAGAACCTGAAGAACGGCGTGCCGATCGCGACGCCGGTCTTCGACGGCGCCCACGAGTCCGACATCGTCGAAATGCTCGAAATGGCGGGCCTCGACAACTCCGGTCAGGTGACGCTCTACGACGGTCGTTCCGGCGAGCCGTTCGATCGGAAGGTGACCGTCGGCTACATCTACATGCTGAAGCTGCATCACCTCGTCGACGACAAGATCCACGCCCGTTCGATCGGTCCGTACAGCCTCGTCACCCAGCAGCCGCTGGGCGGCAAGGCCCAGTTCGGCGGTCAGCGCTTCGGGGAAATGGAAGTCTGGGCGCTCGAAGCCTACGGGGCAGCCTATACGCTCCAGGAGATGCTGACCGTGAAGTCCGATGACGTCGCCGGCCGCACGAAGGTCTACGAGTCCATCGTGCGCGGCGACGATACGTTCGAGGCGGGCATACCCGAATCGTTCAACGTGCTCGTCAAGGAGATGCGGTCGCTCGGCCTCAATGTGGAATTGGTCACCAGCCGTCCCCGCGGAGCTCCGCCTGCGGCCGGTCCGATGCTGCCGCCTCCGGCGGATGCCGCAGAGTGACGGCAGGCCGCAGACCGGTGGTCGTCATCCAGTTCCGCACTATTTCAGCAATTCCGCCGATCGGGCGCGTCGTGCGTCCCGGTCGGCCCATAGGGAGTAGGACATGAACCAGGAAGTCCTCAACCTTTTCAATCCGACCGCACCACAGCAGACGTTCGATCAGATCCGGATCTCGATTTCGAGCCCGGAGAAGATCAAGTCGTGGTCGTTCGGCGAGATCAAGAAGCCGGAGACCATCAACTATCGGACCTTCAAGCCGGAGCGCGACGGCCTGTTCTGTGCGCGCATCTTCGGCCCGATCAAGGATTACGAGTGCTTGTGCGGCAAGTACAAGCGGATGAAGTACAAGGGCATCATCTGCGAGAAGTGCGGTGTCGAGGTGACGCTGAGCCGGGTTCGCCGCGAGCGGATGGGCCATATCGAGCTCGCCGCCCCGGTCGCGCACATCTGGTTCCTGAAGTCGCTGCCGAGCCGGATCGGCATGATCCTCGACATGACGCTGAAGGATCTCGAGCGCATCCTGTATTTCGAGAACTACGTCGTCACCGAGCCGGGCCTGACGGCGCTCAAGTACGGACAGCTCCTCACCGAGGAGGAGTATCTCGATTTCCAGGACCAGTTCGGCGAGGATTCCTTCACCGCGCAGATCGGCGCCGAAGCGATCCGCGACATGCTGATCGCGCTGGACCTGCACAAGCTGAGCGAGGACCTCCGGGTCGAAATTGCCGAGTCCACGACGGAGCTTAAGCCGAAGAAGCTCGCAAAGCGGTTGAAGCTGATCGAGTCGTTCATCGAATCCGGCAACCGGCCGGAATGGATGATCCTGACGATCGTTCCGGTCATTCCGCCGGATCTGCGTCCGCTCGTGCCGCTCGACGGCGGCCGGTTCGCCACGTCGGACCTCAACGACCTCTACCGGCGCGTCATCAACCGCAACAACCGCCTGAAGCGGCTGATCGAACTGCGGGCGCCCGACATCATCATCCGCAACGAGAAGCGGATGCTGCAGGAAGCCGTCGACGCGCTGTTCGACAATGGCCGCCGCGGCCGCGTCATCACGGGCGCCAACAAGCGTCCGCTGAAGTCGCTTGCGGACATGCTGAAGGGCAAGCAGGGTCGCTTCCGGCAGAACCTGCTGGGCAAGCGCGTCGACTATTCTGGCCGTTCGGTCATCGTGGTCGGTCCGGAACTCAAGCTGCACCAGTGCGGCCTGCCGAAGAAGATGGCGCTCGAGCTGTTCAAGCCGTTCATCTATTCGCGGCTGGAGGCGAAGGGCCTGTCGTCCACCGTCAAGCAGGCGAAGAAGCTGGTCGAGAAGGAGAAGCCCGAAGTCTGGGACATTCTCGACGAGGTGATCCGCGAGCATCCGGTCATGTTGAACCGGGCGCCGACGCTGCACCGTCTCGGCATCCAGGCATTCGAGCCGACTCTGATCGAGGGCAAGGCGATCCAGCTTCATCCGCTGGTGTGCGCGGCCTTCAACGCCGACTTCGACGGCGACCAGATGGCGGTGCACGTTCCGCTTTCGCTGGAAGCCCAGCTCGAAGCGCGCGTGCTGATGATGTCGACCAACAACATCCTGCACCCGGCCAACGGTTCGCCGATCATCGTGCCGTCGCAGGACATCGTTCTCGGGCTGTACTACGTCTCGCAGGAGCGCGAGAACGAGCCGGGCGAGGGAATGATGTTCGCCTCCATCGGGGAACTCGAGCACGCGCTCGACTCCAAGGCGGTGACGCTGCATGCCAAGATCAAGGGGCGTTACATCGGCGTCGACGCGGACGGCAATCCGGTCTCGAAGATCTACGACACGACTCCCGGCCGCATGCTGCTGGGGCAGTTGCTGCCGCAGAGCGCCGCCGTGCCGTTCGACGTCGTCAACCGGCTCCTGACCAAGCGCGAGATCTCCAACGCCATCGATACCGTCTACCGCCATTGCGGGCAGAAGGAGACGGTGATCTTCTGCGACCGCATCATGGCGCTCGGGTTCAAGCATGCCTGCCTTGCCGGCATTTCGTTCGGCAAGGACGACATGGTCATTCCGGAGACCAAGGAGAAGCTGGTCGACGAGACCCGTCAACTCGCCAAGGACTACGAGCAGCAGTACAATGACGGCCTGATCACCCAGGGCGAGAAGTACAACAAGGTGGTCGATGCCTGGGCGAAGTGCACGGATCGCGTCGCCGACGAGATGATGGCGCGCATTTCCTCGGTCCAGATGGACGAGGAAACGAAACGCGAGAAGCCGATCAACTCGATCTACATGATGGCTCATTCGGGCGCTCGTGGGTCTCCCGCGCAGATGAAGCAGCTCGCTGGCATGCGCGGCCTGATGGCCAAGCCGTCGGGCGAGATCATCGAAAGCCCGATCATCTCCAACTTCAAGGAGGGGCTGTCGGTTCTCGAGTACTTCAACTCCACGCACGGAGCCCGGAAGGGGCTGGCCGACACGGCGCTGAAGACCGCAAACTCGGGATACCTGACGCGCCGTCTCGTCGACGTCGCCCAGGACTCCATCATCACCGAAGTGGATTGCGGCTCCGAGAGGGGCATTTCCATGACGGCCGTGGTCGACGCCGGCGAGGTGATCGTCTCTCTCGGCCAGCGCGTGCTTGGCCGTACGGCGGCCGAGGACGTCGTCCATCCCGCTACCAACGAGACGATCGTCGAGGCGGGAACGATGATCGAGGAGCGCCACGTCGAGGCGATCGAGGCTGCGCAGTTGCAGGAGATCAAGATCCGCTCGGTTCTGACCTGCGAGACGCGCAACGGCGTTTGCGGCACCTGCTACGGCCGCGACCTGGCGCGTGGAACGCCGGTGAACATGGGCGAGGCCGTGGGCGTCATCGCCGCCCAGTCCATCGGCGAGCCGGGTACGCAGCTGACGATGCGGACCTTCCACATCGGCGGCACGGCCCAGATCGCCGAGCAGTCCTTCGTGGAGTCGAACTTCGAAGGCACGGTTCAGATGAAGAACCGCAACGTCGTGCGCGATTCCGAGGGCGCCCTCATCGTCATGGGCCGTTCGGTATCGCTGGCGGTCGTCGACGCGGAAGGCAACGAGCGCGCCGTCCATCGCCTCAACTACGGCACGCGACTCAAGGTCGACGAGGGCGACAAGGTCACGCGCGGCCAGCGTCTGGCCGAGTGGGACCCCTACACCCGGCCGATCATGACCGAGGTGGACGGCGTCGTCGGGTTCGAGGATCTGGTCGAGGGCGCGTCTCTGACGGAGACGGCCGACGAGTCGACGGGCATCACCAAGCGGGTCGTCATCGACTGGCGGGCCACCCCCCGCGGAGCCGATCTGAAGCCCGCCCTGGTCATCCGTGACAAGGACGGCGAGGTGAAGAAGCTGCCGCGCGGCAGCGAGGCCCGCTATCTCCTGGCCGTCGACACGGTGATCAACGTGGAGCCGGGGATGGAGGTCAAGGCCGGTGACGTTCTGGCCCGTATCACCCTGGAGAGCGCCAAGACCCGCGATATCACGGGTGGTCTGCCCCGTGTCGCCGAGCTGTTCGAGGCCCGGCGTCCGAAGGATCACGCGATCATCGCCGAACTCTCCGGGACCGTCCGGTTCGAGCGCGACTACAAGAACAAGCGCCGCATCCGGATCGAGGCCGACGACGAGGCCGAGGAGTCGAAGGAGTACCTCATCCCGAAGGGCCGTCACCTGTATGTTCAGGAAGGCGACCACATTGAGAAGGGCGAGTACATTCTCGACGGCAACCCGGCTCCGCACGACATCCTCGCCATCAAGGGCGTCGAGGAACTGGCGGCCTATCTGGTCAACGAGATCCAGGAGGTCTACCGCCTGCAGGGCGTGTCGATCAACGACAAGCACATCGAGGTGATCGTCCGGCAGATGCTGCAGAAAGTGGAGATTTCCGACCCCGGCGACTCCGACTTCCTCGCCGGGGAGCAGGTCGACCAGATCGAGATGCAGGAAGCCGGCGAGGCACTGGTGGCAGAGGGCAAGCGACCGCCGACGGGGTCGCCGGTTCTCCTCGGCATCACCAAGGCAAGCCTGCAGACCCGCAGCTTCATCTCCGCCGCGTCCTTCCAGGAGACCACGCGGGTGCTCACCGAAGCAGCCGTGCAGGGCAAGTCGGATACGCTCGAAGGCCTCAAGGAGAACGTCATCGTCGGCCGGCTCATCCCTGCCGGAACCGGTTCGATGATGAACAAGATGCGCGAGATCGCGACCCATCGCGACGACCTGATCGTCGAGAGCCGCGAACAGTCGGGCGTGCTCGAAGAGGCCGCGGAAGCCGAGTAGCAGGCATCTTCGCGCGCATTGTCGGTCTTCACAGGACTGCCGAAGCCGGCCCCGGAAACGGGGCCGGCTTTGTTTGTGGAGATCGGCGCCGATCCGGGTGTGCAGGCAGATTCTGCTTCCAATCCAAGATCCCCGGCTTCTTGCGCTACCGCGAGGGTGTGCAAGAGTGCGGACGTCGCAATGCGCCGGCATCGCCAGTCCGCCTGAGGACAGCAATCCAGGAGTGGGGAGGCCATGAGCCGCGAACCCGAAATCGAAGAAGCAGTCGTCTACATCGTGGTGGGCCGAGGCGTCAGGGGGGACGATTCCGCGGGCCGCGAAATCGGTGCGGACGATCAGGAGGCCACGCCGATCAACGTCCTGCTGACGGCCGTCGACGAGGAGGAGTGCATCGAGCGTGCCTTGACGGCACTCGCCGGAAAGGGATTCACCAGGGTGGAACTCGACCGAATCGGAGTGGTCGACGGGGAACCCGAGGATCCGACGTTTGCGTCGGCCTACTGGAATGCCATCGACGGCCAGGTCGCGGTCATCGCGTTTCACGGTTAGGATTCGCGATCGTCCGCCCGTGAATCCCTTGCAGTTTCGCCTTCGGGTACCGATATCGGGAAGGCAAGGCTCAAATGCCTCAAACTTGTTCCGTTGTGTCGGCAAACTGCCGTATATAGCTCGAAAATTGCGCGAATGCGGGGTTGACGGGGATCGGGCCTTAGGCCTATGTTCCGCTCGCTTCGCGGCAGGTGGTAGGCCTGTTCCTTCCGGATCGCCATGGTCTGGATCCAGACGGCCTAGACACTGACGCTCGTCATAAGACGACACACAGCGAATCATGACCGGAGCCGAAAGGCTGCGGTCCTCTGCATGTCAAGGCTGACGGCCAGTATGGCGTCGGTCCGATATGTTTTGTAACCCGACGATCGGTCCCCGGGGCCGGCGAACGTTTGAAGAAGGCGATCGATGCCGACGATCAACCAGTTGATCCGTAAGCCGCGGAAGGCGCCCGTAAAGCGCAACAAGGTGCCGGCTATGGAAGCCTGCCCGCAGAAGCGTGGCGTGTGCACCCGCGTCTATACGACGACCCCGAAGAAGCCGAACTCGGCGCTGCGCAAGGTGGCGAAGATTCGTCTCACCAACGGATTCGAGGTCATCGGATACATTCCGGGCGAAGGCCACAACCTTCAGGAGCACTCGGTGGTGATGATCCGGGGTGGCCGCGTGAAGGACCTTCCCGGCGTGCGCTATCACATCATCCGCGGCGTCCTCGATACCCAGGGTGTATCGGCTCGTCGCCAGCGGCGTTCGAAATACGGAGCGAAGAGGCCCAAGTAGTCGGGCCTTTTTGTTTTGGCCCGGCGTGAGCGCCGAGGTCCTGAGCAAGTCACGATCCAGTCGCCCGCCGTTTTGATCGGGCGCAGCTATTGAAAGAGTGAGGACGAGCCGATGTCTCGCCGCCACAGTGCCGAAAAACGCGAGGTTATACCGGATCCCAAGTACGGCGATCTGGTCGTCTCGAAGTTCATGAACTCCGTCATGCGCCACGGCAAGAAGTCCGCCGCCGAGGGAATCGTCTATGGCGCATTCGACGCGATAGAGGGCAGGGCCAAGCAGGATCCGGTCGCGGTGTTCCATCAGGCGCTGGAAAACGTCATGCCGGCGATCGAGGTTCGGTCGCGGCGCGTCGGCGGCGCGACCTACCAGGTCCCGGTCGAGGTTCGCCCCGAGCGCCGTCAGGCGCTGGCGATCCGCTGGCTGATCACGGCGGCGCGGGCCCGCAATGAGCGGACAATGGTCGAGCGCCTTTCCGGCGAACTGCTGGACGCCTCCAACAACCGCGGCACGGCCGTGAAGAAGCGTGAAGATACGCACCGGATGGCGGAAGCCAACCGCGCCTTCTCGCATTATCGCTGGTGACGGGGACACGGAGCTTCGACCATGCCACGCACACATAAAATCGAGGACTACCGCAACTTCGGCATCATGGCGCACATCGATGCCGGCAAGACCACGACCACTGAGCGGGTCCTTTTCTATACCGGTCGCAGTCACAAGATCGGCGAAGTCCACGACGGCGCCGCAACGATGGACTGGATGGAGCAGGAGCAGGAGCGCGGCATCACTATCACGTCGGCCGCGACGACCGCCTACTGGAAGGACAAGCGTCTCAACATCATCGACACGCCCGGCCACGTCGACTTCACCATCGAGGTCGAACGCTCGCTTCGCGTGCTCGACGGTGCGATCGCGCTGCTCGACGCCAATGCCGGTGTCGAGCCGCAGACGGAGACGGTGTGGCGCCAGGCCGACAAGTACCACGTGCCCCGGATGATCTTCGTCAACAAGATGGACAAGATCGGCGCCGACTTCTATCGCTCGGTCGACATGGTGAAGTCGCGTCTCGGCGCGGTGCCGCTCGTCATTCAGCTGCCGATCGGTGCGGAGAACGATTTCAAGGGCGTCATCGACCTCGTTCTCATGAAGGGAATCGTCTGGCGCGACGAAACGCTGGGTGCCCAGTTCGACTATGTCGACATTCCCGCCGACATGGCCGAGAAGGCCGAAGAGTATCGTGAGAAGCTCGTCGAGCTGGCCGTCGAGATCGACGAAGCCGCGATGGAGGCCTATCTCGAGGGCGAGATGCCGAGCGAAGAGGCGCTCAAGGCGCTGATCCGGAAGGGCACGATCAGCACGACCTTCGTGCCGGTGCTGTGCGGATCTGCCTTCAAGAACAAGGGCGTGCAGCCGCTTCTTGATGCGGTGGTCGACTACCTGCCGTCGCCGGTCGAAGTGCCGGACATCAAGGGCATCAACCCGAAGACCGGCGAGGAGATGAAGCGGAAGTCGAGCGACGACGAGCCGCTGTCCATCCTGGCATTCAAGGTGATGAACGACCCGTTCGTAGGATCGCTGACTTTCTGCCGGATCTATTCGGGCAAGCTTGAGACCGGTTCGCAGGTTCTCAACACGGTCAAGGAAAAGCGGGAGCGCGTCGGCCGGATGCTTCACATGCATTCGAACCATCGCGAGGACATCAAGGAATCCTACGCAGGCGATATCGTCGCCATTGCGGGCCTCAAGGACGTCACCACCGGGGATACGCTTTGCGATCCGCTGAAGCCGGTGATCCTGGAGCGGATGGAGTTCCCGGACCCGGTCATCGAGATCGCGATCGAGCCGAAGACCAAGGCCGACCAGGAAAAGATGGGCATGGCCCTGAACCGGCTCGCGCAGGAGGATCCCTCCTTCCGTGTCGGGACGGACGAGGAATCCGGTCAGACGATCATCAAGGGCATGGGCGAACTCCACCTGGAGATTCTGGTCGACCGCATGCGCCGTGAGTTCAAGGTGGATGCTGCGGTCGGTGCGCCGCAGGTGGCCTATCGCGAGACGATCACGAAGACGGCCGAAGTCGACTACACGCACAAGAAGCAGACCGGCGGCTCGGGCCAGTTCGCCCGCGTCAAGCTCGTCATCGAGCCGGCCGAGCAGGGTGTCGGCTTCGAGTTCGACAACAAGATCGTCGGCGGTTCGGTGCCCAAGGAATACATTCCGGGCGTCGAGAAGGGCATCAAGTCGGTGCTCGGCGCAGGCGTGCTGGCAGGGTTCCCGATGCTCGACATCAAGGTGTCGCTGATCGACGGTGCCTACCACGACGTCGATTCGAGTGTCCTGGCCTTCGAAATTGCCTCCCGCGCCGCCTTCCGCGAAGGCGTGCAGAAGGCCGGCCCGAAGCTGCTCGAGCCGATCATGAAGGTCGAGGCGGTGACGCCCGAAGAATACATGGGCGACATCATCGGTGACCTGAACAGCCGTCGCGGCCAGATCCAGGGTACGGAATCGCGCGGGGTCGCCACCGCGATCCAGGCGATGGTGCCGCTGGCCAACATGTTCGGCTACGTCAACACGCTGCGCTCGATGAGCCAGGGCCGCGCCCAGTTCACGATGCAGTTCGACCATTACGCGCAGGTTCCGCAGGCGGTCGCCGAGGAAGTCCAGGCCAAGTTCGCCTGATCGCGCTGAAAACGAAAATACGCTTAGAGAGTGGAGAGCCAAAATGGCCAAAGCGAAGTTTGAGCGGACGAAGCCGCACTGCAACATCGGGACGATTGGTCATGTTGACCATGGCAAGAC
>NZ_JAZHOF010000019.1:0-9098 GCF_037855135.1 Microbaculum marinum
CACGCCACAGGCTCGGAGCAAGCCGCCCCACCCCACCCCCGACCCCTCCCCATCAAGGGGAGGGGGGCGTGCGGAGCACCGGCCGGGATTCCCGCCGCCGCCGAGCCGAGGGTACGCGCACCTGGCGGCAGTTGCGCGGGAGATGATGGGCCGACCCGGCGTGGGACCAAGATCCGCATTGATCGTTTGAACCCAAAACTGTTATGAGCGGGGCCGACCATCAGGGAGGATCTCCGGTGCAACGCGACGAGCGCGGACCCGACACGGCCGCCGAAGCCGGGCTGCCCGACCTGCCGCCGTCGCTGAGCGCGGCGCGCGACGGCGACATCGCGGTGCTGCGGCTGTCGCGGCCGGACAAGCGCAACGCGCTGAACGATCCGACCGTGCTCAGCCTCGAGACATTCTTCACAGGGCTGCCGGACGGCGTCCGGGCCGTGGTGCTGGCCGGCGAAGGCAGGCATTTCTGCGCCGGTCTCGACCTCGGCGAGCTGCAGGAGCGCGACGTCGCCGAGGGCCTGCGGCACTCGCGCATGTGGCACTCGGTGTTCGAGGCAATCGAGTTCGGCCGGGTGCCGGTGGTGGCGGTGCTGCACGGCGCGGTGGTCGGCGGCGGGCTGGAGCTCGCCTGCGCCTGCCACGTCCGGGTGGCGGAGCGATCGGCCTATTACGGCCTGCCGGAGGGGCAGCGCGGCATCTTCGTCGGCGGCGGCGGGTCGGTGCGGGTGCCGAAGCTGATCGGCGCCTCGCGGATGATGGACATGATGCTGACCGGCCGCGTCCACGACGCCGCGGAGGGCCAGCGGCTCGGCCTGTCGCACTACCTCGTCGAGGATGGCCAGGGCCTGGCGACCGGGCTGGAGCTCGCCCGCAAGATCGCCTCGAACGCGCCGATGACCAACTTCGCGGTGATGCAGGCGATCCCGCGCATCGCCGAGGCGTCCGGCGGCAACGGCTACCTGACCGAGGCGCTGATGGCGGCGGTCGCCCAGAACGAGGGCGAGGCCAAGCGGCGGCTGCGCGACTTCCTGGAAAAGCGCGCCGGCAAGGTCGAGAAGGACGGATGAGCGGGGCGGCGCGGGCGGACCGGGATCGCGACGCCGGGTCGGCGACCTTCCGGCCAGTGGCGCTCGGCCGGCGCGCCGTCGACATGGAGCGCCGCACCGACGGCACGATCCGGCTGACCTCGCCGGACCCCCTGCCCGACCATCCCCGGCGGCTGACCGACCGGCTGGTGCACTGGGCGGGCGAGGCGCCGGAGCGGGTGTTCCTGGCCGGCCGGGAGCCGGGCCGGGAGGGCTGGCGGAGGCTGACCTATGCCGAGACGCTCGACGCGGTGCGGGCCGTCGGCACCGCGCTGCTCGACCGCGGGCTGTCGGCGGAGCGGCCGGTGGTGATCCTGTCGGGCAACGACATCGAGCACGCGCTGCTCGGACTCGCCGCGCAGTATGCCGGCATCGCGCACGCACCGGTGTCGCCGGCCTATTCGCTGATCTCCACCGACTTCGCCAAGCTGAGATACATCGTCGAGCTGCTGACCCCCGGCCTGGTGTTCGCCTGCGACGGCGAGGCGTTCGGCGAGGCGATCGCCGCCGCCGTGCCGGCGGACTGCGAGGTGGTGGTGACGCGCAACCTGCCCCGGCAGCGGGCGGCGACGCCGTTCGGCGACATTCTGGCGACGCCGGCCGGCGATGCGATCGAGGCGGCGCACGAGGCGGTCGGCCCCGACACTATCGCAAAGTTCCTGTTCACGTCCGGCTCGACGGGGATGCCGAAGGCGGTGATCAACACGCAGCGCATGCTGACCTCCAACCAGGAGATGCTCGCCTGCGCCTTTCCGTATTTCCGCGACGAGCCGCCGGTGCTGCTCGACTGGGCGCCGTGGAACCACACCGCCGGCGGCAACCACAATTTCGGGCTGGTGCTGTACAACGGCGGCACGCTCCACATCGACGACGGCAACCCGACGCCGGCCGGCATGGCGCGCACCGTCCGCAACCTGCGCGACGTCTCGCCGAACTGGTACTTCAACGTGCCGAAGGGCTTCGACGCGCTGGCCCAGGCGCTGGCCGAGGACCAGGGCCTGCGCGAGACCTTCTTCAGGGACCTGAAGATCCTGTTCTACGCCGGCGCCGGCATGGCCCAGCACGTCTGGGACGCGATGGACGAGATGGCAGTCGCCACCTGCGGGGCGCGGATCCTCAGGCTGTGCGGCTTCGGCGCCACCGAGACCGGTCCGTTCGCGCTGGTGCTGCTGTGGGACGCGGCAGCGGGCAACCTCGGGATCCCGGCGCCGGGCATCGACCTGAAGCTCGTTCCCAACGGCGACAAGCTGGAGGCGCGGATCAGGAGCCCGGGGGTGATGCCCGGCTACTGGCGCCAGCCCGAGCTGACGGCGGAGGCCTTCGACGCGGAGGGCTACTACATGTTCGGCGACGCGATGCGCCTGGCCGACCCCGACGACCCGTGCGCCGGGCTGATCTTCGACGGGCGCATCAAGGAGGACTTCAAGCTCGCCACCGGCACCTGGGTCAATGTCGGGCCGCTCAGGGCGGCCTTCATCGACCACTTCGCGCCGCTGGTGTCGGACGTGGTGATCGCCGGGCTGAACCGGGACTGCGTCGCCGCGCTGGTGTTCGCTGACCTGCACGCCTGCCGGCGGCTGGCCGGACTTGCCGCCGATGCCGGCCTCGCCGACGTGGTCGGCGACGAAACGGTGCGGGCAGCCTTCGGCGAGCGGCTGCAGGAGTTCGCGGCGCGGGCGACGGGCTCCTCCAACCGGGTGGCGCGGCTGATGCTGATGCAGGCGCCGCCGGCGATCGACCGCCACGAGATGACCGACAAGGGCTCGATCAACCAGCGCGCCGTGCTGGAGAACCGGGCCGGGCTCGTCGAGGAGCTCTTCGCCGATCCGCCGTCGCCGCGGGTCATCGCGCTCAGCGAGGGAACCTGAGGATGTTTGGCACCGAACACGCCGTCACCGCGGCCTGGGACGACGTCTGGCTCGTCGACGGGGTGCGCACGCCCTTCGTCGACTACAAGGGGGCGCTGTCGCTGGTCTCGCCGATCGACCTCGGCATCAAGGTGGCGCGCGAGGCGCTGGCCCGCGCCGCGGTTCCGCCCGCTGACGTCGGCACGGTGATCGCCGGTTCGATGGCGCAGGCGAGCTTCGACGCCTACATGCTGCCGCGCCATGTCGGCCTCTATGCCGGCGTGCCGGTCGAGGTGCCGGCCCACCTGGTCCAGCGCATCTGCGGCACCGGCATCGAGGTGATCAGCCAGGCCGCCGACGCGGTGTCGCTCGGCCGCACCGACGTGGCGCTGTGCGTCGGGGCGGAATCGATGAGCCGCAACCCGGTCGCCGCCTACACCCACCGCGGCGGCTTCGACATGGGCCGCGTCGAATTCAGGGACTTCCTGTGGGAGGCGCTGCTCGACCCGGCCGCCGACGTCACCATGGGCGGCACGGCGGAGAACCTCGCCGAGCGCTACCAGATCGGTCGCGAGGAGGTCGACGCCTACGCGGCGCGCAGCTTCGAGCGGGCGCTGGCGGCCAGGGAGTCCGGGTTCCTGGCCGGCGAGATCGCCCCGGTCGTCAGCGAGACCTTCGCCGTCGACGGCTACAACGACCGCGGCATCAAGCTGCCGCGCAAGGTCGAGGCGGTCGGCGAGGACACCCATATCCGGCCGTCGTCGGTTGAGGCGCTGGCCAGGATCCGGCCGGCCTTCGGCGGTGTCCAGACCGGCGGCAACTCGTCCGGCGTGGTCGACGGGGCGGCCGCCGCGCTGGTCGCTTCCGGGGACTATGCGCGCCGGCGCGACGGCGCCCCGCTGGCGCGGCTGGTCACGGCGGCGGCCGTCGGCGTGCCGCCGGAGATCATGGGCATCGGCCCGGTGCCGGCGATCCGCGCCGTGCTGGAGCGCAGCGGTCTTGCCCTCGACGACATCGACCGCATCGAGATCAACGAGGCCTTCGGCGCCCAGGTGATGGCCTGCGCCCGGGAGCTGGGGATCGACGAGGACAGGCTGAACGTCAACGGCGGCGCGATCGCCATCGGCCATCCGCTGGGCGCGACCGGCATCCGGCTTGCCGTTACCGTGGCGCGCGAACTGAAGCGGTCGGGGCTCAGATACGGCATCGCGTCGGCCTGCATCGGCGGCGGCCAGGGCATCGCGCTGCTGGTGGAGAATGTGGCCGTGCGGTGAGGCTCGGAATGGCGAGGGTGCGACGACGGGAGGATCGAGAGCCGGATGGGCTGTGCCGGACCGTGCCGCAAGCTCTGCGCTGGGTCCCGGATCAAGTCCGGGACGTATTCTGTGCTCCTGGTTGAAGCTCCACAACACGACAGGCCTACGCCCCGGACTTGATCCGGGGCCCAGCGCGGCGGGGTGCTGGAGAATACTTCGTGTGCAGCCTGCCGCAGCGCCTCAATCACCGTTTGCGTTCAAACAGTTGCAGACGCAAACAATCATCTTGCCCGGGCCGCGAGGGTCGGGCTAGGGTTACGGCACGAGAGTCACCGGCGCGGCAGGCGCAAGGTGGCCGGGCCGATCGCACCAAGATCCGCTATCTTCAGGGAGGACACAGATGAGCATCAAGAGCTTGCTTGCCGGATCCGTTCTGGCTGCCGCCGGGGTGGCCGTCGTCGCGCTGTCGGGCGTCGTGCCGGTGGCCGGCAGCGCGCAGGCGCAGGACGATCCCGTCGAGATCCGCTTCTCGCACTGGGTCCCGCCGACCCATCCGCTGCAGGCGGCGATCACCGAATGGGGCGAGTCGATCAACAAGGCCTCCGACGGCACGATCAGCGTGACGATCTTCCCGGCGCAGCAGCTCGGCGCGGCCAAGGACACCTACGACATGGTCCGCGACGGCATCGCCGACATGGGCTACATCAACCCGGGCTACACGCCGGGCCGGTTCCCGATCTTCGACGCCGCCAACCTGCCGTTCAACGTCACCAACGCGACCGACGGCTCGGCCGCCATCGACGAGTGGTACAGCCGCTACGCCGACAAGGAGATGGGCGACATCTACGTGTGCCTGGCCAACGCCCACGATCCCGGCGCCTTCCATTCCAAGGAGCAGATCGCCGTGCCCGGCGATGTCGACGGCATGAAGGTGCGGCCGGCCAACGGCACCATCTCCAAGCTCGTCACCATGCTCGGCGGCCAGCCGGTGCAGGTCAGCGCGCCGGAATCGCGCGAGGCGCTTGAGCGCGGCGTCGCCGACGCGATCACCTTCCCGTGGGGCTCGATCCTGCTGTTCGGCATCGACAAGACGACCAAGTACCACCTCGACATGCCGCTCTACGTCGTCGGCTTCGTCTGGGGCATGAACCAGGACTTCTACGACTCGCTGTCGGACGCCCAGAAGAAGGTCATCGACGACCACTGCAATCCGGAATGGGCCAAGCAGACCTCGGTCGGCTGGGCCGCCTACGAGAGCGGCGGCCGCGACAAGATCAAGGCGATGCCCGACCACACCGTGACCGAGCCGACGCCCGACCAGGTCGCCGCATGGCGCGAGGCGGTGGCGCCGATGCTCGACGAATGGAAAAAGACCGTCAACGACGCCGGCCACGACGCGGACGCGATCTGGGCCGACCTCGGCGACACCCTGAAGAAGTACAACTCGCAGTACTGAACGCCCCGCAGCGCCGCCCCGCTCCGGGCCGCGGCGCTGCGTTCGCATCCTTCAGGAGCGGTCCGCGGGGGCGTGCCGTGGGGCCGATCTTCGAAACAGCCAGGCGGACAGGAGCCACAGGGCGACGAAGACGGTGTTGAGCGCGAACACTCCCACCACACCCGGCGGCTCCGTCAGGGCGGGCCGGAGGGCCGGCAGGGCCGCCACGACCGCCGGGACGAGCAGCTGGGCAATCGCCATCGCGAGACAGGCCCGCGCCATGCCGGGCGGCCGCAGCCGCGCGACGAGGGCACCGATCACCCCGATGGCAAGGACACCCAGATACATCACGGCGAACAGGCCGTCGTCCGCGATGATGCCGACGGCAGCGTTCAGCCAGACGAGCAGGAGCGCCGTGGCGACCGACAGCGCGACGGCAACGCGGTACGCGCCGGTGCCCCCCACGCCCGCCAGCGCCTCGTACGTGATCGCGGCCCCGAACAGCAGGACGGCGGCGAACACGAAATCGAAGGGACCCCAGCGCCAATCGTCGCTGACCTGCGTCGCCACGAGCGGGACCGCCAGTATCGCGGCCACGGCCAGGGCCCACAGGGCAATCCGCCGGCGGCCGATGCCCCATCCGCGCGTTCCAGCCTCGTCCCGCATTCTCCGTCTCCTTTCCGATCCGCAACCGGATAGCACATCGGCCCGCCGCGGGCGTTTCACCCTGACACATGGCGCGTCGGCCGCCGGCACCGGACGCGGTCCGGCCCGCCGGCCGCAGGCGGTTGCTCCGGTCCGCCGTCCATGAAAGGCTCCAGACCGCAGCGGGGAGCGGATCCGGCATGAACGCGTTCGAACGGCTGATCAACCGGATCGTCCTGCTCGTCGACGCCGCAGCGGCGATGTTCCTGGGCGTGATCACCGCGCTGACCTTCATCACCGTGGTGCTGCGCTACGTGTTCAACGCCAGCCTGCCGGGCTCCTTCGACGTCGGCCGGCTGCTGCTCGGCGTCGCGATCTTCTGGGGCATCGCGGTCGCCGCCTACCGCAAGGAGCACATCCAGGTCGACATCCTGTGGTCGGCGCTGCCGCGGCGCGCGCAAGGCGCGCTCAACGTCTTCGCCGACCTGGTGTTCTTCGGCTGCGCCTGCGTGTTCACGGCGATGTTCTGGCTGCGCGTCATGGCGACGCGGACGGCCGGCGAGACGACCTTCGAGCTCGACGTGCCGATCTGGCCGTTCCACTTCGCCGCCTGGCTCGGCATCGCCTTCACCGCGGTGGTGCTGGCGGCACGCATCCTGCACGTCGTCGTGCTGCGCCGGTTCGATTCCCCTGACGAGGGGCCGCCCGGCCAGGATTCGATCGCCGATCCCCTCGGGCTCCCGACCCGCGAGCCATGAACCGCCCGAAACCATGAGCCGCGTCCAACCATGAGCTATCCGGACCTGATCGCCGTCGGCGGCTTCGTCGTGCTGTTCGTGCTGCTGCTGCTGCGCGTGCCGATCGGCGTGGCGATGGGGCTGGTCGGCGTCGGCGGCTTCGCGATGATGGTGCGCACCGGTCCGGCGCTGAACCTGATCGGCCTGTCGCCGATCCGCACCGCCACGGAATACTCGCTGGCGCTGATCCCGATGTTCATCCTGATGGGGTCGCTGGCGACCGCCTCGGGCCTGAGCGCCGAACTGTACCGGGCCTCGAACGCCTGGATCGGCCATCGGCGCGGCGGCCTCGCCATGGCGACGATCGCCGCCTGCGGCGGCTTCGCGGCGATCTGCGGGTCGTCGGTGGCGACGGCGGCGACGATGACCAAGGTCGCCCTGCCGGAGATGAAGCGCTACGGCTATCCCGACACGCTGGCGACCGGCTCGATCGCCGCCGGCGGCACGCTCGGCATCCTGATCCCGCCGTCGATCGTGCTGGCGATCTACGGCATCCTGACCGAGCAGGACATCGGCAAGCTGTTCATCGCCGGCGTCGTGCCCGGCATCCTGGCGCTGGCGCTCTACCTGGTCACGGTGCGGCTCTACGTGCAGTTCTCCAGGCACGACGTGCCGGTGCAGCCGCTGGCGACATGGCGGGAGCGGGTCCACGCCTCGCGCGGGGTGTGGGCGGTGGTGCTGCTGTTCGTGTTCGTGATGGGCGGCATCTACGGCGGCGTCTTCACGCCGTCCGAGGCGGCCGGGATGGGAGCCTCCGGCGTTCTGATCATCGGGGTGGTGCGCGGCCGGCTGAACTGGCGATCGATCTACCGCTGCCTCGTCGACTCGATCCAGGTCTCGGCCTCGATCTTCTTCATCCTGATCGGCGCGCTGCTGTTCGGCTATTTCCTGACCGCGACGCAGACGCCGCAGAAGATCGCGACGCTGCTGCTCAGCTTCGAACTGGGCGCCTACGGCACGCTGGTGCTGATCCTGCTGTTCTTCCTGGTGCTCGGCTGCATCCTCGACGCGATGGCGATGATCGTGCTGATGATCCCGATCATCTTTCCCGTCATCCTGCACCTGGGCTTCGACCCGATCTGGTTCGGCGTCATCATCGTGATGACGGTGGAGCTCGGCCTGATCACGCCGCCGGTCGGCATGAACGTGTTCGTGCTCAACTCGCTGGCGCGCGACATCCCGCTGCAGCGGATCTTCGCCGGCGTCATGCCGTTCGTGCTGATGGACGTGTTCCGGCTGGCGCTGCTGGTCGCCTTCCCGATCCTGGTGCTGTTCCTGCCCAACACGATGCAATGACGGTCCTCGCCGAAACGCCCTTCATGCAGGTGCGGGCCGAGCTTGCCGACATCCTGGAGTTCGGAGCGACCCCGGCCGGCACGCGCCGCGTCATCAACATCCTCGGCGGGACCGTGACCGGCCCGCGGCTGAACGGCCGCATCCTGCCCGGCGGGGCCGACTGGCAGGTGATCCGCGCCGACGGCGTCGCCGACATTTCGGCGCGCTACACGATTCAAACCGAGTCCGGCGCGCTGATCCTCGTCTCGAGCGACGGCGTGCGCCACGGCCCGCCCGAGGTGATCGCGAGGCTTTCGCGCGGCGAGGACGTCGATCCGGCGCTCTACTACTTCCGCACCGCCATGCGCTTCGAGACTGGCGGCGCGGACGTCGCCTGGCTGAACAGGGTGATCGCGGTCGCCCGCGGCAAGCGGGAGGCGAACGCGGTGGTGCTGGACGTGTACGAGGTGGTGTGAGGAAAAGCGGCGGCTGCGCCGGGTCGTTGCGCTGGGTCCCGGGTCAAGCCCGGGACGTATTCTGTGCGTGGGGCATGGCATTTGCCAATTCCGTAGCCTACGCCCCGGACTTGATCCGGGGCCCAGCGGGGCGATTGCCGCACTTGCCGCCGATCCTTCGAGAGGGGCGCTGACGCGCGCCCGAGCGGCGGCTTCGCCTGGCTTTGCGCTGGGTCCCTGTGTGTTTTGGATGTGCGATGGTGTGTGCGGGCGGGAGATCGTTGGGTCCCTGGTCTGAGAGACCGT
>NZ_JAZHOF010000020.1:0-947 GCF_037855135.1 Microbaculum marinum
CCGCCCTCCTCCTTCGTCAGGATGTAGGCCTCCGCCTTGAACTTCGTGTGCGGCGTCACCGAGCCCGGCTTGCACAGCACCTGGCCGCGCTCCACGTCCTCGCGGCCGACGCCGCGCAGCAGCGCGCCGATGTTGTCGCCGGCCTGGCCCTGGTCGAGCAGCTTGCGGAACATCTCGACGCCCGTCACCGTCGTCTTCGTCGTCGGCTTGATCCCGACGATCTCGACTTCCTCGCCGACCTTCACGATGCCGCGCTCCACCCGGCCCGTCACCACCGTGCCGCGACCGGAGATCGAGAACACGTCCTCGATCGGCATCAGGAACGCGCCGTCGACCGGACGCTGCGGCTGCGGGATGTACTCGTCGACCGCCGCCATCAGCGCCTTGATCGAGGCCTCGCCGATCGTGTCGGCATTCTTGTCCTCCAGCGCCGCAAGCGCCGAGCCCTTGATGATCGGAATGTCGTCGCCCGGGAACTCGTAGGCCGACAGCAGCTCGCGGATCTCCATCTCGACGAGCTCCAGAAGCTCCTCGTCGTCGACCTGGTCGACCTTGTTCATGTACACCACGATCGCCGGAACGCCGACCTGGCGGGCCAGCAGGATGTGCTCGCGCGTCTGCGGCATCGGACCGTCGGCCGCCGACACCACCAGGATCGCGCCGTCCATCTGCGCAGCACCCGTGATCATGTTCTTCACGTAGTCGGCGTGGCCGGGGCAGTCGACATGGGCGTAGTGGCGGTTGTCCGTCTCGTACTCCACATGCGCCGTCGAGATCGTGATGCCGCGCGCCTTCTCCTCCGGCGCAGCGTCAATCTGGTCGTACGCCTTGAACTCGCCAAACGACTTCGTGATCGCCGCCGTCAGCGTCGTCTTGCCATGGTCAACATGACCAATCGTCCCGATGTTGCAGTGCGGCTTCGTCCGCTCAAACTTCGCTTTGGCCAT
>NZ_JAZHOF010000021.1:0-512 GCF_037855135.1 Microbaculum marinum
GTGCTCGCGCTGGCGCTCGGCGACGATCATGGCGACGATCTGCCGGCGCCGGCCGACGAGATCGGCCAGCAACCGGGTCTGCCGATCCTTGAGCGGACGGATCTGCGGCCTGGTGGCCGCGACGAAGCGGGCGACGACCGCAGCATCGATGGGATCGGTCTTGGCGCGCTTGCCGAGCGCGTTGGCGAAGGCGCGCACCTGAGCCGGGTTGACCACGACGACCGGCAGGCCGGCGCCCGCCAGGCCGGCCGCCACGACGGTCTCGAAGCCGCCGGTGGCCTCGATGCCGATGACGTGCGGGGCAAGCAGCTTCAGCCGCTCCGCAAGCGCCGCGACCGCCTCGCTGTCGCGGCGAAGCCGGAAGCTCTCGCCGCCCTCCACATGCACGTCGAGCTGCGTCTTCGATACATCGATGCCGACAACGATCGCGTCCATCCTGTCCCATCCTTGCGCAAGCGGGCTTCGCTTCGAGCGGCCCAAGCGACTGTTCGGGGTCGATGGAACGGCGGGCA